>NZ_JBIAFA010000012.1:0-1385 GCF_042869015.1 Brevundimonas sp. NPDC007368 | reverse complement strand
GGAGTGTTCCGGCGGGCGTTTCAGTGGGCGCTCCGGGGAGAGAGCGCGCCTAGCGACGGCCCGAGACCGTCGATTCCGCCGAAGCGTTCTCGAACATGCGGTTGATGTCGCCCGAGGTCACCGGCTTGCCCGCCTCACGCTGCGGCGCGGCCCCGCCGAGCCCCAGCAGGGGATCGGTGTCCACCGGCACCGCCGCCGCCTTGCGCTTGAGGGCGCCGACCGTGCAGTCCTCGCGCTTCAGCACCGAGAAGGGATCATAGGAGAACTCCCGCATCGCATTGATGTGGGTGATCTTGTCGATAGTCTCGCGCGACAGGCCCTGAAGATCGGCCCACAGCTTGTCGGCCGAGTGCGGCCAGACGGAATCGGAGTGCGGATAGTCGCACTCGTACATGACCATGTCCTCGCCGATGTAGTCCAGGTTCGCCAGGCCGAACTTGTCCTCGATGAAGCAGCTGATGATGTGTTTCTTGTAGATGTCGCTCGGCATCTTGCCGGGGCCGAAGTTGGAGTTGGTCCAGGCGTTGTGGTGACCGTGGGTGAAGTCAGCCCGCTCCAGCAGATACGGAATCCAGCCGATCCCGCCTTCCGACAGCGCCATCTTCAGCGTCGGGAACTTCTTCCACATCGGCCCCCAGATCCAGTCGGCCGCCGAGTTGGCGATCGAGATCGGCATCGAGGTGATCCAGGCGTCGATCGGCGACAGGTCCGAGGCGTGGTTCGCCGCCGCCCCCGTGCCGATGTGGCAGCAGATCACCACCTGGTTGTCGGCGCAGACCTTCCACAGCGGATCCCAATAGGGATCATGGATCGACGGCCAGCCCGACAGCGCCGGATTGTCCGAGAAGGACAGGGCGTGCACGCCCAGCTTGACCATCCGCTCCACCTCGGCCACCGCCGCCTGCATGTCCCAGAAGGGCGTCAGCATCAGCGGAATGAAGCGCCCCGGCGCTGCGCCCGCCCAGTCAAAGCAGTGCCAGTCGTTGTAGGCCCGGATGGCCGCCAGGGCGACTTCGGGGTCCTGGCGCGACGCCGTCTGGAAACGCGCCCCGGCGAAGCCCGGGAAGGTCGGGAAGCAGAGCGACCCCAGGATGCCGTTGGCGTCCATGTCCTCCACCCGCGCCTTGATGTCCCAGGTGCCCCGGCGCATCTGCTCGTAGTTGAGCGGCTCCATCCCGTATTCTTCCTTGGGACGGCCCACCACCGAGTTCAGCCCCATGTAGCCCGCCGCCTTCTCCTCGAACATCCAGACGTCGCGGCCGTCCCTCTGCTCGATCTTCGGCTCGCGGCCCTTCAGATGCGCCGGCCAGTGCGGCGTGAACGCCCCAGGAGGCTCAATCACGTGATCGTCCACGCTCACAAGGATCAGGTCATCGACAGTCATG
>NZ_JBIAFA010000011.1:0-1578 GCF_042869015.1 Brevundimonas sp. NPDC007368 | reverse complement strand
CGAGGCTGTGTGAAAACGCCTCCCGATCGAGCGAATTAGGATAGCCTTCCGGGTCAGCAGGAGGTGGGTATGAGCCGCTTCGTTCAGGGCGCCGATCGCCGGCAGCAGACGCTGCTTCCCGAGTGTCTCGACGACTATGTGGCCGAGGATAATCCGGTCCGGGTGGTCGATGTCTTCGTCGACGAGCTGGATCTGAAGGGTCTGGGCTTTGAGGGCATGACGCCGGCGGCGACGGGCCGGCCCGCCTATCACCCGGCCATGCTGCTGAAGCTCTACGTCTACGGCTATCTGAACAAGGTGCAGTCCAGCCGGCGGCTGGAGCGCGAGGCGCAGCGCAACGTCGAGCTGATGTGGCTGACGGGGCGACTGGCGCCGGACCACAAGACCATCGCCGACTTCCGCCGCGAGAACGGCCCGGCGATCCAGGCGGCGTGCGCCCAGTTCGTGGTGCTGTGCCGCCAGCTCGGCCTGTTCGGATCAGCCCTGGTCGCGATCGACGGTTCGAAGTTCAAGGCGGTGAACACCCGCGACAGGAACTTCACCGCCTACAAGGTCAAGCGGCGCATCGAGCAGGTCGCCGAGCACATCGCCGGCTATCTGCAGGACCTCGACACGGCGGATCGTCACGAGGGCGAGGCCGCCGAGGCGCGGTCCGGGCGACTGGTCGAGAAGATCGACCGGCTCCGGGCCCAGATGGCGATGCTCAAGGCGATGGAGGCCGAGGTCGCGGCGTCACTCGACGGCCAGGTCTCCCTGACCGATCCGGACGCTCGGGCCATGGCGACGTCGGGTCGAGGCAGCGGCATCGTCGGCTACAACGTCCAGTCCGCCGTCGAAGGTGAGCATCACCTGATCGTCGCCCACGACGTGGTCATGACCGGCCTGGACAAGCATCAGCTCGCCTCGATGGCGGGCAAGGCCAAGGACGCCATGGGCGTCGAGGCGATCGACGTGCTGGCCGACCGCGGCTACTTCTCTGGCGAGGAGATCCTCGCCTGCGAGACCATGGGCGTGACGCCCTACGTCCCCAAGCCCCTGACCTCAGGCGCCAAAGCGGCGGGCCGCTTCGGCAAGCAGGACTTCGTCTACCAGCCCGATCAGGACGTCTATCGCTGCCCGGCCGGCGCGCTGCTGCCGCGCCACATGACGACCATCGAGAAGGGACTGACGTTGCACCGCTACTGGAACCGGGCCAGTTGCACCGGCTGCTCGCTCAAGAGCCAGTGCACCCCCAGCGTCGAGCGTCGGGTCACCCGCTGGGAGCATGAGGCGGTGATCGACGCGCTGCAGGCCCGGATGGACCTCGCTCCCCGCGCCATGCGCACCCGACGACGACTGGTCGAACACCCGTTCGGCACGATCAAGGCCTGGATGGGCCACACCCACTTCCTGATGAAGCGGCTGCCAAACGTGAAGACGGAGATCAGCCTCCACATCCTCGCCTACAACATGAAGCGGGTGATGGCGGTGCTCGGAACGAAGCCCCTGATGGAAGCGATCAGAGCCTGAGAAGGAGGCGCTCCGCGCCTCGTCGCCACTACCGTCTCCCCGTGGCCCAACAGGTTTTTACACGGCCTC
>NZ_JBIAFA010000010.1:0-3986 GCF_042869015.1 Brevundimonas sp. NPDC007368 | reverse complement strand
ACCAGTTCTTTTTAAAGAACTTTCTCAACACTCCCGGAACCCGAAGACCCCGGCGGAGGCGGCCTTCTAAGGAAAGCCATTCTCCATGTCAACCAATCCGCTGAACTTTCCGAAGCCCCAAAAGCCGAGACTTTCGAAGCCGCAGAAACCCGCGCAGAGAAGCAAAGACACGTCTCGCATCGGCAAATCAGCGATTTGATCGAAGCGCGAAAACTAGCTGAACCAACTGATGAAGGCAAGAAGTTTTTCAACTCCGTGCCCGCCAGAGCCCCGGAAATCCATTCCCGAAGCCCCCGTGGGCCAGCCCGTCTCCGAGCGAGCGGCGTCTATACGGACCACCCTCGGAGTCCACAACCCCTGAATCTCAGAATGTTGAGATCACTGAGATCCGAACGGATCGTCCAGGCTGCAGGACGGCTGGGTGAACCAGACCGGGCCAGCGTCGCTCATATAGAAGTGGTCCTCCAGCCGTATGCCGAACTGGCCCGGGATGACCAGCATGGGCTCATTGGAGAAGCTCATGCCCGCCTCCAGGATCGTGCGGTCGCCACGGACCAGATTGGGCGCTTCATGGATATCCAGACCGACGCCGTGGCCAGTGCGATGGGGCAGGCCCGGCAGTCGATAGTCAGGGCCGTAGCCGAGGCCGGTGAGATAGTCGCGCGCGGCCGCATCCACGCTCTCGCAGGTCGCGCCCAGTTGCGCCGCCTCGAAAGCCAGGACCTGAGCCTGCTTCTCATGCTCCCACACGGTGCGGAACTCGGGCGTCGGTTCGCCGAAGACATAGGTGCGGGTGATGTCCGAGTGATAGCCGTCGATCAGGGTGCCCGTGTCGATCAGAACCGCGTCGTTCCGCTGCAAGGCTCGGTCGCCCTCGCCGCCGTGCGGCAGGCAGGTGTCATCGCCGAACGAGACGAGGCAGAACCACGAACCGCCCTCCCCGCCGAGGGCGTGATGCTCGGCGTCGATGAACCGCTTCACCTCGGACGTCAGCACCCCGACCTTGAGCCAGGCATGGGTGCGGCGCTGCACCTCAAGGGTGATAGCCTTGGCCCGCGTCAGCAGGGCGATTTCGGCGGGCGACTTGATGCGGCGCAGAGCAGCAGTTAGCGGGCCGCCATCGGCCAGACGCGCCTGCCCCATGACTCTGGCCAGCCCTAGCCAGACAAAGACCGCGACCAGTTCATCCACCGCCAGTTTTCCGCCCGGCGGAAGACGGCTCGCGACGAGGGCGTAGGGACTCTCTTCCTCTTCCCAGGTCAGGATGTCGCCGGGAATGGCGCCCTCCGCCGTCGTCAGGCCGCCGACCTTGTCCAGCTCAAAGCGCGGGCAGACGTACTCCACCCGCCCGTCGGCATGGATCAGGGCGCCGGTGAGACGCTCCGAGGGATGCCAGTCCAGGCCGGTGAAATAGCGCAACGACGTCGTCGAGCCGAGCAGCAGCGCCGAAAGCCCCCGCGCGGTCAGCAGGCCGGCCAGGGCCTGGATGCGAGCACGACGCTCCCGAGCGTCGATGGGGCGGGCGGACGGAGCAATGAAGGTCATGGCCCGACCCTATAAGACATCCAGGACATCGCGTGAGCCCCCACGCCTCCCACCATTGACCGCCATCGTTCAAGCCCTGCCCAGGCCTGAAGACGCTTCACCATTGCGCTTAACGGCGCCCCGCCAGCATGGGAAGGGCCGCGCCCGTACCGCCAATGCGCTCTCGGCCTTGCTGGACACTCGCCATGCTGGCGCCGGGCTATGTCGCGGCGGGCGGTCTGGGCGGGTCGAGCCCGCAGGTCCTGATGCAAAGCCCATTGCTGGGCGCATGGGGTCACAGCCGTCGTCGTCATGACTCTAGGCTGCCGGCTGCTCGTCTAATCCCTGTTCGGCAATCCGCAGGACTGGCCCTCGCCCCCTCCCACATGACCGCGTCCCTCTTCTGAATATTCGAGATTCCCGAACTGCGTCTCGGCACAAGCCTGTGGCTCCTGATCTGCTTCGCCATCGCCTTGAGCCGGCCACGCCCGCGGTACTGACCGCCCTATCCATCCCTTCATCAAAGAGTTCGTCATGACCCGCTCACCAGCGCGCCTTTCCGCATGCCTGGCGTCTAACCTCGTCCTGGCCCTGACTGCAGGACGCGCGGTCGCCGCCACCCCAGTCGCCGAGGCGGAGGCCTCCAGACCCGCCATCTGCAGCCACCGGCTCGCCGGCAACTCCGGCCTCGCCCTTTCTCCCGAAGGCCGCTTCGTGCTGACGTCCAGCGACCCGTCGGGCGCGTTCGACGACTACGCCGCCAAGGCGACCTCACCCCCCACGCCATAGAGGCCCTGAGCTGGTTCCCAACAGACGAGCGATTTCTGGTGATCTCGGACAGGGGCGGCGACGAGCGCATCCGCCTCAGCGCCAAGGCGGATCAAATCTTGCTCGCGTGGCGCAGGGCACAGACGTAGACATCGGCTCGAATCTGGGCAGCGCGGATCTTGTAATCCAGCATCTCCAACAAGGTCAGGCGATCTTCGAGCACGGCGGACAAATCTTCGCCGTCGACCAGTATGGTCTTGATGTGCTTGCCACGAACGATCGCCTCGAGACCGGGATCGGAGAAGCCGTTCACCGAAACGAACAGCCCGCGCCCATACATCTTTCCGTCTACCTTGTGAGCGAACTTGTAGAGGTCGCCGGTGCTGGCGGCGGCATCGAGCCATTTGGCTTCCACCACATAGTTCTCGCCCTTGAACTTGAACGTCCCGTCGATCTGTTCGCCCGCGAGGCTAAAGGGCTCGCCCATGACGACGCCATGCCCGTCGAACAACTGTTTGAGAAATGATTCGAATAGCCGCGAGCCTGCGGGGTCATCGAGGTTCCGAACAGCTTACCGAATGCCGCCGTCAACGCGCCGAGGTCGGCGGTCGTCCTCCGCTTCCTCTGGCTCGTTTCCGCGGCTGTGCGTCGTCGCTCGGTCGCGTCATTCCGCGTCGATACCGCTGCCTTCAGCCCGGCAATGCAGGCCTGAGCTTGGGCGCGATCCAGCTTTTTCAGGGTGTCGAAGTAATAGCTGTCGAAATGGGTCCAATTCGACAGCCGGTCCAGCATGGTCTGAAACGCCACGAAGCCTCGATCCGGACGCGCGCTCAACTTGGAGAACACGTCCGCGACCAGTTCGTAGCGGGTCGTCGTCGCATCCGACGCGGCGACTAGCCCCGCAGGCGTTCCCACGCTCAACAGAAACTCGGCAATTTTCTTCTTGGGCCAGAACAACGCCAGAATGCATTCTTGCATCAGCAGGCGAAGATCCAGCGGCATCTCAGGAGCGCTCGACATGAGATCCATTTAGGATCACACGGTTAGCCGGACAAGCACATTGCAAATTGGGAAACCCGGGCGGCGTCCGAGCCGAGCGAGCACCAGCTCGGGGATCAGATAGCTCCGGCCAGGCGCATGGGCGAGCCTCAGCTTGACCAAGCCCTCGTAGTCGGCGGTTGGAGCGGCTGGATCGGGAGCGGGCGACAAGCGAAAGGAAAAGTCGGGCAATGTCGGTCTCTCCACGGCCAGCAGGGATCGCCGGGCTCACAGGGTGTCATGGTCATGTCCAGGGCCGGTCGGCGTCCCGCGCCTGTCATCTTTGTCCCGAGATGGTAGCCAAGGCCACCGTCATCTGATCTCGGCCCAGGGCGACGTCCTCGGCCGCCGTCTCGACCGGGACGTCGGGCAGGATCGCAGCATCGGGCTGAAGCATATCAGGAGCAAGTTGGCGAGTAGGGGAGCTCTCCCACAATCGTGATCTCGATCCCCTGCCCTCCTACGTTTGGGGTCCTGCCGCTTCCACGAGGCTTCCACGGGGGCGCTGGAATTTGAACAAAGAAAAACCCGCTATCCGATTGGAATAGCGGGTTAAAATCTTGGGTGCGGGAGCAGGATTTGAACCTGCGACCTTCAGGTTATGAGCCTGACGAGCTACCGGGCTGCTCCATCCCGCGGCAAGGCGGTGTGTGAGG
>NZ_JBIAFA010000009.1:0-2500 GCF_042869015.1 Brevundimonas sp. NPDC007368 | reverse complement strand
TCGAGCAAGCTTAAGCCGTTAGGTGTAGGCGCAGCGAAAGCGAGTCTGAATAGGGCGCTAAGTTCGACGTATGACGACCCGAAACCAGGTGATCTATCCATGAGCAGGTTGAAGGTTAGGTAACACTAACTGGAGGACCGAACCGGTGAATGTTGAAAAATTCTCGGATGACTTGTGGATAGGGGTGAAAGGCCAATCAAACCTGGACATAGCTGGTTCTCCGCGAAATCTATTTAGGTAGAGCGTCCGACGAATTCCTTGGGGGGTAGAGCACTGGATGGTTGCGGGCTGCGCGAGCGGTACCAATACTAACCAAACTCCGAATACCCAAGAGAACTATCGGGCAGACACACGGCGGGTGCTAACGTCCGTCGTGAAAAGGGAAACAACCCTAACCATCATCTAAGGCCCCCAAGTCATGGCTAAGTGGGAAAC
Organism: Brevundimonas sp. NPDC007368; assembly: GCF_042869015.1. Lineage (NCBI taxonomy): Bacteria > Pseudomonadati > Pseudomonadota > Alphaproteobacteria > Caulobacterales > Caulobacteraceae > Brevundimonas > Brevundimonas sp. NPDC007368. The sequence goes on along the minus strand of NZ_JBIAFA010000009.1, from coordinate 2,065 downwards.
GATGTGGGATTGCTTTGACAATCAGGAGGTTGGCTTAGAAGCAGCCATCCTTTAAAGAAAGCGTAACAGCTCACTGATCAAGCGATCCTGCGCGGAAAATGTAACGGGGCTAAAGCCATGCGCCGAAGATATGGGTTTGCAGTTTACTGCAAGCGGTAGCGGAGCGTTCCGTAAGCCTGTGAAGGTCAACCGTGAGGTTGGCTGGAGGTATCGGAAGTGAGAATGCTGACATGAGTAACGACAAACAGAGTGAGAAACTCTGTCGCCGAAAGACCAAGGGTTCCTGCGTAAAGCTAATCTGCGCAGGGTTAGTCGGCCCCTAAGGCGAGGCTGAAAAGCGTAGTCGATGGGAAGCAGGTAAATATTCCTGCACCAGCTGGAAGTGACGGATGGCATAACTTGTAAGGGCTTATTGGATTGTCCTTGCAGGGGCGTCGTCCCTGGAAATAACTCCAGCAGAGACCGTACCCGAAACCGACACAGGTGGTCAGGTAGAGCATACCAAGGCGCTTGAGAGAACTGTGCTGAAGGAACTCGGCAAATTGCACGCGTAACTTCGGAATAAGCGTGACTCACCTTGCGCAAGCAGGAATGAGTGGCACAAGCCAGGGGGTAGCGACTGTTTAGCAAAAACACAGGGCTCTGCGAAGCAGCAATGCGACGTATAGGGTCTGACGCCTGCCCGGTGCCTGAAGGTTAAAGGGAGGAGTGAAAGCTCCGAACTGAAGCCCAGGTAAACGGCGGCCGTAACTATAACGGTCCTAAGGTAGCGAAATTCCTTGTCGGGTAAGTTCCGACCTGCACGAATGGCGTAACGACTTCCCCACTGTCTCCAGCACAGGCTCAGTGAAATTGAATTCCCCGTGAAGATGCGGGGTTCCCGCGGTCAGACGGAAAGACCCTATGAACCTTTACTATAGCTTCGCCTTGGCGTTAGCGACCGTATGTGTAGGATAGGTGGGAGGCTATGAAACCGGGGCGCCAGCTCTGGTGGAGCCATCCTTGAAATACCACCCTTACTGTCGTTGACGTCTAACCGAGGGCCGTTATCCGGTCCCGGGACATGGCGTGGTGGGTAGTTTGACTGGGGCGGTCGCCTCCCAAAGTGTAACGGAGGCGCGCGATGGTTAGCTCAGACCGGTCGGAAATCGGTCGTCGAGTGCAATGGCATAAGCTAGCCTGACTGCGAGACTGACAAGTCGAGCAGAGACGAAAGTCGGCCATAGTGATCCGGTGGTCCCGAGTGGAAGGGCCATCGCTCAACGGATAAAAGGTACTCTAGGGATAACAGGCTGATTTTGCCCAAGAGTCCATATCGACGGCAAAGTTTGGCACCTCGATGTCGGCTCATCACATCCTGGGGCTGGAGCAGGTCCCAAGGGTATGGCTGTTCGCCATTTAAAGTGGTACGTGAGCTGGGTTCAGAACGTCGTGAGACAGTTTGGTCCCTATCTGCCGTGGGTGTTCGAAGCTTGAGAGGATCTGTCCCTAGTACGAGAGGACCGGGATGGACATACCTCTGGTGGACCTGTCATGGCGCCAGCCGTGCAGCAGGGTAGCTAAGTATGGAATAGATAACCGCTGAAAGCATCTAAGCGGGAAACTAACCTCAAAACAAGGCTTCGCTGAGGATCGTGGAAGACTACCACGTTGATAGGCCAGGTGTGGAAGCGCGGTGACGTGTGAAGCTTACTGGTACTAATAATCCGATCGGCTTGATCGTTTCTCAGCAAAACTCATTCGGTTCTACTTGCCGATAAATATACGCGACGATGTCTTCTTCTTCTTGTGTGTCTGGTTGACCCCGTGGCTATGTCGGAGGTTCCACACCCGATCCCATTCCGAACTCGGTCGTTAAGCCCTCCAGAGCCAATGGTACTTCGTCTCAAGGCGCGGGAGAGTAGGTCGCCGCGGGGTCTACCAGATACACAAGAAAAAGCCGTCCCAAGGACTGTCTTCGAACCCTTCTTCCTCACACACCGCCTTGCCGCGGGATGGAGCAGCCCGGTAGCTCGTCAGGCTCATAACCTGAAGGTCGCAGGTTCAAATCCTGCTCCCGCACCCA
>NZ_JBIAFA010000008.1:0-66582 GCF_042869015.1 Brevundimonas sp. NPDC007368 | reverse complement strand
CCTTCAGATGCGCCGGCCAGTGCGGCGTGAACGCCCCAGGAGGCTCAATCACGTGATCGTCCACGCTCACAAGGATCAGGTCATCGACAGTCATGCGCACTCCTCCGCGTTTTCGACGCTGCCGGCCGCTCCGGGGAGCCCGGCCGCCAGCGTCGCTATTTTCAGAATGACATTCTATATGAAGAACAATCTTCACGTCCACGCCTGATTGCGCATGGCCTGGCCGAGACGGGTCACTCCGACGAAGCCCACGCCGCGCCGCTTTCCGCTCATGATCGTGAAGGATCAGGTCAGGGCGCGCGCCAACCGGTGCGAAACGTCCCGCAGGGCTTCGCCGATCTCGCCGAGGGCGGCGTCTTCATACTGCTCGCAAAGCATGACCCCGACGATGGTGAAGGTCACCTCGCCCGCCCGATCGAACACGGGGGCGGCAACGGTCTGGACCCCGCGCGTGAAATACCCGCGATCGACGGCCCAGCCGCGCACCTGCGCGGTCTCCACCTGCGCCCAGTATTCTTCGAACGTCAGCGGCGCCTGCCAGCGCAGCGGCTTGAACGCCGCCTTCAGCGCCCTGGGGGTCCAACCGAGATGCGGCGCCATGGCGCGTCCGGTGGCGGCCATCAGGATGGGCAGGCGCTGCCCCTCCGCCATTTCAATGCGCACGTCCGCAGGACTGGCGACGCTCTTCACCAGGACGATCTTGTCGGCGCCCAGCCGTTTCCACAGCGTCACCGTGATGTTGAAGCGCGCGGCGATCTCCGCCATGAGCGGCGCGGCGGCGGCGACCCTCTGGCCCTCGGTTAACAGCTCGCCGACCAGTGCGGTGAGGCCCATGCCCACCGTATAGGTCTTGGCCACGGCGTCGAATTCGACGATCTCCTCGACCACCAGGGTGCGAAGAATATTGAAACAGGTGCTGGCGTTGATGCCGAGCGCGCGTGAGATGGTGACGGAGCGAGTCGGCCCGCCGGCTTCCACCAGATACTTCAGAATCCGGATGGCGTTCGAGACGGGCTTGACCAGCACCATGCGCTCGTTCGAATCCGCAGCCTCCCCCGTCAGGTTCGTCTCGAACTCGTCGTCAGCGCCCAACGCCCTTGCTGTTGTCGATTCCGCCATAGTCTCTCCTGAAAGCCCTCATGCGCGCTGAAGAGCATCCTCGCCCGAACCGCGCCGCGTCGAAACGACGAGAATTCACCGTCCCTCCTCGCCACATTCTTCTAGTGACAGAAGAAGGGTCTCAATAGAGTAAAATCAATCAAAGCTTGCGCTGGACCCCCTGATGACCGCTGACCTCGTTTCACCCTGCCGCGGCTGCCAGATGAGCCGGACGCCCTGCCGCTTCGGCGCGGACGACTTCGTCGCCCTGAGCGAAACCGCCGCACGGGTCCGCCTCGCCTGCCCCGCCGACTTCGAAGGCGGTCCGCGCGTGGCGCATGGCGGATGGACGGCCGCCGTGTTCGACGACGTCCTGGGCCGCTTCCTGGTTCATACGGGCGTCAAGTCGGTCACGGCCACCCTCGCCGTAGATTATCTGCTGCCCGTGCCCATCGAACAGCCGCTCGAGATCCACCTGGAAATCGCCGCGCGGGAAGGACGCCGCAACCATCTGACCGGCGTCCTACGCCTGCAGGGAAGCGACCGTGACCTGGCCGTCGCGCGGGGCGTCTGGGTGGAGCTTCGCCCCGGCCATTTCGAACGCCATCAGGCGCGCATGGCCGAACTCGGAACCTAGAAAAACGCCCCCCGCTCCGTGCGGCCCGCGCCACAAGGGCGGCAGTGTGGGCGAGAGATCAATCCGGTTCCGCCTCGATGCGCACCAGGACGACGCCCTCGGCGACCTGCTCGCCGGCGACGGCCGCCAGGTCGGCCACCCGCCCGTCAAAGGGCGCCGCCATGCCATGCTCCATCTTCATGGCCTCCAGAGTCAGGAGCTTCTGACCGCGGCTGACCCTCTGGCCCTCCTCGACCTCGATCGCAATGACCTTGCCCGGCATCGGGCTGAGGACGACCCCGTCCGAGAGGCGCTCGCCCTCCCCCCTCGCCTCGACGCGACCTGGCCCAAACGGCCAGGCCTCGCCGTGAATGAAGAGAATCTCGCGCGCACCAACCGTTGCGACCTGTCCCTGTAAAGTCCGCGCCGCCTCGATCCGATGGGCCTGCCCCGCGATGGAGACCGAAACCAGGCCCTGGGCGGGAGCATTGGCTCGAAAGCCGGCCAGGTCCGTCCAGGCGCCGCCGTCGGGCCTGGGGATCAGGGCCGCCGCCGCCGCCGCCTGGACCGTGACCGAAGGCTCGACGTTGGGGACAAGGGAGTCGACGCCGCGTTCGATAAAGCCGGTGTCCACGCGTCCGGCGACGAAGCCTTCGTCGGCGGCGGCGCGCGCCAGGAAGGCCGCATTGGTGCGGACGGGCCAGACCTCCACGCGTCCGGCCGCCTCGGCCAGCTTGGCGGCGGCGGCCTGGCGCGTCGGGGCGTGGACGATCAGCTTGGCGATCATGGGATCATAGAAGGCCGTGACCTCGTCGCCTTCTTGGACGCCGGTATCGACCCGCACCCCTTCGGGCAAGCGCAGGCGTTCCAGGCGGCCGATCGAAGGCAGGAAGCCGGCGCTCGGGTTTTCCGCATAGAGCCGCGCCTCCATGGCCCAGCCGTTGATGGCCAGTTCGTCTTGACGTCGGGGCAGAACCTCTCCGGCGGCCGCGCGCAACTGCCACTCCACCAGGTCCTGGCCGGTGATCGCTTCGGTGACCGGATGCTCGACCTGAAGCCGGGTGTTCATCTCCATGAACCAGATGCGGTCGGCCCTCAGGCCCTCAGAAGCATCGGCTATGAACTCGATGGTTCCGGCCCCCACATAGCCTACGGCCCGCGCCGCCTTCACGGCCGCCGCACAGACCGCCTCGCGCACCTCGGGCGTCATGCCGGGCGCCGGCGCCTCCTCGATCACCTTCTGATGCCGCCTCTGCAGCGAGCAGTCGCGTTCGAAAAGATGCACGACATTGCCGTGGAGGTCGCCGAAGACCTGCACCTCGATATGGCGGGGCGAAGGGATGTACTTCTCGATCAGGACCCGATCGTCGCCGAAAGCGGCTGCAGCCTCGCGGCGGCAGGACTGCAAGCCGTCCAGGAAGTCTTCAGCGGCGTCGACCCGGCGCATGCCCTTGCCGCCCCCGCCAGCCACCGCCTTGATCAGGACCGGATAGCCAATGGCGTCGGCCTCGGCCCGGAGACTTTGGGGCCGCTGGTCCTCTCCCATGTAGCCGGGCGTGACCGGGACTCCCGCAGCGATCATCAAGGCTTTGGCGGCGTCCTTCAGACCCATGGCGCGGATGGCGGACGGCGGAGCCCCTACCCAGACCAGGCCGGCGGCGATCACGGCCTCGGCGAAGTCGGCGTTCTCCGACAGGAAACCGTAGCCGGGATGAACGGCCTCAGCGCCCGCGGCCTTTGCGGCCGCCAGCACCCGGGCGGCATCGAGATAGGATTCGCGCGCCGCAGCGGGGCCGATCGGCTCCGCCTGGTCCGCCTCGCGGACATGCAGGGCCCCGGCGTCGGCCTCGGAATAGACGGCTATGGTCCGGACGCCCATGCGCCGGGCGGTGCGGAAGACCCGGCAGGCGATTTCGCCGCGATTGGCGACCAGAAGGGATTTGAACATCAGAACCTCTATCCCGCTGCGAGAGCGCCGTGAGACGCCGCCCCGGCCCGGCGGTGTGTTTCGCCCACATAGTCGGCCATGGCCGCGTCCAAACGCTCCAGGACGGAATCCCAGCCCGCCCCGGGGCCGCAGCGAGCCATGGCCTGGTTGGTGTCCGCGATCAGCTTGCCCAGGTGCCGACGCGCCAGCTCAAGCTCCGCATCGGCCAGTCCCGACAGACCCGCTGCCTGCACTCCCTCCATCACATCCGGAACACGCCGAAGCGCGTCTCGGGGATGGGGGCGTTCAGACTGGCGCTGATGGCCAGGCCCAGGATGTCGCGGGTCTGGGCCGGGTCGATGACGCCGTCGTCCCACAGACGGGCGGTGGCGTAGTAGGGATTGCCCTCGTCCTCGTACTTCTGACGGATCGGCGCCTTGAAGGTCTCGACCTCTTCCGGCGTCCAGGCATCCGCGTCGCGGTGGACGGTGGCCAAAACCGAGGCTGCCTGCTCGCCGCCCATCACGCTGATGCGGCTGTTGGGCCAGGTGAAGAGGAAGCGCGGGCTGTAGGCCCGGCCGCACATCCCGTAGTTGCCGGCGCCGAAGCTGCCGCCGATCAGGACGGTGAACTTGGGCACCTCGGCGCTGGCGACGGCCGTGACCAGCTTGGCGCCGTGCTTGGCGATGCCCTCGGCCTCGTACTTGCCGCCGACCATGAAGCCCGAGATGTTCTGCAGGAAGAGCAGCGGAATCTTACGCTTGCAGGCCAGTTCGATGAAGTGCGCGCCCTTCTGGGCGCTCTCCGAGAACAGGACGCCGTTGTTGGCCAAGATGGCCACCGGCTGGCCCCAGATGCGGGCGAAGCCGCAGACCAGGGTTGCGCCGTACAGGGCCTTGAACTCGTGGAACTCCGACCCATCGACGATGCGGGCGATGATCTCGCGCACATCGTAGGGGGCGCGCACGTCCTGGGGAACAACCCCATAGAGGTCTTCCGCCGGATAGAGCGGCGCTCGAACGGGCGCCAGGTCGAGGTCCGCCCCGCTTTGGCGCGGCAGGTGCGAGACGATGTCCCGCACAATGGTCAGGGCATGTTCGTCGTTCTCGGCCACGTGGTCGACCACGCCCGACTTGCGGCCGTGGGTTTCGGCCCCGCCCAGTTCCTCGGCCGAAATGACCTCGCCGGTCGCGGCCTTCACCAGAGGCGGACCGGCCAGGAAGATGGTGCCCTGATTCCGCACGATCACCGTCTCGTCGGACATGGCCGGCACATAGGCCCCGCCCGCTGTACATGAGCCCATGACGCAGGCGATCTGCGGGATCGACTTGGCCGACATCCGCGCCTGATTGAAGAAGATGCGGCCGAAATGGTCGCGGTCCGGAAACACCTCAGCCTGGTGCGGCAGGTTGGCCCCGCCGGAATCGACCAGATAGACGCACGGCAGATTGTTCTGCTCGGCGATCTCCTGCGCCCGCAGGTGTTTCTTCACCGTCATCGGGAAATAGGCGCCGCCCTTCACCGTCGGGTCGTTGGCGACGATCATGACCTCGCGGCCCGAGACGCGGCCGACGCCGCAGATCATGCCCGCGCCCGGCGCCTCGTCCCGGTACATGCCGTTGGCGGCCAGTTGGCCGACCTCCAGGAAGGGCGAGCCGGGATCCAGCAGGCGCTCGACCCGGTCGCGCGGCAACAGCTTTCCACGCGCCACATGGCGGTCGCGGCTGGCGTCAGAGCCGCCCCGCGCGGCCTTGGCGACGGCACGGTGGAGGGTCTCCGCGAGGTCGCGGTTGTGGGCTGTATTGGTCTTGAACTGATCGCTGTTCGTGAGCAGTTTCGAAACGAGGACCGGAGCGCTCATGAGCCCAGCAGCTCGCGTCCGATCAGGAAGCGGCGGATTTCATTGGTGCCGGCGCCGATGTCATAGAGCTTGGCGTCGCGGACCAGACGCTCGACCGGCCACTCCCTGGTGTAGCCGGCGCCGCCCAGGGCCTGAACGGCCTCCAGCGACACCTTCACGGCGTTTTCCGAGGCTAGCAGGATCGCTCCGGCGGCATCATAGCGGGTGGTCTTGCCTTGGTCGCAGGCGCGGGCCACGGCATAGACATAGGCGCGGGCGCTGTTCAGGGCGACGTACATGTCGGCGACCTTGGCCTGCATCAGCTGGAAGCTGCCGATGGGCTTGCCGAACTGCTTGCGCTCGCGGACGTAGGGCAGGACCACGTCCAGCGCCGCCTGCATGATGCCCAGCGGACCGCCCGACAGGACAGCGCGCTCATAGTCCAGACCGCTCATCAGCACGCCGGCGCCGCCGCCGACCGGACCCATGACGTTCTCCTCCGGGATTTCGCAGTCCTCGAACACCAGTTCGGCGGTGTCGGAGCCGCGCATGCCCATCTTGTCCAGCTTCTTGGAGACCGAGAAGCCCTTCATGCCGCGCTCGACGATGAAAGCGGTGCAGCCCTTGGAGCCGGCCTCCGGGTCGGACTTGGCGTAGACGACCAGGGTGTCAGCCGAGGGGGCGTTGGTGATCCAGAACTTGGTGCCGCTCAGGACGTAACGGTCGCCCTTCTTGTCGGCGCGGGTGCGCATCGACATGACGTCCGAGCCGGAACCGGCCTCCGACATGGCCAGCGAACCGACGTGTTCGCCGCTGATCAGCTTGGGCAGGTACTTGTGCTTCTGCTCGGGCGTGCCCCAGCGGCGGATCTGATTGACGCACAGGTTGGAGTGGGCGCCGTAGCTCAGGCCGATCGAGGCCGAGGCGCGCGACACTTCTTCCATCGCCACGACGTGTTCGAGGTAGCCCATGCCGAGGCCGCCGAACTCTTCCTCGACGGTGATTCCGTGCAGGCCCAGCTCGCCCATCTCGGGCCACAGCTCGCGCTTGAACTCGTTCTTCTCGTCGATCTCGGCGGCGAGCGGGGCCAGCCGGTCGGCGGCCCAGCGGGCGGTGGTTTCACGAATGGCGTCGGCGTTCTCGCCGAGACCGAATTCCATGGATTGGAGCGCGAAGGGAATGCTCATGAAGCGTGCTCGAAATCAGATGTGAAGGGCGTGGCCGAGCGCCTTCAGGGCGCTCTCGTGGACGGCCTCGCCCAGTGTGGGATGGACGTGGATGACGCCGGCGACGTCTTCCAGAACGGCCCCCATCTCCATCAGGGTCGAAAACTCTCCCGCCAGTTCCGAGACGTGACGGCCCACCGCCTGAAGACCCAGGATCCGGTGGTCGGACTTGCGCGCCAGGACGCGCACGAAGCCGCCGTCGTCGCCCGCCTCCATCGACAGCGCCCGGCCATTCGCCTGGAAGGGGAACTGGCCGACGATGGTCTCGACGCCCTCGGGCGACTGGTCGGGCGTCAAGCCGACGCTGACGATCTCGGGCTCGGTGAAGCAGACGGCGGCGATGGCGACCGGATCAAACCGGCGTCTGTGACCGGCGATGATTTCGGCGACCATCTCGCCCTGGGCGGACGCCTTGTGGGCGAGCATGGGCTCCCCCACCAGATCGCCGATGGCCCAGACCTGGGTCGTCGACGTCGCGCAGCGGTCGTCGATCTTCACGAACCGGCCCTCCATCGCCAGGCCCATCTGCTCCAGGCCCCAGCCTTCCGTCAGCGGCTTGCGGCCCACAGTGACCAGGATGCGATCGGCGGGAACAATGACCGGTTCAGATCCATCAGCCGTCTGGATCAACAGGCCCGCATCATCCTGCCCCAGGGCCCTGGCCCCGAGGTGGACGTCGACGTCGTGCTTCGCCAGCCATCGCGACACCGGCTCAGTCAGCCGGCTGTCGTACAGCGGCAGAATGCGATCCTGGGCCTCGACGATGGTCACCTTCGACCCCAGCTTGGCGAAGGCGATCCCGAGCTCCAGCCCGATATAGCCGCCGCCGACCACCGCGAGGGCCGCCGGCACCTCCGTCAGGGAAAGGGCGTCGGTTGAGGAAATCACCCGGCCTCCGAAGGGGAGGAAGGCAAGCTCGACCGGGGTCGATCCCGTCGCCAGAATGACATGTTCCGCCTGGATAGACATCCTTCCGGCGGCGGTCTCGACCGTACAGGTCTTGGCGTCGGAAAAGGTCGCCCATCCCGTGACGACCCGAACCTTGGCCTTGCGCAGTAGGCCGCTCACGCCGCCGCTCAGCCGATCGACGATCCCGTCCTTCCAGCTCATGGTCTCGTCAAAGCGCAGGCTCGGAGGTTGGCTCAGGCGGATGCCGAAGCGCCCCGCCTCCCCCGAGGCCGCCGTCGCCTCCTCATAGAGGCCGGCGGCGTGGATCAGGGCCTTGGAGGGAATGCAGCCGCGCGTCAGGCAGGTGCCGCCCAGACGCCCGGTCTCGACCAGAACCGTGTCGAGCCCAAGCTGTCCGGCGCGAATGGCGGCCACATAGCCGCCCGGTCCACCGCCGACGACGAGGACCTTGGGTCTGAGGGTCTTGGTCATCGCTTCAGTCCATGAAGATCAGGGCGGGGTGTTCGAGCAGGCGTTTGACCCGCTGGACGAACAGGGCGCCGTCGTAGCCGTCGACGATCCGGTGATCGAAGGCGGAGGACAGGTTCATCATCTTGCGCACCGTGACGAAGGCCCCCTGCACCATCGGCCGGTCCACCAGCTTGTTGGGGTTGAGGATGGCCACCTCGGGATGATTGATCACCGGCGAGGAGGAGATCCCGCCGAGCGGTCCCATGCTGGTCAGGGTGATGGTCGAGCCGGACAGTTCCTCGCGCGCGGCCGTTCCGTCGCGCACGGCCTTGGCCAGCCGCGCGACCTCTCGGGCGCAGTCCCAGAGGTCGCGCGCCTCGGCGTGACGCACGACCGGCACGATCAGCCCGTTGGGCGTCTGCGTGGCGATGCCGATGTGCACGCCTTCGTGGGCGTGCAGCACCCCCGCGTCGTCGTCATAGAGGGCGTTGATCTGCGGGTAGTCCGGCAGGGCCTTGACTATGGCGCGCATGATGAAGGGCAGCAGGGTCAGCTTGGGCTGATCCTCGGTCCGGTGCTGGTTGAGGTCGAGACGCAGGGCCTCCAGCTCGGTCAGGTCGCACTCCTCGACATAGTTGATGTGCGGGATGCGGCGCTTGGCCTCCTGCATCTTCTCGGCGATCTTGCGCCTCAGGCCGACGATACGGGTGTCGTTCACTCCGGTGCGAGCGACCAGGGACGAGCGGGCGCCGCCCTCGCTGTCCGCCACCAGATAGGCCTCGAGGTCGTCGGGCGTGATCCGGCCCGCCGGCCCGGTGCCGGGGACCTGGATCAGGGACACGCCGAGATCCAGGGCGCGCCGACGGGTCGAAGGCGAAGCCAGCGGCGCCTCCCCCGCAGAACGACCCGATGAAGCACTGCGACGCAAGGCGCCGGACGGCGCGGCCGTCCTTTCCGAAAGGGCCGGCGCAGGAGCCGGAACCGGGCCTGGCGACGGGGCGGCGCCCATCGTCGCTTCAGCCGGAACGGGCGCCGTCGCGGCAGGCGTCTCCACGCCCGCCTCGCTTTCGAATTCGACCAGGACGGCGCCTACGGGCAGCATGCCGCCTACCTCGCCGTGGACGGCGACAACCACCCCTGCGACCGGCGAGCTGATCTCGACCGTCGCCTTGTCGGTCATGACCTCGACCAGGTTCTGGTCTTCCTCGACGACGTCGCCGACCTTGACCAGCCAGGCCACGACCTCGGCCTCGGCGACGCCTTCGCCGACATCGGGCAATCGGAACAGATACCGCCCCATGGCCTAGTCCTCCATCGTGCGCTTGAGGGCCGCCGCAAGCCGGGCGGGCCCGGGGAAATAGTCCCACTCGAAGGCGTGCGGATAAGGCGTGTCCCAACCGGCGACCCGCTGGACGGCGCTCTTAAGGTGATAGAAGCAGCGTTCCTGGACCAGGGCGGAAAGCTCTCCGCCAAAGCCCCCGAAGCGCGATGCTTCATGCAGGATGACGCATCGTCCGGTCTTCTTGACCGAGGCGACGATGGCGTCGACGTCCAGGGGCACGATGGAGCGAAGATCGATCAGTTCGGCGTCCACGCCGCTGTCCTCGATCCCCGCCAGGGCGACATGGACCATGGTGCCATAGGCCAGCACGGTCGCCTCGGTCCCCTCGCGCACGATGGCGGCCTTGCCGAGCGGCACGGTGTAGCGACCGGCCGGCACCTCGGCCATGGGATCGCCCGCCCAGGTCTTGAGCGCCTGTTCGTGACGCCCGTCGAAGGGACCGTTGTAGAGGCGCTTGGGCTCCAGGAAGATGACCGGATCGTCGTCCTCGATCGAGGCGATCAGCAGGCCCTTGGCGTCATAGGGATTGGACGGGATGACCGTCTTCAGCCCGGTGATGTGGGCGAAGATGGCTTCGGGGCTCTGGCTGTGCGTCTGGCCGCCGAAGATGCCGCCGCCATAGGGCGAGCGCACTGTGATCGGGGCCCAGAACTCGCCGTTGGAGCGATAGCGCAGGCGCGCCGCCTCCGACACCAGTTGGTCGAAGGCCGGTAGAATATAGTCGGCGAACTGGATTTCAGGGATGGGCCGCAGCCCGAAGGCCCCCATGCCGATGGCCGTGGCGACGATCCCGCCCTCGGAGATCGGCGCGTCGAAACAGCGGGTCAGGCCGTGTTTCTTCTGCAGGCCGTCGGTGACGCGGAAGACGCCGCCGAAATAGCCGACGTCCTCGCCAAAGATCAGCGTGTCGGGATCCTCGGTCAGCATCACGTCGAGCGCCGAATTCAGCGCCTGGATCATGTTCATCGTCGGCATGGTTCAGATTCCCAGTTCGCGGCGTTGTTCGACGACCCGCCAGTCGGGGTCCTTGAAGACGCCCTCGAACATCTCCTTCACGCTGGGCTTGGACTTGCCGAGGGTGCCCACGGCCTCCGCCTCCTTGACGGCGGCGCGCACCTCGGCGTCGAGCTCGGCCTGCAGGGCGGCGTGGCGGTCCTCGTCCCAGAGGTCCAGGCCGATCATGTGGGCCTTGAGCCGCTCCACCGGATCGCCCAGGGGCCAGGCCTCGGCCTCGTCGGCCGGCCGGTACTTGGTCGGGTCGTCGGAGGTGGAGTGTCCGGACGCCCGATAGGTGTAAAGTTCGATCAGGGTGGCGCCGAGGTTCATCCGCGCCCGCTCCGCCGCCCATTCCGTAGCCGCCCAGACAGCCAGGAAGTCGTTGCCGTCGACGCGCAGGCCCGGCAAGCCGTAGGCTAGGGCCTTGGCTGCGAAGGTCGTCTCATCAGCGCCGGCGATGCCCGAGAAGCTGGAGATGGCCCACTGGTTGTTGGTGACGCACAGGATCACCGGCGCCCGGTAGACGCTGGCGAAGGTCAGGGCCTCGTGGAAGTCGCCCTCCGCGGTCGTGCCTTCGCCGATATAGGCCAGGGCGATGGATTGCCCGCCCTTGAAGGCCGAGGCCATGGCCCAGCCGACGGCGTGGCCGAACCGGCTGCCGACATTGCCCGAAAGCGAATAGAAGCCGTAGTCCCGCGCCGAATAGAGAATGGGGAGCTGGCGCCCCTTGAGAGGGTCCTTCTCGTTGGAGAATATCTGGTTGCACAGGTCAATCAGCGGATAATTCCGCGCCATCAGCCAGCTCAGCACCCGATAGGTGGGGAAGCACATGTCGTCGCGGTCGAGGAAGAGGGATTGGGCGGCGCCGATCGCCTCCTCCCCCGTCGACTTCATGTAGAAGCTGGTCTTGCCCTGGCGGTGCGCCCTGAACAGGCGCTCGTCGAAGGCGCGGGTCAGCAGCATGGCGCGAAGGCCCGCCAGAAGCGTCTCCGTCGGAAGCTTGGGATTCCAGGGGCCCGACGCCTCCCCGTTGTCATCGAGCACCCGCACGAGGCCGAACGGCAGGTCGCGCATGTCCGCCTCCGCCGAGGTCGTCTCGGGGCGACGGGTGTCGCCCGGCTCGGGAATGAGCGAGCGGTCAAAGGCGGGCGCGTCGCCGGGACGGGCGACCGGCTCGGGAATGTGAAGGCGCAGAGGAGGACGGTTTTGCATGATCTCGACCGAGGTTGAGCCACGATACTGGCCCATCCCGTCGGGCGCCCCGTTCTCGAAATCACGCCAAAAAGTTCTAAGATAGAAATGAAAATCTATTACTGAAATAGTTTCTGGATTAGAAATCCTCGCTGGCTGTTTTCGAGAGCGCGCCCCATGTCGACCTTTGAACCTGACGAAATCGACCGCCGCATCCTCGACGTGGTCCAGCGCGTCTTCCCCCTGACGACAGCTGAACTCGCCGACCGCGTCGGACTGTCTCAATCTCCATGCTGGCGTCGCCTCAACCGATTGAAAGCCGAGGGCTATGTCGTGGACGCCAGACCGCGCCTGGTCGCTGAAAAGCTCGGCCTCCACACCACGATCTTCGCCAACGTCAAGCTTTCGGCCCACGGACGGACCAATCTCACGGAATTCATCGACGCCGTCTCCCGGCTGCCGGAGGTCATCGAGATCCACCCCACCATGGGACCGTTCGACTTCCTGCTCCGGATCATCACCGGCACGGTTGAGGATTATCGCGAGCTCGCCTTCGGCCGCCTGCTCACCCTGCCCACCGTGCAGGAGATCAACTCGACCATGTCCCTGGGCGCCGCCAAGATGACGACCGCCCTGCCCTTGCGTTGACGCTCGCCTGCCCCCTTCGCCGGGCCCCGGCGTTAGCCCGGCGGCCGCCTTCGCCTGGTCTGGCCAGGGTCAGGGCGTCGTCCCGGCGGGCTCCGGCCCGACGTCGAGATCCGGGGTTTCGTCCCGCCACCGCACCGAACCGGCCGGTCGCTCCAGCAGCCGACGAACCTGGACCGGCGCCTCGGGATCCAGAAGCGCCCGGCTCTCGTCCAGCCCCTCCCGTCCCGAGCCCTCGCCCCGATGGACCAGATGCTGGTAGTCGTTCCAGGTCGGGGCGTGGAACCGCTCGGTCCAGCGCGTGGCGTCGGAGATATCCCGGGCGATGGACCATCCGTAGCCGCCGGTGCGCAGGCGATAGCGGCGCACCTTCTGCATCACGGCGTAGAAGGCGCGCGCATTGCGCGCCGGCACGACATAGTCGATCTCGATGACGATCGGACCGCTACGGGGCGTGATGTCGAGTCCGACGGCGGGTCCGGCCCGGTCGAGCCGCCGTTCCTCGGGCGGCAGGGACATGTTCGGCAGCCGCAGCCACAGGCCCGCCAGGGCCGACGTCGCCATCAGCAGTCCCGCGACAAGCAGCGTGTCGCCCACGCCGATCTGGTCGGCGCAGCGGCCCCATCCCCAGGCGCCCAGGGCCACGCCTCCAGCGATCGTCGCCTGGAAGATGGCCAGGGCCCGCCCGGCGACCCAACGCGGAGCCGAGACCTGGATGGAGATGCTGTAGAGCGTCAGCACGCTGGTCCAGGCCACGCCGGCGACCAGGAGCGCCATCAGGGTCGCGGCCTCATGACGGCTCGCGGCGACGACGATGATCGCCGCCCCCATGACGACGGCTGAAAGGCGGCTAGAGGTTTCAGTCGTAAGACGGCGGCGGATCGACGGCAGGATGACGGCGCCGATCACCGCCCCCAGTCCGAAGGCGCCCAGAAGCAGACCATAGACCGGGGCATCGCCCTGCAGGAGCTCGCGGGCGATCAGCGGCATCAGGGCGGGAACGACGCCGCCGATCAGGCCGAACAGGAGGGTTCGGACAATGAAGGCCCGATGGGACGGGGCGTAGCGGATGAAGCGAACGCCAGACACGAGGGCGCGCCAGAAGGTCTCAGGGGCCAGTCGCGCCGGCTCCTGCTTGCGCTTCCACAACAGCAGAACCGTCAGCAGCGGCAGATAGAAGACGGCGTTTGCGGCGAAGGCGCCGATCGCCCCCACCGCTGCGACGATGACGCCGCCGATGGCGGGCCCGAAGCTTCGAGCGACATTATAGCTGATCCCGTTGAGCGCGATGGCCGACGGCAGGGCCTGGCCCGGCACCTGTTCGGAGACCGAGGCCTGCCAGGCCGGGCCGAAGACGGCCATCCCGCTGCCGACGACGAAACAGAAGGCCAGCAGGATCGGCGGCGTCAGGAGCCCCAGAAGCGTCACCACGCACAGACCGACCGCCCCGGCGAGCGCGAAGCTCAGCGCCCCGATGCAGACCAGGCGTCGGTCGAACATGTCCGAGATTGCTCCGGCCGGCAGGGCGAAGAGCATGATGGGCGCCATCAGGGCGGTCTGGACCAGGGCCACCATCATGGCGTCGTCGGTCAGCCGACTCATGCTCCAGGCCGCGCCGACCCCCTGTATCAGGATGCCGAAGTTGGACAGCAGGCTCGCCGACCAGATGCGTCGGAACACAGGGACGCGCAGGGGCGCGAGCAGGCCCTCTTCGCGGACGGCGGCGGTCATGGTCGCCTCCGCGAGACGCGCTGCTCGTGGGACAGGAAGAGACGCCGCGCGCGCGCCGCATCACCGGCGGCGAGGGCTCCGGCGATCAACGGGCCGAGACCGTGGCGGTCGTGGTCGGCGACCGGCGCAATCGCATCGACGACAGCGCTGAAGATCTCGATGGCGGCGTCGCCCGAAAGCGCGCCGAACCGGGCGAGCGACAGGCCGGGCCCATCCCCTGCCAGCGCCAGGGCGCGACGCTCCCTCGGCATTTCGGCGATGGCGCTGAGCGCCTTGAGGCCCAGCTGGCGCCGCAGGGAGGTCGCATCCTGGGGATCGATCTCCGTCCGGCCCAGATAGTCGAGAGCGCGTCCCATCGCTGCGGCGGGCTCGGGGACGGCCACGACCAGGCCGCCGGCGCGACCGCGCTCCATGCGGACAACGGAATGCTGCTCCAGCATGCGGACGGCCTGGCGCAGGGTGCTCACCGTGACGCCGTATCGCGCCACAAGATCTCCGGCGCCGCCGATCCGGGCTCCGGCCGACCAGCCCAGAAGTCGCACGTCGCGCAGCAGCTCCCTCGCCAGGCGCTCGGCCGGATGGCCGCTCCCGTCCGGCAGTTCGCCCTCGATCACGGGCACCTGCCGTTGGTCGCGGTCGATGGCGCTCCAGGCCGCCTGGCTGTCACGAACCAGCGCCAACTGGCGTTCCCGGAGTTCGAACAGGGCTCCGACGTCGCCGGCGATCTGCGCCTCGATCATCTCGAGAAGGGAGTCCCACCAGGCGCCGCGGTAGGCCAGGCCGCCCGCCAGGACGCTATAGGGCGCCATGTCCTGCCCGTACTCGGCGATTGTCTGGTAGGCGAGGCCGGCCAGCGGGTCCTTCACGAGGCCGCGAATGGCGCTCAGCAACTGGCGGATCTCGCCCATGCGCGGCAGGTTGGTTTCCGAGTCGCGCTTCAGTCGCCAGGCGAGCTGGCGCACCTGTTCGCACTCGTCAGGGTCGAGACGGGGCGTCGAGGTCAGAAAGACATGGGTGTCGACGGCCTTCAGGAGCCGGTCGGCGGCATAGGGCCCCTGCATCCGGCTTTCCAGCAGGATGGCGAGGGCCCGCCCGGCGGGCTCCGGATCCGGCGGGGCGACGATGAGCCCTCCGCCGATTCCCCGCTTCATGAAGGCCACGCCGCGCGCCTCGAGGATGCGGGCGGCCTGACGCAGCACCGAACGCCCGACCTCGTGGCGGGCGCGCAGGTCCTGCTCGGACGCGACCAGGGCGCCGGACCTCAATCCGGCGCCCCGGATCATGTCCGCAAGGGTGTCCGCAAGCTGAACTGCGACGGGATCGGTGGCCATTCCTGCTCTACTTCCGTCCGCCGTTCCGGCGTCTCGGTCGGCGGACATGTGGGAGACGACGCCGTCCCTTCGGAGCCCCCGGGCGATCGAAACGACGCAAGCGCCGCCGACCGATATCCGATCCCTGGGCCAGCGGGAAGGGAATGTCGATCGGCGACGCTCGGCCGGGCGACCGGCCGGCGGTCAGGAGCCGAAGGCGTACCTCAGCTCCACCCCGAAGAAGCGGGGCTGCCCGTACAGATAGGTGGCGACGCCGAACTCGCTTGTGAGCTGATTATTGGTGCCCGTGACGTAGGTCTCGTCGGTGGCGTTGCGGATATAGGCGGCCGCGCTGACGCCCGTCCCCCTGATGTTGCGCCAGTCCGCCCGCAGGTCGATGCGGGTATAACCCTCCAGATTGGCGCCCTGACTGGATAGTGCGACCAGAGGATTGCCGTTGGGCACATTGGCGGGATCGGTGGCGATGCCGCTCTGGTGGTAGATGCTGGCCAGGGCCGAAAGCTCGCCCATGCCCTGCGGCAGCGGGATCTCGATCCGCGGCGTGAAGTTCAGCTGGTGTTCAGGGGTATTGGGGAATTTGCTATTCGACAGATCGCCGAGCAGGGCGTCCGTGTAGCTGTCGTACTTGGCGTCCAGATAGGTGTACTGGAGCGAGGCGCTGAACCAGTCGGACGGTGCGACGGTGAGATCAAGGTCCAGCCCGGCGATGGAGCCGGCGGCGGCGTTGCGGGTCACCGTCGAGGCCGGCACCGTGGCCAGATTCACAAACCTCTGGATATTGGTGTAGTCGTCGTAGAAGACGTCGACGGCGTAGCGCACCTGCCAGCCGCCCAGGGTGGACAGCCCCTTCACTCCGGCCTCGTAGTCGGTCACCTCCTCGGGCTGGAAGAACCGGTCGGCGGGATTGATCGCGGTGCCGTTGAACCCCCCGCTCTTGAAGCCCTTGCGAACAGTCGCATAGACATTGAGGTCGCGGCTAAACTGATAGTTGGCGGCCAGGTTCCAGGTCGTGGCGTCAAAGGAAACGTACATCCTGGCGCCCGCGCCCGCGCCCAGCTCGGTCGGATAGGGTTGGAGCGGCGAGAAGAGGACAAAGGTCTGGGACGGTCCGCTGGACCTCTCATCCGTCGTCTTGCGCAGCCCGCCGGTCAGGGTCAGCCTGTCGGTGACGGCCCAGTCGATCTGGCCGTAGACGGCTTCGCTGCCCGACGAGGACTGGGCGATATTGACGGCCTGGATGACGCCGCCGTTCGGCAACAGCCCTGGAATGCGAACGAACTGGCGCGTGTCGAAGCCGTAGTTGAGAGGCGTTTTTGCGTCCTCGGTGAAGTAGCCGACCACCCCGTCGATGTTCCAGACGTTGAACTGGGCCTGGAACTCCTCGCTGGTGTATTTGGACTTGTTGCCGAGGGGATTGGTCACATGCAGGACCGTCACCGGGCTGCCGTCGAGGTCGTAGGACTGGCCTGCGGTGGAGCGTCGCTGGCTGTAGATGTTCTTGAACGTCAGATGGTCATTCAGGGCCCAGGTCGTGGTGTTGATCCATCCCTGACTGTCCAGCTTCATGTAGTCGGGCTCGTAGTTGGTGGCGATCGCACGAGGGCCGCGCGCCTTCTGGGCCGCAAGCGCGGCCTGGAGCTGGCCGTAGATGGGCTGGTTCGAATAGGAGGGCGCGATGACCGCCAGAGAGAGGCCGGACCCGGCCTCGTCCACATTGACGTCCTGATACAGGAGGGTGTTCTCGAAACCCTCGAACGGACGCGCGGTCAGGCTGATCCTCCAGGACTCACGATGCTCGTCGTCCAGCTTGTCGCCGTTCGTGACATTGTCGGTATAGCCCTCGCGGCGCAGCACCTGGCCGGCCACGCGGAACATCAGCTTGTCGCCCAGGATCGGGCCGCCGAGACCGAACTCGAGGTCGCGACGCTCATAGTCTCCGAAGCGGCCCAGGACATAGCCGTTGAACGCCTCGCTGGGCGCGCGAGGCGCGAAGAGGACGGCGCCGCCGGTGGTGTTGCGTCCGAACAGGGTCCCTTGCGGCCCCTTCAGGACCTGGATGCCCTGAAGATCGAAAATTGCGTCGCCGAAGGACGGCACCTCCGCGAAATAGGGAACGACGCCCGGAGAATTCTGGCCGAACGCCTGGCCCTGCCCCCGGATCGAATAGGTGATGTTGTTGCGGTTGGCGGTGGTGTTCTGAACGCTGAGACCGGGCGCGACCTGGCCGAGATCGTTGGCGTCGCGAACCCCCTTCTCCTCCAGGAGCTCCTGGCTCAGCGCGGTCACGGCGAGAGGCACCTCCTGCAGCCGCTCCTGGCGTCGACGCGCCGTGACGACGACGTCGTCGATGGCGGAAACCTGATTAGGGTCACTGGTTGAAGGCGTCGGCGACTGCGCGAATCCGAAAGTAGGCGCGGTCATACAGGTGGCGAACAGCAGGCCGGACAGGCCGATCCTGCGAATTGGGCGCGCGGAATTAGCGCCAGAAGCGTGGTGCGTCATCGTTCCCTCCAATGCCGGCCGCGCCCATTTTTGGGCGCTGGTGAGAAGGTCCCCCTGCCGTGCATTGAACAAATCAGTCTCACATGTGCAGAATATCGGCAAGAACATTCGTCTGAGGTCAGAATTCTCGTTTCTCCGCGAAAGCCGCTGCCTTCACCTTGAGGTCACGCATTGACGCGAATTCGGATTAGAGAATGATTGACTGATTTCAGAACACGCGGATAGATGAGGCGATCGGCCGGAGAGCCAGAACCCAAAACCAGTCACACATTAGGATGAGCGCCCATGTCGGACCCGGCTGAAACCCCCGCCCTGGACACCCGCGGCTACGCCGTCCGGGACCCCTATTTCGGCGCGCCCTACATCGACCGCGACGAATGGCGCGAGGCCCCCCACCCCCATCGCAACATCCACGGCGGCTTCGAGAACACAGACACCCGTTTCACCTTCTACTTCCCCGCCGAGGAGGAATGGGGCGGCCGGATGTATCATCCGCTCGAAGGCGCCCACGCCGGCCATGAAGAAGCCTTCGCCGGCGCGATGGGCGCCCTGCTCGGCGGCCTCGACATGATGGTCAAGCTCGGCGGCTACATGGTCGAATCCAACTCGGGCCATATCGGCGACGACGTCGATCCGCGCGCCGGGATCGATCCCGGGCTCTACGGCTATCGCGCCAGCGTCGAGAGCGCGCGCTTTTCCAAATTCGTCTGCCGCCAGGTTTTCGGCCGCGAGCCCGACTACAGCTATGTCTGGGGCGGCAGCGGCGGAGGGCGGCGCTCGCCCCTCTGCCTCGAGTACGGCGACGGCGTCTACGACGGCGCCCTGCCCTTCATGGGCGGCGGCAATGTGGAGCCGCACGGCACCAATGCGCGCGTCCGCAGTGAACAGCCCTTCTCGTTCGGCAGCATGTTCAACGTCCAGCGCCTCTTGCGCGGCGACAAGCTGGACCGGGTCATCGACGCCATGGCGCCCGGCGGAGGCGGCGACCCCTTTGTCGGCCTCTCCCAGCACGAGCGCGAGGAACTGGCCAACCTGTACCGCCTCGGCTACCCGCGCGGCGACGAGTTCATGATCGCCAAGCCCATGGGCCAGATCTGGCTCTGGTGCTCGATCGCCGGCATGCTCCTGGAAGAGGACGCCGACTATTTCGCGCGCTTCTGGGACACGCCCGGCTATGTGGGGCACGACCGCCCAGAGGTGGTGGCGGACGACCTCATCGACATCGAATTGCCGATCAGCCGGATCATCACCGCCCAGGACCTGATGGGCGAGGAATTCAGTGCGCCCGAGTACGCCGATGCAAAGGCAATGATCCTGCTGATGGCGTCGAGTTCAGGGGCCTGGGACCTGCCGGTGGCGATCGAGGTCAAGGGTCTCGAGGGCGGCTACAGCACCGGCAGCGGCGTCCTGATCCAGAGCGGAGACGCGGCGGGCCGGCAACTGTTCTGCACCCGCGCCGTCGGCGACATCTGGTTCTGCGACGGCCGCGCCGACGCCAATATCCTGCGCTTTCGCGGGGTCGAGGTCGGCGACAGGGTCCGCCTCGACAACCACGCCTTCCTGGCCTTCTGCTATGCCTACCGGCACCATATTTCGGACGACCCGCTGAACGACTTCCTTCGCGTCGACGGCCGTCCCGTCTATCCGCAACACGGCGTGCCGGCCCAGTCGCCTCTCATGGGCGTGCCCTACTCCGGCCAGTATTCGGGCAGGCTGCTCTGGATCCACCACACCCACGACGCCTCGCTGTGGCCGCCCCAGGGCGTGATCTACAAGCGCGCGGTCGAGGACGCCCAGGGACCGGAGGCGGCCCGGGAGAAGTTCCGCCTGCAATGGACGCAGAACGCCGAACATGTCCCGCCCATGCTCCTGCCCAGCTGCGCCGAACGCGCCACCTCGACCTGGCTGATCAACTACATGCCGATCATCGAACAGGGCCTGGTCGATCTCGCAGCCTGGGTCGAACAAGGCGTCCCGCCGGCCGAGACCGCCTATGAGTTCGCCGACGGCAAGGTCAGCCTGCCGTCGTCGGCCAAGGCGCGCGGCGGCGTCCAACCGGTCGTTGCGGTCACCGTCGACGGCGCCGTCCGCTTCGACGCCAAGGTCGGCCAGCCGGTGACCTTCACCGCACAGGCCGAAGCGCCTGAAGGCGCCGGAACCTTCACCCAGGCTCAATGGGACCTGGACGCCTCAGGCGCCTTCGCCGTCGAGGCGGAGGTCCCGCCCGGACAGACCGAACTGATCCTCAGGACCACGACCCGCTTCGACCGGCCGGGCGTCTATTTCGTCACCTGCCGCGTGCGCCTGAACCGGGAGGGCGATCCGACGGCGCGGCGTCAGCTTGAGAATCTGGCGTCGGCCCGGGTCGTCGTCGCCTGATCCCAGGCCGGCGCGTCATCGACCCGCCGCCGCATCCGCCCCAACCGCCGGGACGGCCCGAACCACAACACCCAAGGGAGGACTAGCGTGACCTTATCTGTGAAATCCAGGCTTCTCGTCTGCGGCGCCGCCGCGGGAGCCGCCATCCTGTTTCATGGCTCCGCCGCCTCGGCGGGGACCTGCGAAACCGCGGCCATCCAGGCCGCAGCGCCGGCCGATACTGTGATCACCTCGGCGACCCCGACAGCGGCCCCCGTGCCGCACTGCCGCGTCGAGGGCTATGTCGTCACCACCAACCCGGGCCCCAACAAGGTCAATTTCCGGCTCCAGCTGCCGGATGAGAACTGGCGCAACCGCTACTACTTCATCGGCATGGGCGGCGCGGCGGGCTACGTCCCGTCGGACTCCCAGATTCCCGCCGGCAATCCGCTCGTGCAGGGCTTCGCCGTCGCCGGGACCGACACCGGCCATACCGGCCACATCCTCGACTGGAGCTTCCTGTCCGATCCCGCCCAGGCGCGCGACCATATCGACCGGGGCGCCCACGTCACTGCGGTGGCGACCCAGCAGATCACGCGCGCCTACTACGGCGGCGCGCTGTTCTATCGCTACACCTCGGGCTGCTCCGGCGGCGGGCGCATGTCCACCGAAGCCATCGAACGCCACCCCGAAGACTATGACGGCGTCCTGCTCGGCGCCCCTGGCGGCCGCAGCTCGGCGACCATGCTCGCCTTCATCAACGCCGCGCAGCAGATGGCGCGCGAGCCGGGCTCCTGGGTCTCCCCCGCCAAGTTCGTCATGCTCGACGCCAAGGTCACCGCCGCCTGCGACGAAATCGACGGCGCCAAGGACGACATCATCCAGGACCACACCAAGTGCAGCTTCGACTTCGACGCCCTGGCCTGCAAGGACGGTGATCGTCCCGACTGCCTGACCCAGCCTGAGCTCAAGAGCATCAAGGCCATCGTCGCCGGTCCGCGCAGCCCCTCCGGCCTCATCAAGGTCGGCTTCCCGATCTCCAACATGAGCGTCTGGGCCGGCTTCATGGGTCAGGTCCCCCCGCCCTGGTCCGACGCGGCCACGGTGGAGAACATGGCCCGCTCTTCGCCTGGCTATGTGATCGGCAGTTCCCTGGCCAAGGTGCTCTTCGGCCCCGACTTCGACGTGATGACCATGGACCTGAACGACCAGGCGACCATCGACGCCTGGTGGGAAGCGACCCGCAAGCTGGACTTCGGCGCCCCCTACAGCGCCAACCTCGCCCCCTACCGCGACCGCGGCGGCAAGGTGCTGATGTGGAACGGGGTCAGCGATCCCTGCTGCATCGACACCGAGATGGAGCAGTACTACGCCGACGCCGCCCGATCGGTCGGCGGCATGGATGATCTGCGCCAGTTCGCCAGCTTCTACCGCATCCCCGGCATGGGCCACTGCGGTTCGGGCACCGGCCCTGGCGATGCGCCGGACGTCCTGATGACCGAACTGATCAACTGGGTGGAAAAGGGCGAAGCCCCCGGTCCGGTCGTCGCGCACCGTGGCGCCGAGCGCCTGCAGCTTCTGTTCGCCGATCCGGCGACCAAGACGGTGTCGGGCGTACTCGTGCCGCCGCCGACCGGATCCTCGCGCGACTTCCTGCTCTGCCGTTACCCCGAGGTCGCGGTGTTCGATTCCGCCAAGGCGGGCGCGCCGGGCGCCGTCTACGACGCAGCGAACTGGCGCTGCAAGGCGGCCCCGCAGACCTGACCGCGACCGGCCTCTGAGGCGAAAACGCCGCTTCGCTCCGGCGAGGCGGCGTTTTCCGTTCTCTTCAGGCGTCGCCGACGAGCCCCGCAGGGCCTTGGCCCCGCCTCGGCGGGGACAGGCTCCCGCCGCCCAGGCCGTCGTCGCGCGCGCCGCCGACTATTACGATGGCTTCGACGCAGAACTGGGCCGCTGGTTCGAGACCTGCCCGGACCGTGCGGCCCGCACCGGCCTGACCCGCGGCTGCGTCACCCATGTCGATTTCGGCGCCCAGCGCGCGGGCGTCAAACGTCCTGCTTTCGGTCTCGGCGGCCCTGAGCCCCTGGCCCCCGGGTTCTTTCTGGGCGGCGCCGGCATTCATCCCGGCGGAGGCGTTTCGGGCGGTCCGGGCCGACTGGTCTCCCGGCGGGTCCTCGACTACCTCGCTCGCGGGGGCGCGGTCAGGTCATCACCCCGGAATGCAGCGCCAGCTGCCCCCCGTCCGCATTCATGATCAAGCCCGAGACATAGGCGGCGTCGTCCGACGCCAGGTAGGCGATGGCCTGGGCCTGCTCCTCGGCTTCGCCCATCCGTCCCAGGGGCACGCGCGCGATACGGGCCCTGAGCCTTTCAGGGTCCATGCCGTTCGCCCCGGTCGTCAAATCCGTGGCCGTGATGCCGGGACAGACGCAGTTGACGCGGATCCCGTGACGCCCCCACTCGACGGCCAGCGACCGGGTCAGGCCGACCACGCCATGCTTGGACACGACATAGCCGATCTGGTTCGGCACGGCCGCCAGGCCGGCGATGGAGGCCACGTTGACGATCGCCCCGCGTCCGGCCGGGATCATCGCCGCCTTGGCGACTTCCCGAGACCAGTAGAACTGGGAATAGAGGTTGGTGCGCACCACCCGGTCCCAGGCGATGAAGTCCTCCGCGGGAGCCACGACCGAAATCCCGACATTGTTCACCAGGACATCGATGCGACCGCAGCCCCGCATGACCTCGGCGACCGCCTCGGCGGCGAAGGTCTCGTCGGCGGCGTCGCCCGGCAAAGCCAGAGCCCGGCCGCCTGCGGCCTCGATCCCGGAGACGGCCGCCGCCGCCAGTTCCGGGTTCAGATCGTTGAGCGCCACGAACGCGCCCTGTCGCGCCAGCAGGAAGGCCGCGGCCCGGCCTATCCCCCCGCCCGCGCCGGTGACGACAGCCACCCTGCCCTTGAACCTGTCGGACGCCGGGTCCGGTGAAAGCGACGGGGTCATGCAAGCTCCGTGTCTAGCGAGGTGATTTCATGGCGGCGGGCGCGACGACCCGATCCTGGCCCGCGATCAGGCCGGACAAGACAAGACCGAGGCCGATCACGGCCGCCAATCCGGCCACGGCCTCGAACCCGCCGGTCCACTGGTGCAGCAGGCCGACGCCGAGCGGCGACAAGGCCGCCGGGACATAGCCTACGCCCTGGGCCATGCCGGACAACTGCGACGCCGTCTGGCTGTCGGCCGAGCGCAGGAGCACCAGGGTCAGGGCGAGAGAGAACAGGCCGCCCTGGGCCAGTCCCTGGACGACCGCCCAGACCCAGACGCCCGACAGGGGCGCCAGCAACAAGCCCAATAGCCCTCCCGTCGCAGCCAGCGACAGGAGCAGGGCCAGGCCCCGCTGGTCCGGCCGCCGCGCCGCCGCCGCCGGTATGGTCAGGGAGGTGGCCAGCTGGACCAGGATCAGAACGGACAGGACCAGGCCGGCGGTCTCGGCGTCGAGGCCCCGCTCGCGCAGGATGGGCGGCAACCACCCCAGGACACAGAAGGCCAGGGCCGACTGAAACCCCATGAAGAGCGCCACGCTCCAGGCCAGGGGGTGACGCCAAAGCCCCGGAACCGGCGCGGCGCCCGCCCTAGCCCCCTGCGCGCCGCTCCCCGCCAGAGGCAGCCAGATCAGGCAGATGACGACGACTGGCGCGGCCCATATCGCCAAGCCCAGGCGCCAACCGCCGCCAAGCGCGGTCTCGACCGGAATGGTGACCGCAGCCGCCAGGGCCGCGCCGCCGGAGATGGCCGTGACATAGGCGCCCGTCAGCCAGGCGGAACGGGCCTGAAAATCGCGCTTCACGAGCGCCGGCAACAGCACATTGGCCGTGGCTATGGCGGCGCCAGTCAGGATCGAAAACGAGAACAGGGCCCAGACCGGCCCTAACGCGCGACACGCCGTTCCCAACGCGATCAGCACGAGGGCGCCCAACAGGCTGCGCTCCGCACCCCAGAGCCGCGCCAGCTGCGGCGCCAGGGGGGCGAAAACGCCAAGACACAGAACCGGCAGGGTCGTGAGCAGGCCGACCTGCCAAGGCGCCAGACCTGTCGCGAGGGCGACCTCGGGCAGGCGCACGGAAAGACTGGCGAACACCAGCCTCAGACAGAATGCGGATCCGACGATTCCAACCGCCAGGAGGCGTCGATCGGGCCCTCCGGCCAGGCGCAGGGACATCATTCAGGCTCCGCCCCCTCCAACGACGCGAAAGAACTTCACCTCGTGACTTGCAAGTTATCATTCGACAGTGAGAATATGATTTCAATGACAGACACGCAAGGCAGGCCATGCTGATCGACGTCCATGCGCACCTCTTCACCCCCGGCATGCTGAACCGGCATCCGTTCTGGGGCCCCTTCATGAAGCCGCAAGGCCTGACGGTCGGGCATTTCTCCCTCGGCACCAAGCAGCCCGCCAAGGCGACGACCGATGCGGAGGCCGAGGCCAACCTCCTGGCGCGGATGACCCACGAGGCGCGTCTGGCCGTGATGGAGCAGCGCGGCGTCGACAAGCTGGTCCTGTCCACCCCCTCCCACGCCTTCATGTACTGGGCCGGGGAATTCGGGACCGAATACGCCCGGATCTGCAACGACGAACTCTCCGCCTTCTGCCGCGTCATGCCGGACAAGTTTGATTTCTGGGCCCATGCCAACCTGGCCGATCCGGAAGCCGCGGTGGAAGAGATCGACCGCGCCGTTCGGGTGCTGGGGGCCAAGGGGTTGTGCGTGGGCGGCACCAATTTCGACGGTATCCAGACCTATGATGAAAGACTGTTTCCGGTCTGGGCCAAGCTGGTCGAACTCGACGTGCCCATCATGGTCCACGGCTTCAATCAGTCGATCTATCTGGGCGAGCGCCATCACGAGGATCGGTTCGAAACCACCTCCATCGTCGGCGACTGCGTCGATGAGACCCTGTTCTTCTGGTACCTGATCTGCGGCGGAGCGCTGGACGCCTTCCCGAGCCTGAAGACCTACATCACCCATGCGGGAGGCATGGCCGTGTTCCAGCTGGGCCGCCTTTCGGAGCTGAACGGCGTCATGGCGCCGGACGCCCGCAACCAGCGTCCGTTGATGGACTACATGAAGAATTTCTACTTCGACCTGGACCTCCACCACCCGGCCCTGCGTCGCGCGGTCGCCGAGGTCGTCGGGGCCGACCAATTGGTCTACGGGACCAATTTCGGCGGAGCCTACGACTATGGCGACCTGACCGAGGGGATCGATCTGTCCGACAGCGATAGAGAGAAAATTCGCAGCGGCAACGCCATCCGCCTTCTCAAGCTCGACATGAGCCTACCGCCTTCAAGTCCATGATTTTCAAAAGCTCACGGCCCGAATTTTCGCGCCCGACGGCGCTCAGGGTTTGCTTTGACGGCCAAACGCCATTCGCGATAGAGAATAACTGAACAACTTCTATAGATCCGTTCAAAAAATACCGCGCCGCCTGCGACGCGCACAATGGTTCAACGAGGCCCCAGAGGACCTCGACAGGAGGAAATCACATGCTGATCGATCTTCACGCCCACGCCCCGCTGCCCGGCTATTACAATCAGGATCCCCACTGGGGCCCCTTCTTCGAGAAACACGACGACGGCCATATCCGCCTGCGCGTGGGGGAATGGATTCTGTCCCTCGGCTCTCCGGAACGACGCGCCGCCGTCAATCGCGGCGAGACGATGGAAGTCGCCGAGTTCATGTCCAAGTGGAATGATCCGAAGCACCGCCTGGCCGGGATGGACGCCCTCGGCCAGGACGCACAGGTCCTGTCGGTGCCCTCGCACTGCTACATGTATTGGGCTGATCCCGCCTTCGCCAACCGCTTCTCGACCAAGGTCAACGACACCCTCGCCGACTACTGCGACCGTTCGGACGGCCGGCTGATGATGTGGGCCACCGCCGCCCTGCAAGACCCGGTCAACGCCGCCAAGGAGATCCGTCGCGCCTGCACGGAACTGGGCGCCAAGGGCCTCAGCGCCGGCGGCTCCAACTTTGGCGGCATGGAGTTCGACGACCCGCGCATGGACCCGATCTGGGAGGTTCTGTGCGACCTGGACCTGCCGATGTTCGTGCACGGCTACAACCAGTCCGTGACCTGGGGGGCCAAGGCCAACACCGACAAGTACGAGACCACGGCCATCGTCGGCATGAACTACGATGAGACCAAGTGCTTCTGGTACCTGATCTGCGGCGGGGTCCTGGACCGCTTCCCCAACCTGAAGGTCTATATCACCCACGCTGGCGGCTTCGTGCCCTATCAGCTGGGCCGTCTGGCGCAGACCATCAAGAACCTCGACGTGGTCCACAACAAGAAGGATCTCGAGGAATACCTGCCGAACTTCTGGTTCGACCCCGAACTGCATGAACTGCCGATGCGCCAGGCCCTGGTGGAAGTGATTGGCGCAGACCGTCTGGTATACGGCACCAATTTCGGAGGCTCCGACGCGATCCGCGGCGACCTGACGACCGGCCTTCGGATGTCGGCCGAAGACCTCGAGAAGGTGCGCTGGAAGAACGCCGTCGACCTGCTCCACATCGACCTCGACAAGATGGGACGCGCCAAGACGCTCGTCGCCGCCTGACCCCGTCAGGCTGACGGCGGCGCCCGCGCCGTCGTCAGCCGCCCCCGCCCCCTTCGCCGCTGCCTGCAAACAACAGGACCCCCGATGCCTCGCCATGGCGATTGCAAGATCTGCACGATGCTGGAGACGGCTCCGCCCGAGAACCTGGTGCTCGACGGCGAACACTGGGGCGTGGTCGCCATGCGCGAGGCGGCCGGCGTGCTGATGGTCTTCACCCGCGACCACGACCAGGGCGTCGGCTCGATCTCGGACGCCGCCGCCGCCAGCTTCGGGCCGCTGATCAAGACCCTTTCGGCCGGCCTCTCCGCCTCCGGATTTGAAAAGACCTCGGTCATCTCGCTCGGCGACAACGCCGTCCATACCCACTTCATGCTCGTGGGCCGCAAGCCGGCGGACGCGCCCATCTTCGACAATACGCCGCTGATGGCCCGTCTCGCCTGCAAGGAGGGCGAGCGCGCCCGCGCCGTCGCCGGGCGCCTGCGCGACGGGCTCAAGAACTCAGGACTGACCGCATGAAACTCGCCCTATGCAGCGACGGCGGCGCCCCCTTCTGGGCCGTCGTCGACCCCGAGGCTGACGCCGCCCGTCCGATCTCCGGCGGGATCGCCGACTGGGGTCCCCGCGTCACACGCGGCGAGGGCGAAGCCGCCCTGAGGTTCGAGGGCCCTGCCCGCGCCCTGTCGACGCTGAGGCTGCTCGCGCCGTGCGAGCGGACCAGCAAGGTCGTCATCGCCGGGGCTAACTACAGCAAGCATCTTGTCGAATTCGGCGTCGCTGCGCCGACCCAGCCGATCGCCTTTCTCAAGGCCTTCGGCGCCCTGATCGGCGCGAACGATCCCATCCGGTACCCGCCCCTCACCGAACAGCTCGACTATGAGTGCGAACTGGTCGTGGTGATCGGCACGGACGAGATCGACCTGGACGACCCCCTCGCCTGCGTCCTCGGCTACACCGCCGGCAATGACGTCAGCGCCCGCGACCTGCAACGCAGCGGCCCGCCGGGCATAGGCATGGATCTCTACGCCGCCAAGAGCCAGGACCGGGCCACCCCGGTCGGCCCCTGGATCGTCACGCGCGATGAGTTCCCGGTCGGCAGCCCCGCCCTGCGCCTGTCCACCACGATCAACGGCGAAGTCCGTCAGGATGGAACCACAGCAGACATGACCTGGGATGTTTCAGCGCTGATCCGCTTCGTCCAGGCCCGGGTGAGCTTCGGCGTCGGCGACCTCTTGTTCACCGGCACGCCCGAAGGCGTCGGTCAGGGCTCCGGGCGATATCTGAACCCGGGCGACCTCGTCGAGGTCGTGCTGGAGGGCGTCGGCGCCCTGCGCAATGTCGTCGGCCCCAAGACCCTGGCCTGAACGACGGACCGGGGCCGACGAAGGCGCCGAGGCGGGCCTAGGCCGGCTTGAGGGCCCTGAGGACGGCGTCGATCGTCGCCTGAAGGCGCAGCGCCAGGGGCTTGCCGTCGCGCGCCGACACAATGGTCTCGCTCAGCGCCAGCCGCACCATCATTTCGGCAATGGCGTTCCGGTCCACCACCACGCCGATGTCGCGCTCCCAAGCGTCGAACACCGATTCCAGCGCCGTCAGAACCCGCGCAATGAAATGGTCGAAGTTCGACTCGAAATACTGCAGCACGAAGGCTGGCTCGACATGCAGGAACTGGGCCCCGCGGTGGGTTTCATTGTTGGAGACGCTGTACTTCAGAAAGGCGGCGAACCGCTCCGCCGGCGTCTTGCAGCCCGCCATGGCGTGGCTGAGCTCTTCGTCGGTCTCGGTGCGAAGACGCAGGACCACGGCTTCGAGCACCGCCTCCATCGAGGGGAAGTAGCGATAGAGGGTCCCGCGGGAAATCTCGGCGGCGTCACAGACCTCCTGGGCGGTGATCCGCGGCGTTCCGTGATTCATCATCACGTTCTGGGCTGCCGTGATGATGTTCTCGATCGTTCTGGCGGCGCGGGGATCCGCACGGCGCTTGCGGGCAGGCGCATCCGGCGGCGCGGCGTCTGTGAGGGCCGAACGCTCGACCGGAGCCTCCGGGCGAGCCCTTCTGGCGTTGACGGTCATACGTATCTTGCTCCGGGAGTTCAGGCGGGACCGTATCCGGTCGGGACCGATCACGCAAACCGCGCCCGCCTGTCTGGACGATATTTCGATACATAATAGTCATTTCTGTATAGAAAATTACAGGAAAATCCGCCTGTTTCACGCCTTGGAGGACCGTCGCACATGCATATCGATCTTAGCGCCAAACGGGTGATCGTAACCGGCGCCAGCCGCGGAATCGGTCGGGCGGTCGCAACGGCCTTCGCCCAGGAAGGCGTGCGCCTGGCGATCTGTTCGCGCAGCGCCGACACCCTGGAGGCTGTCGCCGCGGACCTGCGGGCCCTCGGCGCCGCCGACGTGATCGCGGTTCCCCTGGACGTGCGCGACACCGCTGCAGTGCGTGCCTTTACGGCTCAGGTCGCCGAGGCCTGGGGCGGGGTCGACGTGCTGGTCAACAACGCCGGCCAGGGCAAGGGTGGAAGCCTGGAAACCCTGGAGCCCGAGGACATCCTCGACCACGCCGACAATATCCAGGTCGCCCATTTCCGCTTCGCGCAGGCGGTGGTTCCGCACATGCGCAAGCAGAAGTGGGGCCGCATCATCAACATCAACGCCCTGGCCGGGGCCCTGCCGACGCCCGACGGCATTCCCTCGGTGACCAACCGCGCGGCCGGCATCGCCCTGTCCAAGCTGCTGGGACAGCAGCTGGCCAAGGACAATATTCTCGTGAACAGCCTGAACATGGGCTGGATCGACACCGGACAGTGGGACCGGCACTACAAGGAGATGCCCTCGACCATCAGCCGCGAGGAATTCCTCGAGATGGTGGTCAAGATCGTGCCGCTGGGGCGCTTCGGCCGGCCAGAAGAGGTGGCCCATGTCTGCCTCTTCCTGGCCAGCGACCTGGCCAGCTTCCTCAGCGCGGCGTCGATCGACGTGTCGGGCGGGCTCCAGGGCGCGATCGCCTACTACCCCACGCTGAAACGCGAGATGCAGGATCTGGGGCGAGCGCGCGAGGCCACGCTCGCCGCCGAGTGACCTAGTAGGCCTCGCCCTGGGGATAGAGCGCCAGCCGGGCGATGTTCGCCCGGTCCGGCTGCTCCAGCATGAAGCGGATGGCGCGAGCGATGTCTTCGGGGTCGAGTGCAACCGGGTTCTCGACCTTGGCTGCGGCCATCATCTTGTCGAACATTTCGCTCGAGGTCGAACCCGGCGCGATGGTGCCGACCTTGACGCCGGTTCCCGCCAGTTCGATGCGAAGCGACTGCGTGAAGGCCTCCAGCCCGTGCTTGAGCCCGCCGTAGACCCCGCCCGCCCGCGAGATGAGATAGGCGCTGATGCTGGAGACATTGATGATCGCACCCGACGACTGGCTGCGGAATTCGCGGGCGAAGACGTAGGAACTGCGCACCACCGCCTCGAAGTTCACACGGATCATGTAACTGACCGCGTCCAGGTCGATGGAGTCCATCGTCCCGACCGCCATGACGCCGGCATTGTTGACGACCACATCGGCGCGTCCGAACCCTTCCTTGGCCAGGCCCAGCAACTGCTCCGGCGTCCCGGCCTCAGCGATGTCGGCGGCCAGCAGGACGCTGGGCCCCGGCAAGGTCGCCGCCAGGGCCTCAAGCTTCTCCAGGCGGCGGCTGGTCAGGACCAGATTGCAACCGGCCCGGCTGAGTTCCAGCGCCGTCGCCGCGCCGATGCCGGTCGAGGCGCCGGTAAGGACGACCGTCTTTCCCTTCAGGTCCATTGGCCCGGCGCCTTCTTCATGCTCTCGATGGTGGGACGCATGTCGGCGACACTGGGCAGATGGGCGGTGAAGCCGCCATCGACCGAGAGGATCTGGCCGGTGACATAGCTGCTCAGGTCGGAGGCCAGGAAGACCACCATATTGGCGATGTCGCGCGGCACGCCCAGTCGCGGCACCAGGCAATGGCTGAGGAAGATGTCCTGGATATGGGCCGGCAGCCGCTGCTCCATACCGGGCTGGATGATCAGCCCCGCGGCTATGGCGTTCACCCTCACCCCCCTCGGACTATAGGCCGTGGCCATGTGCCGGGTCAGGGCGTTGATCGCCGCCTTGCTGGCGGCGTAGGCGAAGTTGCTCACGTCGCCGGACAGGGACTGGCCGGACGAGATGTTGACGATCGATCCGCCGCCCCGCTCCAGCATGGAGGGAATGGCGTATTTACAGAAAAGCATCGGGGCGCGGGCGTTGATCGACTGGACCTGGTCCCACAGCTCGACCGGCATGTCCGGTATGTCGAGGTCGCGCGAGGAGAAACCCGTCGCCCCCGCGTTGTTGTCGAGAATATCGACGCCGCCGAACGCGGCGACGCACGCCTCGACCGCCCCACGGATGTCATCCTCGCGAGTGATGTCCCCGGCCTTGCAGGCGACGTCGTGTCCCTGCCCCTTCAGCCGCTCGGTCACCGCTTCAAGTTCGGCCGCCCGCAGATCGGTCAGCAGGACCCGCGCCCCCTGTTCGGCCAGGGCCAGGGCCGTCTCCGACCCTATAGACCCCGCCGCGCCGGTGACCAGCGCGACCTTCCCATCCAATAACGCCATACCCTCGCCTCCCTCTCGTCGTCGGCTTCAGCCGCCCTGTTGTTCCATTTCAGCCACGTTCGCAGGCCGCGACTGATATCCCGGCATATGCAGGCCGCCGTCGACATTGATCAGTTCGCCTGTGACGAAGCGGGACATGTCCGACGCCAGGAAGACCGCCACCGGCGCGATATCTTCTTCGGGATCCCCGTTGCGCTGAAGCGGCTTCATCGCTGCGACCCGCTCGGCGAACCCCGGCGAATCCGCCGCCATCTTCTGGAACACCGTCCCCATGGCCGCCGGCGACAGCAGGTTGACCCGGATGTTGAACCGGCCCCACTCGTGCGCCGCGCTGCGGGTCAGGCCGCGAAGGGCGGACTTGGTGATGCTGTAGTCCGAGTTCAGCCACGCCCCGGTTTCGACGTCGATCGAGTAGAAGTTGACGATCGAGCCGCCGCCCCTGGCGATCATGTGCGGCCGTGCAGCCTGCATCGCCCACCAGCCGGCCCACAGGCCGGAGTGCAGGGTCGCGTCGAGCATTTCGTCTGTCTTGTGCTCGAGAAGGACCTTGGGGCTCAGGGTGAAGGCGTTGTTGATCAGGATGTCGATGCCGCCGAACCGTTCGACGGTCGCCTCGACCGCGCCCTGGATCTGTTCCTTCACCCTGACATCGGCCTTGAGCACCTCGGCCTGACCGCCCAGCTCCTCGACCAGCTCCTGGCGAATCGTCGCGCAGTAGTCGTCATTGTACTCCGCCACCATGACCGAGGCGCCCTCGCGGATGAATTTGCGAGCAATGCCTCTGCCGATGCCGCCGCCCCCGCCGGTGACCAGGGCGACCTTGCCGTCAAGCAATCCCATCAGAGCAGTTCCTCGGGGGTGCGGACCGTGGTTCCGAGAATCGGACCGACCAGTTCATGCCCCCAGTAGCTGAGACGCTCGGCGTTGAGTTCGAACGGATCGCCGGGCCAGGGATGGGTTTCGGCGATCACCTCGACGGCGAAGCCGGACGGCGAGAAGTGATAGAAGGAGAAATGGGGATCCTGGGTGTGCTGACCGAGGGTCATCTGCACCGGGATGCCGCGCTTGTTGACGATGTCCCAGGTCTCGCCGACATCGCGCAGATCGCCCGTCAGCAGGCCCATGTGCTGGACCCCCATCCGACCCGGCGCATGTCCGTAGCCGATGTCATGACTGGTCAGGTTGTTGAGCCCGGCGCGGTAGAAGCCCGTCTTGCCCTTGCCCGCGCCCGAGCCGTACCACTGGAAGCCCATGATGTTGATCAGGAAATCATCCAGCTCCGGTCCGTATTCCGGGGTGATCACCACGACATGGCCGAAGCCGCGGCCATGGGTGTTGAAGCCGCCGTGGCGGCGTCCGGGAATGAAGGAGTCGGGCTCGCCCTTCTGGCCGTAGAAGAGTTCGTACTGGTAGCCCACGGGGTCCTTGAACCGGACCACGTCGCGCACAGCACGGCGCGTCCGAAGATCGTCCGTCCCGTACTCCACAGCTATGCCGGCGTCCTCGAGCTTCTTGACGGCCTTCTCGAAGGCGAT
Organism: Brevundimonas sp. NPDC007368; assembly: GCF_042869015.1. NCBI lineage: Bacteria > Pseudomonadati > Pseudomonadota > Alphaproteobacteria > Caulobacterales > Caulobacteraceae > Brevundimonas > Brevundimonas sp. NPDC007368. The sequence goes on along the minus strand of NZ_JBIAFA010000008.1, from coordinate 33,643 downwards.
CCGGTTGACGCATTCCCAGCCGATATAGGCCAACTTGTCGATGGGGCCCGGCTGGAAGGCGAACCGATAGCGGCGGTCGTCCATACGCAGATAGAGGGACTCCGGCTCGTCCTCGGGCGACGGGGCGACAGCGAGGCCGAGCACCTCGGGGCCATAGGTGCGCCAGGCGCTGATATTGGGGCTTTCAAAGCCGAGATAGCCGATGCCGCGGATATCCATTGTCCTGATCCTTGTCTTGCAGGTTTTTCAGCAGGCGGTGGTGCCGCCGTCGATGATGAAGTCGGCGCCGGTGATGAAGGCGGCCTCGTCGCTGGCCAGGAAGGCGGCCATGCCGACGACGTCTTCCGGTTCACCGGGCCGGCCGAGCGGAATTCCGCTGGTCAGCTGGGCGCGCACCGCCGGATTCTCGACAAAGGCGCGCGTGCCGGGGGTGATGATGAAGCCCGGGCTGATGCTGTTGGCGCGCACGCCGTGGACGGCCCCCTCCAGCGCCGCCTGGCGCGTCAGGGCGATGATCCCGCCCTTGGTGGCGTTGTGGGCCGCGGTGCCGTTGCCGCGCGACCCCTGCCATCCGGCGGTCGAGGCGACATTGATGATCGCTCCACCCTGCCTGGCCAGATGGGGCCAGGCGAACTTCATGCTCAGGAAGACCAGGTCCAGTTCGTTGCGGATGGTGAAGCGCCAGTCCTCGACGGAGAGTTCGGCGATAGAGCCGAACCGCGCCGCCGAGGCGTTATTGTAGAGGATGTCGATACGGTCGTGCTCGGCGACGGCCTTGGCGATCCAGGCCGCCGCGCCCTCGGGCTGGCCGAGATCGCAGACCATGGTCGTCATGAGGCCGCCGGCCTCGGCGACCAGCCGCAGGGTCTCGGCGTCGGCCTCGGCGTTGACGTCGCATCCGACGATGACGGCGCCGTCGGCGGCGAACCTCAAGGCCGCCGCCCGCCCCTGGCCGCCGCCTGTGCCGGAAATCAGGGCGACCCGCCCCTCCAGCCGGCGCGTCACAGGGGGGCCCCTTCCTGAGCCGCCCGCGCGTCTCGGGCGTCCAGCGCCGTGCGGATGGCGGCGTGCTTGTCGCGGGTCAGGGGATAGGTGAAGGCCAGCCAGGCGCCGAGCAGGAACAGGACCGCCGACGGACCGGCGAACACCATCTCCAGACCGGATATGGCCTCCGGCGTATTGGCCGCCATCAGCGCGGGCTTGTAACCGACCAGGGCGAGGGCCGCGAAGGACAGGCCGACGGCCAGCGCCCCGCCCAGCTTCCAGCTGCTGATCAGAAGCGCATAGAGGACGCCGGTCTGGTCCGAGCCCGAGTCCAGACGAAGCTCGTCGCCTGCGTCCGCCATCATCGCCCGCGGCAGGAGGTTGAAGGCGCCGAACGACAGCCCCCAGCCCATCATGCCCAGGGAGGCGGCCAGGAGGTTTCCGTCAGGCAGAAAGACAAAGACCACGCTGACGACTGCGGCGAGGACGCCCGAAATCCCGAGTACGAAATGCTTGTCGAGCCGACGCGCCAGCCAGGCGACGGCCGGCACGGTGATCATGGCGGTGACGACCTGGGCGATGAGGACGACGCCGACCGCGCTTCGATCCAGCCCCTTGGCCGCCGTGATGAAGAAGACCAGCATCGCCGAGGCCGTGCCGAAACCCAGGCCGAACAACAGGTCGATGGCGGCGATGCGAAACACCGCCTTGCGGCCCACCACGGCCAGATAATCCTTGAGGCCGACGATGTGACGCTGGGTGACGGCCGCCGCCTCGGGCACCCGCCATGCGGCCAGGGCCACGGCGGGCGCCATCAACAGGATGATGATCCAGCCCATGAGCCGCGTCGGCTCCAGGCCGGTTTCGCCTAGCTTCGACAGGAGGATGGGAAAGCCCATGACCGTCAGGATGCCCAGCAATGAAGCAAACTGCAGCCAAGCGTAGACCCGCGACCGCTCATCATAGCTCGTCGCAAGGCCGGAGGCCAAAGCCAGCTGGGCCAGCGACAGGATCGACCAGCCGAGGAAGGCGGCCGTCAGGGTCGCGAGAAGATACAGCGGCCCCACGCCCGGCTGGGCCATGAAGAGCAGATAGACCGCCAGCATCAGCGCTGGCGCGCCAAAGATGAGCCAGGGCCGGTAGCGGCCCCAGCGGCTTCGCGTACGGTCCATCGCCGCCCCCAGCAGGGGATCGACCACGATGTCGAAGACGCGCACGCAGGTGAAAATGACGCCGATGACGGCCAGGGGCAGCCCCAGAACCGTGGCGTAATGCTCAGGAATCATCACCACCAGCGGCAGGGACAGGGCGGTCAGAGGAATGCCCATCAGCGACAGCGACAGCAGGCCTGGCGGCCTGCGATCACTGCGGGCGCGCGCCGTCGGGCTCGCCGCGACTGACGGGGCGGTCATCCTTCGACAGGTTCCACGACAATGGCCGCCTGCGGACAGGATTCGGCGCCTTCAATGGCCCGCTCGAGCAGCTCGGGCGGCACCAGTCCGGTGGTCAGAACCACCAGCCCGCCCTCGAGCTGATAGATCTCGGGGCAGATTTCCACGCACGTCCCGTAGCCGCAGCAGGCGCTACGGTCGGCGACGACGCGATGCGCGATCGCATTTGCACTCATCTTATTCCTCCGTGCCGGGCGTCCCTTTGGGACTTCTCCGGGGGCCAGCGGCCCGTCGTTCCTCAACAAATCGATGAGTTGCATTTTCTATACAGAAATGCCACCTCTGTTCAAAATTATGTGGTGCTCAGCGCCCAGGAGGAAAGACATGCTGGACCGGACACGGGCGACCCTTTCAGATGGGACGACCATCGACGACCTGATCAACATCGAGACGCGGGAAGTTCAGCTCAGGGCGATCTCGGACCCCGAGCTCTACGACATCGAGATGCGCAAGGTCTTCGGCAAGACCTGGCTGCTGCTGGGCCACGAAAGCGAGATTCCCAATCCCGGCGACTTCATCACTCGCCTGATGGGGTCTGATCCGGTTCTGATCACGCGCCAGAAGGACGGCTCGATCCGGGTGATGCTGAACGTCTGCCCCCACCGCGGCATGCGCGTCTGCACGGCCGACGCCGGCAACGCCAAGGTCCACACCTGCATCTATCACGGCTGGGCCTTCAAGAATGACGGCGACTTCATCGGCGCCCCCGTGGCCGGCGAGAAGATGCACGGCGACATCCTGCCCAAGGAAAAGCTCGGCCTGACCCAGGCGCGGAGCCATCTCTACGGCGGCCTGATCTTCGCCACCTGGAACCTGGAAGGCCCTTCGTTCGACGAGTTCCTCGGCGAGATGAAGTGGTATTACGACATGCTGTTCTGCCGGACGGACAAGGGCCTGGAGGCCCTCGGCCCGCCGCAGCGCTTCACGATCAAGGCCAATTGGAAGACGGCCTGCGAGCAGTCCGCCTCCGACGGCTTCCACACCCTGACCCTGCACCGCTGGCTCGGCGAGTTCGCCAAGTTCGGCGACGGCGACCTGACCACCTCCATGTACGGCACGGAAGTCAGTTCGCTCCAGGGCCACTCCCTGCGTTGCATGCCCGTGGCCAACAAGTTCAAGCAGGCGGCGGGCTTCCGCGACGGCAATCTGACGCTGGAGGAGAAGCTGGCCATCGTGCCGCCGCCCGGCATCACCAAGGAGATGCTTCCCGAGCTGATCCGGAACCTGTCTCCGGAACAGCTGGGCCTTCTGGTCGACAGCCCGCCCCAGGTCGGAGGCATGTTCCCCAACGTCCTGATCGCCTTCATCTACGTGCCGCAACCCGACGGCGAGATCATCGGCCTGACCTCGCTGCACACCTATATTCCCAAGGGTCCGGACGAGTTGGAGTTCTGCAACTACATCCTGGCCGAAAAGGACGCGCCCGAAGAACACAAGCAGAAGGCGCTGCAGTTCGCTGTGCGCATGCTGGGCACCTCCGGCATGGTCGAACAGGACGATTCCGACACCTGGCCGCACATCACCCAGACCGCCAAGGGCGCCGCCGCGCGCCACGTAACCATGAAATACCAGGCCGTCTGCACCACGCCGCCACGGCCCGACTGGCCCGGCCCGGCCCTGGTCTACGAAGGCTTCACCAAGGACGACACCCAGTGGAACTGGTGGCTGGCCTATCGCGAACTGATGAACGCCCCCGCTTGATCATCATCATCGCCGCCATCATCAGGATCACAACACCATGACCATGAACGCCGTCATCCCGACCGACGTAAGCGTCGCCTCGGACGCCCCCTTCCGCCCCAAGCGCGTGCCGGTAGGCTCGCCCGCCTATAATGAGATCACCGAGTTCCTCTATGAGGAAGCCTGGCTCCTGGACGAGATCCGCCTGGCCGAATGGGTGGCCCGGCTCGATGTCGACCTGCGCTACACCTGCCCGGTGCGCCAGACCCGCCCCCTGCACCAGCAGGCCCAGTCAATCGTGCGCACGGTGATGCATTTCGACGAAACCTACGCCTCGATCCGGGGCCGCGTCGGCCGCATCACCGACACCCGCAGCGCCTGGGCCGAAGACCCCCCGTCGCGCACCCGCAGGCTGGTGACCAACATCCTCGTGGACGCCACCGACGATCCCGACGAGTTCGAGGTGAAGAGCTATCTGCTCTGCAGCCGCAGCCGGTTCGAGGAAACCAACCTGCTGTTCCTCAGCTGCGTCCGCCACGATCTGCTGCGCCGCTACGACGACGGCATCAAGCTGGCCCGCCGCGAGATCATCGTCGACCAGACGGTGCTGGGCTTCCCCAACCTCGCCATCTTCCTCTGAACCGACAGCGACGGGCCGCCGGCGTCGATCCCTCGGCGCCGGCCGGCGCGCGCCTCCCCCGCCGAACCAGGAGCTCTTCCATGCGCGCAGGCGTCATATCCGGCGACGGAGCCGCCCCGGTCCTCCAGGACTTTCCCGAACCCGCCCCGCAGGACGGCTGCGTCCTGATCACCGTGGACACCGCCGGCCTCGGCGGCTGGGACGTCCTAGGGGCCTATCGCCTCGGGGTCCAGTATCCCTGCGTGATCCGCGGGGAAGGCGTCGGCCGCGCCGAAGACGGACGACGGGTCTATTTCGGCGAGCGGTCCGTCGCGCCCTGGGGCGCCTGGGCCGAAAAGACGCTCGTTCCGGCCGCCGAGGTCTGGGATGTTCCCGACGACGTCGACGACCGCACCGCCATCACCATGGGCATAGCCGGCACCGGCGTCCTTGTGCCTCTGGAAGCGGCGAACATCCAGCCCGGCGAGCGCGTGCTGATCCTCGGCGCCACCGGGGTTCTGGGCCAGATCGGCCTCCAGCTGGCCCGAAATCTCGGCGCCGGCCGTGTCGTAGCCGCTGCGCGCAGCCAGGCCGGCCTCGACAGGCTGATGGAACGCGGCCTGGCCGACGCCGCCGTCGCCATGGGCGGAAGCGACGACGTCGAAAAACTGAAGACCGCTTCCGGCGGCGAAGGGTTCGACGTCGTGCTGGATCTGGTCTTCGGCCAGCCCTTCCTGTCCGCCGTCAAGGCGACGAAATGGGGGGCGCGTCTGATCACCATAGGCACCGGGGCGGGACGTGTCGTCGAACTGAACATCGGCGACCTCCTGTTTCGCACCCTCACCTGCATCGGCACGGGCCAGCGGCCGCCCGCCGACCGCGAAGCCATATGGCGCAGGCTGCTGGCGATGCAGAAGGCGCAGGCGATCGAGGTCGACTACGCCGATCATGAGTTCGCCGACCTCGCCGAGGCCTGGGCCGCCCAGGTCCGCGGCCCGCACGCCAAGATCACGGCCCGGGTGGGTTGATGCGGGTCGCGGAGGACAGTGAACGCCTCCGCGACCCGCAAGCCCCTGCGGCCTCAGCCGGCCGCCAGCGCGCCCTCGACAGCCGCGGTCAGCCGCGGATCGGCGGCCTCGACGTCCGGCGCGAACCGCGCGAGGACCTGACCGTCGCGGCCGATCAGGAATTTTTCGAAATTCCACACGACCTCGCCCGGTCCGCCGACGGGGACGCCATATCCGGCCAGGCGTTCGCGCATCGGGCCGTCGCCCACCGTCTCGGGTCGCAGCGCCGTCAGCGCGGCGTAGAGCGGATGGATGTCGTCGCCCTTCACGCTGATCTTGGAATAGAGGGGAAAGGTGACGTCGTAGCTGGTCCGGCAGAAGCCGGCGATCTCGTCGTCAGCGCCCGGCTCCTGGCCGTTGAAGTTGTTGGCGGGAAAGGCCAGCACCTCGAAACCGGCCGCCTGATGGACGCGGTAGAGGTCTTCCAGGCCTTCATATTGAGGCGTCAGGCCGCACTTCGAGGCGACGTTGACGATCAGCAGGACCCGGCCGGCGTGGTCCGCCAGGCTGTCGGTCTGTCCATCGATGCGGGTCAGGGGAATGGCGGAGATCGCAGGGCTCATCGGGGGGCAATCCTTGTCGCGCGAGGATCATGGCTCGCACCGGCAAGCCTAGCCCATTCCTCCGGACGCCGCTGCCGCAAACGCCGTTCCACTGGCCGAAAACAAGGAGCGACCGCCCCGTGAACCGCACGCCCGTCGATATCGTCAGCGCCTTCCTCGACGCCTGGTCCGAAGGTCCGGAGCCCCTCGAAAAGGCCTTGCGCGCCCTGTTCCGGCCCGACACGCGATGGACCAATATGGGTCTGTCCGAAACCATAGGCGTCGAAGAGGCCCTCGCCCTGGGCGCGCGCTTCGAAGCGGCCATGGGCTATGCGAAGATCCTGGTCGACACCGTCCATATCGCCGCCTGCGGCAACATCGTCCTGACCGAGCGGATCGACCGCCTCGTCGCCGCGGACGGTCGGGAGATCGCCGCCTTTTCCATCGCGGGCGTCTTTGAACTGGACGACGACGGCAAGCTTGTTCGCTGGCGCGACTACACGGACCCATCCGCGATCGCCGCCATTCACGGCCACGAGCCCGACAAGGACCGAAGAACGCCGATCGCCTGATGGACAAGTCCCTCAGAATATTATTCTCTATCCAAAACAGAGCGCGCTCGCATTCGCGAGGCGGGCCGAACCCCGGGAAGGACTATCGATGAACACCCAGCCTGCACCCAACGCCTCCCTCGCCGAAGGCTTCGCCCAGGTCGGCGCCCTGTTCGCCGGAGACGACGGCGATCTCGACAAAATCTATCGCGACCACCGCGCCAACAAGCCCGTCATGCAAGGCGACATCTGCGCCGAACTCGGGTCCGCCTCCTTCGCGGGCCATACGGGCCGGCCGATCTACACCATCTTCAAGCACGCCGACGTCATGAAGGTGCTGCGCGACACCAAGACCTTCACCAGCGGCATCCTGATGGAAACAGGCCTCGGCCCCTTCCTCGACGGCCTGATGATCACGGGCCTGGACGGCGACGAGCACCGCCAGCTGCGCGGCATTCTGCAGCCCTCCTTCACCCCCGCGGTGATGGAGGAGTGGCGCGAAACCTATATCCGCCCCCTGATCCAGCGCTCCTTCATCGAGCCGCTCATCCCGCTCGGCAAGGCCGAGCTCGTGAGCACGGTCGGCGTCATGTTCCCGATTCACGTCGTCTACGCCGTCCTGGGCTTCCCGGACAACGACCCGGCCGCCCTCGAGACCTTCGCCACCAAGGCCCTCAAGGTGCTGGGCGGCATGGCCAATGATCCCGAAGCGAAGCGCGCGGCCTTCCAAGCCTTCCAGGAGCTGTACGAACCCACCCTCCTCGCCGTCCAGGCGCGGCGGGCCTCGGGCGCCGAAGGTCCGGATCTCATCAGCCGTCTGATCCGGGCTGAATTCGAGGGCCGCACGCTCGACGATCATCAGATCACCAACTTCGTCCGCATGATGCTGCCCGCGGCCTCCGAGACCACATCGCGCACCTTCGCGATCATGATGACCCACCTCTTCGACCATCCCGAGGTGCTCGAACGTCTACGCGCCGACCGGACCCTTATGCGCAAGGTGCTGGACGAGAGCGTCCGCCATGACGCCGTCGCCACCTTCAAGGTGCGCGAATGCCAGGCCGACGTGACGCTGCAGGACGTAGTCATTCCCAAGGGTTCCATCATCTCCGCCTGCGTCGGCTCGGCCAATCGGGACGAGACGGTGTTCGAAAACCCCGACGTCTTCGACATCGACCGCAAGCAGATGGCGGCCTTCGGCTTCGGCTTCGGCGCCCATATGTGCGTGGGCATGTGGCTGGCCAAGGTGGAGATCGAGGAGGCCGTTGGCCTCCTGCTCGACCTGCTGCCCAACCTGAGGCTGGACCCCGCCTTCCCCCGTCCGGTGGTCCGCGGCGTATCGCTGCGCGGACCCGACGCGGTCCATGTGGTCTGGGACGCCCCCTAGGACCTCCAGACCCGCGACAGCGCGAACCGCTCCACAGGGGCCTTCACCTCAGGGTGAAGGCCCCTTTTCTTGGGCTGAGGCTCACCGACAAGGCCGCCTCCGGGCGCCGACTCGGCCCCCCGCCCGATCGCTGCCCGGCCGGTGCAAAGAGCCCCTCCCTCAGGCCCGTTCATGAAAAAACCGCCGACCGGAAGCCCGGTCGGCGGCGACAGTTTCGAGAGAGAGAGAGGGGGGAGCTAGAAGCGCTTGGTCAGGGAGGCGCCGTAGGTAGTCGGCTCGCCGATGAAGCTTGTGGCGAAGCCGAGACCGGACGAGTAGAGGTCGGACAGCTGGCGCACGTTGTACTTCTCGCCCAGGATGTTCTTCCCGTAGATGGCGAACTCGACGTCCTGCGCGTCGAACTGCATGGAGAAGCGGGCGTTCAACAGTCCGTATCCAGGCGTGCGATTCAGCTTGTTCGTCTCGGCGTAGAGGGCCTGCGTCGCCGCGGGCTGCAGCGGCGAGGCGGTGACCGGCCCGTAGTATTGCTCGCCGAGGTAGGCGTAGCCCATGTGCAGGGTCACGCTGCCGAACGTCGTGGGAAGGACCTGGGTGGCCCCCACGCTGAACTGAAGCTTCGGCAACTGCGGCAGTTCTTCGCCGCTCCGATCAACAGGGCAGATGGACGAGGTGCCGCTCGGCGCCGTGACGCAGCCCGGCTGGTTGGCGCCCGGCACGGACTGCTGCTCCACAAAGGTGCCGCTTTCGTACTCGCCGTCCATCAGGCTGATATTGCCGGCCAGCTCCATGCCCGCCCAGGGACGATAGGCGCCTTCCAGCTCCACCCCGTAGACGCGCGCGTCGCCCGCGTTGACGACGTACTGGGTGCTCGCCCCCGCCGGAGTCAGGGCCGCAGCCTGGCGCTGCACGTCCGACTGCCATGCATGGAAGACGGCCAGGTTGGTGCGAAGGCGTCGATCAAACCAGGTCGCCTTGAGTCCCCCTTCCACGTCGCGCACGTTTTCGGGCTCGAACGCCGGCAGACTGCCGGCCCGGGTGTTCCATCCTCCCGACTTCGAGGCGCCGCGCGTCTGGATATAGGCGAAGACATCGGGGGTCATCTGCCAGTCGAGACCCAGGGTCCAGGCGGGATAGTCGAACTCGACTTCCTGAGTCTGGGCGCAGACGCCGGCGACGTCGGGCTTGGCCACGCTGCAGGTGCCCGGCACGCCCCAGGTGCTGTAGTTGTGAAGGACGGTGTCGCGGCTGTCCCATGTCCAACGCAGGCCGGCGGCCATGCGAAGGGTATCGGTCAGCTGGTAGTAGCCCTGGCCGAAGACCCCGAGGGAGGTGTTGGTGACATCAGCGTAGTTCTGGCCGGCCAGTCCGGCATAGGGACGCGTCGCGGCGTTGTAAGGCAGGAAGCCGAAGTTTTGCGACCGACTGAATTCGGCGCCCGTCTCGTCGGAATAGTAGACGCCCGCGATATAGTTGAAGCGTTCGCCCAGCGCGCCGCTGATCTGGAATTCCTGAGACCACTGCTCCGAGGAATAGCCCGCCCAGGTGGTCAGGATGGGAGCCGGCGTTCCGTCGGTGTCGATGACCCCGTCCGAGTCGCTGAACCTGTAGCCGGTGATCGATTTCAGCGTCACCGGACCGATGTCGATCGACGCATCCAGCCCGAACCCGTAAGCCTCGACTTGGTTGCCCAGCGGCTTGTCGTACAGGGCTCGCACCTCTGCAGGCAGGGTTGCGAAGTTCGGGTTGTTCACAGGCTTGAAATAGCCGGTGGCGTAGCTGGTGTAGAAGCTGCCGTTGCGGTGAAGAGAGGCGTCGAGGAGCGGCGCCAGTCCGAACGGACCAAAGGATCCGGTCGGCCCGAAGACCTGGGGCGCATAGGCGAGAAGGGCCGTGAACTGGCCGTTGTCCTCGATCTTGTTGTAGTCGCCCGACAACACCACCCGGGCGCGATCATCCTCATACTTGAGCTTGCCCCTGAAGAAGCTGCTGCTCTGATCCCAGACGTCCCGGCCGAGGGGGATGCTCTTGCCGTATCCGTCGCGCTCCCTGGTGCTGGCCACGAGCCGTCCCGACAGGCGCTCGGTGATGGGAGCGTTGAGCACCAGGCTCGCGCCCATCTGGTCATAGCTTCCGGCTTCGACGCGGATCATTCCGCCGAACTCTCCGGTCGGATCGGCGCTGATGATGTTCAGCGCTCCGCCGACGGTGTTCCGGCCGAAAAGCGTGCCCTGGGGTCCGCGCAGGACTTCGACGCGCTGCAGGTCGAGCAGATCGGTCAGTCCCTGCGAGGGGCGGGGGATATAGACCCCGTCCACATAGATGGCCACGGCCGGATCGTTGGAGACGAGGGCCTGCAGGTTGCCCTGCCCGCGCACGGCGACAAAGGCGAACCCGGAGGCGCTTGGAGCGCCGGTCGCCACGCTAAGGCTTGGCGCGGTGCGCTGCAGGTCGGTGACGTCTGCCACCTGGTTCCGCTCCAGCGCTTCCGCGCCGACGGCGGTGACCGCCACGGGTGTGGATTGCAGATTCTCTTCCGTGCGGCGCGCCGTGACCACGATTTCGTCAAGCTGGGTGGCGCCGGATTGGGGCGCGGCGTCTTGCGCATAGGCAGGCGCGGTAAGGGCCGTACAGGCCAGCAGCCCCAGAGCGCTGCGGTGTAGAGATCTGGACACACGTCGGCCGTTGGTGATCGACATCTTTAACCTCCCCGATGGGGTCTATCGCCCCGTGTTTCACGACTGCCTGAAGGCGTCGTGTTGAGGAAAAACTAAACAGAATTTAAAATCTGTCGCAAGAATAAATGTCTCAGATAAGAATGACGTCTTCACAATCCAGAACGGACCGAGGGGCCGAGCGCAGAGCCGCAAAGCCTGAACCGGTGGAAGTAACCGGCTCAGCTATTTGACTTTAAATACTTATCGGGCGCCGCCCGCAGGAAGAGAACCATGGACGAGACCGCCACCCTGGCGAACAAGAAAATCATCGTCACCGGCGCTGCACGCGGCATAGGCGCCAGTGCAACCCGCGCCCTGGCGGCGGCCGGCGCCATGGTCACGGGCCTCGACCTCTCCGGGCCGCCGGCGGATACCGCCGCAAGCCCGCCCTCAAGCGTCTTCGCCTATGAGACCTGCGACGTGTCCTCGCGCGCATCGACGCGCGCGGCGGTCGACCGTGCGGTCGCGGCCATGGGGGGGCTGGACGTCCTGATCCACGCAGCGGGCGTACAGCGCTACACCCCCGCAGAGGCGATCACCGACGAGGAATGGGAGCTGGTCGTCGGCGTCAACGCCCGGGGCACCATGATCGCCAACCAGGCGGTCTTTCCCCACCTGAAGGACCGAGGCGGCCGCATCGTCAACTTCGCCTCGGCCGCCGGCGCGCTCGGCCTTCGCGGCTGCGCCCACTACGCCGCCTCGAAGGGCGCTGTCCTGGCCTGGACCCGCACGATCGCCCAGGAGTGGGGCCCCTACGGAATCTCTGTCAATGCGATCGCCCCCGGCATATGGACCCCCATGTACGACGCCACCCGGGCGGGAATGACGCCCGAACAGCTGGAGGCGCACGACCGGGGCATGGCGATGATGATCCCCCTCGGCGGGCGGCTCGGCGATCCTGACGCAGACATGGCGCCCGTCCTGGTCTTCCTCGCCAGCGACGCCTCGCGCTTCATCACCGGCCAGACCCTGGCGGTGGACGGCGGCCTGATGATGGTGCGCTAAAGCCTCACGTCGAGGTCGGTCCTGACCCTGGGGGCGTCCTCGATGGGATTGATCAGGGCCCCGACCCCCTCGATCTCGACCCTGACGACATCGCCGGGCGTCAGCCACTGCGGATCCGTCGAGCCGGCGGCGCAGCCCGATGGCGTCCCGGTGGCGATCAGGTCGCCGGGATAAAGGGTGAAGATCGTCGACATCAGATGGATGAGGTGGGCTACATCCCAGCGCATCTCGGCGATGTCGGCGCTCTGGCGCCGTTCGCCGTTGACGGAAGTAGACAGCCGCAGGCCCTTGCAGCCCGGCGGCAGTTCATCCGCCGTGACGATCTCGGGTCCGAACCCTCCGGTCCTGAGGAAGTTCTTGCCGGCGGTTACGGCGGAGGGAATGTAGTTGTAGGCCCGGACGCTGCCGTCGTTGTGGCAGGCGTAGCCGGCGACATGGGAGAGGGCCTCCTCGCGCGAGATCATCCGCCCTCCCCGGCCGATGACGACCATCAGCTCTCCCTCGTAGTCGAGGGTGTCGGACGCCTCGGGCCGCCAGAGAGCCTGGTTGTGGGCGACCAGTGAATCCGGCGTGCGAAGAAACATCCCGGGGAAGGATGGGACCTCCGCCCCCATCTCCTCGACATGCTTCATGTAGTTCTTGCCCAGGCCGATGATCTTGTCCGGGCGAGGGATCGGCGTCAGATGGCGCAGACCCTCGAGAGGGCGGCGCGCCGTCGCATTCGCCGACGCGGCCGCCGCCTCGGCGACGGCGAGCGCCTCCGGCCCGGCGGCCAGCAGAGAACGGATGTCCCGCGGAAGTTGCGGCGCGGCGATCGACAGGTCCACCACCTCTTCGCCGACCCGCACGCCCACGGTCGCTTCACCATTCAGTTCAAACGACAAGAGCCGCATCTCAGCCTCCTGAGGACCGGCCGCCGCCAGGACGCGCCGGGGATTTGGAACGCATGCCCGCGGAGCGCCCGCAGCATCTCTCCGGTCGCGCGCCGCATGGCGCGTGGCCATTCGCCGGCCGCTAGCGGGCCGGCTTGATGTCCGTCGTTTCGATATCCCAGGTCGCCGCGGTCGCGCCCTCGTCGCGGAGCTGGAACTTGAGCACCCGCCCTTGCGGGTTGACCGGTAGTTCCGGTCGGAACTCGATGTAGCGAGGAACGGCATAATAGGGCACCCGCTCGATCAACCAGCGACACAGCTCCGCTTCGGAGAGCGCGGCGCCCGGCTTCAGCTTGGCCGTCACCTTGAGGTCGTCCTCCTGCAGATTCGACGGCACCGCGTGAACCGCGACCTGTTCGATCGCCGGATGGGTCAGGATCGAGCTCTCCATCTCGAAGCTGGAGATGTTCTCGCCCCGCCGGCGCAGGTAGTCCTTCTTGCGGTCGACGAAGTAGAAGAAGCCGTTCTCGTCGAACTTGCCGATATCGCCCGTGTGGAACCACAGGTTCCCCATGACCTTCAGGGTGTCTTCGGGGCGCCGCCAGTAGCCCTTGAAAATGATGTCCGGCATCAACGGCCGGCACACGACTTCTCCGGCGACGCCGATGGGCACCTCATTGTCCTGGTCGTCGAAGATGCGGACGTCGAGCTCGGGCGCCGCCTTGCCCGAGGAGCCCTCGGCATAGGCGCCGTCAGCGGGCATGGAGGTCAGCAGGCCTTCGGTGAGCCCATAGACGTTCGAACCGATCTTTCGGGCGCCGAAACGGGTGCGCCAGATCGCCTTGATCTCCTCAGGGAAGGGATTGCCCTTGACCGTGTGGACCTGCCCGAAGCAGCGCGCCATGGCTTCATGATCGTCAGCGCGCGCCAGCAGCGTGCCCAGCGAGCCCAGGATCGACACCACCGTAGCCCCGGATTTTTCAATCGCCGGCCAGAAGCCGGACACGGAGAACTTGGGCGCAAAGGAGATGGTCGCGCCGACCAGCATCACCGAGACGACGCCTGTGGCGATGGCGTTCATGTGAAAGAGCGGCAGAGGCGTCCAGTAGATATCGTCCGGACCGAAGGGCGCAGACCGCGTCAGCATCCGCGCGAAATGGCACATCTGGTTGCCGGTGATCATGCAGCCCTTGGACGGACCCGTCGTGCCCGAGGTGTAGATCAGGGCGTTCAGGGCGCCGGGGTCAGGCAGGACCTCGAAGGCGCTGTCGTCGGTTCCACGATAGGCGTCCAGAGGCTGGATGTTCAGGCCTGAATCCGGCGCAGCCTCCCAGGTCCCGCGGACCAGCACCGTCTTCAAGGTCGTGAGCTGGCTTTCGATCTCGAGGAGGCGGGGCAGATAGCGGGCTTCGCACACCATCAGACTGGCCCCGGCGTCCTCGATCTGGTGACGCAGGAACTGGCCGATCAGGGCGGTGTTCAGCGGCACGCTGATCAGGGAGATCTTGTTGGCGGCGATCCAGGTCGTGACCGCATCGACATTGTTGTCGAGCATGGACACGATCGGCATCCCCGCCGTCAGGCCCAGATCCTCGAGCACGTGAGCGAAGCGGTTGCTCGTCCGGTCGAACGCCGCATAGGTATGGGTCTCGCCGCTGAAGTCCAGGAAGACCTTGTCGGGGTGCGCGGCGACCGCCCGCCTCAGGGCCGCGATCGGGGTGTCGCGGAGGCCGGTTCGCCATCCCTGTTCCATCGTGCCGATCATCGCATTCATCCGTTCATCCTCGATGCAGACGCGCTTGGCCGCCGCCTGCGGAGCCTGCCTCTCGACGACAGTCCGCCTGTTCCGTTCCAGCAGCCGCGGCGCCTCGCAGAGGCCCTGACCGGGCATCGCCGGACCAGGGCGGAAACTAGCCGCGCCGTTCGGCTCGGTCCAGAAGAATTCTGATATCAGGCCTTCATTCTATTTCCAGAACAAACCACCTCAACCACGATCTTCCCGCGCGCCTGACGCGACGCCAGGCGCGAAATCGCCCGACCACCCTCTTCGAGGGGAAAGCGCTCCCAGACCTGCGGCCTGATCCTGCCAGCGACGTACAGATCCATCAATGCGCGCATGTCGGCCGCTCCGGCCTGGGGATCGCGCGCCATATAGGCCCCCCAGAAGACGCCGATGATCTGCGCACCCTTCAGCAGGGTCAGGTTCAAGGGCATGGAGGGTATGCCGGCCGCAAAGCCGACCACCAGATAGCGGCCCTCCCATGCGATGGAGCGGAAGGCCGGCTCGGCGTAGGCGCCGCCGACCGGATCAACGACGACGTCAGGACCGGTCCCGCCGCAAGCCGCCCGGATCGCCTCGGCGAAGGCCCGGGAGTCCGTCGCGCCCATCTCGCGCGGATAGACCAGGCCGACGTCCGCCCCCAGGGCGGTCGCCGCCTCAAGCTTTTCCGCCGAGGACGCCGCCGCGACGACCCGCGCGCCCAGGGCCTTGCCCAGTTCGACCGCCGCAAGGCCAATGCCGCCGCCCGCGCCGAGAACGAGCAGGGTCTCCCCGGGACGCAGGGCCGCGCGACCGCGCAGGGCGTAATAGACGGTGCCGTAGGTGACCTGGAGCGCGGCCGCCTCGTCAAACGGCATGGAATCGGGAATGACGATGCAACGATCCGCCGACACCACCACTGTCTCGGCCATGGCGCCGAACGGCAGGGAGGCCGAGACCCTCTGGCCGATCGCCGGAGAGGTCACCCCCTCCCCCGTCGCGCTCACCACGCCCGCCAGTTCGCTGCCGGGCGAAAAGGGCCGCGTCGGCCGCAGCTGGTAGCGGTCCTCGATCACCAGGCTGTCGGGGAAGTTGACGCCGCAGGTGTGGACGGCGACCGCGACCTGGCCCGGCCCCGGAACCGGGGCGTCGACGTCGCAAATCTCCAGCGTGTCCGGACCGCCCGGCTTGAGGCTCTGAAGGGTTCGCACGACACGCTCCGGGAAAAATCCGCGGGCGCCGGCCGGCCCGCCATTCCCCCCTAAGCAACCCCCACGTGGCTGACAATGAATAAATTCTGATACGAGAAATCTGTTCCGCTTGCCGAATTACAAACGCTGATCTAGCTTCGCCGAAAGAGACGCCGTTTCAGGCGCGCGGAGGATATCTGGTGTCCGTCATCTTCAGCCTTTGGGCGACATCGCATTCCGCCCGCCAGGTCGGGACCTGACCATGTCGAACGCCAAGCCCGCGCCGCTCGCCAAGGGCGCCTGGTATACGCTGATCATCCTGACGCTGGTCTATGTGTCGAACTCCATCGACCGCACGGTGATGTCGATCCTGATCGAACCGGTCAAGGCCGAGTTCCAGCTCTCCGACAGCCAGCTCGGCGTGCTGACAGGACTGGCTTTCGGCCTGACCTACGCCCTGGCCGGCCTGCCCATGGGTTGGCTGATCGACAGGGTCAATCGGACGAAGCTGCTGGCCGCCGTCGTGACGATCTGGAGCGTCTGCACCTCGATCTGCGGTTTCGCCCAGAGCTACCCGGCGCTCGTCATGGCGCGCCTGGCGGTCGGAGCCTCGGAGTCTGCGGCCGCGCCGACGGCCATGTCGATGATCGCCGACCTGTTTCCCAAGGAGCGTCGATCGACCGCCATGGGGATCTTCTGGACCAGCACGGCCTTTGGCACGGCCACCAGTCTCCTGCTCGGCGGCGTCATCGCCGCCAACTACGGCTGGAGGGCCGCCTTCTTCGTCGCCGGCGTGCCGGGCCTGATCCTGGCGGTGCTGATCTTCTTGACCGTGCGCGAGCCGGCCCGCGAGCGAGACCTCGGCGGACGGGCCGATGAGCCCGCCCCCTCCCCCTTGCAGACGCTGCGCTTCGTCTGCGCCAATCCCACTGTGTTTCACGCCTTCATCGGCGTCGGCCTGGCCTCACTGGCCATGTCGGGCGTCCCGGTCTGGGCGGCGTCCTTCCTGGTGCGGACCCAGGGCTTCACCCTGCCGCAGGCGGGTCTGATGGCCGGCCTCGGCGTCGGCCTGTTCGGCGCACTGGGATCGCTCCTGGGCGGACCGATCGGCGACCGCGTCGTCAGGCGCTGGGGGGTCCAGACCCTGCCGGCGGTGCCGATGACGGCCTGCGTCCTCGCTTGCGCCTCCGGCCTGGTCTTCGCCCTGAGCGGCTCGCTGCTGGTCGTGGCTCTGGCCTTCATCGTGTTCGAAATCGTCTCGCGCGCCTTCACCGCTCCAGCTTACGCCATTCTTGTCACGGGCGTAGAACCCCGCATGCGCGGCGTGGTCGTCTCCTCGGTCCAGGCTGTGACCAATCTCATCGGCTACGGCGTCGGCCCCCTGGTCGTCGGCGTGGTCAGCGACCGGGTCGGCGGGCCCCATTCCCTCAAGTTCGGCATCGCCGCTGTGATGATCTTCAGCCTGTGGTCCGGCCTTCACTTCCTCGCCGCCTGGTTCGCCGCGCGGCGCTCGCAACGTTTCGCGGGCGAGGCGGCGGCATGATCGGCCGCTCCCGCGCGCCCCACATTTTCGTCGGAGCATGACGACCATGGCAGACGAGGCCTACGCCCCCGCCGTCCAGATCGAACACGTCAATCGTGTGGGCTGGATCATCCTCAATCGGCCGGGTCAGATCAACGCGATCAACCCGGCGCTCCGTCGCGAGGCGGCCGAAGCGCTCGTGCGCCTGGACAAGAATCCCGATGTCGGCGCCATCGTCATCCGCGGGGCTGGCGAGCGCGGCTTCTGCGCCGGCGCCGACATCAAGTCCCAGAACGACGCCGCCTCCCTTCCCGCGCTTCGCGCAGACTTGACGCCGGGCTGGATCGAGGTCCTGGACCAGGTCCGCAAGCCGGTGATCGCCGCCATCCACGGCTATTGCCTCGGCGGCGGCCTCGAGGTCGCCATGGCCTGCGATATCCGGATGGCTGCGCCCGACGCCGTCTTCGGCCTGCCCGAGACCGGACTGGGGCTCATTCCGGGCGGCGGCGGCACGCAGCGCCTGCCGCGGATCGTCGGCCTGGGCCCGGCGCTGGATCTTCTGCTGTCCGGCGACCGGATCGATGCGGCCGAAGCCTTCCGCATCGGCCTGGTGTCGCGAATGTCCGCTTCGGGCGACAGCCTGATCGATGAGGCCCAGGCCCTGGCGGAACGCATCGCCGCCAGGCCGGCCGCGGCCAGCGCCTATGTCAAGGAGGCCGCGCGTGACGGGTTGGAGATGGATCTGCGCGCAGGCCTCAAGCTCGAAAAGGACCTTTTCGTCCTGCTGATGTCGACCGAGGATCGCCGGGAGGCCGCCGCCGCCTTCCGGGAAAAGCGTCCGCCCGCCTTCACGGGGCGCTAGATGGATTCTCAACACCCCGCTGCGGAGGCCTGTCTGTGAGAAAGCTCCCCCTGCTCAACGCGGAGACGCGACCGTTCTGGACCGGCGGAGAGGTCGGCGAGCTTCGCATGCATCGGTGCGACGATTGCCGCCGCTACTTCCATCCGCCCGCCCCGGTCTGCCGCGACTGCACCAGCCTGAAAGTCGGCCCAGTCCCCGTTTCCGGACGCGGCCGCGTACTGACCTTCACCATCAACCGCCAGGCCTGGACGCCCGAACTCGCGGATCCCTATGTCGTCGCGATCGTCGAACTGGAGGAGCAGGAAGGCCTGCGCTTCCTGACCAACATCGTGAACTGCCCGGCCGAGGCCGTGGCGATCGGCATGCCCGTGAGCGTGGTCTTCGAAAGGGTCGAGGACGTCTGGATCCCTCTGTTCGAAAGGGCGACGTCATGACCGGAGCGCGGTTCCTCGAAAAGAACGTCGCCATCGTCGGCATCGGCCAGTCCGAGGTCGGCCGCCCCTCCTCCCGCTCGGCGATGCAGCTCACCGTGGACGCGGCGCTGGAAGCCATCGCCGACGCCGGCCTTCAGCCCAAGGATATCGACGGCGTCTGCTCCTGGCCGGGGGACAATTCCAACGGAAGCAGCTTCTCTCCCGTCGGTCCCCTGGCGGTGCTGAGCATGTTCGGCCTCGACTGCAACTGGTTCAGCGGAGGCTATGAGGCGGCCGGGCCGCTGGCGGGCGTGATGAACGGGGCCATGGCCATCGCCTCGGGTATGGCGAACAATGTCCTGGTCTTCCGCACGATCACGGAATCCAGCAACCGCACGAGCGGCAGCAAGGATCAGAGCCTCGCCGCCAAGTCCGGTCCGCGCGACGGGAATTTCATGTGGCAGTGGTGCACCCCGTTTAATGTCCTGTCGGTGGTCAACATCACCGCCATGTACGCCGCGGCCCACATGGACAGGTACGGCACGACGCCGGAGCAGCTGGCGCAGATCGCGCTCAATGCGCGTCGCAACGCCCTGCTCAATCCCAAGGCCGTCATGCGCAAGCCCATGACGATGGACGACTATTTCAACTCGAAGATGATCTCGACGCCGCTGCGCATGTTCGACTGCGACGTCCATTGCGACGCCTCCACCGCCATCGTGCTGACACGCCGTGACCGGGCCAGGGACCTGCGCAATCCGCCGGTCCGTATCGAAGCCATCGGCGCGGCGATGAACCAGCCCTATCTGTGGGACCAGATCGACCTGACCGCCAACGCCACCGCGGACGCCGGAAACGCCATGTGGGCGCGCACCGACTTCACGCCGTCCGATGTGGACACCGCCCAGTTGTACGACGGCTTCAGCATCCTGACGATGATGTGGCTCGAGGGCCTGGGCCTCTGCCCCAGAGGAGAGAGCGGCGCCTTCGTCGAGGGCGGCCGCCGGATCGCCCTGGACGGCGAACTGCCGCTCAACACCAACGGCGGCCAGCTGTCCGGCGGACGCACCCATGGCATGGGCTATGTTCACGAGGCCTGCAGCCAGTTGTGGGGACGCGGCGGCGACCGCCAGATTCGCGACCCTCGCGTCGCGGTCTGCGCCTCCGGCGGCGGCCCTCTCGCCGGCAGCCTGCTTCTCGTCAAAGACTGAAGATCACGACCCGCGAGCGCCCGCGCGCCGCCGACGCAAGGAGAAAGACATGAGCCTGTACGACCTGCTGCTGAGCGGCGACCTGATGGTCCACGACGCTGACCACACCGCCGAACAGATTGTCAGCAAGCTGGACATCCACGGCCACGCCAACTGGCGCCAGGCCTTTCCGGGCCACCCCTATGTCGCCCACTTCCTGAGGGTGCACAAATCCCTCGCGGTCTCGCCGACCCGCGTCGAGCCCCAGGGCCACCTGGACTTCCCCAACCATGGCGACCCCATGTTCCCGGGTTTCCTCAAGAGCCTCGAGGACTTCCAGGGTCCGTTCCGCCCCATCAAGACCCACGCCACCGTCCTGGTGTCGGACAACATCGGCGGCGTCGTCGAGCATTTGCTCAGCAAGGGTCAGCCCTTCCGTCTGGCCCAATTAACCCCCGAGATGCCGTTTGACCGGTTGTGGGTCGGCTGCACCCCCGAAAATCCGGTCTATGAGCCCTCGGTCGACGGCGGGCTGTGCATCGAGGTCATTCCCCTGGCCGCGATCCAGATGCCGGCCGAAGCCTTCACCACGCCCCCGCCCCGCCCGCGCGACCCCCAGCCTGGCGACATGGTCCGGGTGGTCGGCCGCGGCTTCCTCGTCCGCGACCTGGACGACGTCCTTCGCCGTCTCGACCACAACCTGGACCTCCGGCCCGCCGGCGCCGTCGAACAACTGAAGGGCGAAGGCTACAAGGTCGCCCGCATCGGCTTCAACCTGGGGACCAGCGCGACGCTGGACGTCATCCAGCCGACCCAGTGGGACAGCCCTTCAGGACGCTATCTGCACAACTGGGGGCCGGGCCCGCACTACATCCGCATCTCGGTCAACGGTCTGGACGCCAAGGCGGAGCGCCTGCGCGCCCTGGGCGTGAAGTTCGAAAGGATCGAGCACAGCGAGGCGGTCGACGGCGCCCTGCTTCGCGTCGACCCCGCCGAGTTCGACGGCGCGATCTTCGAGTTCTGCGAAGACCGGGGCTGACCGATGGCCCGCGTCGCCCCTCTGCCGCTCGACAGCCTGCCCGATCCCTTGCGCGCTGCGATCGCCCAGGGGACGGCGACGCGGATGCTGTCCAACACCCTGCCGGTCCAGATCTGGGCGAGACGACCGGCGGCGGCCGCCGCCTGGTTGGGCGTGATGGCTGAAATCCACGAACGGGGGGTGCTGCCCGAGCGGTTGCGCGAACTGGTGCGGCTCAAGATCGCCTCAATCACCACCTGCCCCGTGTGTCAGATCGCCCGCAAGTCAGACGACGTCAGCGAGGCTGACATCGTCGCCTGCAGCGACTGGTCGGATCCCCGGTTCAGCCCGCCCGAACAGGCCGCCCTGCGCTTTGCGGAACTGTTCGCCGGGGATTACTTCTCGCTCGGAGACGAGGTCTACGAGCACCTGCGGACGCATTTCACCGAAGAACAGATCGTCGAGCTTCACCTGTTCAGCGGCCTGATGCTGGCTGGCGGCCGCATGACCTATGTCCTCAAGGGCTATGAGGACGCTTCGGCTTGAAGACCCTGTTCTCACGGCTGCCGCCCAACGCCCAGGGCGCGATCTGGGTGCTGCTGTCCGGCGCAACCTTCGTCACCATGACCGTCCTGGTGAAGCACCTTGCCGGCGACTATCCCTCCCACGTCCAGAACTTCTATCGCCAGACCGGCTCCTTGATCGTCGCGATCCCCTTCATGCTGCGCAGCCCGCGGCAGGTGCTGCTGGTGCCGCTGGCGACGATGCCGCCCTTGTTCGTACGCGCCTTGCTCGCGACCGTCGGCATGATCCTGTTGCTCTACACCTACGAGGCCGTGCCCATGGCCGAGGCGAACGCCCTGTCCTTCACGCGCCCGCTCTGGGTCGTGCTGCTGGCTGCGGTCTTCCTTCGTGAAAGCATCGGCCCCAGCCGCATCGCGGCGGTGGCGATCGGCTTTGTCGGCGTCCTGATCATCATGCGTCCCTGGGGCGCCGGCGTCTCGCTCGGCTGGCCGCACGTCGCGGCCCTGGTCTCGGCCCTTTGCCTGGCCGGCACGATCACAGGCGTGAAGTCCCTCACCAAGGATCTGTCGGCGAGCTCCATCCTGGTCTGCTCGAGCATCATAGGGGAGATCCTATGCCTGCCGTTCGCCCTGGCCGACTGGCGCTGGCCCAGTGTCGGCGACCTGATTCCCCTCTTCCTGATAGGCCTGCTCAGCGCCGCCAACCAGGTCTTGTTCATCAAGGGCATGGCCGTCGGCGAGGCGGCCGTCCTGGCCCCCATCGACTATGCCAGGCTGGTCTTGTCGATCATCGCGGGATTGGTCGTGTTCGGCGAACTGCCGGACGCCTACACCTATCTGGGGGCGGGCGTGATCGTGGCCTCGACCCTCTACATCACGAACCGGGAGATCCAGATCAGGCGCGCCAGGATGCGCGCCGTCGAAGCGTCTCCGCCAGAAGCCGCCTAGCCGTCGCAGGTGAAAGCGGAAGGCGCGGACAGGCGACCGGACGGCGAGGCGCTGAATCGCCTCAGGAGGCTGCGAGCGTGAGGCCTGCGCCGTTGACCGCCATGGCGGCGTCCGACAACAGGAAGGCGATGGTCTCGGCGGCGTGCTCCGGCCGGACCCAGCCGGCGGGATCGACGTCGGGCATGTCCCGACGGTTCGCCGGCGTATCCAGGATGGTCGGAAGGACCGCGTTGACGCGCACCCCTTGCCCGCGCAGTTCATTCGCGAGACTGCGGGTCAACGCCATCACGCCTGCCTTGGAGGCCGCATAGGGCGCCATGCCCGTCGCCGGATCGGCCGCCGCCGCCGCGCCGACGTTCACGATCGCGCCGCCCTGCTTCAACAGATGCGGGACCGTCGCCCGGCTGACGAGCGCGGCCGTGAGCAGGTTGGTGCGGTACATCCGGTCCCAGGTCTCCGCCTCGCTGCCGACCACGGTCTGCCAGACGAATCCCCCGGCGATATTGGCCAGCCCGTCGACCGCTCCGAAGGCGGCGACCACCGCCTCGATGGCCGCCTCCACCGAGGCCGCATCAGCGAGATCGACGCCTGGCAGCACCAGATCCGCCTCGATCTCGAAGGACGGCGATGCGTCCGCGGCGGCGACAGCGACGTCGGCGGCCTTGAGCCGCGCCACGAGGGCGCGCCCCAGGGCGCCGGACGCTCCGGTGACGATGGCGGTGCGACGCATGGCGGGTCTCCGGGGTCAGGCGGGAAAAGGCGGGGTCTTCTCGCGCGCCATGGCGCGCTGAACGCCCGGTCGCGCGGCCATGCGGCGCGCCAGGGCGGAATAGTGCTTGAGCCCGGCGACCGGATGCTCTCCAGCGACGCCCCAGGCATAGAAGACCAGGGCGTAGGCGTCGGCGACCGACATCCGGTCACCGATCAGCCAGTCACGATCGGCCAGGAGGGCGTCGATCTTGTGGAGATTGGCCTCGAACCGGATCCGGCCTTCGGTTTTCAGGGCCTGATAGGTCGTCTCGTCCGGCGTGAACCGGAAGGGGGCGCGCGCCATACGCCCGGTGATGTGCACGGTGCTGGCGAACCAGGCGGTCAGGGACAGCATCCTCGCCTGATCAAAGGCGTCGTCCGGCGACAGGCCTGCGGCCGGCGCAGAACGCGCCACATAGTCCAGGATGGCGACATTTTCGGTCAGCAGTCGCCCGTCGGACATCAGGGCCGGCACGGAACCCGAAGGGTTCGTCTGGCGCCAGGCGACGACGGAGTCCGCGTCATGCAGCCGGATGCGGCTCGCCTCGAAAGCCAGACCGGACTCCTCGAGCGCGATATGAGAGGCCAGCGAGCAGCTCGTGGGGGCATAGTAGAAGGTGAGCCGGGACATGGACGAGTCCTCCAGGTTCAGGCCGCCGGCCGGGGCATGAGGTTTTCGTAGAGGGTCGCCGTCGCCAGTCCGCCGGCGCAGCAGATCGCTTGAAGGCCGTAGGTCTCGCCGCGACGTCCCAGTTCATGGATCAGGCTCGTCGCGAGACGGGCGCCCGTGGCCCCGAGCGGATGGCCCAGGGCGATGGCGCCGCCGTTGACGTTAAGCCGGTCGGCCCCCACCCCGGTCGCCTGCATCCACATCATCGGCACGCTGGCGAAGGCTTCATTGACCTCGAACAGGGCGATATCGTCGAACGACAGCCCCGCCATGGCGGCCGCCTTGCGGCTGGCGGCGATCGGCCCTTCGAGCATCAGGCTCGGATCAGCCCCCACCACGGCGGCCGCGCGGATACGCGCCAACGGGGTCAGGCCGAAGCGCCGCACCGCCGCTTCGGACGCGAGCAGGACCACAGCCGCTCCGTCTGAAATCTGGGAGGCGTTTCCGGCGGTGATGCGGCCGTTCTCGCGAAAGCTGGTCTTCAGCGTCGAGAGCTTTTCACGACTGGTGTCGCGACGAATGGTCTGGTCGGCCTCAAGACTGTCGCGCAGCCCGTCCCAGTCCTTCTCGCAAAGATCGGCGACCGGGACGGCGACGGTCTCGGCGCGGAAATAGCCCGCGTCGCTGGCCGCGGCGGCGCGTCGGTGGCTCTCTGCGGCGAAGTCGTCGAGGGCGTCGCGGTCGAAGCCGTATTTGTCGGCGATGCGCTCGGCCGCCTCGCCCTGGGACGTCAGCTCATAGCGGTCCGAGACCTGCCAGCCGAAGGCTTCGCCGTGGATGGCCCGGTTGGAGCCCATGGGCACGCGCGACATGGCTTCCGCCCCGCCCGCCACCACGAGGTCGCTCATTCCCGCTGCGATCTGGGCCGCCCCGATATGAATCGCGGCTTCCGACGACCCGCATTTACGATCCACCGTCATGGCCGGGATCGTCTCGGGCCAGCCGGCGCCCAACAGGGAGGTGCGGGCGATATTGGCCGACTGCTCGCCGATCTGGGTCACGCAGCCGAAGATGACGTCGTCGATCGCCTCGGGGCCGACGCCGGCGCGGGCGACCAGTTCGTTCAACGCGTGGGCGCCGAGCTGATCCGCCCTCACGCCCGCCAGCGCGCCGCGAAACCGTCCAATGGGCGTGCGGACCGCTGCGACCACATAGACGGGGTTCACAGTTGGCTCCCGCGCAGGCCGGATCCAGGCACGCGAAGGCCGTTTTCATACCGGTACACGCCCCAGCCGACCTTGCGGCCATAGCGTCCTGCCTTGACCATCTTGATGATCAGCGGACACGGGCGGAACTTGTCGCCCAGGGTGGCGTGCAGATAGTGCAGGACCGACAGGCGCGTGTCCCAGCCGGTAAGGTCGCCCAGTTCGAGGGGCCCCATCGGGTGGTTGAAGCCCAGGCGCAGCGCCGTATCGATGTCTTCTGCGGTGGCCGCGCCTTCCTGGAGCATCCACATGGCCTCATTGCCGGCCATGGCCGACATGCGACTCGTGGTCAGGCCGGGCGTCTCATTGACGACGATGGCCGTCTTGCCGAGTTGAGTCACATAGTCACGGCACCGGGCGACGGCCTCATCCGTGGTGGCCAGCCCGCGCACCAGCTCGACCAGCTTCATCTTCTGGACCGGATTGAAAAAGTGCATGCCGATGACCCGTGACGGGTCCTGACAGGCGGCGGCGATCTCCGTCACGCTCAGGGCGGAGGTATTGGTGGCGATCAGGCCGGTCGGCGCCATGACGGCCTCGGCCTTGCGAACCACCTCCGTCTTGATCATCAGGTTTTCCGACACGGTCTCGACCAACAGGTCGGCCCCCATGGCGCTGTCGGTCAGGCTTTCCGACGTCGAAAACCGGGCCAGAGCCGCCGTCGCCGTCGCCTCGTCCGTCTTCCCGAGCCGGACCCCGTCGGCGAGGATGCCAGCGACGGTCTTTTCAGCCTTGGCCAACTGTTCGGACGATACATCGACCAGCCGGACGTCGTGTCCCGCCGAAGCGAACGCATGGGCGATGCCGACGCCCATGAGGCCGGCCCCCACCACTGCAACCTTGGCCATCAATCTCTACCTTCTGTTCTGAACGGGCTCGTCGTCCAGGCGCCCGGGGAGCTGGCCTGGACGGGGCCCGCAAGGCTGGGCCGCCCCCGTGCGCAACGGACAAGCCGTCGCCTCAATGCTTCTCTTCTAGCGGGAAAGGAGCGGCTCCAGCAAATGAAATTCTCTGCTGAGAACGTCATTCTGGAAACTTCAGAACACAAGGACCCATCGTCGTCGCCATTCACCCTGTCGAACGGCTTCGAGCGTTCCCCTCGGCGCGCGGCCTCGCAATCGTAGGGGGACCGCCCTGTCGTGTGGGTTCTAGAGCGGCTTGAGGATGCGGTTGCGCAGCACGCCGATGCCCTCGACCTCGAGTTCGACTTCATCGCCGGACTTCAAGAAGCGCTGCGCCTCCAGACCGCAGCCGTTGCCGACGGTTCCCGACCCCAGAAACTCGCCTGGATAGAGGGTTTCCGAACGCGAGATGAAGGCGATCAGGTCTTCGAACTTCCAGTGCATGGCGCTTGAATGACCCCGGCCCCATTCCTCGCCGTTGACACGCGCGATCATGGTCAGCGCATAGGGATCGGGCATCTCGTCGGCGGTGACGATGCAGGGCCCCATGGCGTTGCCGGTGTCGAAGTCCTTGCCCTTGGCCGGACCCAGTTGGCCGATCATCTCGGTCGCCTGGGCGTCGCGGGCGCTGAAATCATTATAGATGGTGTAGCCGAAGATGTAGTCGCGAGCCTTGTCGACCGGCACGTCCTTGGCCGCCTTCTTGAGGTAGCAGCCGTATTCAAGCTCAAAGTCCATGGTCCGGGAATAGGACGGCCAGATCACCGTCTCCTCGCTCCCGATCACCGAGAAGCGGTTGGCCTTGTAGTAGATGGGCTGGCGGGCGAAGAGATCGAGGATTCTCTGCTCCGCATCGGTCGGCCCCGTGTCCTCGATCACCTCGACCCCCTTGGCGCGGGCCCTCATGGCCCGCGCCGCCGAATAGCATTGGCGCAGGTGCAGTTCGAACGAGCTGCAGTCGCGCATCTGCGGCGGCGGATGGATCGGCGCTTTCAGAGTGACGGCGGACCGCGCGAAGACGGCATCGGCCGTAGCGCCTCTCACCGCCTCGGCCGCCTTGTCGAGCGCATTGTCGCCCCCCTCGATCAACGCCAGCATATCGGCCAGTTCGGGAGCATGCTCCCCGACCCTCTGCATGTGCGCCGCGGCGAGGTCGACGATGAGCGTGTCGCCCTCGACGAAGGCCCCGGCCCGCTTTCGGCCGGCCGCCTCGAATGTCACAAGCCTCATCTCTGGCCTCCCGTTCGCCGCGCGCCGTCAGAACGGCCTGAAGGTCACCTGAAGCATGATCTCACGCCCCCGGTTCACATTGCCGCTGAGGTCGGCCAGCCCCCCGGTCAGCGCCGTCCCTGTGCGAGCGGCCAGACCGGTCTGCGGCACGTTGGAGGCGACATCGACACGGAATTCTTCCGTGAGATTGCGGCCGATGAGGGCCACTTCCCAGGTCCGGTCCGCGCTGAAGACGCGCACCCCCGCATTGAGGAAGGCCACGTCGTTCTGCAAGGCGCCCGGATGCAGTTCCGGGTGGGGATTGTACTCGGACTTGAAGAGGGTATCGATGTTCATGCCCCAGTCGACGCCTTCGATCGCCGTCGGCCCGCTGTAGGCGGCGCCCAGGGAGCCCGTCCATTCCGGCGCATTGACCAGCCGTTCGCCGGCCAGTTGCTGACCTGTGTATCGGCCGGTCGAGGGATTGAGCAGAAGATTGCAGCCGTCGGCGATGGTCTGGCCGATATAGCAGGTGGCGAGGAAGTCCGTGTATTTCGCGTCGTTGTAGTTGGCCGCGCCCCGGATCGTGAGACCCCGAACCTGGGGCAGGCGGAGCGTGAAGTCGGCCTCCAGCCCCTTGACCGTCGCCGCGCCGGCGTTGTTGACCCGGATCACCGGCACGCCACTCGAGTTGTCAAGGGAGTTCACCTGCAGGTTGGTGTAGTCGTAGTCGTAGGCCGCCAGATTGAGCCGGAGCGCCCCGTCGAACAACAGGGCCTTGACCCCGCCTTCGAAGCCCTGGGCTGATTCCGGCAGATACATGGCGTTCAGGGGGCTGGCGAAGGCCGGACCCGTATTGGTCGCCGCTGCGAACCCGCCCGACTTGAAGCCTTCCTTGTAGGCGCCGTAGAGGGTCAGACGATCCGTCGGCCTCCAGGTCAAGGTGACTTCGGGCGAGGTGTTCTCGAAATCAGCCGAGGCTGGCGAAACCGGCTGGGGCACGCCCTCACGCGAAACGGCGAAGTCCTTGGATTCCTTGCTCCAGCGCAGGCCGCCCGCCAGCTCGACAGTGCTGGCGACATCCCACAGCACCTGGCCGAACACCGACTGGGTCTCGCCGTCGATATTGTGCAGGAACAGCGGCGAGCCCGCCGAGATGGCGCGCGTATAGGTCTCCAGCTCGGAGGATTCGTAGAAGGCGCCGGCCAAGAAGTTGAAGGCGCCCGGCAGGTCCGACGACACGCGAACTTCCTGCGTGAACTGGGAGTAGCCCGTGTTGCCGCTGAAATCATTGGCGGCCACGGCGTCCGACGGCGCGACGGCATAGGTGTCGACCCGGAAGTCCTCGTTCTTCGCCCAGCCGGTCACTGACGTCAGCTTCAACCACTCGGACGGCCGGTAGTTCAGCTCGAGCGAATGAAGTTGCTGGCTGTAGTCCCCCGCTCCGGACGGATCGGTAAAACCTTCCGGCGAATTCACCAGGAAGGCGGGATTGATATTGCCGTTGGCGTAGGTGGCGTCCGGACGGCAGTTGTCCACGGACAGGGCCTTGGCCAGGTCGGCGTTGGGTGTGCCGCCGTTCAGAGCGGTCGACTGGGGCGCCAGCTGGGGCGCGCCGTTCGGGCAGTAGATTCTCTGGAAGCCGCCAGCCTGATTGTATCCGATGCCCTCATTCTTGGCGTAGCTCAACTTCAGACGGGCGTCGAACCGATCGGTCGGCTCCCACTTGAGCGTGCCACGGGTGAAGAAGAAAGTTTGCTGAGGCCCGCCGGAGGTCGCCCCGGTCACCGATCCGGGACGGATCGCATTGGCGGCTTCGGCCGCCTGCCCCGCAATATTGTCGCGCCACCCCTCCATGTCCGCGCCGTAGACGACCAGGCGGCCGCCGAGGGTTTCGGTGATCGGTCCCGAGACCACGGCCTCAAGCTGCCGCTCCCTGGCGTTGAACTCGTAGCCCGCCCGCGCCTCGACCTCGAAGGATCGTCCGGGATCGGCCGTCGTGATCGAGATGACGCCGGCAGGGCTGTTCTTACCGTAGAAGAGGGCCTGCGGTCCGCGCAGGACCTCGATCTTCTCCATGTCGATCTGGCCGACGCGCACGGCGCCGCCTCGCGACAGCTGGACGCCGTCGATGTTGACGGCGACAGTCTGCTCGAAGGTGGGATTGGAGCCGGCCGTCGTTCCGACGCCGCGCAGGGATACGGTGCCGCCTACGCCGCCCGACACCTCGCCGACTGAAATCCCTGGCGTGACAGCGCGAAGATCCTGCAGGCTGTCCACCGCAAGGGTGCGAAGCTGCTCGCTTCCGAGCACGGTGACCGCGACCGGCACGGAGATCGGAGCCTCGTCGCGACGACGCGCGGTCACCACGACCTCGTCAACGCCGGTGACGACCTCGGTTTCGGGTCCTGTCTGTGCTGCGGCCGGGTCCGCAAACGAAATCAACGCCCATGCGAGCGCGCCGCATGAAATGCCTGTCTTCACGTCCATCGTCTTCCCTCTCCCTCGCCTGCGGTCCCCGCGTCTTCGCGCAGGCGACCTCAGGCCGACTCCCGATCCGCGCCGTGGCGCGACCGCGGGCGATGCTAGTCAGAGATATCCCGGGTCGCAATCCATAATCTGACACCGGAATACAGTTCTACATAGCGAACTATATCCGACAAACCTGGACGCAGGACCCTAGGGGATTTCCGCGTCGGCCGGCGACACCATGCCCACAAGGGTCCGCACAAGATCGGCGAGCGTCTCGTCGGGCTGCCAGAAGGGATGGGCGGCGTTTGAGGCCAGGGCGGCTTCCCGGGCGGTCATGACCGCCCGCAATCCGAGGCTGAGGAAGACCAGCCGTCGCTCGAGGACCTCGGCCGGAGCCGGCGAAAGACGCCGGATATGGTCAAGACAGCGCTGATAGCCGCGATTCCAGCCGTCGCCCACGATGCGTTCGAAGTCCGCGCGGTTCTGCAGGCTGAAGGTGCTGATGAAGCGAAGATAGTCCCCCTCTCCGCCTTCCCTGCCTAGCTCGGTCGACGGCAGGATGAGGACCTCCATCACCTCATCGAGCGAACGAGGTCCTCCGACGGCCTCGAGGGCGTCCAGTCGAGCGTTGCGCCGTTCATCAATCAGCCGCGCGCCGTCGATCACCAGTTGGGCGACCAGGTCGTCCTTCGTGCCGAAATAATAGTGCAGCGACGCGCCGTTGCGCTGCCCCGCCGCCGCCAGGATGTCGCGAACGGACACGGCGTCTACGCCGCGCGCGGCAAACAGGCTCTGCGCGGCCCGCTTGATCGTCTCGCGGGCGATGTCTGCCTTCTCAGCTTTCATGGATTGACGACCTAGCGCACTCATGTGAGATAAAACAACTGTTTCATTCTTTCGCTTTAGGACCGCCGTGGATCTCGACTTCACCGACAAGACCGTCCTGATCATCGGCGGAACGAGCGGCATCGGCCTGGCCTGCGCCCAGGCCTTCTCCGCCAGGGGCGCCCGGGTCGCCGTCACAGGCACCCGCGCCAGCAGGGCGGACTACGCCGACGCCGCCGAAGCCTTCGCTCCCTTTGCCTTCTCGACGTTGGACGTCGCCAAGGCCGGGGCGGTCGAGGCGTGGACACCACCCTTCGAGGCCCTCGACGTGGTGATCCTGTCGCAGGGCGCGGTGGAGTACCGGCGCCGCGAATTCGAGGCCGAGACCTTCCGTCGGGTCGTGGAGGTGAACCTCAACAGCCTCATGGCCTGCGCCGAGAAACTGGCTCCGGCGCTGGAGGCGCGACGCGGCAGCCTGATCCTGATCAGTTCCGTGGGCGGCCTGCGCGCCGCCCGGGGAAATCCCGCCTATTCGGCGTCCAAGGCCGGGGCCATCCATCTGACGCGCGCGCTCGGCGACGCCTGGGCGGGACGCGGCATTCGCGTGAACGGGATCGCGCCGGGCCTGATCGCGACCAAGATGACCGAAGTGACGACAGCGAATCCGAAGCGGCTCGAAGAGCGGCTCAGGGGCATTCCGCTGCAGCGGCTGGGACGACCCGAGGAGATCGCCTGCGCGGCGCTCTTCCTGGCCTCCTCGCTCGCGACCTACATCATCGGGGAGACCATCGTCGTCGACGGCGGCAGAACCCTGTCCTGACGCAGAACAGACTGGAGACCGCCCATGGCCTGGGAATTCGAGACCGACCCCGACTTCGCCGAACAGCTCGCCTGGATCGACGCCTTTGTCCGCGATGAGGTCGAACCGCTCGACCTGATCCTGCAGAGCCCCTTCGACGTCGACCATCCGCTCAACCGCCGTTTCGTCCGTCCGCTCCAGGCGCAGGTCAAGGCGCGAGGCCTGTGGGCCTGCCACCTGGGTCCGGAGCTCGGAGGTCCGGGCTACGGACAGGTCAAGCTGGCCCTGATGAACGAGATTCTCGGCCGCTCCATATTCGCCCCGACCGTCTTCGGCTGCCAGGCGCCGGACTCGGGCAACGCCGAGATTCTGGCGGTCTACGGGACGAAGGCGCAGAAAGATCGCTATCTTCAGCCCCTGCTCGCCAACGACATCGTGTCCTGCTTCTCGATGACGGAACCCCAGGGCGGCGCCGACCCCACGACCTTCACCGCCCGCGCCGAGCGTCGTGACGACCACTGGTTCCTCAACGGAGAGAAATGGTTCGCCACCAACGCGCGGTACGCCAGCTTCTTCCTGGTCATGGCGGTCACTGATCCCGAGGCCGCGCCGCATCGCCGCCTTTCCGTCTTCATCATTCCCAAGGACGCGCCCGGGCTCGAGATCGTCCGCAACGTCGGCTACGGCGATCGCGATCCGGCCCACGCCTATCTGCGGTTCACCGACGTCGCCGTTCCTCTGGATCACATGCTCGGCGGCCAGGGCGACGGCTTCGTCGTGGCCCAGGTTCGCCTCGGCGGCGGACGCATCCATCACGCCATGCGCACGATCGGCAAGGCGCGACAGGCTTTTGACATGCTCTGCGACCGCGCCCTGGCGCGTATCAGCCGGGGCGAACCGCTCGCCAGCAAGCAGATGGTGCAGGAGAAGATCGCCGACAGCTGGATAGAACTGGAGCAGTTCCGCCTCCTGGTCCTGCGTACCGCCTGGAAGATCGACCGCGAGAAGGACTACAACCGCGTCCGGGGCGACATCTCGGCCGTAAAGGCAGCCATGCCCAGGGTGCTGCACGACATCGCCGCGCGGGCCGTCTACATCCACGGCTGCCTGGGCCTGTCCAACGAGACCCCTCTGGCGGCCATGGTGCTCGACTCCTTCCAGGTCGGCCTCGCAGACGGTCCGACCGACGTCCACAAGGTGACCCTCGCCAAGCAGTTGCTGCGCGGCCGCAAGCATTCCCAGGGCCTCTTCCCCGACTATCACGTGCCGACGCGCCGCGCCGCCGCCCTGGCCCGATACGGCCTGTCCGGCGACGAGGCGGGCCTGAAGGCGGCGATCGCATGACCATAGACCGTCCGCACGGACTGGAGCTCGTCGACCTTGAGGCCCTGGCCCGATGGATGGCCGACCAGGGCCTCGGCGCGGGTCCGATCACGGAGGTCGTCCAGCTGACGGGCGGCTCCCAGAACGTCCTGCTGCGCTTCCGGCGCGACGGACGCGAATATGTGCTGAGGCGCCCGCCGCTCAATCCGCGGCGCGACGGCAGCGACACCATGCGGCGCGAGGCGCGGGTCCTGCGGGCCCTGAAGGGATCAGACGTGCCCCACGCAGGCCTGAT
This sequence comes from Brevundimonas sp. NPDC007368, assembly GCF_042869015.1. Classification (NCBI taxonomy): domain Bacteria; kingdom Pseudomonadati; phylum Pseudomonadota; class Alphaproteobacteria; order Caulobacterales; family Caulobacteraceae; genus Brevundimonas; species Brevundimonas sp. NPDC007368. The sequence goes on along the minus strand of NZ_JBIAFA010000008.1, from coordinate 895 downwards.
CGCCGACTGCCCTGACGCCTCGGTGCTCGGCGCCGCCTTCTATCTGATGGAGCCGCTGGACGGGTTCAACGCCGCCGTCGGCATGCCGGCCCTCCATGCGCAATCTCCCAAGGCCCGTCGCGCCATGGGCTTGTCCGTGATCGAGGGCCTCTCGCGCATCGCTCTCGTCGATTACGAATCGGTCGGGCTCGGCGACTTCGGCAAGCCGGAAGGCTTTCTCGAACGCCAGTCGCGTCGCTGGATGAAGCAGCTGGAAAGCTACGACGAGTTTGCGGGCTGGCCCGGGCCCGACGGCCTGCCTGACGTTCACGACATCGGCGCCTGGCTGGACGAGCGTCGGCCGGAGACCTTCCGCCCCGGGCTGATGCACGGCGACTTTCATCTCAAGAACGTCCTGTTTCGCCAGGACGCCCCGGTGCTTGAGGCCGTGATCGACTGGGAACTGTCGACCATAGGCGATCCCCTGGTCGACCTCGGCTGGCTGCTGGCGACCTGGCCCGGCCCGGGGGGGGACATGAGCCAGACCACGATCGTCGTCGAGCCCTGGGCGGGCTTCCCCGAGGCAGAGGAATTGGTCGAGGTCTACGCTCGGCTGACCGGCGCCGACCTGTCGAACCTGCAATGGTACAAGGTCTTCGCCTGCTACAAGCTCGCCCTCATTCTCGAAGGTAGTTACGCGCGGGCTTGCGCCGACAAGGCGCCGATGGAGATCGGCGAGCGCCTGCACGCCAATGCGGTGCGGCTGCTGGGCCGCGCCGGACGCTGGCTCGATGAGGCCCGGTCATGAAGAACGCCCGCCGGGAGTGTTCCGGCGGGCGTTTCAGTGGGCGCTCCGGGGAGAGAGCGCGCCTAGCGACGGCCCGAGACCGTCGATTCCGCCGAAGCGTTCTCGAAC
>NZ_JBIAFA010000007.1:0-163064 GCF_042869015.1 Brevundimonas sp. NPDC007368 | reverse complement strand
CCTCACACACCGCCTTGCCGCGGGATGGAGCAGCCCGGTAGCTCGTCAGGCTCATAACCTGAAGGTCGCAGGTTCAAATCCTGCTCCCGCACCCAGTGATACCCCACAGGCGCCCCCTGTGGGGTTTTCTGCTTTCTGGGCCTGGACTCAGCGCCGACAGCGCCCCCAGGCTGCCGTGCACCTCCAGTTGGAACTTGCCCAGGCCTTCCTGCGGGATGAAGTCCATGCGCTCGATCAGTTTGCGCAATTCCGTCCGCACCTCCTCGCCGTCCTCTCCGTCGATCGCCTGGTGCAGGTTTTCCGCCAGCCGGCGGTAGGCCTCGGCGGCGCCGGGGTGCAGCTGGATCACCGACGGGGCGGCGTCGGCCGCCAGTCGGGCTTGGATCTCGCTCCGGCTGGTCTTCAGCGGGGCGCTGATCGTCTTCAGTTCTGCCGTCTCGATCGCGCCGTATAGGCACATGGCCTGCGCACGATTCAGTTTGCGCTCAATCTCCGTCAGTTCGCGTTCCAGCGGCACTCGTTCGAGGTGCCGTATGGAGTGTATCCTGAGAAGGGGGTGTCGATCGTGGGAGGTGGCTAGGTATCTCGGCATCGAAGTGGCTGACGCGCTGTAGATCTCGGAGCAGATAGACATCTAGGCTGGCTTGGACGGTCCGCCAGCAAGCGGACTGTCCCAATTTCTCGAAGGGGTGGTTTGCGGACGTTGCCTAGAACCCGTCGCAGTGCGACGGTCGTGGCATGTTTGAGGAAGCTCCCAAAGCACGCGCCGACATGACAAGCGGCACAGTCTACGCGGTGACCGGGGAAGGCGGCTGGACCTACTACGGCCAGGTTACGCCCGATAAGAGGATCGGCTTTTTTCGCTTTCGGAGCCGGGAGACTGCGGAAGTCGCAGAGGTGCTGGCTGCTCCGGCGATGACGGTAATAACCGTGGGTGTGCAGAGCATCACAGCCGCATTGCGCTCCGGGCTATGGAAAAAGCTGGGCCGCTTCGCCATTGCGCCCGCTGTTGCCGAACCTCGCCCATCTGTTCAATGGCCAGTCGGCACGCTCACGGTGACTGTTTGGACGGCCAAAGGCACTTGGGACACAAGGGTAGAAGACCCAGCTATTCAGGACATGGAGATCATGGCCGGTTGGGATGCCGAGCACCATGTGGCACCTCGCCTGACGGCGGATTTTGGCGAGGAAAAAGCGCCATGGCATGTCGGGGGGCCGATATGGCGGCAGCGACTGATTAAACAAGAAATGGCTTCCCGTTTTCCGGACCAGCCATGGCTCTTCACGGATTCCCGCAGGGCGTCGCGCGGCGTCTGGGCCGTCAGGCGGCCGTGCGACAGGACGCCGACCTGATCGACCAGGGCGTCCAGCTCATAGATCAGGTGGGTGGAGACCAGGATGGTGCAGTCGGTCTGGGACAGATGATCCGAGACCAGCTCCAGCACCGTGTCGCGCGCCGCCGGGTCCAGGCCGTCGGTGGGCTCGTCCAGAAGGAGCAGGGGCGGGCGGTGCGCCATGGCGGCCACGATCTGCGCGCGGCGCGCCTGGCCCTTGGACAGATGGCCGATCCGTCGCGAGACGTCGATGTCCAGGCGACGAGACAGGGCGGCGGCGTAATCGGCGTCCCAGGCGGGATAATAGACGGCCCGTTCGGCGAACCAGCGCTCGACGGTCATCCAGCTGGGTCCCATGCCGAAGCCTTCCGGCACATAGCCGACACGGGCGCGAACGCGCGCGCCGTTTCGATCCGCCGCCAGGCCCGTGACCTCGATCTGACCTCCGGTCGGTCGCTCCAGGTTCAGCAGGAGGCGCAGCAGGGTGGACTTCCCCGCCCCGTTCTCTCCGGCCAGCATATAGACGGCGCCTACGGGAACCCGCAGGTCGACAGCCTGCAAGGCGGTCGACCGTCCATAGATTTTGGACAGGGCGTGGGTCGCGACGGCGAGGCCGGCGTCTCCGTCGGCGGAAGAGGGCATGATCATTTGAGCGGGGCTTTCGAGGAGTCGGCCGAGCGGATCGCCTGGATGAACTGTTCCGCGTTCAGCCCCAGGCGCGCGGCTTCGACCAGCGACCGCTGGGCCAGTTCATGGGCCAGGGCAGTGCGGTCGTCGTCGATCTGGCGCGCGGAGCCGACGAAGGTGCCCTGTCCGCGCTGGACATAGGCCAGGCCCTCGCGCTCCAGCTCGCGATAGGCCTGGGCCACGGTGTTGGGATTGACCTTCAGGCTGACGGCCAGCTGGCGGACGGAGGGCAGGGGGTCGCCGCTAGCGAGCGCGCCTGAGGCCATGCCGCGCCGGACCTCGTCCATGATCTGGACGTAGATGGGGCGGCTGTCCGTGGGGTTGATGGAGAAGTGCAAGGAGCGATGTCCGATTGGTGTATCGGTGAACTAATACACCAATCGCGCGCCGTCAACGTCGCCGTATGCATGTGCGGAAAACAAAGTCGCGGTCACAGAGGAGAGCGGGTTGGGCCGAGAGGCTGATCTCCGCGCAGACTGCTACGCCATGAAGCGGATCGCAGGTGTGCGGTAACGGCCAAATCTTGCTCCCGCACCCAGCCCACACCCGGACGTGAGGCTCTGATCGACATTAAGCCCCATGGCCTCCAACCGTGGGGCTTTCTGCATTTCGCGCCTGCCGCAGCGCCAGCAACGCCGCCAGGTTCGGCGGCTGGTTCTGGATGACCCGCTCCGTCCGACGGGCGTTTGGTGGGGCGCCGGTGGTCGGGGTTGAGGTGCAGGTGAGGCTATCGCCCTGGAAGGCTGCGACCTCGTCGTGGAATTCACCGTGGCTCTGCGCGGACCGATCGCCTGGATCGGCGGCGAATGCCGGATCAAGGCTGGCTGTGTTGGGGGCGGGGGACAAAGATGGTCCGCTTCAATCGCTTCTTTATGGAAACTGTTGCCCAAGCTTGCTGCGATTGTAGCTTGAACGTGAGCAATTGATCATGAACTCGCCCTAGGTGCCGTCCCCGTCGCAAGGGGAGGCGGGCGCCGATGAAGTTCAGTATTTCGCCACGTGCAGCCGTGCCGCTGGCCATGGCGAGCGCGGCGCTTGTGGCGACGGCCTTGATCGCCGTTCCTCCTCATCCGGCTCAAGCTTCCATGGTGGAGCCTAGCGCTCGAGAGACTCTGGCTCGCTTGCCGCTGAGCCAGAACGGCGGGACGTGGAACTCTGGCCATGTTCAGGGTGTCGCCGTCGATGTCGACGGCGGCTTCATATATTATTCCTTCACCAACCTGTTGGCCAAATACGACCTTGAAGGGCGACTGGTCGGAACCTTGGTCGGATGGACAGGCCATCTGGGCGACCTGGCCTTCAATCCGGTCGACGGCAAGCTTTACGGCTCGCTGGAGTACAAGGCGGACCAGGCCTTTTATATCGCCGTCATCGATGTCGCGGGCCTGAATGAGGTCGGGGTCGAGGCCAGCCGCAGCGACCTGTTCAAAACGGTCCATCTGGCCGAGGTCGCCAGGGACTACGCTGCCGATATGGACGGCGATGGGCGCTTTGACGGTGACGTGGCCGCGACGCGCGATCATCGCTACGGCGCCTCGGGCATCGACGGGGTGGCGTTCGGCCCGCGCTTCGGGCGCAGGGGCGGCCCCTCCTTGTTGACCGTGGCCTATGGCGTCTACGGCGATGTGACGCGGACCGACAATGATCATCAGGTCCTGCTGCAGTACGACATCGCCGACTGGGGCCGTTACGCCCGTCCGCTGTCCGAGGCCGAGCCGCATCGTGCCGGCCCCGCCGCTGTTGACGGCAAGTATTTCGTCCGCACCGGCAATACGACCTATGGGGTGCAGACCCTCGCCTACGACGCCGAGGTCGGGCGCTGGTTCATGGGCGTCTATCAAGGCCGCAAGCCCGGCCTCCCCAACTATCTTCTGTTCGCCGTCGAGGCCGAGGCCCGGCCGACGCGGGGGGATCTGATCGGCGTGCCCGCGTCGTCCAGCGAAGGTTGGGAGCAGGGCCTGATCCTGCCTCTGGCTCAGGACGGTCTGGAAGACCCCGCCACAGGTCTGCGCGGCTGGCGCTGGAAGGCGGACGTCGGCCTGGAGCCCCTGGGGCGCGGTCTCTTCTATCTGGCGGTGAATTCGGGCGGGAAGGGGAGCCAGACCGCCGACCTGACCCTGATGCGCTGGACCGGCGATCCCCGGGCCCCTTTCGCGCCGGTCGACGCCGATGAACGCCTGAGACGAACCCCCACGCCCTGAGCCGCGCCTGACGGCTGCGCCCGCTCTCTCGGCGCGCCGCTCGCGGCGACCTGCATCCCCTCGCTTTTTCTCTTCCCTCCCAGTTGTTCGAGTAAACTCCCATGAAGGCCCGTTCTCGCCACCTCGCCAGCGTCAGCCCGCGAGCCCTCTTGCTGTATCCGCTGATGGCGGCCGCCTTTGCGTCCGTGACGCCTCAGGCGGCCGAGGCGCAAACGACCAGCCAGGCCGCGGCCCAGGCGCCCGCCGCCGCCGGCGCCCTGCGCGGCCGGGTGCTCGACACCGTCAGTGGCGAGTACCTGCGCAACGCCGAGGTTCGCGTCGAAGGCACGAGCATCGTCGCCTATTCCGAGGACGGCGGCGCCTTCCGTCTCAGCGGCGTGCCGACTGGCGAGGTCACGCTTGTGGTCCGCTACGCCGGCCTGCAGGAGGCGCGGGCCACGGCCAGCGTCATCGCAGGCCAGACGACGGTTCTCGACATCGAGCTGAAGGCGCCGCTCTACGCCGGCTCCGACGAGGCCTCTGCCGTGGAGGACATCGTGGTCACGGCCGCGCGCGGGGGCCAGGCCAAGGCGCTGATGGAGCGCCGCGTGGCGATGAACGCCAAGAACGTGGTCCCGGCCGACAACTTCGGCGCCCTGACCATGGGCGACGTGGGCGAGTTCATGAAGTCCATGCCGGGCCTGTCGATCGACTACACCGAGGTGGACGCCACGGCGGTTCGCATCGGCGGCCTGCCGCCCAAGTACTCCACCTTCACCATGGACGGGGCCAGGATGGCCACGGCCACCTCGAACAACAACTCGGGCCGTCAGAACTCGTTCGAGCAGATGTCGATCACCGGCATCGAGACCATAGAACTGAACCATACCTTGCTGGCCAGCATGGACGCGGACTCGCCGGGCGGCAGCATCAACCTGCGCAGTAAATACGCATTCCAGCTGCCCGGGCGGCAGCTGCGCTTCCAGGTGGGCGGGGTGGCGACCTCGGACTCGCCCCTGTCGCGCCACTACATGCCCGACGACAAGAAGCACGCCAGCCTCTATCCCTCGGCCCAGTTCTCCTACGCCGACGTCTTCATGGACGGCCGCCTGGGCGTGGCGGTCAGCGCCAGCCATAACGCCAACTATGTGCAGCAGGATCGCATCCAGACGGACTGGTCCTATCTGGCCGACGGCCGGGTGCTGCCCTATCAGGTCATGTGGCGTCCGGGCCCCAAGCTGACCAGCCGCACGGCCGCCAACCTGGCGCTGGACTACAAGGTCACCGAAGACCTGATCTTCTCGCTGCGCAGCAACTACTCGTTCTACGATGTCGAGTATTTCAACCAGTACACCTATCTGACCTTCGGCACGACGACCCGGTCCTACGCCGCGCCGGGTTCGACGGGCACGCATATCGTGGTCAATCCGGACGGTCGGAACACGCGCCTGCACACCGGCTATTCGCACCGCTACGCCGGGACGCCGACCTATCTGATCGCCCCCAAGCTGGAGTATAAGGGCGAGACGTGGGAAGCGGCGCTGCGCGCCAGCTATTCGTCGGCGGAGTTCAACTTCCGCGACACCAGCAAGGGCTTCTTCCAGCGAACCGACAACCACCTGACGGGGATTGGCTTCGAGATGGAGCGCGATTCCACGGACTCCAACGCCTGGTATCTGCGCCAGACGGCGGGTCGTTCGTGGAGCGATCCGATGAACTTCAATCGCGACATCGACATCGGCAACAACGTCCGCACGGCGGAATCGGACGCCGTCAACGACATGTATTCGCTGAATCTGGACGTGAAGAAGCGGCTCAGCATGGGCGACGTCTACTTCACCCTGATGGGCGGAATGGGCGCGCGCAGCAATGACTGGCGCACGGACGAGGGCTCCTACCAGCAGTTCCAGTACGTCGGCTCGACCGGCGACCTGACCCAGACCGCCCCCGAAGCCGTGGTGCCGTGGACCCAGAAATACCGCTTCGAGATGATCGGCTTTGATGCGGGCAACATGAACGCCCAAGGTTGGCGCGCCGACAGCCACTACGGCATGTACGACATCTACCGCGAACACCCTGAGTACTTCGTGGCGGACGAGGTCGGCAACCTGAAGCGCCGTCTCGACAACGACAAGCGGGTCAAGGAGGACATCACCTCCGCCTACGTTGAGGCCCAGGCCGACGCTGGCCGCGCGCGCTTCGACCTGGGGCTGCGCTATGAGAAGACAGAGACGGCGGCCCGCATCGCCGTCATTCGCCCGGCCAAGGAGGTCACGGACGCCGGCCTGTCGGTCAACACGGTCGAGGGGCTGCTGTACCAGTACAACAACGGGACCTATCAGGATCGCAAGGGCGAGTACGACGACTGGTTCTGGAGCGGCGGCGTCAAATACGACTTCACCGACAAGCTGGTGGGCCAGCTGTCCTTCAGCCAGGCGGTCCTGCGTCCCGACTACGGCAACCTGGGCGGGGTGGTGTCGGTCAACGACGACACCATGATCGTCACCGTGCCCAACCCCGAGCTGAAGCCGGAGCATTCGACGAAGTATTACGCCAGCCTGCAGTATTATCTGGCGCCGGCGGGCATCATCGGTCTGTCGGCCTACCAGCTCGACATGCAGGACATGCAGGTCACCGGCATGACGGTGAACCCTGAGGATGTCGGCTTCGATCCGGCTGAGTATGCGGGCTACACCTTCCGCAGCGCCCAGAACTTGCCGGGGACCAGCACCAACCGGGGCTATGTCGCGGAATACAGCCAGCAGCTGACCTTCCTGCCCGGCGCCTGGCGCGGCCTGGGCCTGCATGGCTCGGTGACCTATCTGGATCCGGACGGCGAGCGTCAGGGCACGCCGAAACAGGCCGCCAACTGGGGCGTGCGCTACAACATCGGCCGCTTCGACTTCCAGCTGAACGGCAACTGGCAGTCGAAATATCGCGTCAGCGGGCTGAACAACACGCCGACCACGGCCAACAACGGCGTCCTCTACCACTCGCCGCGCGAGCTGTGGAACGTCAGCGTGAACTACAAGATCAACGACCGCTTCGACCTGATGCTGGCGGGGCGCAACATCTTCAATTCGCCGGACGTCATCTACTCCAACGAGCGTGATCGGGTGCAGCAGTACACCGTCTACGGCTCGATGTGGAACATCGGCGTCAAGGGTGTCTTCTGATCCGCCTGAACCTCTGAAGGCCCGGCGGCTGCGTCGTCTCGCGACGGCGCGGCCGTACTGGGTCTAAGCGGGCGGCCCTGTCGCTCGATTGCATTTCCAAAGGATATGGCATGCCTCTGCTGCTTGATCGACGCCGGCTGGTGCTGGGCGGCGGCCTGGGCCTGGCGGCGCTGGGCCTGCCGGGCGGCGCGGCCCTGGCGAAGGCGCTTCTCGGCGCCTCTGGCTTCACCCACGGCGTGGCCAGCGGCGAGCCGGGCCCGGACTCCCTGCTGCTGTGGAGCCGCTACGTCCCGGCGAGTGGAGCCGACGAGGTCCGGCTGGATGTCGAGATCGCCCTGGACCGCGACTTCCGCCAGATCGCGGCGCGCGGCGTGGCGCGCACCGGCGCCTATCGCGACTGGACGGTGAAGATCACTCTGGATGGTCTGCAACCGGGCACGACCTACTGGTATCGCTTTATCGGTCCAGACGGGAGCCGGTCGCAGGCGGGGCGAGCGCGCACCCTGCCGGTCGGCCGGGCCGAGCGGTTCCGCATCGGGCTGTTCTCCTGCTCCAACCTGCCGATGGGCTGGTTCAACGCCTATGCCCATGCGGCGGCGCGCGAGGACGTCGACCTGTGGCTGCACGTCGGCGACTATGTTTATGAGTACGGCTTGGGCTCCTACGCCGTGGATGATCGCATAGCCGAGCGCGCGGTCCTGCCGGCCCACGATCATGAGATGGTCGCCCTGGCCGACTATCGCCTGCGCTTCGCCTGTTATCGCGCCGACCCTGACCTGCAGGCTGTACACGCGGCGGCGCCCATGGTCTGCGTCTGGGACGATCATGAAACGACCAACGACAGTTGGGAAGGCGGAGCCCAGAACCATCAGGCGGCGACCGAGGGCGACTGGAGCACGCGCCGCGCCGCCGCCGCTCAGGCCTATCTGGAATGGATGCCGATCTCGGAAGAGCCCTGGAAGGCCTATCCGATCGGCGATCTGGCCACCCTCTACCGCACGGAATCGCGGCTGATCGGCCGGACGCGCCAGGCCGACATCGGCGCCGCCTATCGCGAGGGGACCGACGCGGCCCTGACCGTCTTCCGCGACGGCGTCTGGCAGGACGCCTCGGCCTCCATGCTGGGCTCGACTCAGGAGGCCTGGCTGGCCCGCGAAATGCGGATCAACGCCCGCAAGACAGCCTGGCAGGTGGTGGGCATGGGCACGATCATGGGGCGCACCGTCATGCCCCAGGACGCCGTCAGCTGGCTGCGCTCGGACCTGAGCGAAGGCGCCGTCCGCTCCTTCACCAACGCGGCACGAGCGGGCCGGGTCGGCCTGCCCATGTGGATGGATCGCTGGGACGGCTATCCGGCGGCGCGCTCGCGCTTCCTCAAGGCGGCGCAGGATGCTGACGCGGATCTGGTCATGTTGGCGGGCGACAGCCACAACGCCTGGGCCTATTCCCTGTTCGAGGACGGCCGCCCCGCCGGGGTCGAGTTCGCCGGCCAGGCCGTGACCTCCAACGGCATCGAGCGCCAGCTGGGCGTGGCCCCGTCGGTCGCCGCCCGGTCCTTCGTCGCCGCCAATCCTGAGATGGCCTGGGCCCAGACCAGCGGGCGCGGCTACATGATGATCGACATCACGCCAGAGCGCGTCGGCGGCGAGTGGATATTCATGGAGACGATCAAGGCCCGCAGCACGGCTGTCGTGAGCACGCACCGGATGGCGGTCGAGAAGGGAAGAAGACGCTTCATCGCCTGACGGCATAGGCGAGGCTGTTTCTAAAGCCGAGCGTGGAGGACGGCGTGCTTGCGACGCCGTCCCCGCGCCTATCGCGAGGCGCCGATAGACTTGAGCGGTCTCCGCCCCGACGCTTCCGGAGGTGCGAAGGTTGCGCGACGCTTCAAAAGCGCCTGGGATGGCGGCGTCCGGCAGAACGCTGGGTTCGAAGATCGCTTTCGTCGTCTTCGGCGCTTCTATCTGGGAGCCAGGCCGACGTGGTTCAGGTGGCCCCGCAATCTCTTCAACGGCGCCTGCTTGGTCGAGGTCGCCAATGTCGTTGACGGTCTATGAGTGCAATTGTAGATAATTGCGCGACGTCGGAGGTTGTGTGGCCGTTTCCAAACCTGGTGTTTCCGCGGACGGCATCGCTGATGCACTGACGGTTCGGATCGTGCGCGGAGAGCTCGCGCCGGACGCCAAGCTCCGCCAGGAACACGTCGCAGACGAGTTCAAGGTCAGCCATGTCCCGGTGCGCGAGGCCTTCCTGCGTCTGGTTGCCAAGGGACTGGCGGTCAGCAAACCGAATGTCGGGGTTCGGGTCGCGTCACTGGATCAGGCGGCCCAGCGCGAGGTCAAGCTGATGCGCGCGGCGCTGGAACCGGTGGCGCTGATGCATTCAGTGCCTAACCTTACCCAGGACGAGATCGGGCGGCTGGAGGAACTGCGTCTGGCCTGCGACGCGGCGACCGACATCCATAGCTGGGAGGCGGCCAATCGCGCCTTCCACCTGGGGACCATGGCGGCCTGCGGCATGCCGCGCCTGCTGGAAGAGGTGGGCAATCTGCAACTGCACGGCTCGCGGCATATGCTGGTGCAGTACAGGGAGCGGTGGAAGCCGCGGCCCGATCCCGACCACCACGCCTTGATGGCGGCGATCCGCGCCCGCGACGTGCAGGGGGCGCTGGCCACGGCCGAGCGCCATCTGGGACGGGCGGTCTAGGCCTTTCGCGCGATCAGCCAGACGGGCTGATAGGTCAGTGGGACGCGGCCTGACTGGCCAAACCGCGCATCATATTCGTGGCAGAAGGCGTCGAGATCGCGGCGGGTCCAGGGACGGCTGGCGCGGCCGTTGACGCCGGTGTCGCGCAGGTGGCGCAGTACTTCGCGCGGCGTGGCGAAGCATAGGGATCGGGCGCGCGACCCTGACTCCTGCACGGTCCAGCCGGACGGCAGCAGGCTGGCCGTGGCGGCGGCCGACAGCAGCGACGGGGCGGCGGCCTGACTGCCGAGGGCCTGAAGCTCGGGGAAGTGGTCGGGGCCGAAGCCGGACAGGGCCAGCCAGCCGCCGGGCCGCACCGCCTCACACAGGCGCTGGATCAGCCCCTGCGGATCGGCGATCCACTGGATCATGGAGGCCGAGATGACCAGATCGAGGTCCGGGGGCAGAGCCAGGGTTTCGATGTCTCCAGGGCGGTAGTCGGCCTGCGGCGCGAAGGGCAGGGGCGGCGCCGCCAGATCATTCAGGTGCAGGGTCTCGATCGGCAGGCGCTGCAGCACAAGCCGGGTCAGCTGGCCGGTGCCGTAACCGGCTTCGAAAACGCGGGTGAGGCGGGTGTCGGCGGCGTGGCGCAGCAGACGGCGGATCAGGCCCCGGGCGATGGCCTTCTGCACCAGGGCGCTGTCGTCATAGGTGGCGAAGCCCCGGCGAAAGCTGCGCTGAACGCGGGCGGTGGCGCTCATGCCAGGAGGTCGCGCCAGTCGGCGAAGGCGGGGAACGGGTTGTGGCCGGCGTCGAGCCAGCAGACGCGGTCGCTTTGATCGCGCCATGCCGCTTCCAGATTCTCGGGCGGAAAGATGCGGTCATTGCGTCCCAGCCAGATGCGGTCAAAGCCGGGGTGGGGAGCGGGGCCGCGCGCGATGACAGCGTGCAGTTCGTCTCTCAGGGCGGGGATGTCGCTGGCTTCGGGCAGGGGAGCGCGGGCGCGGCGGGCGAACTGGCGCAGGCTGGTCTCGGTTAACTGGTCGGCGGTCTGGCGGGCCCGCTCGGGCGGGATGCCGAGGCGCTCGTCGACGGGGTGCAGGGAGCCGCACACGGCGATCATGCGATCGAAGTCGAGTTCTTTCGAGGCTAGGGCGTGGCCTGTCCCCCCGACGCCGAAGGAATAGGCGATCAGGCTGCGCCGGGCGTAGGGGCGCAGCGGCTCGGGGTCGAAATCAAGCCTCCGATAGTCGGTGAGCAGCAAAACGTCGGCCTCGCCGCCCAGATGGGAGAAGGGCGCGGCGCCGAGGGCCCAGCCGCCGAACACGACGATCAGCTCATCAGCGCCGTCGCGTTGCAGCCACTGAGCCTTCATGCGCGCCACCCGGCGATGTCCAGCATGGCGGTGGTGATGCGCGTCAGCTCGTCCGGTCGGACGACATAGGGCGGCATGGCGTAGAGCAGCCGACCGAAGGGGCGCAGGAAGACGCCCGAGGTTTTTGCGAAGGCGTGGACGCGGGCGGTGTCCAGCGGAGCCTTCATCTCGATCACCCCGATGGCACCGAGGATTCGGACGTCCTGCACGCCGTCGAGCCACCGGGCCGGAGCCAGTTCGGCGCGGAGTTGGGCCTCGATCCGGGCGACCGCGTCGCGCCAGCCGCCGTCCTGCAAAAGATCAAGACTGGCCCCGGCGGCGGCGCAGGCCAGGGGATTGGCCATGAAGGTGGGGCCGTGCATCAGCACGCCGGGCGATCCGGCCGAGATGGCCTCGGCGACTGTTTCATGGGCGACCGTGGCGGCGAAGGTGATGTGGCCGCCGGTCAGGGCCTTGCCGAGGCAGAGGATGTCGGGGGCGGCGTCGACGAAATCCATGGCGAACATCCGCCCGGTGCGACCAAAGCCGGTGGCGATTTCGTCGAAGATCAGCAGGACGCCGTGCGCGTCGCACAGGGCGCGCAGCCCGGTCAGATAGGCGGGGTGATAGAAGCGCATCCCGCCCGCGCCCTGAACCACGGGCTCGAGGATGAAGGCGGCGATCCGCTCGCCGTGCGCCTCAAACAACTGCGCTACCTCGGACAGGCCGTTTCGGCTCGGGTCCTCGTCCCATTCGGCGTCGAAGGGGATTGGCGGGGCGGCGACGAAGTGTTCGATCTGAAGCGCGCGGCCGTATTGGCCATGCATGCCGGTGTCGGGGTCGCACAGGCTCATCGCCTTCCAGGTGTCGCCGTGATAGCCGCCGCGCACGGTGGCGAAGGCGGTGCGGGCGGAAAAGCCGCGCGCCACCTGGGCTTGCAACGCCATCTTTAGCGCCACCTCGACCGCGACCGAGCCGCTGTCGGAATAGAAGATGCGGTTCAACCCGTCGGGCAACATCGCGACCAGCCGCCGCCCCAGATCGATGGCGGGATCATGGGTCAGGCCGCCGAACATGACGTGCGGCATGCGGTTGAGCTGGGCCGTCATGGCGGCGACGATCTGCGGATGGCGATGGCCGTGGGCCGCGCACCACCAGGAGGACATGGCGTCGATCATGCGCGTGCCGTCGGCCAGGGTCAGCCAGACGCCCTCGGCTTCGACCACGTAATGGACCGGGCCGGGTTCGCGCATCCCGGCGTAGGGGCGCCAGAGGTGGCGACGGTCGAAGGCGATGGCGTCGTCCATCACAGGGTCTCGCGAATGGCGGCGACGTCGATGGCCTCGAAGGCGGCGGTCAAGGCGTCAGGGGTCAGGTCAGCGAGGAAGGGCAGTCGCCCCAGATCGCGCGCCTGGCCCATCTCGGCGATCGTGCGGCGGCTGTCGGCCATCTCCTCGCCGACGAAGGCGACGCCCGCCACCGTGCAGCCCATGGAGCGCAGGGCGGTCAGCGACAGCAGGCTGTGGTTGATGGTGCCCAAGCTGGTGCGCGCCACCAGAATGACAGGGGCTTTCCATCCGGCGACGACGTCGAGGAAGAGGTGCTGACGCGTCAGCGGCACCATCAGTCCGCCGGCGCCCTCGATCACCAGCGGCCCCTTAACCGCTGGCAAGGTCAGGCGGGCGAGGTCGATCTCGATCCCTTCCGACTCCGCCGACAGGTGGGGCGAGGCGGGCATCTGCAGGCAGTAGGCCTCGGGCAGGACGGGTCGGCCCGACAGGTGGGTCACGGTCTCGCTGTCGGTGACTTCTTCCAGCCCGGACTGGACCGGCTTCCAGTAGGTGGCGCCCAGCGCGCGGGTCAGTCCGGCGCTGAAGACGGTCTTGCCGATGCCGGTGTCGGTGCCGGTGACGATGACAGTGCTCATAGGTAGGTGGATCCGACGTCTGACAGGGTTTCAAACAGGCCCGTGACGGCGGCCTGATCTGCGGCGCCGGTCAGCGAGATGCGCAGGCGCGCCGTGCCCTTGGGCACGGTCGGCGGGCGCACGGCGCGCACGTCGTAGCCGCGCGATTGCAGCGTCCGGGCCAGGGCGACGGCCTCGCCGTCCGCGCCGACATGGATCGGCAGGATCTGGCTTTCGAAGCCGTCCAGCCCGCACAGGCGCCGGGCCTCGGCGTGGGCGTGGGCGATCCGGGCCCAGGCGCGCTCGCGGAGGTCGGGCCGGTCGTGCAAGGCTCTCAGGCTGGCGCGCACCACGGCGGCGTTCAGCGGCGAGGGGGCGGTGGCGAAGATGAAGGGGCGGGCCTTGTTGACCAGGGTCTCGATCAGCACCGCGTCGCCGCAGATCAGGGCCCCGACCGCCCCCAGCCCCTTGCCGCAGGTGTGCAGGGTCAGCAGGTTCGGGTCGTGCGGCTGGCTCAACGCGCGGCCCGCGCCCATGGGACCGAACAGGCCGGTGGCGTGGGCCTCGTCCACCACCAGGACGGCGTCGTGGCAACGAGCCAGTTCTAAGAGCTGGTCCAGCGGCGCGAGGTCGCCTTCCATGGAATAGAGGCTCTCGACCGCCAGCCAGACCCGGCCGGTTCCGCCCTCCGCCCGCCAGGACTGGATCTCGGCCTCGGCGGCGGCGACGTCATTGTGGGCGAAGGGGCGCGCATCGGCCCGGCCCAGCCGCATCCCGTCATGGACGCTGGCGTGGATCAGGGCGTCGTAGAGGACCAGATCGCCCTGCATGGGCAGGGCCGAAAAGAGGGCGTGGTTGGCCTGAAAGCCGCCGCCGACGAAGAGGGCGGCCTCGACGCCGAAGAAGGCGGCCGCCTCTTCCTCCAGCGCCTCGTGCTCCGGGTGGTTGCCGCGCAGCAGCCGCGACCCGGCGGCTCCGACCGGCACGCCTCGGTTCAGGGCGTCGAGGGCGGCTTGCTTCAGCAGGTCGGACCCGGCCAGCCCCAGATAGTCGTTGGAGGCGAAGTCGAGCCCGACCGCCGGTGCCCGCGCCCGCAGCCGATCACGCGCGGCCAGGGCGTCCAGGCCGGCGCGATGGCGCGGGTGGGAGCTCACGCGGCCTGCTCTTGGACGGGCTCCTCAGCGGGCTTGAGGCAGGCCGGGGCGACCTCGAGGGTCTCGGCGCGCAGGTTCAGCTTGTTGAACAGCAGGGCGTCCTTGTCCTCGCCGGGGTTGTCGGCGGTCAGCAGGGTGTCGCCGACAAAGATGGAGTTGGCGCCGGCGAAGAAGCACAGGGCCTGCAGTTCGTCGCTCATCTCCGAGCGTCCGGCCGACAGGCGGACATAGGCGCGCGGCATCAGGATGCGAGCCGTGGCGATGGTGCGGACCATCTCGATCGGGTCCAGCGGGGCCATGTCGGCCATCGGCGTGCCCTTCATCGGCATCAGCATGTTGATCGGCACGGATTCCGGAGGCTCGTCCATCTCGGCCAGGGTGCGCAGCATGTCGATGCGGTCGTCGGCGGTCTCGCCCATGCCGACGATGCCGCCGGAACAGACGTTGATCCCCGCCGCGCGGACGCGGTCCAGCGTGTCGAGCCGGTCGGCGAAGGCGCGGCTGGTGATGACTTCGGAATAGTAGCGTTCCGAGGTGTCGATGTTGTGGTTGTAGTAGTCGAGGCCCGCCGCGCGCAGCTGGGCCGCCTGGTCGTCGCTGAGCATGCCCAGGGTCATGCAGGTCTCCAGTCCCATGGCCTTGACGCCCCGGACCATGGCCAGGACGCCAGGCATGTCGCGTTCCTTGGGTGAGCGCCAGGCGGCGCCCATGCAGTAGCGCGTCGCGCCCGCCGCCTTGGCCTTGCGCGCCTCGTTCAGAACCTTCTGGACCTCCATCATCTTGGAGGCTGACAGCGCGCTGTCGTAGCGCGCCGACTGCGAGCAGTAGGAGCAGTCCTCGGGGCAGCCCCCGGTCTTGATGGACAGCAGCTTGGAGCACTGGATCGTGCTCGGCTCGAAGTGGGCCCGATGCACCGTCTGAGCCCGATAGAGCAGTTCCATGAATGGCGCGTTGTAGATCGCGGCTGCGTCGGGTTTGGAATTATCTATCATTCTGAGTGCTCAAACTGCAATGCCAGCGAGAGCTGATCTAAATGATAGATATCATCCTGTAAAAGTGGATATTCGAGCCAATATTATATATTATTCTGAATTAGGGCGGGTCGATCAGTCTTGGCAGCGGTCGTCGTATTCGAAAGAGGCGGCACTAAACGAAAACACCCCCGCACGAGGTGTGCGGGGGTGTCCGACCGTTTCGCTTGTCAGTGCGCCTTAGTCAGCCGGGTACGCGAACGGGTCGGTCGGCGTCGGTTCGGTCGGCAGCGGCATGCGCGGCAGGGGGGCGTCGCGGTTGGCCGCATTCAGCAGGAAGCTGGCCAGGATGATCGCCGCCTGACGCAGGTCCTCGGGCTTCAGGTGGTCATAGCTGTCGATGCTGGTGTGGTGGACGCGGCTGGAATAGTCGAGCGGGTCCTGGATGAACTGATAACCGGGCACGCCCACGGTCTGCATATAGACGTGGTCGGTGCCGCCCGAGGGACGCAACGAGACGGTGGTGGCGCCCATGCTGGCGAACGGGGCCAGCCATTCCTGGAAGATGGGGGCGGCGGCGACATTGCCCTCGGCGTTGATGCCGCGGATCTTGCCCGAGCCGTTGTCCAGGTTGAAGTAGGCGACCAGGTCGCGATAGCCGGGGCGCGGCTCGACCGGCCAGCGGTTGCGCCAGGTGCGGTTGTTGGGCAGGGCGGCCAGGGCCGGGTCCGTCGCGGGCGCGCGCGTGGCCAGATAGCGGTCGACATAGGCCAGCGAACCGAGGATGCCCTGCTCTTCGCCGTTCCACAGGGCGAAGCGGATGGTGCGCTTGGGCTTGACCTTCATCTGAGACAGGATGCGGGCGGCCTCCATGACCACGGCGCTGCCGGCGGCGTTGTCCTGGGCACCGTCCGAGGCGACCCAGCTGTCCAGGTGGGCGCCGGCCATGACGTACTCGCCCGAGCGGTCCGTGCCGGGAATGTCGGCCAGGATGTTGTAGGCGTTGACGTCTTCGTCGTGGAACTGGACCTCGCTGAGCAGCGACAGCATCGGCGGCGTGTCGGTCAGGGCCAGACGGGCGAGACGGCGATAGTCCTCGGCGGCGATCTCCATGCCCGGCAGCTTGGGCGTAGCGCCGACCTGATAGGTGTAGCCGGTGCCGTGCAGCAGGCCGCCGTCGCGCTGGGACATCCGCACCCAGGCCAGAGCGCCTTCCTCGGCCAGGAAGGCGTCGAGGCGGGCGGTGAACTCGGCCGTCTTCAGCTGGCGTTCGACGGGGACGTGGGCGTGCTGCGGCTGGATATAGGTGTTGCGGTCGCGCAGTTCGGCGTCGGTCCAGCGACGGAAGGCCGGTTCGGTCGGCTCGGAGCCGGTGTCGGGGCGGGACAGCATGACGATCTTGCCCGACAGCTTGCCGCGCCACTTGTCGAAGTCCTCGACCTTGGTGATCGGGGCGACGATGACGCCCGCGCTGATGGTCCCGTTGGTCGAGGGGGTCCAGGCGACCGGAATGGCGCGCAGTTCAATGCCGCGCGGCGCCGTCATGCGGGCGCTGGAGCGGACGATGGACCAGCCACGGCCGAACTCGAACCCTTCGGCGCGGACGTTGGACAGGCCCCAGTCGCGGAACTGCTGCTGGCTCCACTGTTCGGCCTGACGCATCTGCGGCGAGTTGGTCATCCGTCCGCCGATCCGGTCGGTCAGATAGGCGGCGGTCTGCATGACCTCGCTGTGGTTCAGGCCCTGATCGATGATGCCGTTGATGGCGACGCGGTCGACCGACTGCGCCAGGGCCGGCGTGGCGATGCAAAGGGCCGACAGGCCGACGAGCAGACGTTTCATGTGTGGAAGCCCCCGAGAATCACTATGCCTGGGATTTGACGCCATGCGCGAGCGCTCTGCAAATCACGGCGACGTCTGCGGCGTCTTCGGTTGACCCTGACAAGGGCGCGGTCCTACTGGCGTCACTGGACTTGAGGAGAGGGCCGATGGCGGCGCTGATGATTCAGGGCTGCGGCTCGGATGTGGGCAAGTCGGTGCTGGTCGCGGGCCTGTGCCGCCTGTTCGCCAATCGCGGCCTGACCGTGCGGCCGTTCAAGCCGCAGAACATGTCCAACAACGCCGCCGTCACCGGCCCCGACGCTGAGGGGCGCGCGGGCGAGATCGGGCGGGCGCAGGCGCTTCAGGCCCTGGCCTGCCGCACGGCGCCGACCGTGGACATGAACCCCGTCCTGTTGAAGCCGCAGAGCGACACGGGCGCCCAACTGGTGGTGCGCGGTCGGGTCGAGGGCGTCTGGCAGGCGGCGGGCTATCAGGACCGCAAGGCCGCTCTGCTGGATGTGGTGCTCGACAGTTTCCACCGCCTTCAGGCGGAAGCCGATCTGGTCATTGTTGAGGGGGCGGGCAGTCCGGCGGAGACCAATCTGCGCGCCGGCGACATCGCCAACATGGGCTTCGCTTGCGTCGCAGATGTGCCGGTGGTGCTGGTCGGCGACATCGACCGGGGCCATGTCATCGCCGCCCTTGTCGGCGCCCACGCCGTGCTGAATGAGGGCGACCGGGGGATGATCCAGGGCTTTCTGATCAACAAGTTCCGGGGCGATCCATCCCTTTTCAATGAAGGGCGGGCCGAGATCGAACGCCGCACCGGCTGGGCCGATCTGGGCATGGCGCCCTGGCTGGCCGATGCCCGGTCCCTGCCGGCGGAAGACGCCGTGGTGCTGGATCGGACCGCCGGGCGCGGGGCAGGGCGGCGCGTCCGCATCGCCGTGCCCATGCTGTCGCGCATCGCTAATTTCGACGACTTCGATCCGTTGCGGCATGAGCCCGGCGTGGACTTCGGCTTCGTCCCGCCGGGCACGGCTCTGCCGGGCGACGCCGACCTGATCATCCTGCCGGGAACCAAGGCGACCCTGGCGGATCTGGCCTTCCTGCGCGCTCAGGGTTGGGACGTCGACATCGCCGCACATGTGCGGCGCGGCGGGCGGGTCCTGGGCGTCTGCGGCGGCTATCAGATGCTGGGTCGCACGATCAGCGACCCTGACGGCGTCGAGGGCGTGGCGGGCTCGGCGCCCGGCCTGGGTCTGCTCGATGTTGAGACGGTGCTGGCCGGTGAGAAGACTCTGCGCCAGACCACAGGGGCGCTGGCGGCCTCTGACGCGGCCTTCGCGGGCTATGAGATCCACATCGGCCAGACCGATGGTCCGGATACGAGCCGCCCCTTTGCCCGCATCGAGGGGCGTGGGCATGGCGCGATGTCCGCCGATGGGCGGATCGCCGGCCTCTATGTCCATGGCCTGTTCGATCAGGCCGAGGCGCGGGCGGCGATCCTGGCCGATCTAGGGGCTTCGTCGGACGGCGTGGACCAGACGCAGCGCGTCGACCGTGCCCTGGACCGGATCGCCGAGGTGCTGGGAGCGCACTTCGACATTCAGGCCCTCAGCCGGATCGCCGGCCTGACCTGAGCGGCTCTAGGCCGCCAAGGTGGTGTGGACCGGCACGCCGTTCTTGATCGCCAGGGTGACGGGCGTGCGCTCGGCCACCTCGGCCAGACGGGCGCGCTGGGCGTCGTCCAGAGGCCCTTCGGGCGTCAGCGCGCGTTCGATGCGCGGCGGGGTTTCGCCGCCCCGGTATTCCAACTGGACGTCCAGGCCCTCCAGCGGCCAGCCCTTCTTCTCGGCGTACATGGTCAGGGTGATGGCGGTGCAGGCCCCCAGCGCCGAGATCAGCAGATCGAACGGGGCAGGGCCGCTGTCTGCGCCGCCCAGGCGTTCGGGTTCGTCGGCGGTCAGTTCGTGCTTCAGGTCGCCGCCCGTCCGGATCGAGGTCCGGTAGCGGGCGGTTCCGATATGGGCGTGGGCGATGGCCATGCTGAGGGCTCCGGTCAGGACATCGCGGGAGCGGAGTCGGGGCGATCGGGCGGCAGGGGAATGAACTCCTGATCGTCCATGTCGGGCAGCTTCATGCGCCCGGCGCGCCAGTCGGCCTTGGCCTGTTCGATGCGGTCCCGCGACGAGGAAACGAAGTTCCATTCGATGAAGCGTTCCCCCACCGGCTCGCCGCCCAGCACCATGACGGTGGTCGGTTGCAGGGCGTGGATCACCGACGGTGCGCCCCTGGACAACACCGCCATCTGGCCGTGACCCAGAGGCTTGCCGTCGTCGATCTCGACCAGACCCTGGACGACGTAGACCGCGCTTTCCGAATGGTCGGTCGGAGTCTGGAAGCGGGCGCCGGGCTCCAGTTCCAGATGCATGTAATGCAGGGGCGAGAAGGTGCTGACCCCCGCCTTCATGCCCATGGTTTCGCCGGCGACCAGACGCCCCTTCACGCCGTTCTCGATCCAGGTGGGCAGGTCGGCCGATCCGACGTGCTGGAAGGACGGATCGATCTCTTCCTGACCATTGGGCAGGGCCAACCAGGCCTGGATGCCCTCCAGCCGCAGACCCTCCATGCGGGCGCGCTCGAAGCGCTCGGAATGGGTCACGCCGCTGCCGGCGGTCATCCAGTTGACCTCGGCCGGGCGGATGTCCTGCTGCACGCCCAAGCTGTCGCGGTGCGTGATCTCGCCGTCGAACAGATAGGTCAGGGTCGAGATGCTGATGTGCGGGTGCGGGCGCACGTCGACGCTGCGCGGGATGCCGGCGGGCATGTCGACCGGCCCCATGTGGTCGAAGAAGACGAAGGGGCCGACCATGCGGCGCTTCGCATAGGGCAGGACGCGCCCCACCTCGAAGCCGCCGAGATCCTTGCGACGCTGGTCGATGACGAGTTCGATCATGGTGTTTCCTCGATTGGGGGCGGCGGTCCGGTGAACGCGCCGGACCGCCTGTTGTTCAGCTTGTCACACGGCGGCGGGAATGTCGCCGAAGCGGCCGCTGTTGAAGTCCGTGATCGCCGTGCGGATCTCGTCCTCGCTGTTCATGACGAAGGGGCCGTAGCCGACGATGGGCTCGTCGATCGGCTCTCCGGTCAGGAGCAGGATGGTCGAGTCCGCATCGGCGTGCAGGGTGACGCTGTCGCCTTGACGGTCCAGCAGCAGGGCCTCGGCGGACCCGGCGGGCTGATCGCCGTTGACGGTGACGTGGCCCGACAGAACGACCACGATGGCGGTGTGGCCTTCCGGCAGGTCCAGCGTCGTCTCGGCGTCCCGGTTCAACCGCACGTCCCACACATTGATGGGGGTGAAGGTGCTGGCCGGGCCTTTCGCGCCGTCCATCGCGCCGGCGATGATCCGGGCTGAGCCTGCTTTGTCGGGCAGGGATACGGTCGGGATGTCGGCGTTCAGGATCGACTGGTAGCCGGGGCGGGTCATCTTGTCCCTGGCGGGCAGGTTGACCCACAGCTGCACCATGCGGAACGGACCGCCGGTGCGCGAGAAGGTCGGAGAATGGAACTCCTCGTGCAGGATGCCGCCGCCCGCCGTCATCCACTGAACGTCGCCGGGGCCGATAATGCCGCCCTGACCGGTCGAGTCGCGGTGCTCGACCTCGCCGTCATAGACGATGGTCACGGTCTCGAAGCCGCGGTGCGGATGCTGGCCCACGCCGCGCCGCTCGGTCGTCGGCTCGAAGTTGTAGGGGCCGGCGTAGTCGAGCAGCAGGAAGGGGGTGACGTGCCTGCCTGCGGCGTCATAGGAAAACAGCGAGCGCACCGGGAAGCCGTCGCCGACCCAGTGGCCGCGATCATTGCCGTAACGTCCCAGAACCTTCTTCATCATGTGTCTCCTTCGGGGCGACCAGACCCTGCCGATCATGTTGAGGTCTTATGCCGCTGGAACGCCGACCGCAGAAGATTGCGAAATCGCCTCGCTGCGTCCTATCAATAGGACGATGAGAGACCTCAACGACCTCTACTACTTCGTCCAGGTGGTGGATCACGGCGGCTTCGCCCCCGCGGCGCGGGCCTTGGGGATGCAGAAGTCCAAGCTGAGCCGACGTATCGCCTTTCTGGAGGACCAGCTGGGCACGCGCCTGATTCAGCGGTCGTCGCGCCGTTTCTCGGTCACCGAGGTCGGTCAGGAATACTACCGGCACTGTCTGGCCATGCTGGTCGAGGCCGAGGCGGCGCAGGCCGTGATCGACGGGGCGCGATCCGAGCCCTGCGGGACGGTCCGCGTGGCCTGCGCGCCGGGGCTGCTGACCTATCAGATGGGCGGGCTGATCGCCCGCTTCATGGCCCGCTATCCCGAGGTCGATGTGCAACTGGACAGCACCAGCCGCCGGGTGGACGTCATCGGCGAGGGCTTCGACCTGGCCATTCGCGTGCGCGAGCCGCCGCTGGAGCAGACGGATCTGGTCATGCGCAAGCTGGACGAGAGCGTGCACCGTCTGGTCGCGGCGCCCGATCTGCTCGCGCGGTTCACGACGCCAGCCGGTCCGGCGGACCTGGCCGACTGGCCTAGTCTGGACTTCGGTCCGGCGCATCGCGACCACGTCTGGGCCCTGCACCACAGGGACGGGATGACCGCCTCGGTGCGCCACGCCCCGCGGCTGGTGACCGACGACCTGCATATGCTCCACGAGGGCGCGCGTCAGGGACTGGGCGTGGCCCTGCTGCCGACGGTGGCGGTGGCCGGCGACCTGGCGGCCGGGCGGCTGATCGACATCCTCCCGGACTGGCGGCCCAGGAAGTGGATCGTCCACGCGGTCTTCCCGTCGCGGCGCGGCCTGCTGCCCTCGGTGCGGCTGCTGCTCGACTTCCTCGCCGAAGGTTGCGCCGAGCAGCAGATTCACGGTGAAACGCCTGCGTCGCCGCGCGCGACTCCCCATGCCTTTGCGGAGACAAAAGACTGATGCGTCTGGTCGGAGTGTCGGGCAGCCTGCGGGCCGCCTCGTATAACAGCGCCATGCTGCGGGCGGCCCAGGCCATGACGCCGGACGGGGTGGACCTGATCGAGGGCTCGATCAGGGGGATTCCCCTCTATGACGGCGACGTCGAGCGGGATCAGGACCTTCCCGAGGCGGTGGTCGTGCTGAAGGATCTGATCGCCGACTGCGACGGCCTGCTGCTGTTCACGCCCGAGTACAACAATGGCGTTCCCGGCGTGTTCAAGAACGCCATCGACTGGCTCAGCCGTCCGGCCTCGGACATCGAGCGGGTGTTCGGCGGGCGGCCGGTGGCGGTCCTGGGCGCCTCGCCCGGTCCCTTCGGCACGGTAATGAGCCAGGCCGCGTGGCTGCCGGTCCTGCGGACCCTGGGAACCGCGCCCTGGTTCGGCGGGCGCATGATGCTGCCTCACGCGGGCTCGGCCTTCGACGCGGACGGTCAGCTGACGGACGAGGACGCCCGCCGCCGTCTGGCGCGCTTCATCAATGGTTTCGTCGAGCACTGCCGGACATAAAAAGAAGGCGCTGGCGGTCAGACCGCCAGCGCCGAAGTTCACCGCTCAGGAGTGCGATGTAAGTCGGATCAGAACTTGTAGCGGGCGCCCACGAAGATCTGGCGGCCCGTGTGGTGATAGACGTAGGTGCTGTCACGCACGCCATCGAGTTCGCTGTGGTTCTGACGGTTGAACTCGTCGGTCAGGTTGATGCCCTCGATTGACAGGGCCAGCTTGTCGTTGACGTCGAAGGAGGCTGAGGCGTCGATGCTGAGGGTCTCGGTCTTGCCGGTGACGGCGATGCCGCGCGTGCCGCCGTTGGCCGCCGGAACCTGCTGATAATAGGTGTCGCGATAGGCGGCCGAGACGCGGGCGTTGAAGCGGCCGTCGTCATAATACAGCGTGGCGTTCCAGGCGTCGGGCGACAGGTTCACCAGGTTGGCCGTCACATAGACGTTGCAGGCGGCGGTGGTGCAGTAGTCGATTTCCGACTCGACGTGCGTGAAGTTGGCTTGCACGCCCAGGTTCGAGAAGGCGCCCGGCAGGAAGGTGAAGGGCTGCTGGTAGCTGATCTCGAAGCCCGTCAGCGGTCCGCCCGGGGTGTTGGTCGGGGTGCTGAAGACATACTGGTCCGAGGGCGGACGATCGGCGCCAGCCGGGAAGGCCGCCGGGTTCATGGCCGTCAGCTCCGCATAGGTCAGCGTCTGCTGCGTGGTCTGCACATAGGTCGAGATGTCCTTGTAGAACAAGGCCAGCGACAGCAGGGATTCCGGCGCGAAATACCACTCCAGCGACAGATCGAAGGTGTCGGCGCGATAGGGGTCCAGGTTCACATTGCCCAGCGACGCCGTGCGGTTGGCGGCGTTCGGCGCGCTCAGTGCGAAGACCGGCACCAGGCTGGTGACCGGCGGGCGCGACATGACGCGGGCCGCGCCGAAGCGAACCATGACGTCTTCGATCGGCTCGATCGACAGGTTCAGCGACGGCAGGATGTCGTCATAGTTGTTGGCGCCGGTGACGCGGGTGGTCACGCCGCTGAGGGCGGAGTAGCCGGCTGCCTCGACCTCGGTGTTCACCCAACGAGCGCCGAAGTTGCCGCGAACGGGCATGCCGGCCCATTCGGTGTTCCAGTCCATCTGCGCCCACAGACCGGTGTCCTTCTCGGTCACGTCGCGCCAGTTGCCCAGGGCCGTGGACCCGTTCTCCAGTCCCAGAAGGCGGAAATCGCCGCCGGCCACGCCGGTGTTGCACAGGCAGTCGGCGCCATAGGCCTTCATGATGGCGTCGAGGTTGGGCGAGATCCAGGCCGTAGCCGAGCCCGAGGGCAGGTCCAGGTTCTTGCCGAAACCGTCGAGCAGATAGGTCAGGCTGCCGATCGTCGCCCCGGCCGGCATGGCGGGCGCGGCGTTGGTTTGACGGGCATAGCCAGAGCCTAGCGACTGGTATTCCTTGTAGCTGGCGCCGACCTTGAAGGTCATGCGGTCGTCGATGTCGAACTCGAAGCCGCCCTCGAAGGTCGTGTAGGTGTTGGATTGTTCGCTGGACAGAATGCGCAGTTCCGACAGCGGTTGGGCGCCGGCAGGACCCGTGATCTTCCACTGGTTCGGATCGGTGACGTCGAAGCCATAGACGATCTTGGGCAGGTTGCGGTTTTCGCGGAAGTCGATCGACCAGCCGTCGCCGTCCTGATGGTCGATGATGGCGTTGACCTGCAGCGGGTTGCCGAATTCCGACTTGGAGCGGCCGGCCACGCCGCGGAAGCGGACGGTGTCCGAGAAGTCATGTTCGACTTCCAGGGTGTATTGCGAGAACTCGCTCTTCAGGATGTCGAAGCGTTCCTCGGTGCGCATGTCCATGTCGTCGAGGCGCAGATAGACCAGCTCGCCCGTATTCGGGTCGGCGATGGCTTCGACGATGTCGACCTGCGGCTTGCCGCCCTGAGAGGCGTTGCGGCTCAGCGACCAGGCTTCGAGGAAGTTCTCCTTCCGGGTCGAATCGAGCTTGGAATAGAGGCCGTCCAGGCTGATGGTCGTCGCATCCGACGGGCGCCATTGCAGCGACAGGGTCGCGCCGATGCGCTCCTGCTCATGGCTCAGGCGGCCGTAGCGCGGGATGCGGGGGTGGAACAGGCCGCCCGCTGCGGCTGAACCACCGGGCAGGGCGCCCGGGTTCTGGAAGCCGTTGTCGCCGTTGGCGGGACCCCAGCGCACCGAGCTGAAGCCCTCTTCGATCGAGCTCTTGTCGCTGTAAGCCAGCGACAGCAGGGCGCCGAACTTGCCGTCCATCCAGGTGTCGGAGATCAGGCCGGCGAAGCGGGGGCTCCACTCTTCGGACAGGTCGTTGTAGCCGCCCTGCACCGAGGCGACGGCGGTGAAGCCCTGATAGTCGAACGGACGCGCGGTGCGCAGGTCGACGGTGGCGCCCAGCGAGCCTTCCTCGACCTCGGCCGAGGCGGTCTTGCGGACCGTGATGTTGTTGAAGAGTTCCGAGGCGAAGACGTTGAAGTCGAAGCCGCGGCCGCGGTTCACGCCGCCCGAGGAGTCGGTCGCGCCGGTCGTGGCCTGGGCCTCGATGCCGTTGATGCGGGTGCGGGTGAACTCCGAGCTCAGGCCGCGCACGGTGATCGAGCGGCCTTCGCCGGCGTCACGGTCGATCGACACGCCCGGAATGCGCTGGATGGATTCCGCCAGGTTGGTGTCGGGGAAGTCGGCGATGTCCTCGGCCGAGATGGCGTCGACCACGCCGGCTTCTCGGCGCTTGATGTTCAGGGCGTTCTGCAGGCTGGCGCGGAAGCCGGTGACGACGATCTCATCGACCGTGGTGGCGTCCTGTTCGTCGGCCGGGCTGGCGTACTGCGCATGAGCGGCGCCGGCCAGGGCCAGAGTCAGGGCGCCGAGCGAGGCGCCGAGGGTCAGCGCGTAGCGCGCACGGGTAGCGTGGTGGGTCATCTATGTCCTCCTCCCAGTTGGGCCTTTCGGAGATCGAGCGCCTCCGTTCCAGCCTCCGCGATCGCGGGAACCGGTGTCATTTGGCGTTTGTCAGCCTCTGCCACCGGTGTCATATAAAGCTACGCACAGTTTCCGGTGTGTGGCAAGATGATGACGAACGCTGATCGCATCGAAGCCGCACGTCGGTTCTGCGCCCGAAGAAAAGAACCAACGACCACCCCCGTCAGAGGGGCGGCGAAAGGGGAAGCGGCCCTGTCGGATTCGGATCAATGGGTCCGACGACAATGCGATTCGCTGAGCCTTGCGTCCTGCTCTGACTGTCCGAAATCCAGTCCCGAGTTGTCGCATGACCCAGCCGCTTCGCCTGAACCCCGACCGCCTGTTTCCGGCCGACGCCGAGACGCGGGCCGTCGCGCGTCGTCTCTACGCCGAGGTGAAGGGCCTGCCGATCATCAGCCCGCACGGCCACACGGACCCCAGCTGGTTCGCGGGCAATGAGAACTTCGCCAACCCGGCCGAACTTCTGATCACGCCCGACCACTACGTCTTCCGCATGCTGCACTCGCAGGGCATGGCGATGGAGGACCTGGGGGTGCCGCGCGCCGACGGCGGGCCGGTCGAGGCTGATCCGCGCAAGATCTGGCGCCGCTTCGCCGAGAACTACCACCTGTTCCGCGGAACGCCTTCGCGCATGTGGCACGACTGGGTCTACGCCGAGGCCTTCGGCATCGACGTGCGTCTGTCGGCCGAGACGGCGGATCACTATTACGACGTCATCGACGCCGCGCTGAAGACCGACGCCTTCAAGCCGCGCGCCCTGTTCGACCGCTACAACATCGAGGTCCTGACTACGACGGAAAGTCCCCTCGACACTCTGGAGCACCACAAGGTCATCAACGCCTCGGGCTGGAAGGGGCGGGTGCTGACCGCCTATCGCCCGGACCCGGTGCTGGACCCCGACTACGAGGGCTTCCGCGACAATCTGAAGGTTCTGGCCGAGCAGACCGGGCGCGATACGATGAACTGGGAGGGCTATCTGCAAGCCCTGCGCGACCGTCGCGCCTTCTTCATCGAAATGGGCGCGACCTCGACGGACCACGGTCACCCGACCGCCTTCACCGCCGACCTGTCGAAGGCGGACGCCGAGGCCCTGTTCAAGCGCGTCTCCACCGCCCCGGCCAGCGCGGCTGACGCCGAACTGTTCCGCGGCCAGATGCTGACCGAGATGGCCGCCATGTCGGTCGAGGACGGTCTGGTGATGCAGTTGCACCCCGGCAGCTTCCGCAACCACTCGGCCACGGTGTTCAACCGCTTCGGCCGCGACAAGGGCTGCGATATCCCGACCCAGACGGATTACGTGCGGGCGCTCAAGCCCCTGCTGGATCGCTTTGGTTCCGACACGCGCCTGACCCTGATCCTCTTCACCCTGGACGAGACCTCCTACAGCCGCGAGCTGGCGCCTCTGGCCGGTCACTATCCGGCGCTGAAGCTGGGCCCGAGCTGGTGGTTCCACGACAGCCCCGAGGGCATGCGTCGCTTCCGCGAACAGGTCACCGAGACGGCGGGCTTCTACAACACTGTCGGCTTCAACGACGACACCCGCGCCTTCCTGTCGATCCCGGCCCGCCACGACGTGGCCCGGCGCATGGACTGCGGCTTCCTGGCCAAGCTGGTGGTCGAGCACCGCATGGAAGAGGACGAGGCCCACGAACTGGCCCACGCCCTGACCTATGGGCTGGTCAAGGCGGCCTACAAGCTGTGACCCGCCTGAATGAAGCCGCCATGTCGGGCCTGCCCGCGGACGTCGCGCGCCCGGCTTATGACCGTGCTCAGGTGAAAACCGGGGTGGTTCATCTGGGCATCGGCGCCTTCCATCGCGCCCATCAGGCGGTGGTGTTCGACGACGCCCTGGCGAGCGGCGATCTGCGCTGGGGCGTGCTGGGCGCGTCGCTGCGGTCGCCGGGCGTGCGCGACCAATTGAACCCGCAAGACGGCCTCTACACCCTGGTCGTGCGCGACGGGGCGGAAGAGCATCTGCGTGTGATTGGCGCCGGTCGCGGCGTTCTGGTGGGGCCGGAAGACCCTGCGGCCCTGGTCGCCGCCATGGCTGACGCCGACGTCCACATCGTCACCCTGACGGTGACCGAGAAGGGCTATCGCCTCGACCCGGCGACAGGCGACCTGCTGCTGGATGATCCTGACGTGGCGGCCGATTTGGCTGATATTTCTGCGCCCCGAACTGCGCCGGGCTTCATCGTCGCGGCCCTGCAGGCGAGGAAGGCGGCGGGGCTCGCACCCTTCACCGTCATCAGCTGCGATAACATCCCCCATAACGGCAAGCGCATCCGAGCCGGCGTCATCGCCATCGCCCGGCGCATTGATTCGTCGCTGGCCGACTGGATCGAAACCGAGGGAGCCTTCCCCCAGACCATGATCGACCGGATCGTGCCGGCCACCATTCCTGACGACGTGGCCCGCCTGACCGCGCGTCTGGGCGTCGAGGATCAGGGCATGGTCAAGGCCGAGCCCTTCACCCAGTGGGTGATCGAGGACTGGTTCGCGGGAGAGCGGCCGGACTTCGCCGCCTTCGGCGTGCAACTGACCGACGGGGTTGAGCCATGGGAAGACGCCAAGCTGCGCCTGCTCAACGGCGCCCATTCCGCCGTCGCCTACCTCGGCGCCCTGTCGGGTTACGAACACGTGCATGAGGCTGTGGCGGTTCCGGCCTTCCGCGCCTTCATCGAGGCCCTGTGGGACGAGGCGCAGACCACGCTGAACCCGCCGCCGGGGCTGGACGTGGCCGCCTATCGCCAGGAACTGATGGCCCGCTTCTCCAACTCGGCCCTGATGCACCGGACGCGCCAGATCGCCATGGACGGCTCGCAGAAGCTGCCCCAGCGTCTCCTGGCGGGCGCGGCAGAACGGCTGGCGGCCGGGCAGGGGATCGAGGCTCTGGCCCTGGGCGTCGCCGCTTGGATGCGCTGGCAGGAGGGCGTGACGGAGAGCGGTGAGGCCGTTGTGGTCGACGATCCTCTGGCGGCGCGCACCGCCGAACTGATCGCGGCGTCCGAGAACGATGAGGCCCAGGTCCGCGCCCTGCTGACCCTGTCGGCCGTCTTCCCCGAGGCCTTGGCCAGTGATCGACGCTTCGTCGAGGCGGTCACCGGCGCCTTCCTGTCCCTGAAAGAGCACGGGGCGGTTGAGGCCGCGCGCCGCGTGACGGAGTAGAGCATGAGCCGCGTCCTGATCCTGAACCCCGCCGATGATGTGGCGATCGCCCTGGACGATATCGCTGTGGGCGAAACGCCCGAAGGTCTGGCTGCGCCCGCGCGCGCCGACATCGCCACCGGGCACAAGATCGCTCGCCATGCCGTGGAGGAGGGCGGTCTGGTCCGCCGCTATGGGCAGGTCATCGGCCGGGCCAAGGCGGCCATCGCGGTCGGGGACCACGTCCACGTCCACAACCTGGCCATGGCCGAGGACGGCCGCGAGGCGGAGGTGGGAGCGGATGTTCGTCCGCCGACGCTGCTGTTGGGCGCGACCTTTAACGGCATTGTTCGCGCCGATGGTCGGGTGGGGACGCGGAACTATATCGGGGTCCTGACCAGCGTGAACTGCTCGGCCACGGTGGCGCGGCGGATCGCCGACGCCTTCCCAGACGCCAGCCTGCCTGAGGGCGTGGACGGGGTGGTGGCCTTCACCCATCAGGGCGGCTGCGGCGGCTCGTCGCTGTCGAGCGACACGACCCTGCTGCAGCGGACACTGGCGGGATACGCCCGGCATCCGAACTTCCATTCCATCCTGATCGTCGGGTTGGGCTGCGAGGCCAATCAGATTCCGGCCTGGCTGGCCAATGAGGGCCTCGAGACGGGGCCTTCCTTGCGCGCCCTGACCATTCAGGAAGCCGGGGGCACGGCCCGCGCCATCGAGGCGGGCATTGAGATCGTACGCGAACTGGTGGCCGAGGCCGCCAGGGTGGAGCGCCAGCCGGTGCCGGCCTCGCACCTGACGGTCGGTCTGCAATGCGGCGGGTCGGACGGCTGGTCTGGCGTCACCGCCAATCCGGCTTTGGGTGCGGCGGTGGACCTTCTGGTCGCGCATGGCGGCTCGGCCATGCTGTCGGAGACGCCGGAGATCTGGGGCGCGGAGCACCTGCTGCTGCGCCGGGCGGCGTCGCAGGACGTGGCGGACAGGCTGAACGCGCGTCTGGAATGGTGGCGGGCCTATGCCGACAAGCACGGCATGGAGCTGAACAACAACCCGTCGCCCGGCAATCTGAAGGGCGGCCTGACGACGATTCTTGAGAAGTCGCTCGGCGCGGTGGCCAAGTCGGGTTCGACGCCGCTGAACGACGTGATCGGCTATGCCGAGCCGCTGACGACCCAGGGGCTCAGCTTTATGGACAGCCCCGGCTATGATCCCTGCTCGGCGACGGGGCAGATCGCCTCCGGGGCCAATCTGATCGTCTTCACCACGGGGCGGGGCTCGGTCTTCGGCGCCAAGCCCGCGCCGTCGATCAAGGTCGCTTCCAACGCCAGGCTGGCCAGCTGGATGGACGAGGACATGGACATCGACGCCTCTCCGGTCCTGACCGGCGTGGCGATGGAGGAGGTCGGCCGCGCCATCTTCGAGCGGATGCTGGCCGTGGCCTCGGGCGAGTCGTCCAAGTCCGAAGCCCTCGGTATCGGCGACAACGAGTTCGTGCCCTGGCAGGTCGGCGCCTATCTCTAGGCGCCGACGCCAGACTCATCAGTCCTCCAGCGCCTCGATCAGTTCGCCCATGTTGCGGATGAAGACCTGGGTCGAGACGCACTCGACCGGATAGTCGGTGTTGTAGGGCGAGGTGTCCCACAGGTCGCCGACGCGAGTGGTCTGGTACTCGCCGCCCGTGACCGCCGCCGGGGCCTCGCCGATATAGGGGTTGGAGGTCGTGGTCAGGGGCGAGGGCCAGTAGCCGCGCGCGTTCAGCCCGGCGACCAGTTCCCCGGCGCGGCCTGGCGCGGGCTTGGCCAGGCGGCGGGCGTCGGACGACATGTCCCAGACATCGACGTCCTGCAGGGTGAAGTATTTGGGCAGTTTCAGCGAACCGGCGCGAGCCTTCAGCGGCGAGTTGCGGCTGACCTCTTCGGGCGACTGGGCCGCCAGTTCCTCGTACTCGCGGCGCAGGGCGGCCGTGTCGACGTTGCGGAACGAGCCGTAGTGGATGATCAGGTTGTTGGGGTTGGTGTCGGCGTAATACTGGCCATTGGTGATGTTGGACCCGCGCCGGTGGATATAGACCGGGGTGTTCGAGCCCTCGAGGATGAAGGTCGGGTGGGTGCGGCCCGGCGCGATCAGGTTCTGCGGCGTTTTCACCTGATCCAGCCAGTCCAGGGCTTCTGGCAGGCGGGCGATGTATTTGCGGTCGCCGGTCAGACGGTAGAAGCCCAGCATCGACTTGATGTTGGTCCCCGTGGCGTGGGTGGCGAAGGCTTGCGGTTCGATGGTCCGCGCGCCTGCGGGCTTCAGCGTGTCGGGGAAGTGCTGCAGGCCCCAGGCCGGCTGCGGCTGCGGCTGCTGGGTCTTCACGAAGATATCCATGCCGCGATGGATGGCGTCCAGAACGCGCGCGTCGCCACGCCCGTTCACCGCAAGGCCATGATAGGCGTAAAGCAGGAACTCCAGGTTCTCGCCCGCCACGTCGTCGTTGAAGGTGATGTAGGGGGTGTAGTCCTCGTGCCCGTGGACGCCGCCGCCCTGGACGAAGGGGAAGCGTTGGGGCCAGCCGCCGTTGGCGTACTGGGCGTCGAGGACGAACTGGATCGCCTTGTCCAGCGGCGCGCGATACTTGCGCTCGCGCTTCTCCAGATAGACCCGCAGCAGCAGTTGCGAGGCCTCGGCCGTGCCTGCGTCGTCGAAGGTGGCGTTGCCGTAGTAGCGGTGGAATTCCTCCATGCGCCAGGCGTTCTTGCCGTAGGTGGCGTACCAGCGCTTCAGCGATTCCTCGCCGGCCGTGTCGATGACGTAGTTCCAGCCGCCCGCCGGATGCTGGCCGCGCACCAGGGCGTCTGCGGCGGACTTGGCGGCCTCGTAGAACTGCTCGTCGCCGGTGGCGTGGTAGGTGTCAAGGAAGGCGTGGCCGACCGTCGCCGTGCCGGGCGGTTGGACCCAGATCATGGTCGGCGAGGCTTCCAGCTCGCCCCAGCGGCGCGAGAAGTCGGGCAGGACGTTCCAGACATAGCCGCCCTCGACGGCGGCCTCCTCGGTCATGAAGCGGGTGGCGCGCTTCATCGCCGCCAAGACAGCCGCGCGGTCGGGCGCGGCCTGAAGGACGGTTTTAGCCAGGGCGGGAGCGGAGGCGGCCGTGAAGGTCGCGGCGGCGCCGGCGGCCAGCAGGGCGCGGCGGTTCATGAGCGTCATGGTGTCTTCCTCGGATGCGTCGCCTCGCAGCTCTGACGGCTGCTTGAGTTCAGCGAAGCTAAACACGATTGACACCGGTTTCCTAGTGGCGGAGCGCCCTTGAAAACGCCCCGGTTTTCACGAAACCGTCAGCGACGAATGTCGAAGCCGCCGTCGCCCATGGCCGCGCGCACCTCGGCGGCGGTGAACAGGTTGAAGTCGCCGGGCACCGAGTGTTTCAGACCGGCAGCCGCCAGGCCGAAGTCGAGCGCTTCTTGGTCGGACCAGCCGCTCCACAGGCCGAACAGCACCCCGGAGGCGAAGGCGTCGCCGCCGCCGACCCGGTCCACGACGCCGGTCATGTGGATGGCCTCGGCGCAGGTTTCGATCACTTCGCCGTTCGGGCCGCGCGTCAGCATGACCGCCGACAGGGCCTGATCGGCCACGCTTTCCTGCACGCGCAGGGTGCAGGCGATGCGTTGCAGGCGTGGGAAGGCCTTGAAGGCGGCGGCGGCGGCCAGACGGCGGCGCGCATTGGGATCGGCGTCCTCGAACTTCGTCTTCAGCACCAGGGCGAAGTCGCGGTCGTCGGCGAAGGCGATCTCGGCGCCCGCCAGCATCTGCCCGAGGGTTCCGGGCGGATCGCCGGCCCACTGCTCCCACAGCTTACCGCGGAAATTGCCGTCGTAGCTGACGCGCACGCCGTTGCGCACGGCGGCCTCGACCAGTTCGACGGCGGCGCGCGAGCCGTTGGGGCCGGCGGCGGGGGTCACGCCCGAGACGTGCAGCCACTCATAGCCGTCCAGCAGGGCGTCCCAGTCGAAGGCGTCGGCGACGCGCTCGACAAAGGCCGAACCGGCGCGGTCGTAGAGGACTTCGGACGGGCGGCGCACCGCCCCCGGCGTCAGGAAATAGAGGCCCATGCGGCCAGGCGCGAAGACGATGGGCGTGGTGTCCACGCCGTAGCGGCGGACCTCGTCGCGCGCGGCCTGACCCAGGGCGTTGTCGGGCAGAACCGTGGCCATCGCCGCCGGCGCGCCGAAGCGGGCCAGGGCGACGGCGACATTGGCCTCGGCCCCGCCCGGACGCGCGGTCAGGGCAGGGGATTGCAGCAGCAGCTCGTTCTGGTTCGGACTGAACCGCAGCAGCATCTCGCCAAAGCAAAGGATGCGGCCGCCCGATTTCGTCTGGGTCATGGTCGGAACGCTAGCGCGGGATCAGCGCGCCAGCCAGCCGCCGTCGACCGGCAGGGTGATGCCCTGCACATAGTCGCTGGCGCGGCTGGCCAGGAAGACGGCGGCGCCGCCGATGTCCGACGGGTCGCCCCAGCGTCCGGCCGGGATGCGGCCCAGGATCTCCTTGGAGCGCACCGGGTCGTCCTGCAGGGCCTGGGTGTTGTCCGTGGCGAAGTAGCCCGGCGCAATGGCGTTGGCGTTGATGCCGTGTTTGGCCCACTCGTTGGCCATCAGCTTGGTCAGGCCCGCCACGCCGGATTTCGACGCAGTGTAGGACGGCACGCGGATGCCGCCCTGATAGGACAGCATGGAGGCGGTGTTGATGATCTTGCCGCCACGGTTGTCGGCGATCATGCGCTTGGCCGTCGCCTGGCTGAGGAAGAAGAGGACCTTGAGGTTGACGTTCATGACGTCGTCCCAGTCCTGCTCCGAGAAGTCGACCGCGTCGGCGCGGCGGATGATGCCGGCGTTGTTCACCAGGATGTCGACGGGGCCGAGGGCGGCGGTCGCCTCGTCCAGAACGCGCTCGACCGGTTCGATCGAGGTCAGGTCGGCCTGGATGGAGACGGCCTTGCGACCCTTGGCCAGCACCTTGCCGACCGTGTCGTCAGAGGCGCGGCGTGCGACCGAGGCGATGTCGGCGCCCGCTGCGGCCAGAGCCAGGGCGATGCCCTGACCGATCCCCGTATTGCCGCCGGTGACCAGTGCGACCTTGCCGGTCAGATCAAAAGGATTGGCCATGCCCATAGGTCCTTATTTCAGCTGACAGATGTCGAGCTTGTCCATGTCAGTGTAGTCGAGGTTCTCGCCGCCCATGCCCCAGATGAAGGTGTAGTTCGACGTGCCCGCGCCCATGTGGATCGACCACGGCGGGCAGATCACGGCCTCGCCGTCGGCGACGACGATATTGCGGGACTTGTCCGGCTCCCCCATGAAATGGAAGACGCGGTCGTCCTGGCCCAAGCCGAAGTAGAGATAGGCTTCCGAGCGGCGGTCGTGAATGTGCGGCGGCATGGTGTTCCACACCGAGCCGGGCTTCAGCACCGTGACGCCCAGCAGCAGTTGGCAGGACTTCACCTTGGCCGGAACGATGTACTGATAGATCGTCCGCTCGTTGGACGTCTCCAGCGCGCCCATTTCCAGCGGCACGGCGTCGGCGATCGAGATCTTGGTCAGATCGTAGCGGGCGTGGGCCAGGGTGGCGACCAGATAGAACTTGGCGGGCTCGGCAGCGTCCTTCGAGGTGAAGGAGACATCGATAGAGCCCATGGGCACATAGGCGCCGTCGCGGAAACCCAGTTCGAGCACCTCGCCGTCGACGGTGACCGTTCCGGCACCGCCGATATTGACGATGCCCAGTTCACGGCCTTGCAGGAGGGGCGCGCCGGTCAGCGAGGCCGGTACGGAATGGGTCGGCAGGGTCAGGGGGCTCGTCGTCGGGGTCGCGCCGCCCATGATCATCCGCTCGTGGTGCGAATAGTTCAGGCTGACCTTGCCCGGCACAAACAGGCCCTGGATCAGGTAGCGATCCCGCAGCTGCTGGTTCGAGGCGCCGTCCATCATGTCGGGATGGGTGGCCTGATAGACCTTATCGTACATGGGGTCGTAGTACATGCCGGGCTCCCTGGGGTCTCGCTGGGCGAGCCGCCGTGACGGATCTTGCGTCCGTCATTCAATGGACTAGGTAACCGGTGTCATATTATGATGCAATCGGTTAGACCATAATCGCCGGCATCAGATCGGCATCGCTTCGCCACCGTCTTGAGGATCGCCCCCATGAAAATCGCTCTCATCATTGAAAACAGCCAGGCCGCGAAGAGCGAGACGGTGCATTCCGCCCTGACCGCCGTCGCCGAGCCCCTGGGCCATCAGGTTTTCCACTACGGCATGTACACGCCCGAGGATAAGGCCTCGCTGACCTACGTGATGAACGGCCTTCTGGCGGGCATCCTGCTGAACTCGGGCGCCGCCGACTTCGTCGTCACGGGCTGCGGCACCGGCATGGGCTCCATGCTGGCCGCCAACTCCATGCCGGGTGTCTTCTGCGGCCTGGTCATCGATCCGACCGACGCCTTCCTGTTCGGTCAGATCAACGACGGCAACGCCATCTCCATGCCCTACGCCAAGGGCTTCGGCTGGGCGGCCGAGCTCAACCTGCAGGACGTCTATCGCAAGCTGTTCGATGGCGAGCGCGGTCTGGGTTATCCCAAGGAGCGCGCCGAGATCATGGCCAAGAACCGCGGCATCCTGAAGACCCTGAAGACCGTCACCTGCAACGACATGCTGACCGTCCTGAAGTCCATCGACCAGGACCTGCTCAAGGCGACCGTGGCCGGTGAAAAGTTCCAGGAATACTTCTTCGCCAACGCCACTGACGAAGGCATCCGCGAGTATCTGAAGGGCGTCATCAGCGCCTGATCGGCGCTCGAAACGGCGTTAAAAAAGGCGGTCGGCGCGCAGGCGCCGGCCGCCTTTGTCGTTGAGGGGCTAGGCCAGGGGCGCGGCCGATTGGCGCACGACCAGGGCCGGGCGGACCTCGGGCTGCTGCAATTTGGCGGGATCGACGCCGCGCGTGGGGGCCAGCAGCTTCTCTGCGGCCATCCTCCCCATGTCGCGGATCGGCAACCGCACCGAGGTCAGGTTCGGCCAGACCCTCGCCGCCATCGGCAGATCGTCGAAGCCGACCACCGACAGGTCGCGCGGCAGCTCCATCCCGCGCTCGCGCGCCGCCTGCATGACGCCGAGCGCCATGTCGTCGTTCAGGGTGAAGATGGCGGTCGGCGGCTGGGGCAGGGACAGCAGGGCATGGCCCGCCTCGACGCCCGATTCGTAGGTATAGGCACCCTGCAGGTCATACTCCGGCGGCAGGGCGATGCCGCGTTCCGCCAGGGCGTCGATGAAGCCCTGACCGCGCACGACGGACGAACGGAAGGAGGCCAGGCCGCGCACCAGGGCGATGCGGCGGTGGCCCAGGTCGGCCAGATGGCGAGCGGCCTCGGCGGCGCCAATCCAGTCGTTGGTGACGACCATGTTCTGCGGTTCGTCCAGCGTCAGCGAGGCGATGCGCACATAGGGGCAGTCCAGCTCACGCAGCAGCTCGATCACCGAATCGTCCTCGGACACCGAGGGCGGCATGATGACGCCGAACAGGCGCTGGCGTTCGATGAAGCCGCGGATGTCCTTGAGCAGGGTGGGGGAGTTGCGGCTGCACGGATGGACCACCAGCTCGAAGCCCGAGCCCTTCAGAGCGTCCAGGATTCCCTGCTGCATGTTGACGACATAGGTGGGGCTGGGCTGGTCGTAGATCATGCCCACCAGGAAGGACCGACGGAAAGCCAGACCGCGCGCCTGCGGGTCGGGGACGAAGCCCAGTTCGTCGATGGCGGCCTGGACGCGCTCGCGCGTGTCCTCGCGCACGAAGGGCGACTGGTTGATGACGCGCGACACCGTCTTCTTGGAGACCTCGGCCACGCGGGCGACGTCGTTGATGGTGGCGCGCTTGCCCGGTTTTGCTGTGCGCGAATCGTCTTCCGACAACAGCGTTCCCCTTCGTGTTCTTGTTGACGCTAGGCATAGCTCCGCTCGGCGTCGGGCGCCATGGGCTGTTTTCAAGGCGGATTGACACCGGTTTCCTAAGCCGCCCATTATCCGGCGTTTTCCAATGGGGCGTCATTTGACCGACCAGATCATTCATTCGGAGCGCTGCGCATGACGGCCGCTCCCGTGCAGGCGCCGATCTCGGATCAGGCTGTCGCCGAGACCTTTGTCAGCGCGCGTCTCGCCGCGCGCGCCGTGCCGGGCTATCCGGGCGACGTCCCCGAACACATGGCCCGTTCCTACGCCATTCAGGACGCCGCCATCGCCCTCTATCCGGACCGTGTCGTGGGCTGGAAGGTCGGCGGCGTGCCCCCGGCGCAGCAGCCGGCCCTGGGCATCCATCGCCTGGCCGGCGCCATCTTCGCCGGCAATGTCTGGACGGTCGGCGAGGCCCCGACGCCTCTGCCCGCCATCGAGGGCGGATTCGCCGCCGTCGAGGCCGAGTTCATCGCCCGCATCGGCGCTGACCCGGACCCGGCCAAGACCGACTGGACCGTCGAGGAGGCCGCCGACCAGATCGACGCCGTCTTCATCGGCGTGGAACTGGCGGGCAGCCCGCTGTCGGCCATCAACGACCTGGGTTCGGCCGTGGTCGCCTCGGATTTCGGGAACAACGGCGGTCTGGTGATCGGCCCGGAACTGACCGACTGGCGCGACCGCATGGATGCGATCAAGGTCGAGACCATCATCGACGGCGTCAGCGTCGGCACGGGCGGCTCGCCCTCGCTGGCCGGCGGCGCTCTGGAATCGGTGCGCTTCCTGCTGGAGCACTGCGCGCGCTGGGGCCGCCCGCTGACGGCAGGGACGCTGGTTTCGACCGGCGCCGTCACCGGCGTGCATCGCATCTACGCCGGCAGTGAATCGACGTGCGTGTTCGAAGGCGTGGGAGAAGTCCGCTGCACGGTCGTGAAGGCCGCGCCGCATCCGACGTCAGACTAGTATCTAATCACTGCGTGAACCTGTCCGCCGTTCAGGGTGGTCAAGAAGACGGGGCGCGCCGAGGAAATCAAAGGGAATGGGTCTCGTACCATGAGTGACGCTTCGAAAGCCGCACCCGCCGGGGAGGGGCCGATCCGCGTGATGGCGCCGCCGGCGGGCAAGTACCGCTGGATCGTGATGTGGCTGCTGTTCGCGGCCATGGTCATCAACTACGTCGATCGTCAGATGATCGGCTTCCTCAAGCCGACGCTGTCGGCTGAGTTCGGCTGGTCCGAGACGGACTATGCGGACATCGTCTTCTGGTTCCAGGCCTCCTACGCCGTCTTCTACCTGATCTTCGGTCGGGTGATGGACAAGGTCGGCGCGCGCTGGGGCCTGGGGGTCGCCTTCTTCATCTGGCAGATCGGCCACATGATGCACGGCGCGGCTCGCGACCTGTCGCACTTCATCATGGCCCGCATGGTCCTGGGCGTCGGCGAGGCCGGCGGCTTCCCCGGCGGCATCAAGGCCGTGGCCGAATGGTTCCCCAAGAAGGAACGCGCCTTCGCCACCGGCCTGTTCAACGCCGGCACCAATATCGGCGCCATCGTCACCCCCTTGCTGGTTCCGGTTCTGGTGCTCAGCTTCGGCTGGCAGATGGCCTTCGTCGTCACCGGTCTGATGGGTCTGATCTGGTTGCCGATCTGGCTGCTGGTCTATCGTCGTCCGCGTGAAGTGAAGAAGCTGTCCACGGCCGAGCTGGAATGGATCGAGCAGGACCCGGCGGACACCGTCGAGAAGATCGGCTGGAAGAAGCTGCTGACGGTCAAGGAAACCTGGGCCTATGCCGCGGGCAAGTTCCTGATCGACCCGATCTGGTGGATGTTCCTGTTCTGGCTGCCCGACTTCCTGGGCAAGAGCTACGGCCTGGACCTGAAGACTTTCGGCCCGCCGATCGTGGCCATCTATCTGCTGTCCGACGTCGGATCGGTCGGCGGCGGCTGGATGTCGGGACGCTTCATGAAAATGGGCATGAACCTGAACAAGGCGCGCAAGCTGACCATGCTGATCTGCGCCCTGTGCGCCGTGCCGGTCGCCTTCGCCGCCTTCGCGTCCAACCTGTGGGTGGCGGTGCTGATCATTGGTCTGGCCACGGCGGCTCACCAGGGCTTCTCGGCCAACCTCTACGCCTTCCCCGGCGACGTCTTCCCGCGTTCGGCGGTGGGCTCGGTCGTCGGCATCGGCGGCATGCTGGGCGGCATCGGCGGCATGATCATGGCCAAGTACGCAGGCTTCGTGCTGGACAAGATCGGCACCTACACCCCGATCTTCGTGGTGGCGGCTTCAGCCTATCTGGTGGCGTTGCTGGTGGTTCACATCATCTCGCCACGATACGAACCGGCCAAGGTTTGATGACCTGACGCCGAGAGGGGCGCTCGTCTGAGGGGGCGAGCGCCCTTCTTCAATTCTGGAGGGAGACGGACGTGGATCTGCATCGACGTGGTTTGCTGATCATGGGGGCCGCAGCCCCCGCACTGGCGACAGCCCTGCCCGTCAGCGCAGGGATGCAGACCGTCGCGCCCCCTGATCCGACCGAGGTCGTCCATCTGTGGCCCAACGGCGCGCCGGGCGGGGCGGGGGTGACGGTCGTCCCCGTCGTCCCCGAGCGCTCGACCGACCCGGCCTATCGCGACCGCTACGCCCAATACACCACCGATCCGATCATGACGGTGATGCGGCCCGAAAAGCCCAACGGCTCGGCCATGCTGCTGATCCCCGGCGGCGGCTACCGTTGGTCGGTGCTGGACAAGGAGGGCTTCGACGTCGCTCGCGTCTTCGTCGCCAGCGGCACGACCTGTTTCGTCCTGCGCTATCGCCTGCCCGCCGACGGCTGGGCGGCGGGGGCGGATGCGCCGCTTCAGGACGCCCAACGCGCCATCCGCCTGATCCGCAGCCGCGCCGTCGAGTTCGGTGTTCGCCCGGACCGGATCGCGGTGCTGGGCGCCTCGGCGGGCGGGCATCTGGCCGGGCTGGCCAGCGTGCGCACCGACGCGGCCTATGCCCCGGTCGACGTGGCGGACGAGGTCTCGTTGCGCCCCGACCTGACGATGTTGATGTATCCGGTGGCGACCATGAGCGACCCGCACGTCCACGCGGGGTCGCGCACGCATCTGCTGGGCGAGACGCCGACGGCGGAGCGCATCGCCGCCTATTCCCTGGAGCAGATGTCCTGGGCCGGTGCGGCGCCGGTCTTCCTGCTGCACGCCATGGACGACGTCTCGGTGCCGGTCGAGAACAGCCTGATGCTGCTGACCAAGCTGAAGGCCGCCTCGGTGAAGGTCGAGGCCCATCTGTTCCAGGAAGGCGGCCACGGCTTCGGCATCCGCCTGATCCAGGGAAGACCGGCAGCGGTCTGGCCTGAGCTGGCGCGCGCCTGGGCCGCCCGTCTGGACTTCGCTCTCTAGGTTCCCGGCTGGATGTAGGGGATGGCCGAGAAGAAGGCCCGTTCATTGCCGCGCGGGTCGTTGGCCATCCGGGGCTCCACGTCGAACAACAGGGTCTGGCGCGTCGGCAGCTCATAGCGCTCCCAGCGCGGCAGGCCTGCGTGGTTGGGATCGCCGGTGCGCGCCAGTGCGATGAAGGCGTCGCTCATCCGGTCCGCCACCGTCTGCGCGCCCGGTCCATTCGTGCGCGATCCGGGCGCGTTCACGTTGTCGAACACCAGCGGAATGTCGGCGGTGTGGAAGGCGCCCTTGCGGCCCGAGGCCGTCTCGCCGGGGAAGTCCAGTTGATAGACCCAGGCGGGGGCTCCGGCCTTGGCCCGCTCCTCGGCCTCGATCACCGCGCC
Source organism: Brevundimonas sp. NPDC007368 (assembly GCF_042869015.1). Lineage (NCBI taxonomy): Bacteria > Pseudomonadati > Pseudomonadota > Alphaproteobacteria > Caulobacterales > Caulobacteraceae > Brevundimonas > Brevundimonas sp. NPDC007368. The sequence continues at coordinate 122,372 of NZ_JBIAFA010000007.1, read as the reverse complement.
GCGCCAGGAGCGCCCGGCGGTGGTGGCGGCGATCAGGACCTGATCGGGCGACCAGTCGGGGTGCATCCGGCGATAGGCGGCGATGACGGCTTCGGGGGTGATATCGATGCGCATGACGCCGGGCGACATCCGCGCGGGCAGGGTCTCCCAGGTCAGGCCGACATTCCTGGGGTCATTGCCCATGAAGCCCAGGGTTTCCTCGCGCGTATTGCCGATGATCATGGGGATGGTCAGGCCCTGCGGGGCGGCGTCGGGATAGAAGGGGTGGCGCGGCAGGCTGCGGAAATCCAGCACAGGGCCGAAATAGAGCCCGCCGTAGCCGAGGATGGGATCCTCGACCGATTGCGCTTCCAGCAGTCGTTCGACGGGAAGCGTCGCGGCCTCGTGCGCGCGATGCGGCGTCAGGTTCAGGGCCTTGAGCCAGGCGGTCGCGCGGGTCGTGGCGTTGATGGGGCCTGACGCCGTGACCTGCTGGCCGCTCATGGTCGCGGCGCGGTGGAACAGGCCCCTGGCGACGGGCGTGGCCATCAGCGTGGCGATCTTGGCCCCGCCGCCGGACTGACCGAAGACCATGACCCGGTCGGGATCGCCGCCGAAGGCCGCTACGTTGTCGCGCACCCAGCGCAGGGCCAGGATCAGGTCCAGCTGGCCGACATTGCCCGAGTCCTCGAACCCCGGCGCCAGCCGCGCCAGATAGGCATAGCCGAGGGCGTTCAGCCGGTGGTTCAGCGTCACCACGACCACATCGCCGCGCGCCGCCAGCCGTGTCCCGTTATAGAGGGGATCGGACCCCGATCCGCTCGAATAGGCGCCGCCGTGGATATAGACCATGACCGGCCGACGCCCCGCGTCGAGACCCGGGGTCCAGACGTTGAGGAATAGGCAGTCCTCGCTCTGGTTCGGCTCGTCGCCGCGTTGAGGGCTGGCGGCGCCATAGTCGAAGGCGGGGGCCGCATCGCGCCAGGGTGTCGGCGGCTCGGGCGGCTGGAAACGCCGCGTCGGCGCGCCGTAACGCACGCCCTTGAAGACGTTGATCCCATCCTGACGGCGGCCCACGACCGGACCCGCCGTCGTGACGGCGCGGGGATCTCGCGGCGCGGCGTGAACAGCGGTCGCCGTCGCCGTGGCGGCCATCCCCGCCAGAACCGCGGCGCGTCGCGTCATTCCCATGGTCACCCTCCCAAGAAACCGGTGTCATTGACTGTAGCAGGCAATGGCTTGCGGGCTCCAGAGGCCCGCTGAAACGGTCGCCCGGCGCCAAACCTGTCCAATCTGTAACTTGTCGTGGGGGCGACGAAGCCTTCAGTGTGAAGTCTCTTTTACATCGCGGGGGCGCTTCATGCTGACGATCAACAATCTGGTTCATGTTTACGGCAACGGGACACGGGCTCTGGACGACGTCAGCCTGACGATCCCGACCGGCATGTTCGGCCTGCTGGGCCCGAACGGGGCGGGCAAGTCGACGCTGATGCGCACCATCGCCACCCTGCAGAGCCCGACCTCGGGCGAGATCCGCTTCGGCGACATCGACGTGATCCGCCAGCCTGAGCTGCTGCGCCGCACCCTGGGCTATCTGCCCCAGGACTTCGGCGTGTATCCGCGCGTCTCGGCCTACGACATGCTGGATCACATGGCGGTGCTGAAGGGCATCGCCGACGGCAAGGAGCGCAAGCAGACGGTCGAGGCCCTGCTGAACCAGGTCAACCTGTGGAGCGTCCGCAAGAAGGCTTTGGCCGGGTTCTCAGGTGGGATGCGCCAGCGTTTCGGCATCGCCCAGGCCCTGATCGGCAACCCGCGCCTGATCATCGTCGATGAGCCGACCGCCGGTCTGGACCCGGAAGAGCGCAACCGCTTCCTCAACCTGCTGGCCGAGATCGGCGAGAACGTGGTGGTCATCCTGTCGACCCACATCGTCGAGGACGTGGCCGACCTGTGCCCGCGCATGGCGGTGCTGGCGGGCGGCAAGATCCAGCTGGAAGGCGCACCGCTGGAGCTGATGAAGCAGATGTCCGGTCGCGTCTGGAAAAAGGCCATCGCCAAGGAGGCCCTGCCGGAACACCGCGCCCGTTTCGAGGTCATCTCGACGCGCCTGTTCGCCGGTCAGACCGTGATCCACGTCCTGGCCGACGCCAAGCCGGGCGAGGGCTTCGAGCCGGCCTCGGGCGGTCTGGAGGACGTCTATTTCTCGACCCTGGCCGCTTCGCGCCGCCCGGCCGTCGCTCAAGCCGCCTGAGGCCTGGATCATGTTCGGGAAAGTCGCGGCCTTCGAGTTCCGCTATCAGCTTCGCCAGCCCGCCTTCTGGGTCATATCCATCCTCTTCTTCCTGCTGAGCTTCGGCACGGTCGCCAGCCCCAACATCAGCCTCGGTTCGGGCGGCAACGTCTTGAAGAACGCGCCCTTCGCGATCGCGCAGGCGATGCTGGCCTTCAATCTCTTCTTCATGCTGGCGACCACGGCCATTGTCGCCAACGTCGTGGTGCGTGACGCCTCGACGGGCTTCGGTCCGATGATCCAGGCCAGTCGTCTGTCGAAGTTCGACTACCTCTACGGACGCTTCCTCGGCGCCTTCGCCGTGGTGGCCCTGGCCTTCCTGTCGGTCGCCCTGGGCATCCTGATCGGCACGCTGATGCCCTGGGTGGACAAGGAGACGGTCGGGCCGTTCCGCCCGCTGGACTACCTCTACAGCTTTGTGGTCATGGGTCTGCCGGGGCTGCTGTTCAGCTCGGCGGTCTTCTTCACCCTGGCGACCGTCACGCGCTCGATGATGGCGACCTATGTCGGCGTCGTCGGCGTCTTCATCCTCTATATGACGACGACCACGGTGTTCGGCTCCAAGCCGGAGCTGGAGACCCTGGTGGCCTGGCTGGAGCCCTTCGGCGCCGGCGCCTATGGTCTGGCGACCCGCTACTGGACCTCGGCCGAGCGCAACACGATCAATGCGCCGCTGACCGGCCTGCTGCTGGGCAACAAGCTGCTGTGGCTGGGCGTCAGCCTGGCCTTCCTGGCCGCCGCCTTCCCGCTGTATCGCCCGTCGCCGCGCGGCTCGAAGCTGCGCAAGCAGGAGAAGCTGAAGGCGATGGCCGAGGCCTCGCCGGACGCCGGCGCGCCTGTCGCGCCGCTGGCCGCGCCGTCCTATGGCTTCAAGGCCGGCTGGATCCAGCTGATCTCGCGCACCCTTTTCGAGATGAAGGCGGTGTTCAAGAGCCCGGCCTACTTCGTCATGCTGGCCCTGGGCTTCGCCTTCGGCATCGCCGTCCTGCTGTTCGCGGGCGAGATGTACGGGGCGCCCGTCCTGCCGGTCACGCGCGTGGTGATCGAGACCCTAGGCAGCTCCTTCGGTCTGATCGTCATGATCATCTCGATCTACTATTCGGGCGAACTGGTCTGGCGTGATCGTGAGCGGCGCACGCACGAGATCATCGATTCCACCTCGACGCCCGACTGGACCTTCCTGCTGCCCAAGACCCTGGCCCTGGTTCTGGTTCTGGTGTCGACGCTGCTCGCCGCATCGCTGGCCGGTATGATCGTGCAGACGATCAAGGGCTACACCAATTTCGAGATCGGCAAATACCTGTTCTGGTACGTCGTGCCGCAGTCGATCAGCTTCGCGCTGATGGCCGTGCTGGCCATCTTCGTGCAGGCCCTGTCGCCGAACAAGTTCGTCGGCTGGGCCGTCATGGTGGTCTATCTGATCTCGACCATCGTCCTGTCCAATATGGGCTTCGACCATGTCCTGTACCGTTATGGTTCGGGGACGGGTATGCCGCTGTCGGACATGAACGGTCTGGGCAAGTTCGCCGGCTACGCCGCCTGGATGCAGGCCTACTGGACGTCCTTCGCCATCGTCCTGCTGGTTATCGCCTACGGCCTGTGGCGTCGGGGGGCGGAGACGCGCTTCCTGCCGCGCCTGAAGCGTCTGCCGCGTCGCCTGATGGGGCCTGCAGGCGTGATCGGCGGCTTCGCCCTGACCGCCTTCGTGGCCCTGGGCGTCTTCAGCTTCATCAACACCAATGTGTGGAACGAGTACCGCAGCCGCGATCAGCGCGAACAACTGATGGCGGACTATGAGAAGACCCTGCTCAAGTACGAGAAGACGCCTCAGCCCGCGATCACCGACGTCAAGCTGGACCTGGACCTCTATCCGCACCAGCCGCGTCTGACGACCAAGGGAACTTACGTCATCGAGAACCGCACGGGCGCGCCCCTGGGCGAGGTCCATCTGCGCTGGAGCCAGGACCTGAAGATCGCCAGGCTGAACGTCCAGGGTGCGACGGTCGCGAAGGAATGGCCGCAGTTCGAGTACCGCATCTATCGCTTCGCCACACCGATGCAGCCGGGCGAGAAGCGCACCATCGCCTTTGAGACGGTGCTGGAACAGCGCGGCTTCAAGAACAGCGGCGACACCACGCGGATCGTCGACAACGGCACCTTCGTCAACAACGGCGAGTTCGGCCTGACCATCGGCATGGGCCGCGACGGCCTGCTGTCCGATCGGGCCAAGCGCCGCAAACACGGCCTGACGCCCGAGCTGCGTATGGCCAAGCTGGAGGACGAAAGCGCGCGGGCTCACAACTATATCGGCGCCGACTGGGTCAACGCCGACATCACCGTGACCACGGTCGCCGATCAGACGCCGATCGCGCCGGGCTACAAGGTGTCGGACGTGACGAAGAACGGCCGCCGCACGGCCCGCTTCGTCACCGAGGCGCCGGTGCTGAACTTCTTCTCGGTCCAGTCCGCCGACTATCAGGTGGCCCGGGAGCAGCACGGTCCGATCGAACTGGCCGTCTATTACCACAAGGGCCATGAGCGGAACGTCGAGCGCATGCTGAACGGCATGAAGTCGGCGCTGGACTACTACGGCACGGCCTTCAGCCCGTACCAGTTCCGTCAGGCCCGGATCATCGAGTTCCCGGCCTACGCCAGCTTCGCCCAGGCCTTCGCCAACACCATGCCCTACTCGGAAGGCCTCGGTTTCATCGCCGACCTGACCGACGAGGAGAAGATCGACTACGTCACCTACGTCACCGCGCACGAAGTCGGTCACCAGTGGTGGGCGCACCAGGTGGTCGGCTCGGACCAGCAGGGCTCGACCCTGCTGTCGGAATCCCTGGCGCAGTACTCGGCGCTGATGGTCATGGAGAAGCTGTACGGGCCCGACAAGATCCGTCGCTTCCTGAAATACGAGCTGGATCGCTATCTGCGCTCGCGCGGCATGGAGCGGCTGGAGGAGATGCCGCTGATGCGCATCGAGAACCAGCAGTACATCCACTATCAGAAGGGCGGTCTGGTCATGTACCTGCTGCGCGATCAGATCGGCGAGGAGGCGGTCAACCGCGCCCTGCGTCGGGTGCTGGCGCAGTACGCCTTCAAGTCCGCGCCCTATCCGCGCTCGCTGGATCTTATCAACGCGATCCGCGCCGAGGCGCCGGCCGACAAGCAGGCCCTGATCACCGACCTGTTCGAAAAGATCACCCTGTATGACGTGAAGTCGAAGTCGGTCACGGCGACCAAGCGCGCCGACGGCAAGTGGGACGTCGCCCTGATGGTCGAGGCTCGCAAGCTGTACGCCGACGGCAAGGGCGAGGAGACCGAGGCCCCGCTGAACGAGACCTTTGACGTCGGCCTGTTCTCTGCCGAGCCGGGCAAGGGGGCGTTCGACCAGAAGTCGGTCATCCTGATGGAGCGCCGTCCCCTGCGCAGCGGGACCCAGGTCTTCCGCTTCGTCACGGACAAGAAGCCAGCCTTTGCGGGGATCGACCCCTACAACCGCTGGATCGACCGCAACTCGGACGACAACGTCAAGCCGGTCGGCTGACGCCTGCGCCTTCTCCTCCCGCCGACCGGCGGGAGGAGGGGCCTACGGCGAGTTAATCTCGTCGCCTCATTTTAGACTCGATCCGCTACAAACGTAGCGCTACAAAAGTAGCGTCAGCCGATGCGGAGAGTCCCCATGATCGAGTCCTTGCCCCGGCGCGAACGCGAGGTCTTCGAGACCCTGTGCCGGCTGGAGACGGGCACCGCCGCGGGGGTACGCAACGCCCTGACCGACACGCTTAGCGATTCAGCGATCCGCACCCTGCTGGCCCGGCTGGAGGCTAAGGGCCTGGTCGAGCGTTCGGCGGGCGCCGAGGGCTTCGTCTATCGCCCGGTGCCGCGCACCGAGGCCGTCGCCGCCGGCGCCCTGCAGCGGATGATCGACACCTTCTTCGCCGGCTCCGCCGCCAGCGCCGCCACGGCCCTGCTGGGTCTGGGGCAGCGTCTGACGGCTGACGAGGCCGCCGCTCTCGAACGCGCCATCGACGAAGCCGTGGAGCGCAAGCCGTGAGCCTGGCCCTGTTTCTGTCCCTGCTGGTCAAGTCCAGCCTGATCGCGGCGGCGGGGCTGATCGTCGCCCGCTTCGTGGCGCGTCGCGCCGTCGATCGCGTCGATATTCTGCGCGCGACCGTCTGCCTGCTTCTGGCCCTGCCGGTTCTGGCGGCGGTCCTACCCGCCCTGGAGCTGGCGCTGCTTCCAGCCTCGTCCGTCGCGGACAGCGCCCCGCTGACGCCGCTCTGGTCGGGCGAGGTCGGGTCGGTTGCGGGCGTCGCGGTCAAGGCCAACCTGCCGTGGCCGTCCTGGGCGACCGTGGCCGCCGGCCTGTGGCTGACCGGCGTGGCGGCGGTCGTGGGTCGGCTGCTGCTGGGCCTGAACACGCTCAGCCGCTGGACCGAGCAGGGTCGAGCGGTTCAATGCCCCGCCTGGCGTTCGCCGCTGGAGCCGCTGGCCCCCGCCGCGCGCCCGCGTCTGGTCAGCAGCGAGCGGGTGTCCAGCCCGCTGAGCTGGGGCGTGGCCCCCGGCGTCATCGTCCTCGACCCCGCCAGCCTGGCCGAGCCCAAAACCGCCTCCGCCGTTCTGGCGCACGAACTGGCCCATCTGCGGCGCAGGGACTGGGTTTTCCTGATCCTGTCGCGGCTGGCGCTGGCGCTGTTCTGGTTCAGCCCTCTGGTCTGGCGGCTGTCCGTCGTCTTGACCGAGGCTTCTGAAGAGGCGGCCGACGCCGAGGCCGTGCGCACCGTGGACCGCAGGGACTACGCTCGCGTCCTGGTCCGTCTGGCCGCCAATCCCGCCGTCTGTCCCGCGACCGCCATGGCCGCCGACACCCACACGCTCGAAAAAAGGATCGCCTGCATCATGACGAACACCTCTGCTCGCCGTCGCCCGCTGGCGGTCGCCCTGACCGTCGCCGCGCTCGCCGCCGTCGCTACGCCGCTGGCGGCGCTGGATCTGCGCGAGCAGGCGTCCGCCTATGCCCCGGCGCCGCCTGCGCCCCCCGCGCCTCCGGCCCCGCCCGCTCCGCCGCCGCCCCCGCCTGCCGCGCCGCCTGCGCCGCCCGCGCCCCCGGCCCCGCCTGCGCCTCCGCCCGGCCGCGTGACGACCTACTATTCCTCGAACGGCTACTACTTCGAGAACGGCACGCCGGAGCAGCGCGCCGAGGCTGAGGCGGCGCGCGAGGTGGCCCGTCAGGCCCGGGCTCTGGCCGCCGACGCCCGCCGGCAGGGCGAAGAGGCGCGCCAACAGGCGGCCCAGGCTCGCGCCCAGGCGGCCGTCGCTCGTCAACAAGGCGAGGAGGCCCGGCGTCAGGCGGTGCAGGTCCGCGCCCAGGCCGCCGTCGCCCGCCAACAGGCCGAACAGGCGCGGGCACAGGCTCTCGTCGCGCGGCGGCAGGGCGATGAAGCCCGCGTCATCGCGGCTCGGGCTCGTGTCCAGGCGCGCGAACAGATGGGGCGCGGCGCTGAAAACATGCATCGCGGCGCGGACAACATGCGCGAGGAGGCGGTTCGCCTGCGCGACCCGGCCTATCGCGCCGAGCAGATCACCCGCAATCGCGATCAGGGCAACATCGTCACCGACGCGGATCTGATCGCCCTGAGCCCCAAGCTGGTTGAACGGGCCGCCGAGCTGGACCGTCGCGCGGAAGAGCTGGCGGCGCGCGCCAAGAGCCCGATCTAGTCTGGATACACAAGGGCGAAGCGTCGTCGTGCAGCACACGGGCTGTGCGGCGGCGCTTTCGTCTATGGCTCAGCTCGCGGCGGGGCTGTAGGTTGAGGCATGGCCCGTCTCTTGCTGATCCTGTCCGCTGCCGCCGTTGCCCTGTCGGCTTGCGCCTCCGGCCCTGACATCGTGACCACGGCGCCTGCGGCCTTCCCGGCAGCGGCGACGACCTATCACCTGATCGAACCCGAACCGGCGTCGGCGACGGATCAGGCCCTGCTCGCGGCGGTGCGCGATCAGCTGACGGCCAAGGGGTGGCGCGAAACGCGCGACGGTCCGGCGTGGCGGATCGAGGCGGCCTATGCCGTTCGGCCACAGGCGACGGGCGCCTATTCCGACGCCTCGGCTCGTGACGGCGACTGGCTGGATGCGCCGATCGTGCCGCAGTGGTGGGGACGCAAGCGGCTGGCGCACAGCCTCACCCTGACGCTGCATGGACCCGAGGCCGCGGCCGGCGCCTATCAGGCGAGCGCGGCCACGACGGTGGCGCCGCGACAGGCCGACGCCGCCTTGCCGGCCCTGGCCGCCGCCGTCGTTTCCGAACTGACGCCCTAGTCGGCCTCGATCAGGCGGGGCAGGGTCAGGACGAAGGTCGCGCCGACCTCGCCGGCCTCGTAGCGGATCCGGCCGCCGTGACGTTCGGCGACGGTGCGGACGAAGGCCAGGCCCAGGCCGGCGCCCCGGTGGTCGGCGTCGCCGTGACCGAAGGGCTGGAACAGCCGCCGCGCCGCCTCCGCTGACAGGCCCGGCCCCTGATCGCTGATGCGCAGGATGCAGACAGGGCCGTCGTCGGTCTCATCCGTGTCGAGCGTGCAGCTTATGACGCCCCTTGGCGGGCCGTACTTCAACGCATTGTCGAGCAGATTGGTCATCAGCCGGCGAAGCAGGGCGGGATCGCCCTCGACCAGATATTCCTCTTCGCCCACCGGCGTCTGGATGGTCGCGCCCTTGGCGGAGGCCTGGGGCCACAGGGTGTCGGCGGCGTCCATCAGCACCTGACCGAGGTCCAGGACGACGGCGCGATAGGGTTGGGATTCGGCGCGGGCCAGCTGGACGTAGCCTTCGGCCAGATCCAGCGTCTGGCGCGCATAGTCGCCGATGCGGCGCTCAAAGGCGGGGTCGGCGCGGTTCTGGCCGCCTTCCAGCAGGGTCAGGATCGAGACCTGGGGCGCGCGCATGTCGTGGCTGAGCAGTTGCAGCGCCTGTTCACGCTGCCGTTCGGCGGCGCGGAACCGGGTCATGTCGGCGAAGCGGACAATGTGGCCGACAGGTTCGCCCGTGGCGTTGGTCAGGGCGGCGGCGGCGACCTTCAGCACGCGTCCGCCGGGTCCTTGGATGTCGCCCGGATCGCCCCCTTCTGAAACCAGGAAGCGCCGCCACGACGGTTCGCCGAGCGACTGGAACAGTTCGGTCAGGTTCGCCTCGTCCTTCAGCGCGGCGCCGAACAGGGCTTGCGCCCGGTCGTTCGACAGCAGCACCCGGCCCGCAGGATCGGCCACCACGGTGGCGTCGGGCAGGCTGCGCAGGGTGTCGGAGATGAACCGGTCCAGATCGCGAAGCTGCTTCAGCGCGGCGCGCAGGGTGTCCACCTGCTTGGCCACCACGTCGCCCTGCGGCCGGAACGACGACCGCGCCGCGCCGGGCAGGGCGGGGGCGTCGCGTTCGAAGGTCTCGACCTCGCTCTGCATATAGGCCGAGGCGGCGGCCAGGCGTCGCCAGCTCCAGAAGGGATAGGCCAGGGCCAGTCCCGCGACGGCGGCTGCGGGCGGGAACCACAGGCCGGCGCCCAGGAAGGCGATCAGGCTGCCCGCCAGCGTCAGGACGATCAGTCCCGCGCCCAGCACCATGTTGACGACCGGGCGCAGGAACAGGAACCCGCCCACCAGCAGGGCCAACGGCAGCAAGGACAAGGCCAGAACCCAGGGCGGCGCCAAGGGGCGCGGGCCGCCGCCTTCCAGCAGGGTCTGCAGCAGGGCGGCCTGGATCTCGACGCCGGGGCTCAGTTCGCCGTGGGGTGCGGCGGGCGTGGCGTAGCGGTCGCCCAGGCCGGGGGCGGTCGCGCCGACCAGCACCAGCCTGTCCTTCAGAAAGCCGGGGGGGACCTCGCCGTTCAGTACGTCGACGAAGGCCAGGGTGCGGAACCGTCCCGGCGGACCGCGATAGGCGATGGCCTCGGGCCGTGCGGCGATCAGGGCGTCGGGCGTGGCGGCGTCCGGATCAGGCGCGGGCGTGGCGACACGCTTCCGGGCCAGCGGCAGGATCAGTTGTGGCCAGACCTGATCGCCACCCTGCATATAGAGGGGCAGGCGGCGGATCACGCCATCGCCGTCCACCGTCAGGTTGACATGGCCCAGTCCCGCGGCGGCCCCGACCAGGGCGTCGGGTTCGCTGACCCGCCAAGGGGCGCCGTTTTCGCCGGGGGCATCGACCAGAAGCGGCAGATGGACATTGCCGGCACGCGCCATCGCGGCGGCCAGAGACGGATCGTCGGCCTCGGGCTCGGTGAACAGAACGTCGTAGGCGACGGCCCGAGGACCAGCCTCGGACAGGCGGTCGATCAGGGCTGCGTGGGTCGCGCGCGGCCATGGCCAGCGGCCCAGGCTCTGCAGGCTGCGGTCGTCGATGGCGACGATGACGATTGCGTCGTCCGCCGGGCCGCCCTGCAGCCGGATCAGGGCGTCATAGACCAGATTATCGGCGCGGTCGGCGGTCGGGCTGAGCGCCAGCCAGCATACGACCAGACCGGTCAGGCTCGCCACCAGCGCCCATTCGATCAGGGCGCGCCGCCCCGTCAGTCTGGCCCCCAGCTGGCGAACGCCGGCCATGCGTCAGCGCCCGATGCGCAGCTGCTGCGGCTCGGACCAGACCTGCAGCAGGCGGCCGAAGCGATGACGCGAGCCCTGCACCCTCCAAGTGTAAACTCCGGGCGGCAGGTCCGTCAGGCTGAAGGCCTGATCGGCCAGACCGGGCTGGTCGATCAGCGGAGCCCCTTCGCGCGCGCCGTCGGCGTCTTCGCGGGACAGTTGGAAACGGAAACTGGCCTCGCCCTCGCCCTCGGCCTCCCAACGGAAGCGATAGACGCGGCGGCCGTCCAGCATGGCGTTGCTGGCCGCCAGACCGCCGACGCCGTTGCGGGCGCGAATGAAGCTGTAGGTGGTGCTGCGGCCTTCGACCCCCTCGGGCGACAGGGCGCTGAGCCGCAGGAAATAGGCCCCGTCCGTCAGGTCGCTGAAGGTCAGGGACGCGGCGCCGGCCGCGCTGTCCGTCTCGGCGAAGGCGTCGATCATGCCGGCGTCGGTGGCCAGACGCCCGCGATAACGATCGGCGCCCCGCAAGGCGTCGATCTCGAACACGGCCGAGGGCCCGGACTGCACTTCGTCGGGGCGAGCCAGGGCGGGGGCGGGCAACAGGGGCACCAGACGCGCGGCGGTGGCGCTGGCCGTCACGCCCTCGGCGGCGACGGCCGTGGCCTCCACCAGCCCGTCACCCGATTCGACCTCGACCCTGCCTTCGATAACCTCGGTCGCCGATCGGTCGGCGGCGTCGTCGAAGGCGACGCGGAAGTCCGTGCCGCGGACGGCCGATACCGAAACCGGCGTGCGGACGACGAAGCCGCCGGGGCGGCGGCGCGGCGTCACGCGCGACTCCGCGCGGCCCGCCTCAACCGTCATGGCGTGATCGACGGCTCCGTTGATGGCGTAGCGCCGCAGGCGGGTCAGCCGCACCCGGCTGTTCGACGGCGCCACGACATAGCTGCCGTCCGACAGGGTCAGGCGCACGAAGGCGTTGGCCCCGGTGGTCAGTACGGCGCCTTCGGACACCATCTGCCCCTGGGTGGGAGCGCCGGTCGACGTCCCCTGGGTCAGGGTCACGGCGCCGCGAAAGCCGACAATCCGCGCCTGGTCCGGGTCAGCCCGCAGCAGTTCTACGGGAATGGCCAGCGTCCGGCCCACGCTCATGCGGCGGGGGTCGGCGACGCGGTTGCCGCGCTGGACCTGCCGATAGTCGGCCGGACGATTCAGATAGGCGACGGCCAGGTTGATCAGAGTGTCGCCGCGCTGCACCTGATAATCGATGGTGCCGGCGGCCGGATCCGCCAGAGATTGCGCGAAGGAGGAGGGGGCGCAGAATGCCGCCGCCAGAGCCCCGGCGACCAGCGCCCGTCCCATCATTCCGTCGTCTCTTCCACGCTGGGGGCCTCGTCCCGGATCGCCGGTTCGACCTCGTCTGTCGCGCCTATGCGCTCAAGGCGATAACCGTAGCTGTAAATGGGCGTTAGGCGAAACCCCTGTTCGGGACGCAGGTTCAGCTTGGTGCGGATTCGCGAGATGTGCATGTCCAGCGAACGGCTGTTCAGGTTGGGCTCGTTGCCCCAGACCGTTTCAAGGATGTAGGTCCGCGACAGGGCGCGGTGAAGGTTGCGGAACAGTAGAAGCGCCAAGGCGAATTCCTTGGCCGTCAGCACGACGGTCTGGCCGTCGCGCACCACGGCGCCGGCGGACTCGTCGAACAGGGTATCGGCATGGACCTCAGCCCCCGGCGCGGAGGGCTGGGCGTAAACCCGACGCATGAGTGCGCTGATGCGGGCCGCCAGAACCGGCGGCGACAGGGGTTTGGGCAGGTAGTCGTCGGCGCCGGCGTTCAGGCCGGCGACGATGTCGTCGTCCTCGGAGCGGCTGGTGACCAGCAGCATGGGGGGCGGCGGCCGAAGATTGGTGCGCGCCCAGGCCAGAACCTCCAGCCCGGAACGGTCGGGCAGATTCCAGTCCACGATCAGAAGGTCGAAAGTATCCTTGCGCAGCGCGGAGATCAGCGCCTGCGCGCGTGAGAACAGCACGGCGCGATACCCGAGGTCCTGGGCTGTGGCGGCCATGGTTTCCAGCTGGACTGGGTCGTCGTCGAGCAGGGCAATTTTCATTTTACTTCAACACTCCGGAGCGCCCTGACCATAGCTTGCGCTTTGCGGGATGTGGTCGGCGTCAGCGGTCCAGAATGTAAAATTGCGTCACATTCCGACCTGCCGATGAAGCTTGACCTTATGCCTGAGCTTGGGCGGAATTGGGTTCCGGCAGGGGGGCGACTTTAGTCGGACCAGGGCGACAGGCGTTCGGCGGCGTCGCGACACAGGGCCTTGATCCAGCGCCGCGCCGCCTTCAGCCGCGCCGTGCCGTGGACTTCGCGGTGGGTGCTCAGCCAGAAGCGGCGCTCGATCAGCACATGGTCAGGCAGGACCCGCGTCAACCCCTCGGCCAGGAAGCAGGGCAGGACCCCGATCCCGCCGCCCGCCGCGATCATGTCCCGCTGCGCCCGGATCGAGGAGGAGGCCAGGCGCGGCCGCAGGTTGGGTCGGATCTCGTCCAGATAATGCAGCTCCGGCGCGTAGATCAGATCGTCGACGTAGCCGACGATGTCGAAGTTCGGCAAGTCCTCCACCCGTTCGGGCGCGCCATGACGCTCCAGATGGCCGGGCGCGGCGTAGAGGGCCAGCTGATAGGGGGTCAGCGGCTCGACGATCAGACGCGGGCTGGCGGCGGGGCTCAGGGTGATGGCCATGTCCACCTCGCGGCGGCTGGGCGACAGGAAGCCGGAACTGGCGGCCAATTCGATATTCAGCCCCGGATGCGCCGCCAGCAGCGCAGGCAGGGCGGGGGCCAGGACCGCGCCGCCGAAACCCTCCGAGGCGCTGATCCGCACCGTGCCGGCGATCAGGTCGGGCCGCGTCACCCGCTCGGCCGCCTCCATGGCGCTTTCGGCGTCCAGCGCCGTCTCCAGCAGTTGCGCCCCCGCCGCCGTCAGCAGCAGGCCGGAGGACGAGCGCACCACCAGGGTCGACTTTAGCGCCGTCTCCAGCCGCGCCACGCGTCGCCCGACCGTGGCGGCGTCGATCCCCAGCCGCTGGGCCGCGACGGCAAGCGACCCCGCCCGCGCGGCGGCGATGAAGATGCGAACGTCGTCCCAGTCGAACATTGCAGGAATGCACAGCATAGGATGCACGATTGCAATGGGTGGTTTGGCGTTCGTCTGCTAGGCCATGCTGGAACGAACCACGACATCACAGGGAAACGCCTCCATGCGCGACATTCGCCACTTCATCGACGGTGCGGCCTTCGACGGCGCATCGGGCCGTTTCGGCGACGTGTTCAACCCCAGCACCGGCGAGGTTCAGGCCCGCGTCCAGCTGGCCACCGTCGGCGAGATGGACCGCGCGGTCCAGTCGGCCCAGGCCGCTTTCGAGGGCTGGTCCAGCACCAACCCGCAGCGCCGCGCCCGCGTCATGTTCGAGTTCAAGCGCCTGGTCGAGGCCAATATGAACGAGCTGGCCGAGCTGCTGTCCTCGGAACACGGCAAGGTCATCGCCGACTCCAAGGGCGACATCCAGCGCGGTCTTGAGGTCATCGAGTTCGCCTGCGGCATCCCTCACGCGTTGAAGGGCGAATACACGCAAGGCGCCGGCCCCGGCATCGACGTCTATTCCATGCGTCAGCCGCTGGGCGTGGTGGCGGGCATCACCCCGTTCAACTTCCCCGGCATGATCCCGATGTGGATGTTCGGCATGGCGATCGCCGCCGGCAACACCTTCATTCTGAAGCCGTCGGAGCGTGATCCGTCCCTGCCGGTGCGTCTGGGCGAACTGATGATGGAAGCCGGCGCGCCCAAGGGCGTGCTGAACGTCGTCCACGGCGACAAGGTGGCGGTCGACGCCATCCTGACCCACCCCGACATCCACGCCGTCAGCTTCGTCGGCTCGTCCGACATCGCCCACTACGTCTATCAGATGGGCGCCCAGCACGGGAAACGCGTCCAGGCCATGGGCGGCGCCAAGAACCACGGCATCGTCCTGCCCGACGCCGACATGGATCAGGTGATCAAGGACCTGACCGGCGCGGCCTATGGCTCGGCCGGCGAGCGCTGCATGGCCCTGCCGGTGGTGGTGCCGGTCGGTCAGCGCACCGCTGACGAACTGCGCGAGCGTCTGGTCTCGGAAATCCCCAACCTGCGCGTCGGCGTCTCGACCGACGCCGAGGCCCACTACGGCCCGGTCGTCACCCAGACCCACAAGGACAAGGTCCTGGGCTGGATCAACAAGGGCGTCGAGGAAGGCGCTGAACTGGTGGTCGACGGCCGCGAGTTCAGCCTGCAGGGCCACGAGAAGGGCTTCTTCATCGGCCCGTCGCTGTTCGACCACGTCAAGCCCGAGATGGAATCCTACAAGGAAGAGATCTTCGGCCCGGTGCTGCAGATCATGCGCGCCGCCAGCTTCGAGGAGGCGCTGAGCCTGCCCAGCAAGCACCAGTACGGCAACGGCGTCGCCATCTTCACCCAGAACGGCCGCGCGGCCCGCGACTTCGCCGCCCGCGTCAACGTCGGCATGGTCGGCATCAACGTGCCGATCCCGGTGCCGGTGGCCTACCACTCGTTCGGCGGCTGGAAGCGTTCGGCCTTCGGCGACATCAACCAGCACGGCATGGAAGGTCTGCGCTTCTGGACCAAGACCAAGACCGTCACCGCCCGCTGGCCCGACAGCGAACTGGAGCACGCGGACTCGAGCTTCGTCATCCCGACGATGGGCTGATGCAGTTTTCCTCCCCACTGCGTGGGGAGGGGGACCACGAAGTGGTGGAGGGGCTGCTTCGGCGAAACGGCCCCTCCGTCTCGGCGGCTTCGCCGCCGATCCACCTTCCCATTTCATGGGGAGGAGAAGTGTAGGCTTCAGCTCAGCGTGTAAGGGATCACCCCCCGCTCATGGTCCGGCACGCGCAGGGTCCGGTCGATAGGCGGGAAGGCCCGTTGGGCGCAGTCGGTACGCTCGCAGATACGGCAGTTGACGCCCATGCGGGTCGGCGGGCCGTTCAGGTCCAGCCCGTCGGCATAGACCAGCTGCGCCGCATGTTCGATCTCGCAGCCGAGGCCCAGGGCATAGCGGCGGTCGGGTTCGAGGAAGGAGCCGCCCGGCTTGGACACGCTCTTGGCGATGCAGATGTAGCGCGAGCCGTCCGGCATCTCGGACAGGTTGACCAGGATGCGGTCCGGCGCGCCGAAGGCCTCGTGCACGTTCCACAGGGGGCAGGCGCCGCCGAAGCGGGCGAACTGGAACCGGGTGGCGCTGTGCCGCTTGGTGATGTTCCCGGCCATGTCCACCCGCGCGAAGTAAAACGGCACGCCGCGCCAGCCGGGACGCTGCAGGGTCGAGAGCCGGTGGCAGACCTGCTCGAAGCTGACGTGGAAGCGGTTCCTCAGCCGGTCGACGTCGTGGCGCAGCTCGCGCGCCGCCTCGAGGAAGCGGCGATAGGGCAGCAGCAGGGCGCCCGCCGCATAGTTGGCCAGACCCACGCGGCAGACATCGCGCGCGGAGGGAATGTCGAAGGCGGCGCGGTCCAGTTCGTGCTCGATCAGGTCGTGGAAGCGCAGCAGAACCAGTTGGTGCGCCATCAGGAAGGACCGCGTCGCGCCGGGCAGGCTGGCGTCGACATAGAGGATGCGCGCGGCCGGATCGAAGCGCCGCATGGCCCCGCGCCCTTCGCCGGTGGCCAGACGCACCCCGCACAGGTCGTTCAGTGCCGCCTCCAGATCGCGCTCGGGATGGCCGCCCGCGCCCAGCCCCAACTGCTCGGCCAGGGCCTCCGCCGCCTGATCCAGCACGTCGATGTAGTTGTCGCGGTAGTGGAAAAAGTCGCGCACGGCCTCATAGGGCAGGGCAGGCGCCGCCTGCGCCCGCTCGTCCCGGCCCAGGGTCTCGTTCAGCGTCTTCAGCCGTTCGTCCAGACGGCGATAGTCCTGATGCAGGGCCAGGAACTGACGCGCCAGCCGGGGCGTGTTGGTCACCGCCTGCTTCAGCTCGACGGCGGACGGCGTCTCGGCGTGACCGGCGACGTCGGTGACGGCCTCGCGCAGGTCGGCGATCAGGCGGGCGTCGCCGTCCAGATCGAACAGGCTGGCGTCCACGTCAAAGGCCCGCGTCAGGGCGATCAGAACCCGCGCCGTCGCCGGGCGTTGATTGGTCTCGATCTGCGACAGGTAGCTGGGCGACAGGGCCAGCCGCCCGGCGCAGGCTTCCAGCGTCCAGCCGCGCGCTTCGCGCAGCTTGCGCACCTTGGCCCCGAGGTAGAGTTTTTCCGCCATCGCAACTTTGCAAAACAGCCCGTGGACCTTGGCAGACTTACGCACTTACGCCCCTTTTGCAAAGTTGCGATTGCCTTTTTGCAACGAAGCGGCTTGGTGATCACGAAAGATTTCAGGAGCAGCCCAAACCATGAGCCAGGCCATCCTCGAGGAGCTTGAGCGCCGTCGCGCCGCCGCCAAACTGGGCGGGGGGCAAAAGCGCATCGAGAGCCAGCACGCCAAGGGTAAGCTGACCGCGCGCGAACGGATCGAAGTCCTGCTGGACGAAGGCAGCTTCGAAGAGACCGACATGTTCGTGGAGCACCGCAGCCACGACTTCGGCATGGACCAGCAACGCATCCCGGGCGACGGCGTGGTCACCGGTCGCGGCACCATCGGCGGGCGTCTGGTCTATGTCTTCTCCAAGGACTTCACCGTCTTCGGCGGCTCTTTGTCGGGCGCCCACGCGGCCAAGATCGTCAAGATCCAGAAGATGGCCCTGACCGCCGGCGCACCGATCATCGGCCTGTTCGACGCGGGCGGCGCGCGGATTCAGGAAGGCGTGGAATCGCTCGCCGGCTACGCCGACATCTTCCTGCAGAACACCCTGGCCTCGGGCGTCATCCCGCAGATTTCGGTCATCATGGGCCCGTGTGCGGGCGGCGACGTGTATTCGCCTGCCATCACCGACTTCATCTTCATGGTGAAGGACACCTCCTACATGTACGTGACGGGCCCCGACGTGGTGAAGACCGTCACCAATGAGGTGGTCAGCCACGAGGACCTGGGCGGCGCCCGCGTTCACGCCGGCAAGTCGGGGGTCGCCGACGGCGCGTTCGAGAATGATCTGGAGGCCTTGTCGGAGGTTCGCCGCCTGATCGGCTTCCTGCCTCTGTCCAACCGCGAAAAGCCGCCGGTGCGCGACAGCTATGACGAGCCGGATCGCGACGAGGCCAGCCTCGACACCCTGATCCCGACCAATCCGAACCAGCCCTATGACATGAAGGAGCTGATCCTGAAGATGGTCGATGAGGCCGACTTCTTCGAGATCGGCGCCGACTTCGCGCGGAACATCATCTGCGGCTTCGGTCGTCTGGACGGCCAGAGCGTCGGCATCGTCGCCAACCAGCCTCAGGTTCTGGCGGGGGTTCTGGATATCGACAGCAGCCGCAAGGCCGCGCGCTTCGTGCGTTTCTGCGACGCCTTCCACATCCCGCTGGTGACCCTGGTGGACGTGCCGGGCTTCATGCCGGGCACCAAGCAGGAGTACGGCGCCTTGATCAAACACGGCGCCAAGCTGCTGTTCGCCTATGCCGAGGCCACCGTGCCCAAGCTGACGGTCATCACGCGCAAGGCCTACGGCGGCGCCTATGACGTCATGAGCTCCAAGCACCTGCGCGGCGACGTCAACTACGCCTGGCCCACCGCCGAGATCGCGGTCATGGGCGCCAAGGGCGCGGTCGAGATCATCTTCCGCAAGGAGGCCGGTGATCCCGAGGCCCTGGCGGCGCGCGAGGCCGAATACAAGGAACGCTTCGCCAACCCCTTCGTGGCGGCCGGCCTGGGCTACATCGACGACGTCATCATGCCCCACGGCACGCGCCGGCGCCTGATCAAGGCCCTGCGCACGCTGAAGAATAAGACCCAGGAAAATCCCTGGAAGAAGCACGACAATATCCCCCTGTAAGGCCCAGAAATGTTCAAGAAAATTCTGATCGCCAACCGGGGCGAGATCGCGGTTCGCATCATCAAGACGTGCCGCAAGATGGGCATCAAGACGGTGCTCGTTTACTCGGACGCGGACGCTGGGTCGCTGGCCTGTGAGATGGCCGACGAGACCATCCACATCGGGCCGTCGCCGGCCGCCCAGTCCTATCTGATCCAGGACAAGATCGTGGATGCGGTGCGTCAGTCGGGCGCCGAGGCGGTGCATCCCGGTTTCGGCTTCCTGTCGGAAAACCCGGTCTTCGCGCGTCGTCTGGAGGCCGAGGGCATCACCTTCATCGGCCCGAACCCGCACGCCATCGAGGCCATGGGCGACAAAATCACGTCCAAGAAGTTCGCGGCTGAGGCGGGCGTCTCGACCGTGCCGGGTCACATGGGCCTGATTGAATCGACCGAAGAGGCGGTGAAGATCGCGGGCGAGATCGGCTATCCGGTCATGATCAAGGCCAGCGCCGGCGGCGGCGGCAAGGGCATCCGCGTCGCCCATTCCGACGCCGACATGGCCGAAGGCTTTGCCGCCGTTAAGGCCGAAGCCCTGACCGCCTTCGGCGACGACCGCGTCTTCCTCGAGAAGTTCATCGTCAATCCGCGCCACATCGAGATTCAGGTGCTGGGCGACAAGCACGGCAACATCGTCTCGCTGTTCGACCGCGAATGCTCGATCCAGCGTCGCAACCAGAAGGTCATCGAGGAGGCGCCGTCGCCTCTGCTGGACGACGCGACGCGCAAGGCCATGGGCGATCAGGCCATCGCCCTGGCCCGCGCCGTCAACTACGACAGCGCAGGCACGGTCGAGTTCGTGGCCGGTCAGGACCGCAGCTTCTACTTCCTGGAAATGAATACCCGTCTGCAGGTCGAGCATCCGGTGACGGAGCTGATCACCGGCGTCGATCTGGTCGAGCAGATGATCCGTTCGGCGGCGGGCGAGACCATGGGCTTCAAGCAGGAAGACCTGTCGATCAACGGCTGGGCCATCGAGAGCCGCATCTACGCCGAGGACCCCTATCGTGGCTTCCTGCCGTCGATCGGTCGTCTGGTGCGCTATGAGCAGCCGGAAGAGGGCGAACACTCCAGCGCTTTGGGCGACTACACCGTCCGCAACGATTCCGGCGTCCGCGAGGGCGACGAGATCAGCATGTTCTACGACCCCATGATCGCCAAGCTGTGCGCCTGGGGCGAGACGCGCGACGCCGCCGTCGAGGGCATGGCCCGCGCGCTGGAGGACACCCACCTGTCGGGTCTGGGCCACAACGTGCCCTTCCTGTCGGCGGTGATGGATCAGGACCGCTTCAAGTCCGGCCAGCTGTCGACCAGCTATATCAAGGACGAGTTCCCCGACGGCTTCCGCGGTCTGGAGCCCAGCGAGGCGCAGAAGGACATCTTCATCACCGTCGCCGCGGCGATGAACGAGGTTCTGGCCGAGCAGGCGGGCGACCCGTCGGAACGCACCGACTGGACCGTGCTGATCGACCGTGAGGCCCACTCCGTGTCGCTGTCCTACGACGAGGCCGAGGATCTGGTCATCTCGCTGGACGAGCGCGACCTGACCCTGTCGGAAATCGACTGGCGCCCGGGCATGGCCCAGTTCAAGGCGGTGCTCGACGACGAGCCCTTCACCGCCGAGGCCAAGCGCGCGCCCGACGGCTTCGATATCCGCCACCGGGCGGCCAGGGCCCGCGTCCGCGTCCTGACGCCGCGCGCCGCCGACATGTATCAGCGCCTGCCGGAAAAGGTCGCCGCCGACACCTCCAAGCTGGTGCTGACGCCCATGCCGGGACTGGTTGTCGACATCCCTGTGACGGTCGGCCAGGAGGTCAAGTCGGGCGAGACCGTCGCCATCATCGAAGCCATGAAGATGCAGAACATCCTCAAGGCCGAGCGTGACGGCGTGGTGAAGGCGGTCGGCGCCAAGGCCGGCGATCCGGTCGCCGCCGACGACGTGCTGGTGGAGTTTGCGTAAATGACGACCTTTCCCACGCCGAGCCCGCTGGAATGGCGCGAACAGGCCGAGAAGGCGCTGAAGGGGCGGGCGATCGAAAGCCTGCTGCACCTCGACGCCGACGGCCTGATCATCCGGCCGCTCTATGCCGACGCGACCGGGGTGCAGGCGCTTCGCGCGCCGCGCACCACGGACGCCGATGGGCGGGCGTGGGATCTGCGCACCCTGGTCGAGGGCGACGAGGCGGCGGCGATCAACGCCGCCGTCCTGACCGACCTTGAGAACGGCGCCGCCTCGGTGGTGCTGAAGGGGGCGTTCACGACCGACGAGGCGGCGCTGGCCGCTGCGCTGGACGGCGTGGCTCTGGAACTGGCGCCGGTGGCGCTGGACGCGGGCTTTGACGGCGTGAAGGCCGCCGAGGTCCTGTCGGCTGTGGCCAAGGGTTCGCCCCGCGCCCAGCTGCAATTTCATCTCGACCCCATCTCTGCCTACGCCGAGGCGGGTGAGGACGAGATCGACGCCGCCGTGACTGAAGCCGCCGAGGCCGCCGCGCGTCTGGCCGGGACCTATCCCGAGGCCAGACTGTTCCTGGCGTCGGGCCGCGTGGTGCATGAGGCCGGCGGCTCGGCGGGTCAGGAACTGGCCTTCGCCGCCGCCAGCGCCGTCGCCTACGTCAAGGCCGCTGTCCTGGCCGGTTTGACGACTGAGCAGGCGCTGAAGGGCGTGGTGCTGGGCGTTTCGGTCGACGCGGAATATTTCGACGCCCTGGCCAAGGTGCGGGCCATGCGCCTGATCTGGGCCAGCGTGTCCAAGGCCTTTGGCCATGAGACCCCGGCGACCATCGAGGCCCGCTCGTCGCGGCGGATGCTGTCGGCGCGTGATCCCTGGCCCAACCTGCTGCGCCTGACCGCCGCCGGGTTCGCCGGGGCTGTCGGCGGCGCCGACGTGGTGGTGCTGGACGGCTTCACCCGCGCCGAGGGCCGTCCCGACGCCTTCGCCCGCCGTCAGGCCCGCAACACCCAGCTGGTGCTGATGGAAGAGGCCAACCTCGGCCGGGTCGACGACCCCGCCGCCGGCTCCTGGTTCCTGGACAGCCGCACCCGCGATTTGGCTGAGGCGGGCTGGAAGGAGTTCCAGTCCATCGAAGCCGAAGGCGGCGTGGTCAACGCCCTGAAGCACCACCTGATCCAGCCGCGCGTCGAACGCACGCGTGGTCAGCTGGAGGCCGCGCTCAAGGACGGCGCCCGCCACATGGTCGGCGTCACCAAATATGTCGATCCCGATCCGCGCCCGGCCCCGGTTGAGGCCGCCGATCCCGCCTTCGTCCCGGTGCGCCACGGCGCCCTGACCCCGGTTCGGTTCGCCGCGCCCTTTGAAATCGCGTCCGAGGAGGCGAACCCATGAGCTTCCCCGACTTCTCCAAGGTCGATCTCGACCTGACCGCGACGGGTGAAGGCCCGACGCGTGAGCCGTGGCTGACGCCCGAGGGCCTGACGGTCGAAACCGCCTATGGCCCCGAGGCGCTGGAAGGCCTCGACGCCATCCACGGCCTGCCGGGTTTCGCCCCCTATATGCGCGGTCCCTATCCGACCATGTATGCGGGCAATCCGTGGACCATCCGCCAGTACGCGGGCTTCTCGACCGCCGAGGAGTCCAACGCCTTCTATCGCCGCAACCTGGCGGCCGGTCAGAAGGGCCTGTCGATCGCCTTCGATCTGGCCACCCACCGCGGTTATGACAGCGATCACCCGCGGGTGAAGGGCGACGTCGGCATGGCCGGCGTGGCCATCGACAGCATTCTGGACATGCGGACCCTGTTCGACGGCATTCCGCTGGATCAGATGTCGGTGTCCATGACCATGAACGGCGCCGTCCTGCCGATCCTGGCCCTCTATGTCGTCGCCGCCGAAGAACAGGGCGTCCCGCACGCGGCCCTGACCGGAACCATTCAGAACGACATTCTGAAGGAGTTCATGGTCCGCAACACCTACATCTATCCGCCCGCGCCCTCGATGCGGATCATCTCGGACATCTTCGCCTGGACCGCGCAGGAGACGCCGAAGTTCAACTCCATCTCCATCTCCGGCTATCATATGCAGGAGGCGGGAGCCTCGGCTGAGATCGAGCTGGCCTATACGCTGTCGGATGGGCTGGAATACATCAAGGCGGGCGTGGACGCCGGGATGGACGTGGACCGGTTCGCGCCGCGCCTGTCCTTCTTCTGGGCCATCGGCATGAACTACTTCATGGAGGTGGCCAAGATGCGGGCCGGCCGCCTGTTGTGGGCCGAGCAGGTCGCCGAGAAGTTCGCGCCCAAGGACCAGAGGTCGCTGTCGCTGCGGACCCACTGCCAGACCTCGGGCTGGAGCCTCGCCGCGCAAGACGTCTTCAACAACGTGTCGCGCACCATGATCGAGGCCATGGCGGCCGCGGGTGGTCAGACCCAGAGCCTGCACACCAACGCCCTGGACGAAGCCCTGGCCCTGCCGACCGACTTCTCGGCCCGGATCGCGCGCAACACCCAGATCCTGCTGCAGATGGAGACGGGCCTGACCCGCACCATCGACCCCTGGGGCGGCAGCTTCTACGTCGAGCGCCTGACCCATGATCTGGCCAATCGCGCCCGCGCCCTGATGGACGAGGTCGAGACGGCGGGCGGCATGGCCAAGGCCATTGAGGCCGGCATTCCCAAGCTGCGTATCGAGGAGGCCGCGGCCAAGACCCAGGCCCGCATCGACACCGGCCAGCAGACGGTGGTCGGCGTGAACCGCTATCTGAACGACACGCCCGACGACATTCCGATGCTGAAGGTCGACAACGCCGCCGTCCTTAGCGCGCAGATCGACAAGCTGAAAAAGCTGCGCGCCGAGCGCGATCAGGCCGCGACCGACGCCGCTCTGGAAGCCCTGACGGCGGGCGCGCGGGGAAACGCCAACCTGCTGGAGCTGGCGGTTCAGGCCGCCCGCGCCAAGGCGACGGTGGGCGAGATTTCCGACGCGCTGGAGGCCGCCTTCGGTCGCCACATCGCCACCGTGAAGACCGTCTCGGGCGTCTACGGCAAGGAGGCTGGCAATGATCCCAAGGTCGCCCGAGCCCGCGACATGGTCGCGACCTTCGTGGAGAACGACGGAGGTCCGCCGCGCATCCTGATCGCCAAGCTCGGCCAGGACGGCCACGACAGGGGTCAGAAGGTCGTCGCCACCGGCTATGGCGACATCGGCTTCGACGTCACCGCCGGTTCGCTGTTCCAGACGCCCGCCGAGGCGGCCAGGGACGCGGTCGAGAAGAATGTCCACGCGGTCGGCGCCTCGTCGCTGGCGGCGGGGCACCTGACCCTCGTGCCCGAACTGCGCGCCGAACTGGCCAAGCTGGGTCGTGAGGACATCATGATCGTGGTCGGCGGCGTCATCCCGCCCTCGGACGTGCAGCCCCTGCTCGATATGGGCGCGGCGGCGGTCTATCCGCCCGGCTCGGTCATCGCCGACACGGCGGCGGACCTGATCGAGAAACTGAACCAGCGTCTGGGCTATGCCCAACCGGCGCCCGCGGAGACCAAGTGATGATCGGCAATCTGAACCACGTCGGCGTCGCCACGCCCTCGATTGCGGACTCGATCAAGCTGTATCGCGACATCCTGGGCGCGACGAAGATCGGCGAGCCGTTCGATCTGCCGGCCCAGGGGGTGAAGGTCTGCTTCATCGACACCCCCACGGCCCAGATCGAACTGATCGAACCCTATGACGAGACCAGCCCCATCACCGGCTTCCTGGCCAAGAACCCCAAGGGCGGCCAGCACCACGTCTGCTTCGAGGTGGCCGACATCCACGCCGCCATCGCCGACATGCGCGCCAAGGGCGTCACCATCCTGGGCACCGGCGAGCCCCGCATCGGCGCGCACGGCACCCCGGTCGTCTTCCTGCATCCCAAGGAGATGGGCGGCGTCCTGATCGAACTGATGGAAACGCCGAAAGAGGCGCACTGAAGTCAAAAGGCCCGGTCGATGACCGGGCCTTTTTCTTGTCAGAACAGGATCTTGCGGAAGCTGACCCGGAAGGTCCGGCCCAGCGGGTCCAGATAGTCGGGCTGATAGGACAGCGGCGTCTCGCCCAGGCCGTTTCGCACGTCCAGCTTCTGGTCGAAGATGTTGTCGATGCCGACGCTGACGCGGGCGCCCTTCAGCCAGGGATATTTCGCCACCCAGGTCTGACGCGACGACAGGTCGGCGAACAGGTTCAGGTTGACTGTCGTCAGGTCCGAGAAGGTCAGGTCGTCGTCCGGCGTGGCGCCGCCGTTGATCCGCGTGGACTCCTTCCAGTTGGCGTTCAGGAAGCCGCCCATGCCGCTCTTGAACAGGCCCATCTGGAGCTGGACCTCGTTGCGCGCCTGACCCCCGCGCGAGCCTGTGGCGGCGCCGTCCAGCAGGTCCAGCACCGGCAGGCCGTCACGGATCGTGATCTCATCCTGGATGCGATAGGTGTGGTACAGTGAGACGTTGAAACGTCCCTGGCCGGGCTGCATGGTCGGGCCGCGTCCACCGCGTCCGCCGCCCATCTGCATCCGCATGCCGCCGCCGGGCGGAGGACCGCCCGCGCCGCCGCCGGGGGGCGGGCCGCCTTCCATACGCATCGTCACGGGACCGCCGCCTCCGCCGGGACGTCCGCCGCCCGGGCCGCGCTGGCCCATGCGCGCCGCCGCCGCCGGGTCGGGCTTGCCGAACGGGGTCGAGAAGTTCAGGCCCCAGCGAATTTCCTGTTGTTCGGCCTTCTGGAAGTTCAGCGGCCGGGCGTCGATCGACAGCAGGTTGCCGTCCAGATCCCGCGTGAAGCGCTCGGGCAGGGCGGCTTCCAGTTCCGGGGTGATGGTCGGGAAGGCGGCGATGGAGCCCTCGACCTCGGTGCGGCTGTAGTTGGCTGTCAGGCGCAGGTCCTTGTCCTTCAGCGGCGTGAAGTTGAAGCCCAGCTTCAGGATGCGCTTGGTTTCCTCGGACAGACCGGCGTTGCCGCCTTCGATGCGGGTGATGTTGACCGACTGGCCGGTGGCGAAGTCATAGACCGGCACATTGGGGGTCGAGATGGTCGGATCGTTCAACTGCGACATCGACGGGGCGTTCTGCTCGTCGCTCCAGCTGACGTTGAAGTTGATGGGCGTCCAGGGGGACCAGTTCAGGCCCAGGGTATAGGCGCTGAGGCCGCCGAAGTCGGACAGGTCCTGATAGGCCAGGTTCAGGTTGGCCGACAGGTCGCCTAGAACGCCCAGGACCTCGCGGTCGCGGCTGGCGATCGGCAGGTTGAAGTTGCCCGAGGCGCTGGTCCGGTCGCGCGACAGCGAACGTTCCGAGAAGACGCCGGAACGCACGCTCTCAGAGTCCAGCGTCTGGGTGTCGAAGCCGACCTTGAAGGTCGAGGTCAGCGAGCCCGCCGGAGCCTCCCAGGCGGTTCCGTTGATGACGCCTTCGAGGTTGCCGCTGCTGGATACGGACCGTGCGGTGTCGAAGGGAAGGCGCGGCAGCAGGTCTGCGTCGCCGAACGGGTCGATCAGGCCCGCCATCACCCCGGCCTGCAGGGTTTGCTGATCCAGCCCGCGCCCGGTGCGGGTCTTGGTCTCTGTGCGG
The DNA here is from genome assembly GCF_042869015.1 of Brevundimonas sp. NPDC007368. Taxonomy (NCBI): domain Bacteria; kingdom Pseudomonadati; phylum Pseudomonadota; class Alphaproteobacteria; order Caulobacterales; family Caulobacteraceae; genus Brevundimonas; species Brevundimonas sp. NPDC007368. The sequence continues at coordinate 95,963 of NZ_JBIAFA010000007.1, read as the reverse complement.
TCATAGCCGCCGGTCAGCGTCCAGCGCCAGTCGCCCAGATAGCCGTCCACCAGGGCCCCGACCTTGCCCGCCAGGGTGTCGGTGGTGCGCGACAGGGCGTCGGGCGCGTTCAGATACAGTTGTTCCGAGATGCTGGACGGCGGCAGGGCCAGTTGGACGCTGGGCAACCCCTGGTAGGACAGCCGCGAGGTGTCCTCCAGGCTGGCGCTCAGCGTCAGGGCGGTGGTGTCGTCCAGGTCGCGCACCACCGAGCCGGCGACCGAGGCCTGTTCCTGTTTGGCCAGCAGGGTGCGGTAGTCGGTGGGATCGCCGTCCTCGCGCCGGATGTCGCGCTCGGTCTCGAACAGCGGGGTGTCGTTCTCGTATTCGAGGTCCAGCGTCGTGCGCTGCTTGCCGGCGATGCGCAGGATGTTGCCTTCCAGATCGCTGACCGTGCGGCCGCCCTCTTCCGGGCGGCGGACGCTGGCCTGCATGGTCAGCGAGCGGAAGTTGGCCTTGAGAACGAAGTTCACGACCCGCTGGTCGGCGCTGTAGCCGTAGGAGAGGGCGGTTTCCTCAGGAAGGATTTCGGTGCGCTCGATGGCCTCGGGCGGGATGCCGCGGATTTCCTGGAAGCCCGAGATGCGTCGACCGTTGACCAGGAAGACCGGCGAGCCGCCCCGCGAACTGCGCGTCACCGGCTCCAGAAGCGTCATCAGCTCCTGAATGCTGCTGGCGCCATAGGCCTTCAGCTGTTCCTCATCCAGCACCAGTTCGGGCTCGTAGTCACCGAGCGCCGCGCCCCGGCGTTTGGTCGAGACAGCTTGAATCTCGCCCAGGTCATAGGCTTCCTGCTCGTTGATGGCCGGGACCGCAGGCGTCTGGGTCTGTGGCGCCGCCGCAGGGGTCGCCGTCTCCGCATTGGGGTCGAGCGAGGCGAGGGCGAGAAGCAGAACGACGGGCGACATAAGGAGTCCTGGCTAGACCGAAGGCTTGGGCGTCGACCTGCTTGAAGACCGATGTGCGCCGAATAAGGGCGACATGGGTTCCATCAGATTAACAGCCTGTAATGACGCGGAAATGTCACAGCAGGCTCGACAGCAGTCTAACGAACGAAGGGGCGGCGTCCGTCGCACGCCGCCCCTTCTTTTTTCGGCTCTGATGAAATCAGAAGCGGGCCCGGACCCCCACGACCAGGTTGCGGCCGCGTTGCGGCGCGGTCTCGGCTAGGAAGGAGGCGTGGTTCAGCGCCAGTTCGTCCAGCAGGTTGGTCCCGCGCAGGAAGACCTGCGACTTCACCCCGGCCAACTCGACGTCATAGGCCACGGTGGCGTTGACCATGTTGTAGCCCGGCGTCTCGCTTTCAAAGACGGCGATGTCGTTCTGCTTGAAGGTGCGGCTGTATTCCACGTCGCCCGACCACGGCCCGGCGAAGGCCTCGGCGCGGACGCCGAGACGGGCGGCGGGAATGCGGGGCAGGTTGCCGCCGTCGCCCTTCAACTCGCCGCGCACATAGTCGCCGAACACCGTGGCCGACAGCCAGGGCGTCAGCTGTTGGCGCACCTCGCCCTCGATCCCGGTGAAGGTGGCGTCGGCCTGGCTGTACTGGATCAGGCGGAAGTCCTCGAACTGGTCCAGGGTCCGGGCGAAGATGTAGTCGTCGTAGACGTAGTGATAGGCGCTGACCGAGGCCGTGGTGGAGCCCGCCGTCTTGCGCAGGGTCAGCTCCAGTGCGTTGGCGGTTTCGACGTCCAGACCGCTGTCGCCGATCTCATAGGTATTGGTCGCCAGGTGGACGCCGTCGGCGTACATTTCCTGCGCCGAGGGCGCGCGCTGCGAGCGTGACAGCGAGACGGCGCCGGTCCAGCCGGGCATGAAGTGCCAGACCGCCGAGCCGGAGATCGAGAAGGGCTTGTGCTCGGTGTCGGCCAGGCCCAGGGCCGAAGCCTCCTGCCACTCCTGACGCACGGCGCCTTCCAGATGCCAGTCGCCCAGTTCGTATTCCTCCATCACGAACAGGCCGGTGTTCTTGGTCGTGCTGGGGGCCAGGAAGCTCTCCTCGCCGACGGCGGCGAAGTCGCTCTTGCTCAGTTGCAGGCCGACCACGCCCTTGAAGCCGGCGATCTCGCGATGCTGGGCCTCGATGCGGCCGTCATAGCCCTCGTTGGTGAAGGTGGTCGAGACGACGCCTTCCTCCAGCTCCTGATGCTGATAATCGGTATAGCCGGCGCGCAGACGCACGTTCTCGATGCCGGGCAGGGGGTCGCGCAGCTCGCCGCGCAGGTCGAAGCGACGGCTCTTTAGCCGGACCTCGGGCACGCCGTGGTCGTGATCGTGCTCCTCGCCCTCTTCGTGATCGTGGCCGTCATGGTCATGATCGTCGTGACCGCCGCAATGCAGGTGGTCGCCGTGCGGGTGGCAGCCCTCGTATTCGTGGGTGTGACCGGCCAGACCATAGCGGCTGGTCTGTTCGGTATAGGCCGCGCCCAGATAGCCGCGCGACCCGATGTATGAGGCGCCGAGCGTCGCGGTCGAGGTCTCATTGTAGGAGCCGTCCAGACGCGCTTCGTCCCAGTCAGGCACCTTGTAGTCGTCGGCCTTGCGGGCCGCCGCCTCGATGCGGACGGCGAAGTTGCCGGCGCCCACCGTGGCGCCGACCACGCCGGCTTCCTCGTTGTCGACCGAGCCGCGGCGGTATTCGACCACGGCCTCGCCGCCGTTGGCCGGGACGCGGGTGGGGATCTTCTTGTCCAGCAGGTTGACCGCGCCGCCGATGGCGCCGCCGCCATAGAGCAGGGCCGACGGGCCGCGCAGAATCTCGATGCCTTCCAGCAGCAGGGGCTCGCCGGAAATGGCGTGGTCGGGCGAGACTTCGGAGGCGTCCATCAGGCCCGCGCCTTCGCTCAGGACCTTGACGCGCGGGGCGGCCTGACCGCGCACCACCGGGCGGCTGGCGCCGCCGCCGAAAGTGTCGGAGTTGACGCCGGGAATGCCGCTGAGCGTGTCGCCCAGCGTCGATTGGCGGCGGTGCACCAGTTCATCGCCGCTCAGCAGGGCGACGTGGGAGCCCACGTCGTCGCCGGCGCGGCCCAGGGGCAGGGCGCGCACGACCACATCGGCGATCTCGGTCGGCTCGTCCTGATGGGTGGTCTGGATCACCTCATCCGCCGCGAAGGCGGACGTCGAGAGGGCGGCCGCCCCGGCGGCGGTCAGCAGGAAGGTTTGAAGTCGCAAGGCACGCATCCCCGTTACAATGTCGCGCACTTGATATGTTATAGTATATCACTACGCAACCGCTCCGCTCGATTTCTTTTCAAGCGGAGCCTTTGGCAGGGTGTAGCGTTGGGACCGGACTCACTCGGAGAGACGCCATGACCCGTTCCGCCGTTGCGCTGCTGTCCTGTTTTGGCCTGACCGTGGCGGCCTGTTCGCAGGAGGCGCCGCCCGCGCCCACGTCGCCGGTCGAATCGCCTACGGCCCAGACCGCCGCCGCCGTCGGCTACGCCTGTGAAAGCGGCAAGGTCGTCACCGCCACCTACCCGGACACCGAGACGGCGCGGGTGTCCTACGATGGGCGCGACTACGTCCTGACCAGCGCGGTCTCGGCCAGCGGCGCGCGTTACGTCGGGCAGGGGCTGGAATGGTGGACCGCCAGCCGCAACGGGCAGGAGAGCGGAACCCTCAGCCGACTGGCGCCGAATGAGACGACGGACGGGACCATCATCGAACGTTGCAGCCGCCCGGTCCCGGTGCTGGCGCCGTCGCCCGAGGCGCCCTGCGTCGGCGCCAACCTACTGCTGTCGGTCGAGGGCGGCGATGCGGGCATGGGCAATCGCGTCACCACCCTGGCCTTGCAGAATGCGGGGACGCAGACCTGCAGCCTGACCGGCTATCCCACCGTGACGCTGGCCGATGCGAGCGGCAGCGCCCTGACTGCGGTCAAGGTGGAGCAGGAGCCGGGCAACTATTTCGCGCAAGGCTCGGCGCCGACGCCGGTTTCATTGGCGCCACAGGCCAAGGCCTATATCGACCTGGCCTGGAACGTCGTCCCGCATGAAGCCGAGGGCGAGAAGACCTGTCCCGAGGCCAAGACCCTGCGCCTGACCGCGCCCGGTGACACCGCTGTGATCAGCCTGCCGCTGGCCTTGACCCCGTGCGGAAAGAAGGTTCGCGTCAGCCCGTTCCGCCCAGTGGCCGACGCCTCGGCCAGACCTGCCCCTGCGAGCTGAAATCGGGGGTTCAAACCTGCCGGGATTCAGCGTAGCGGAGAAATCATGACCCAGAGCACCAATACGGCCTTCTACGACCGCATCTCCGCCGAACTGACCGACATCGACGCTCAGGGCCTGACCAAGCCCGAGCGCGTCATCGCCTCGCGTCAGGGGCCGGTGATTTCGGTCAACGGCCGCGAGGTCCTCAACTTCTGCGCCAACAACTACCTCGGTCTGGCGGGCGACGAGCGCGTCACCCAGGCTGGCATCAGGGCGATGGAGAAGTGGGGCGCGGGCACGGCCTCGGTCCGCTTCATCTGCGGCACGCTGGAGATCCACAAGGAGCTGGAGCGCGCCATCGCCGACTACCTCGGCTTTGAGGCTGCCATCCTGTTCGCCGCCGCCTTCGACGCCAACGGCGGCATCTTCGAGCCTTTGTTCGGGGCCGAGGACGCCATCGTCTCGGACAGCCTGAACCACGCCTCAATCATCGACGGCGTGCGCCTGTGCAAGGCCAAGCGTTATCGCTTCGCCACCTCGGACATGGCCGATCTGGAGGCCCAGTTGAAGCAGGCCCGGGCCGACGGCGCACGCGAGATCATCATCGCCACCGACGGCGCCTTCTCGATGGACGGCTATATCGCCAGGCTGAAGGACATCCGCGCCCTGGCCGACCAGTACGGCGCCTTGATCATGGTCGACGACTGCCACGCTACCGGCTTCATGGGCGACAAGGGGCGCGGCTCCTACGCCCACTGCGGCGTTGAAGTGGATTTCGTCACCGGCACCTTCGGCAAGGCCCTGGGCGGCGCCATGGGCGGCTTCATCTGCGCCAGGGCCAATGTCGTGGCCCTGCTGAAGCAGCGCGCGCGGCCCTACCTCTTCTCCAACGCCCTGGCCCCCGCCGTCTGCGGCTCGTCGCTGGAAGCCATCCACATCGCCGCGGGCGAGGAGGGCGACGCCCTGCGCGCCCAGCTGTTCGCCAACGCCGCGCGCTTCCGTTCGGCCATGACCGAGGCGGGCTTCACCCTGCAGCCGGGCGAGCACCCGATCATCCCCGTCATGCTGGGGGACGCCAAGCTGGCGCAGGACATGGCGGCGCGGATGCTGGAACTGGGCGTCTATGTGATCGGCTTCAGCTTCCCGGTGGTGCCGCGTGGTCAGGCCCGCATCCGCACCCAGATGTCGGCGGCGCATACGTTTGAGCAGATCGACGCGGCCGTGGCCGCCTTCACCCAGGCAGGCAAGGAGCTGGGGGTCATCTGACCCCCAGCGAACCTACGATTTCAGGCTGTCGTCGGCCATGATGACCGAGCGCCCGGCCGGATTGAGCGCGGCCCACAGCACGACGGCAGCGACCAGCGGCGCCACCGACATGCCGATATAGCGGCCGATGATGGCGATCTGCGCCAGGATGGGGGGCAGGGCTGGTTGATCGAGGGCCTGCCGCACGTCCGCGCTGGGTGGGGCCAGGGCGGGGTTCAGCTGCGCCGCCAGATCGCCCCAGATCAGGCTGATCAGCGACAGGATGAACAGCAGCGTCAGCACCGCTACGGTCACGACCGCCGCCTTTAGCGGGTTCGGCGTGCGCGGCGGCGCGGTCAGGAAGGCCAGGGCCAGGGGGAAGCCCAGCAACAGCCGACGCAGCGAGGTATGGGGCACGTCGTAGGACACGGGGACGCCGCCGCTGGTCAGATGCGTGCCGACGCTCCAGCCTCCGTCCGCCAGCACCGCGATCTCGCCCGACAGGCCGAAGAGGCGGAACACCAGACCCGCCAGCGGGCGCAGGGCCGTCGCGAACAGGTCCGCGCCCCACAGCCACCAGAGCGGCAGCACCAGCACGAACAGGCCCAGCGACCACAGGCCGAAGCGACGACGCGCGGCCTCTTCCGGCGTCCGGGCGCCGAGGGTGTCGAACCAGGCGGCCATCAGGCGGCGTCCTCAGCGACGGTCCTGGGCGCATTGCCCGGTTGGCGGCTCTGCCAACGGGTCCAGAAGAAGAAGACCAGCAGGCCCTCCAGCCCGATCATCGCGTCCCACACATAGTGGTGGAAGAACTCGAACATCGATTCAGAGCCGCGCGACAGATACAGCAGGCTGATGATCCGCAGCAGGTTGACCAGCTGCAGGGCGATCACGCCAACAGCCGCTCCGATCAGGCCGTCGCGCAGCCGCCCCGGGAAGGCCAGGATGGCCGCGATCAGCAGGGCGCAGACCTCGACGGCGTTGCAACCCGCCAGCACCTGAACCGCGCCGTGCCCGTCGGCAAAGCGCAGGATGTCGCTCTGGGCCTGAACGCGGGGATCGAACGGTGCAAGCACGAAGGCGCAGATGTCGACCAGCAGCTGGGTGAAGGGCTGGACGAACAGCCGTTCGGCCCACGGCGTGGCCAGAACGCTGAACAGGGTGATCGCCAGCAGGGCGAACAGCCCCAGATACTGGACGGCTGGGGATTTGAAAAAGCGCGGCATGGTCGGGCGTCGTCGCCTCTTCAGCGGGAGATGGAAGTTGGAAAACGGGGGCGGACCGTGACGGCCCGCCCCTGCCGTCGTCTGATCCGATCAGACCGTGCGGCGACGCTTGTGAATGGTCAAGGCGGCGAAACCGCCCAGAGCGACCGTCAACAGGATCATGGCCCATTCCGTCATGGTCGGGACAGGGGCGGGCGGCGGCGTGCCGATGAAGTAGGTCGGCAGGGTGGCGGGCGCATCAACCGTGGCGCCGCCGTCCGTAGCGGTCTTGAAGGCAGCGGCGCCATAGGATCCCGACGTCGCCGTGGTTGTGACGCGCGCGCTGTCGATCACGATCTCCACATTTGAGCCGGCGGCGACGCTTTCTCCTGTGGCCAGGCGGAACTGGACGTTGTTGCCGTTCCAAACCGAGCAATAGTCTAAAGCGCCTGGCGCCAGCGGCGTCCCATTGACCGTAAACGTCACATCGGCGCCGCAACTTCCGTTGGTGATGACCAGACCGCTGAACTCGGCCAGCAGCAGGTTGGTGCGAAGGCTTGGCGTGTCGAGGGTTGTTGCGGTCGTGTAGCGGATGGTCACGTCCGTCGGCTGCGACACGCGGCTGTCCGAAAGGCTGACGGAGACGTTGGTCAGGACGCCGGCCGAGGCTGCGTTGTCCGCAAGGACCATGGTGGCGCCGACGAAGGCGGCGATCATCTTTTTCATGGGTTTTTCTAAAATTTAAGTCCGAAACTACGTCGAGACCATCTCGCCGTCGATCTTCGATCCACGGGGCGCGGCGGTAGCTGATTCGCATTCTTACGGCCAAGCTTGTTCGAGGCGACCTGTCTCATTTTGTTACGTCGAGAGGCTGGGCGACGGCGCTCCGGACGGCGGATCCGGTCGAAGAGCGCATGATCCGCTTGCGATCATGGCCAAGGGGGCCTAGCGGCTGCATCTAAGCAACGGGAGCACCCACCATGACCGACACCATGAAGGCCCTGGCCAAGACGAAACCGGCTGAGGGGCTGGAACTGATCGACGCCCCCATCCCCGCCGCGGGCGACGAGGACGTGCTGATCAAGGTGCACCGCACCGCTGTCTGCGGCACCGACATCCACATCTGGAACTGGGACGAATGGTCCCAGAAGAACGTGCCTGTCCCGATGATCACCGGCCACGAGTTCGCCGGCGAGATCGTCGCCATCGGCAAGGACGTGGATCGCCGCCTCAAGGTCGGCCAGCGCGTCTCGGCCGAGGGCCACGTCATCGACCTGAACTCCGAAGCGGCTCGGGCCGGTCACTTCCACCTCGACCCCGACACCCGCGGCATCGGCGTGAACCGCCAGGGCGCCTTCGCCGAATATGTCGTGGCGCCGGCCTTCAACGTCATCGAACTGCCGGACGACGTTCCTTATGAGATCGGCTCGATCCTCGACCCGTTCGGCAACGCCGTGCACACGGCGCAGCAGTTCGATCTGCTGGGCGAGGACGTGCTGGTCACTGGCGCCGGCCCGATCGGCATGATGGCCGCCGCCGTGGCGCGCCATGCGGGCGCTCGCACCGTGGTCCTCACCGATATCAATGACTTCCGCCTGGAACTTGCGCAGAAGGTTGCGCCGGGCGTGCGCACGGTCAACACCACCAAGGAAGACCTGCGCGACGTTATGCACGAACTCGGCCTCAAGGTCGGCTTCGACGTGGCGCTGGAGATGTCGGGTTCGCCCATCGCCTTCAAGCAGTGCGTCGACACCCTGATCATGGGCGGCGGCATGGCCCTGCTGGGCATTCCGTCCAAGCCGATGGAGACCGACTGGGGCACGATCATCCTGAAGGCCCTGACCATCAAGGGCGTCTATGGCCGCGAGATGTTCACCACCTGGCGCAAGATGCTGGGTCTGCTGAAGGCTGGTCTGGACCTGTCGCCGCTGATCACCCACCAGATGTCCTATCAGGATTTCCAGCAGGGCTTCGAAGCCATGAAGTCCGGTCAGTCGGGCAAGGTGGTTCTGAACTGGGCTGATTGATCGGTCGCTGACCCGCGAAGCCGAGGCCCCCTGACCGCAAGGCAGGGGGCTTCAGGCCACGGCGGAGCGCGGGCCGGTGGCGCGGAAGACGATGATCACGAACAGGATCATCGATAGCAGGGTCAGGGTCGGACCCGCCATCAGACCCAGGTTGGCCGCCGCCTGCACGTCCGCCCCGCCCAGCAGCTTGGCCGCAAGCGCCGGCATGAAGATCACCAGCCCGACCAGCGAAACCCAGAAGTGTGTCTGGGGCAGCCAGCCCAGGGCCGCCCCGGGCTGAATCCGATAGAAGAGGCCGTAAAGCGCCATCGACACCCAGCCCAGCAGATTGATGTGAGCGTGAACCGGCGAGGCGGCGAACTGTTCGGTCGCCCCCATCCAGTAGCCCAACCCCATGCCGATCAGGGCGAACAGAACCGCCAGCCTCAGGAAGCGGTTGGAAAGGCGGTAATCCATCAGCGTATCCTCACAAGGGGCGGCCAGGCAGGCGGATTAGGCTGAAGAACGCCGATCTTCAAAATGAAACAACCGTCATTTCATGGCGACGACAGCAACCGGATCAGGGCCGGCTCGAACCCTTTCGCTTCGGCGCCGGGCAGGGCGTCGGCCAGGCTCCCGTCCTCGAACGTCGCCATCACGCGCGGATGGACATAGGCGGCGCGGCAGACCGTCGGCGTATTGCCCAGCAGGCCGGACACCGCCTTGACGCACAGGGTGATCTTGCGCCGCGCATCTGTGGACGAGGTCGGCGGCTCCATGCCGCACAGGGCGCGCGCGGCGGACACGGTCCCGGCCCAGGTGCGGAAATCCTTGGCCGAGAACTGCTCGCCCATGGCCTCGCGGATATAGGCGTTGACGTCGTCCGAGGTGACCGGACGCAGGTCGCCCGCCGCGTCCCGGTATTTGAACAGATGCTGGCCGGGCAGGCCCTCCAGGGTGCGCATCGCCCGCGCCAGCCGCTGATCGCGAACGCTTATCTTGTGGTCCTTGCCGCTCTTGCCGCGAAACTCGAAGGTCAGGGCCGCGCCGTCCACATCCAGATGTCGCTTGTGCAGGGTGGTCAGGCCGTAGCTGCGGTTCTGGCGGGCGTACTCGGCGTTGCCGACGCGGATCAGGGTGATTTCCAGCAGGCGCACGGCGGTGGCCAGCACCTTGTCGCGGCATGGCCCGCGTCGAGACAGATCATGCTCCACCCTCTGCCGCAGCTTCGGCAGTCTGCGGGCGAAGTCGGACAGGCGGTCGAACTTGTGGCTGGCGGCGTGGCGGGTCCAGTCGGGGTGATAGCGGTACTGCTTGCGCCCGCGCGCGTCGCGCCCCGTCGCCTGGACATGGCCGTTGGCGCGAGGGCAGATCCAGACGTCCGTCCAGGCGGGCGGGACGGCCAGGGCGCGGATGCGGTCCAGCGTCTTGCGGTCTCCAATGGGGCGGTTGTCCCGGTCGCGATAGGAAAAGCCCTTGCCCGACCGGCGACGGGTGATGCCGGGGCTGTCGTCGCTGCACCAGCTCAGCCCCTCGGGGATATCGTGGACGATTGGAAGAGCAGAGGGGCCGTCGGGCATGGGTCGGGTCCTGGTCGCCGGAGGCCAACGGGCCGCATCGCGCACGGGTTCCTCTTGACCCAGCGCCCGGACCGGGGGACGGAGCGGGGATGAATTATCGCCACAGCTTTCACGCCGGAAACTTCGCCGACCTGGTCAAGCACGCCCTGGTGCTGTGGCTGCTGAAGGAGCGGCAGGAGAGGGGGGCGGTCACGGTCCTCGACACCCATGCGGGCGCGGGCTTGTATGACTTGTCGGGCGACGGTGCGCGGTCGAAAGAGGCCGAGGCGGGCGTGGCGAGGCTGATGACCGCCGAGGACCGGCCGCCGCTGATCGAGGCCCTGGCGGCCGAGGTCGCGGCGCTGAACCCCGACGGCGGGGCGCGCTTCTATCCGGGTTCGCCGCTGCTGATCGCTCGGGCGCTGCGTGAAGGCGACCGCTATCTGGGCTTTGAGTTCCATCCGCCGGTTCATGAAATGCTGGCCGAGGCCTTGGCCGATTGGCCCGCAGCCGAGGGCCGTCAGGGCGACGGATATGTCGAGGCGTTGAAGGCGGCCAGGGCGACCAAGGGGCCGTTGGTCCTGATCGATCCGCCGTTTGAGCGGCCCGACGACTACGTACGCTCAGCCGAGACGGCTGCGGCCATCCTGCGCCACGACCGCACGGCGACGGTGGCGGTCTGGACCCCCTTGAAGGACATGGAGACCTTCGACGGCTTCATCCGCCGTCTGGAGGAGGCCAGGGTCGGTCGGGTGCTGGTGGCCGAGGCGCGTCTGCGCCCGCTGAACAATCCGATGAAGATGAACGGCTGCACCATGACGGTGATCAATCCGCCGCCAGGCGCCGAGGCGGCCGCCGCCGAAATCTGCGGCTGGGTCGCGGCGACCCTGGGCGAGGCGGGCGCCCGGGCCGAGGTCTGGCGGGCCGGTTAAGTCTCGATCACCTCGCCGGGCTCATAGAGGTGCGGCTCGAAGGTGGCGATGGACAGGATCGGCTCCATAGCGGCGACCACCTGGGGATGGCGGGTCATGACCTTCCAGTCGGTGGCGCTGGCCCAGACGGCGTGATTGGCGACGACACGTCCGTTCAGGCCGCGATGCAGGGTGCCCGAGACAAAGCCGGGCAGGGTGCGCTGCACCTGGGCCAGGGCCGTCAGATGCTCGATCAATTCCTCCTGACGGCGCGCGTCGCACTTGAAGATGTTGATCAGGACGACAGGGGAATCGGCGGGCGCGTCGGCGGTCATGAAGGGCAGCCTCGTTGCAATCGCCCGACTTCTACCCCAATCCAGAGACAGACGCTTCCTTCTCCCCGCAGGAAAACGCCGAAATGACCCGCATCGCCATTCTGGAAACCGGCCACCCGCCCGAGCATCTGCGGGACGCCTTCGACGACTATCCGGCGCGCTTCCGCTATCTGTTGGGCGAGAACGTGCCGACGACGCGCTTCGACGTGCAGTCGGGGCAACTGCCGGAAGACCCATCTGTCTATACGGGCGTCATCGTCACCGGCTCGGCGGCCGGGGTCTATGACGACCTGCCGTGGATCTCGCCGCTGGTGGACTGGCTGAGGGCGGCGCGCGGCCAGACCCGCCTGCTGGGGATCTGCTTCGGCCATCAGGTCATCGCCCATGCCTTCGGCGGCAAGGTCGAGAAGTCGCACAAGGGCTGGGGCGTCGGTCTGCACCGCTACGACGTGGTCGGTCAGGAGCCCTGGATGCACCCGCGCGCGCCCTCCATCGCCATTCCGGTGTCGCATCAGGATCAGGTGGTGGCGGTCGCGCCCGACGCGCGCGTCATCGCTTCCAGCGCCTTCACCCCCTATGCCGGTCTGGCATGGGGCGAGGACGCGGTCAGCTTCCAGTGCCACCCGGAGTTCCAGCCGGCCTACGCCGCCGCCCTGATCGAGGGACGACGTGGCCATCGCATCCCGCACGATCTGGCGGACGAAGCTCTGCTGAGCCTCGAAGGAGCGAACGACCGGGCGGTGCTGACGGCCTGGATCCGCGCCTATCTGCTGCTGACCCCGCCGCCGGTCGAGGCTGACGGTAGCGGCATCTGACGCGGGCGCGTTCATCGAACGCTAAACCTTGCTCAACTTCTGCTGTGCCAATCTGGGGCGTCAGTCCGGAAGTGATATGTCGCCAATCAAAGCCGCGGTCCTCGCGACCGCCATTCTTCTGTCTCCGGGTCTGGCTCAGGCGCAGGCGCCCGCGCCGCGCGATGACTTGCTGCGGGCCGTCGAGCAGCGCGCCTCGCAGACCAGCTTCGCCGCGCTCGAAGCCTTCGGCGAGGCGGCCTACAAGCGCCACGACCGCGAGGGACTGAATCGCCTCTATCACGTCGTCTGGATCATTCAGAACCAGGGCGAGTTCGAGCGCGCGGGCTTCTGGAACGCGCGATTGGCCGAGAACGCGCGCGCGCAAAGCGACCGTCGCTACATCGAGATCGCGCAACTGAATGATCTGACCGCCCGCTACGACCAAGGCGATCTTAGCGTCGACGCTGAGATGGCCCGCATGACCGCCGTGGGATCTGACTGGTTCGTGCGGGCTCACGCCGCGCGTCTCACGGCCATGGCTCTCATGGACCAGGACAAGGTGGGCGAGGGCCTGAAGCTGCTCAGTCAGGCCGAGACCGAGATTCAGGACGAAGATCCTTTCGCTGCCACCGCCCATTCGGGGCTGTGGGAGATGACCGGCATGGGGTTGATGAAGCTGAACGACGTGGTGGGGGCGACGATCGCCTTTCGTCGCTTCGAACTCGACTACGCCAATCCGGCCTATCCGCGCCCCGACTTCGACAGCCTGTACAACCTGACCAAGATGGCGGTGCAGGTCGGCGACCTGAGCCGGGCCCAGGCCTATTACGCCGCTCACCGCCGCCTCAGCATGCGCACGGGTCTGGAGAACCTGCTGGTCTATGACGCCAGCCTGTGCGCCCAGGTGGCGGATGCCAGGGACGAGCCGCTGGAGGTGCTGGCTTGCGTCGCGCCCTATGGCGAGGACATGGGCCCGGCCGCCTTCCTGAAGCTGGAGCTGTTGCCTTTGCGGGCTGTGGCCCGCGCGCGGACCGGCGACCTTGACGGGGCGCGTCGTGATCTGGCCCAACTGCGCGTGCTGGACCGCGAGGGTGGCGTGGATTCCCACGTGGCCCTGGTCGAGGCCGAACTTCTGTTCGCCTCTGGCCAGTCGGCCGAGGCCTATGCGGTGTTGCGGACCTATCAACGCGAACGGGATGTCCAGACGGCCCAGAGATTTAGTGCGGGCATTCGTCAGGTCACCGGCGACATCCAGGAACAGTTGGATCGGCGGCGACAGCAACTGGAGACCGCTCGCGCCAACACCGAACTGCAGCGCACGGTCATCCGTTGGCAGAACTGGATTGTCGGCATCGGCGTGGTCTTCATGCTGTCGGCGCTGCTGACCTTGCTGTGGCAGTGGCGTCAGGGGGGCGAACTGCGCCGCGCCCGCCGCCGCGCCGAGGAGGCCAATCGCGCCAAGAGCGAGTTCCTGGCCAATATGAGCCACGAGATCCGCACTCCGCTGAACGGGGTCGTGGCCATGGCCGACGCCTTGGGTCAGCGCCAGCTGAACGCCGACGAGCATGACATGGTCGAGGTCATTCGCTCATCCGGCGCCATGCTGGAACGCCTGTTGTCCGACATCCTGGACAGCGCCCGCATCGAGTCCGGCCAAGTCACGATCGAACCCGCGCCCTTCCATCTGGGCCGCGCGGTGCAGGACGTGGCGGCCCTGTGGCGCATTCCGGCCGAAGCCAAGGGTGTGGAGGTCGTCTTGCACGTCCATCCCGTCTTTGACCGCCAGGTGCTAGGAGACGCCGTGCGCGTGCGTCAGGTTCTGACCAATCTGGTCAGCAACGCGCTGAAGTTCACGTCGCAGGGCAAGGTCAGCCTGACGGTCGAACCGGGCCTTGAGGGAGACGTACGGTTTATCGTCACCGACACCGGCGTCGGCTTCGACGAGGAGCAGAAGGCGCGCATCTTCGGCCGCTTCCAGCAGGCCGACGGCTCGATCACGCGGCGCTTCGGCGGCACCGGCCTGGGTCTGGCCATCTCGCGCGAACTCGTCGAGCTCATGGGCGGCTGGCTGGAATGCGACAGCACGCCCGGCGTGGGCTCGCGCTTCTGGTTCGAGATTCCATTGCCGCCCGTCGGGGAAGCGATCGAGGCCGTCGATGAGGTTCAGCCCGCCGGCGACGTGCGCGAACAGCCGCTGCGGGTATTGCTGGCCGACGACCACCCGGCCAACCGCAAGGTCATCGAGATCATGCTGGGCGCGACCGCGATGGAACTGGTCGCCGTCGAGGACGGGGCGCAGGCGCTGGAGACCTTCAAGCGCGAGGCCTTCGATCTGGTCCTGATGGACATGCAGATGCCGGTGATGGACGGCCTGACCGCCACTGCGGGCATTCGCGCCTTCGAGGCGCAGCACGGCCGCGCCCGGACGCCGATCCTGATGCTGACCGCCAACGCCATGGCCGAGCATGTCGAGGCGGGGCGGGCGGCAGGCTCGGACGGCCATCTGACCAAGCCCCTGACCCTCGCCGCCCTGTTCGACGGGATCGATCAGGTGATGACCCGGCGCGACCGCGCCGCCTAGGGCCTGATCAGGGCCACTTCACCACGGGCGGCATGGAACTGAGGATCGACTCGACATTGCCGCCGGTCTTCAGCCCGAACATGGTGCCGCGGTCGTAGAGCAGGTTGAACTCGACGTAGCGGCCGCGACGGATCAGCTGTTCCTCGCGTTCGTCAGCGGTCCAGGCCTCGGTCATGCGGCCGGCGACGATCTTGGAATAGACGTCGAGGAAGGCCTTGCCGACGTCCTGGGTGAAGGCGAAGTCGCGTTCCCAGTCGCCGCTGTCGTGATGGTCGTAGAAGATGCCGCCGGTGCCGCGCGGTTCGTTGCGGTGGGGCAGGAAGAAGTACTCGTCGCACCACTGCTTGTATTTGGCGTGCCAGGCCGGGTCATAGGCGTCGCAGGCGCCCTTCATTGCAGCGTGGAAGGCGAGGGTGTCGGGGTGGTCGTCGCGACGGTCCGCGTCCAGCACCGGCGTCAGGTCGCCGCCGCCGCCGAACCAGGTTTTCGTGGTCGAAATCAGTCGGGTGTTCATGTGCACGGCGGGCACGCGCGGGCTGACCGGATGGCAGATCAGGCTGATGCCGGTGGCGAAAAAGCGCGGGTCTTCCTCGGCGCCGGGGACGTTCTTCGCATAGTCGGCGGGGAAGGTCCCGTGGACGGTCGAACAGTGGACGCCCACCTTTTCGAACAGGCGGCCGCTCATCATGCCCATGACGCCGCCGCCGCCTTCCTTGCGGTCCCAGGGCGTGCGCACGAAGCGGCCGGCCTCGCCGGGGAAGAGGTCGGCGGGGGCGGCGTCTTCCAGGGCCTCGAAACCGGCGTGGATCTGATCACGCAGGGTCTCGAACCAGACGCGGGCGCGCTCGCGGTGCTCGACCATCAGGGTGGGGGTGTCTTGGATCATCAGGGCTTCAACCATGACGGGCGGCCTTTGTGAACAGTGTGCGATGCGCGCTTCATGCGCCCCGGCTCAAAACAGGGCCTTGATCCAGATCAGACCCCGTTTCCATGCCGCCTCGCCTGTGTCAGCGTGACCTTATCAGTCTTCAGGGGACCCTCATGATCCGCACCGCTCTGCTCGCCGCCGTCTCGCTCGCTGTCCTGGCCGGACCCGCGCTGGCGCAAACCCCGGCCGGCGACAACACCGCAGGGCAGGAGCGGGTGATGCAGATCCTGCGCCGCACGCCCCTGATCGACGGCCACAACGACCTGCCGTGGGCCTTGCGTCAGGGCTTCGGAAATGACCCTTATCGTGTTGATCTGGCGACCAATCTGGCGGCGACGACGCGCCTTCACACCGACATCCCGCGCCTGCGCGCGGGCGGCGTCGGGGCGCAGTTCTGGTCCGTCTATGTCCCTGCCAGCCTGGAGCCGGTCGAGGCCGCCAAGGCCACCTTCGAGCAGATCGACACGGTCAAGCGCATCGCCGCCGCCTATCCCTCGGTGTTCGAGATCGCTGTCACCGCCGACGACATCGCCCGCATCCACAAGGCGGGCCGCATCGCCAGCCTGATCGGCATGGAAGGCGGCTATTCGATCGATGATTCCCTGGGCCTGCTGCGCGAGTTCTATGATTCGGGTTCACGCTACATGACGCTGACCCACTCCAAGACCACGACCTGGGCCGACAGCGCCACGGACGCGCCCAAGTGGGGCGGCCTGTCGCCCTTCGGCGAGCAGGTGGTCAAGGAGATGAACCGCCTCGGCATGATGGTGGACCTGAGCCACGTCTCGGAAGAGACCATGTACGACGCCATCCGCGTCTCGACGGCCCCGGTCATCTTCTCGCACTCGTCGGCGCGCGCCGTGACGGGCCACCCCCGCAACGTGCCCGACGCCGTGCTGCGGATGATGCCGGCCAACGGCGGCATCGTCATGGTGACCTTCGTGCCCGGTTTCATCAGCGAACCGGTGCGCCAGTGGGGCTCTTTGCGCTCCGCCGAGCTTTCGCGGCTCTCGGCTCTGAACCAGGGCGATCCTGACGCGGTGAAGGCGGGCATGGACGCCTGGACGGCCGCCAACCCTTCGCCCAAGGCCACGCTGGACGACGTCGTGGCCCACATTCAGCACGTTCGCGACGTGGCGGGCATCGACCATGTGGGGCTGGGCGGCGATTTCGACGGCGTCGACAGCCTGCCTGAGGGCGTGGAGAGCGTGGAGGCCTATCCCCGCATCCTGGCCGAACTGATGCGTCGTGGCTGGACCGAGGCCGATATCCGCAAGATTTCGGGCGAGAACCTGCTGCGCACCATGCGCGCCGTCGAACGCGCCGCCACCGCCCAGCGCGCCGAGCGTCCCAACCTGGCGCAACTGCCCAACGACGGCGCGCCGGAGTAGGGGGTGGAACTGCGAGCCGGCGCATGGGGTGTGATTGCCACCCTGTTGCTGGGCGGCTGCGCCACGGCCGTCGGACCGCTGAACTTGTCGCCGGGGCGCTATGGCGACGTCGAAGTGGAGGAGGGCCCTGCAGGTTGGCTGAAGCTGAGCCCGGTGTCATGCGACGCGCAGAATCAGGATGAAGCAGGGCGGCAACAGCGTTTCTGTACAGGCCAGATCGACCTGAACAGCGATGGAGCAATGGAGACCATCTCCCAGCGATATGTCCTCGACATGCCGTCGGTGATTTCCCTCCAATCCGAAACTTCGGCGTCGTTATTCCAGGACGAAGGGTACAGCCTTCTGGTCGAAAACCGCCGGGGACAAGGGGGATGGCCGAACGTCGCCGCCTTTGGTCATGGCTCGACAGCCGAACTGCGGTTCGGTGTCCGGCATCGGTGGCGCAAGGATCGGTTCGAGCCTGTTCCTGGTCGTCAGGGCCTCGTCGGCAACCCGCCCAACTGACGCATGCCTTCCCACAGGGCGATGCCCGCGCTGACCGACAGGTTCAGCGAGCGTGTCTCCGGTCGGATGGGGATGAAGACCCGGGCGTCGGCGGCGGCGTGGACGTAGTCGGGCGCCCCGGCGCTTTCCTTGCCGAACAGCAGGACGTCGTCGGGCCGGAACTCGAATTCAGGCAGGGGCGTGGCGCCCTTGGTCGTGAACAGGACCAGCCGTCCGGGCGCGCGGTCGCGCTGGAAGGCCTCCCAGTCAGCGTGGCGGATCATATGCGACAGCGGGCCGTAGTCCAGCGCCGCGCGTTTCATGGCGCGGTCGTCGAAACGGAAGCCGGTGGGCTCGATTACGTGCAATTCCACGCCGAAACAGGCGCTCTGGCGGATGCAGGCGCCCACATTCTGCGGGATGTCAGGTTGAAAAAGGGCGAGACGCATTCTAAGGCCGTCATACGCGCGGGGCGGGGTCTTGTCGCGGTCTTTGTTGCGACCGTTTCGCAAGTTGTGTCAGCAACTTGTGTCTATTGGGGTAAAACAAGGGCCGCGGGCATCTTTTGCCGTCTCGCAGGGACGATCCATGCCGACGACTAACCCCTTCCGGGGCGGGCGATCGGGAGTGCAGAGGTGAGAGCGTGGCCGAATCGGTCGTGAATGCTGAAGGGCCCGAGGGCCAACACGGGGGCGGCGACGCCACCCGCCGCGATTTCATCCACATCGCCGCCGGCGCCGCCGCGGTCGGTGCTGGCGTGATGGTGGCCTGGCCGCTGATCAACCAGATGAACCCCGCCGCCGACACCCTGGCCTTGGCGTCGATCGAGTTCGATCTGACCAAGGTTCAGGAAGGCCAGCAGGTCGTCATCAAGTGGCAGGGCAAGCCGGTCTTCGTGCGCTACCGCACCCCGGCCGAGCTGACCAAGGTCATCGACGAGGGCGCCGTGGGCAGCCCGCCGCAGACCGACGCCGAGCGCACCAAGGCCGGCCATGAGAAATATCTGGTCGTCGTCGGTTCGTGCACCCACCTGGGCTGCGTGCCGACCTTCAACGCCGGCGACTACGGCGGCTGGTTCTGCCCCTGCCACGGCTCGCACTACGACGCCTCGGGCCGCATCCGTAAGGGCCCGGCGCCGCTGAACCTGATCGTGCCGAACTACGAATACGTGTCCGACACCCGCGTGAAGATCGGCTGAGGACGGACAGAGGAACCATGAGCGATCACGAATCCACCTACGTCCCCAAAACCGCGATCGAGCGGTGGATGGACACCCGCCTGCCGATCATCCGTTTCGGCATGGACTACGCCAACCTGCCGACCCCCCGGAACCTGAACTACTGGTGGACCTTCGGCGGCATCCTGGCCCTCTGCCTGATGACCCAGATCATCACCGGCATCGTTCTGGCCATGCACTACACCCCGCACGTCGACCTGGCCTTCGCCTCGGTCGAGCGCATCATGCGCGACGTGAACGGCGGTTGGCTGATCCGCTATGTGCACGCTAACGGCGCGTCGATGTTCTTCATCGCCGTCTACCTGCACATGCTGCGGGGTCTCTACTACGGGTCCTACAAGGCCCCGCGCGAGATGATCTGGATCATCGGCTGCGTCATCTTCTTCCTGATGATCGCCACCGCCTTCCTGGGCTACGTCCTGCCCTGGGGCCAGATGTCCTTCTGGGGCGCTGAGGTCATCACCAACCTGATCGGCGCCATTCCGGTCGTCGGCGAGCCCATCCTGATCTGGCTGCGCGGCGGCCCGGCGATCGACAACGCCACCCTGAACCGCTTCTTCTCGCTGCACTACCTGCTGCCGTTCGTCATCGCCGGCTGCGTGGTGCTGCACCTGTGGGCCCTGCACGCCGCCGGTCAGAACAACCCGGTCGGCATCCTGATCCCGAAGGACCGCCAGAAGAAGGACATGCTGCCCTTCCACCCGTATTTCACGGTCAAGGACGGCTTCGCCATCATCCTGTTCCTGATCCTGTTCGCGGTCTTCGTCTTCTATCAGCCGAACGCCCTGGGCCACGCCGACAACTACATTCCGGCCAACCCGCTGCAGACCCCGGCGCACATCGTGCCTGAGTGGTACATGCTGCCCTTCTACGCGATCCTGCGCGCCATCCCCGACAAGTTCGGCGGCGTGGTGGCCATGTTCGCTGCCATCGGCGTCCTGTTCGTCCTGCCCTGGCTGGACACGTCCAAGGTGCGCTCGATGCGCTACCGCCCGACGATGAAAACCTTCTTTATCATCTTCCTGTTCGTCTGCTTCGGCCTCGGCTGGTGCGGCGCCCAGCTGCCGGACGCTCCGGTGATCGGTAGCTTCAAGACCTTCACCCTGATCGATGGCGACCTGAACTCCTATCTGTGGCTGACGCGCTTCCTGACGGCCTACTACTTCATCTTCTTCCTGGTGCTGATGCCGCTGATCGGCCTGCGCGAGAAGCCGCTGCCGGTCCCGGCGACGATCTCGGAGCCGGTCCTGCCCGTCACCGAGCAGAAGGGCTGAGCGCGATGATTTCGAACGAGAAGAAAACCGTGTCCTTCCGCAAAACCCTGGTCGTTCTGACGGCCGCTCTGGGCCTGGCCGCCACCGCCGCTCCGGCGCTGGCCGCCGGGGGCGCCAAGCATCCGCGCAGCGGCGGCTTCAGCTTCGAGGGGCCGTTCGGCACCTACGATCAGGGCCAGCTGCAGCGCGGCTACAAGGTCTACAAGGAAGTCTGCGCCTCGTGCCACGGCATGAACCTGGTGCACTTCCGTAACCTGGGCGACAAGCACGGGCCGTTCTGGAACCCGGAATATCCGAACCCGAACGACAACCCGGTCGTGAAAGCCCTGGCCAAGGAAGTTCAGGTCGCGGACATCGACAGCGAGACGGGCGAGGCGCTGATGCGTGACGCCACCACTGCTGACAAGTTCCCGTCGCCCTATCCGAACGCTACGGCCGCGGCCGCCGCCAACGGCGGCGCGACCCCGCCGGACCTCTCGGTCATGGCCAAGGCCCGTCACGACGGCGCCAACTACATCTACTCGCTGCTGTCGGGTTATGTGACGCCGCCGGAAGGTCTGACCATGACCTCGAGCCAGCACTACAACCCCTACATGGCGGGCGACCTGACCCCGTTCTGGGACAAGAAGAAGGGCCACGTGCCTCCGGGCGGCTTCATCGCCATGCCCGCGCCGCTGCGCGACGGTCAGGTCACCTATGACGACGGCACCAAGGCCAGCGTCGACCAGATGGCCAAGGACGTCGCCGCCTTCATCGCCTGGACCTCGGAGCCCAAGGCGACCGAGCGCAAGCAGATGGGCTTCGGCGTGATCATCTTCCTGCTGCTGTTCGCAGGGATCACCTACGCCAGCTATCGCCGCATCTGGAAGGGCGTCGCCCACTAAGGCGAAACCCCTTTGAGACGAGACGACCCGCCGGAGCGATCCGGCGGGTTTTTTCTTGTTCATTGCGTTGGCCGTGAAAGTTCTTTATAACGTAAAGTGAAAAGGAGATCCGCTGATGAAGTCGCATGCCTGTCTGGCGCTGGCCGCCGCTCTTCTGATTGCTCCCGTATCTGTCCATGCCCAGATGCCCGCATCGCCCAACGGGTCCGAGGCTCAGCGCGCGGCCATCAATCGTCTGAACTTCATGGATGGCGAATGGCGCGGCGAGGCGGTCGTCCATGGCCCGACGGGAACCATGACCCTGACCCAGACGGAGCGGGTCGGCTCCATGCTGGGCGGGTCCATCAAGGTGATCGAGGGTCGCGGTTACGCCGCCGACGGCTCAACCCAGTTCAACGCCATGGCCATCGTGTCATGGGACGCCCGCGCCGACCGATATGGGTTCCGTTCCTACGCCCAAGGGTATTCTGGCGATTACGCCTTTGAGGTCACCGACGACGGCTTCCGCTGGGAGACGCCGGCAGGGCCCAATGCCAAGATGCAGTACGTCGCCGTGGTGCGCGACGGAACCTGGCACGAGGTCGGTACATACGTCGCCGAGGGCCAGCCCCCGCGTAAGGCCATTGAGATGCGGCTGACGCGGGTCGGCGACACCGATTGGCCGGCGGGCGGGGCGGTCTCGCCGACGCCTTGAACGGCGAGGAGGGCGCGTCGCATCGACACGATGGAGCAGGGCCTCTAGGGTCCGTCCCTCTGATTTGCCCGAGGGGTCCGTTTCATGCGCCTGATGTCGTCCGCCGCCGTCCTTTTGTTCGCCGCCTCGCTGGCGTCGGGCGCAGCCGCCCAGACCCCCGATTTTGATGCCGCGCGCATCTCCAACGACATCAAGGTCCTGTCGGACGACAGCTTCGAGGGGCGGGGCATCGCCACCCCGGCCGAGCAGAAGGTCATCGACTATCTGAGCCGGCAGTATGCGGCGGCCGGCTTCGCCCCCGGCGGCGAAAACGGCGGCTGGACCCAGGCAGTCGGCCTGAACCGCTTCACCGTCTCCAACGTCAGCGGCCAGATCAAGGTCGGCGACTGGACGCAGGCCCTGGCCCAGGGCCAGCAGGCCACCATCACCACCCGCCTGCCGAGCAATGGCGTCGACCTGCGCGGCAAGCCCCTGGTCTTTGTCGGCTACGGCACGAACGCGCCGGAGCGCGACTGGAACGACTTCAAGACCGACGTGCGCGGCAAGGTCATCGTCGTCCTGGTCAACGACGCCGACTTCGAGGAGCCCTCGCTGAACACCTTCGGCGGCGTGGCCATGACCTACTACGGCCGCTGGACCTACAAGTACGAAGAGGCGGCCCGTCAGGGCGCGGCGGGCGTGCTGATCGTCCATGAGACCAGGCCGGCCTCCTACGGCTGGACCACCGTGGCCAACTCCTGGTCCGTGCCGCAGTTCGACATCGTGCGTCAGAACCCCTCGGCCGAGCGGGTGCCGATGGAGGCCTGGATCCAGCGCGACGTGGCCGTCGAGATGTTCCGCCAGGCCGGGCTCGACTTCGAGCAGGAGAAGATCAAAGCGCGCAGCCGCGACTTCCGGCCGGTCGAGCTGAAGGGCGCGACCATCGACGCCAAATTCGACGTGAAGACTGACCAGATCACCACCCACAACGTCGTGGCCAAGCTGGAAGGCGCGACCCACCCGAACGAAACCATCCTCTACACCGGTCACTGGGATCACATCGGCATGGGCGAGCCGGACGCCAGCGGCGACCGCATCTTCAACGGCGCCGTGGACAACGCCTCGGGCACGGCGGGCCTGCTGGAGCTGGCGCGTCAATGGGCCAAGGGCCCGAAGCCCGAACGCAGCATCGTCATGATCAGCTTCACCGGCGAGGAAAGCGGCCTGCTGGGCTCGGAATTCTACGCCGCCAATCCGCTGTATCCGCTGGAAACCACGGTGGCGGGCTTCAATCTGGACGCCACGAACGTGCTGGGCCGGATGAGCAAGCTGGGCGTCACCGGCTATGGTCAGTCCGATCTGGACGAGCGCGTCGTCGCCCTGGCGTCGGCCCAGGGGCGCGGCTTCGAGGGCGACGCGGGGGCGGGCGCGGGCATCTACTTCCGCTCGGACCATTTCCCGCTGGCCAAGCGCGGCGTGCCGATGGGCTACCTTTCCTCGACGGGCGAATACATTGACGAGCCGATCGCCCAGCGCCAGGCCGCGGCCAACGAATATCGCGCCAACCGCTATCACCAGGCCGCCGACGAGTGGGAGTCCAACTGGGATTATCGCGGCATGATCCAGGATCTGTCGGTCGTCTATGACGCCGGTCGGGCCCTGGCCAACAGCCGCGACTGGCCGCAGTGGAAGGCGGGGTCGGAGTTCGGCCCGGCGCGCGCCGTCAGCGCCGATCAGCGCAAGTAGGCCGGGTCCTCGCCGCCTTCGCGGAACATGACAAAAATGTAAGGGGCGGTCTCGCGAGGGGCCGCCCTATTACTTTGCGCGAAAGCCCCCGTGGGGAGGGCTCGGGAGTTTCCATGAATCGTCGATTCATCAGCGGCGTCGCCGCAACCGCTCTTTTGCTGGTCGCCGGTTCGGCCGCCGCTCAGGACTTTTCGGCTCAACGCCTGTCGGAGGAAATCCGCACCATCAGCGCCGACGACTTCCAGGGCCGCTATCCCGGCACGGACGGCGAGAAGAAGACGTTGGACTGGCTGCAGGCCCAGTACGAGGCCATGGGCATGGCCCCGGGCGGTCCGAACGGTCAGTGGCTGCAGGTCGTCGACCTGAAGCGCTTCACCCCCGTCGCTGACGCCGCCAGGGCTAGCTGGACCGGCCCGGACGGTCAGGCGCACGCTCTGACGCCCGGAACCGACATCACCCTGCGGGCGGTCAGCAATGACGGCAAGGCGTCGATTGCTGGCGCGGGCCTGGTCTTCGCCGGCTACGGCATCAACGCGCCCGAGCGCGGCTGGGACGACTACGGCGGCCTGGACGTCACCGGCAGGATCGTCCTCGTCGTCGGCGGCGAGCCGGACGGCGACCTGTTCAACGGCCCCTACACGACCAACTACCAGTCCGGCGCCTATAAGGCGGACGAGGCCAAGCGCCGGGGCGCCCTGGGCGTCATCACCGTGTCCAAGGCGACCGCCACCGACACCGCCTGGACCCGCATGGTCCAAGGCAACGCCCGCACCCGCACGCTGACGCCGGGCGCGGCGGATCTGGAGTTCTCGGGCGCGATCAACGCCGACACGGCCAAGGCTCTGGGCCTGGACATGGCTGAACTGACGTCTCGGATCAGTACCGGCGACTTCCGCGCCTTCGTCGTGCCGGGCGTGACCCTGTCGGTCGAGACGGCCGAGACCACGGACACCCTGCGCACCCATAACCTGCTGGCCAAAATCCCGGGCGCCAAGCGGCCGAATGAGACCATCATCTATTCGGCCCACTGGGACCACGTCGGCGTCAACGAGCACGCCGCCGGCGACGACAAGGTCTTCAACGGCGCCTGGGACAACGCCTCGGGTACGATCGGCGTGCTGGAGATGGCGCGTCAGCTGAAGGCCGCGCCCGCGCCCGACCGCACCATCGTATTCGCCCACATGGCGGCCGAGGAAATGGGCCTGCTGGGCGCCTACGCCTATGCCGCGGATCCGGTCTATCCGCTGGAAACGACGGTGGCCGACATCAACATCGACATGTTGCCCCTGTCCGGTCCGACCCGCGACGTGCCGATCTTCGGCAAGGGCCAGAACAGCCTGGAAGACGACCTTCAGGCCCTGGCGGTCAAGGAGGGCCGCTACGTGTCGGATGACGGCCAGCCGGAGCAGGGCTTCTACTATCGCTCCGACCACTTCCCCTTCGCCCGCGCGGGCGTGCCGGCCCTGATGCCGTGGCACGGCGTGGATTGGGTGGACGGCGGCAAGGAGGCCGGTCTGGCGGCGTGGAAGGCCAGGTTCGCGGCCGACTATCACAAGCCCAGCGACGAATGGTCGGCCGACTGGGACCTGCGGTCGGCGGTCGAGAACCTGACCCTGCTGTATCGTCTCGGCCTGCAACTGGCCAATAGCGACGAATGGCCGACCTGGAAGCCCACCTCTGAGTTTGGCCAGGTCCGCGCGGCCAGCGACGCGGCGCGGCGTTGATCTAAGGTACAGCGGGACGGGTTTCGCGGCCCGTCCCCGGTGGCGATGAACCAGGCCAGCTCTCGTTCGTTTTCAACGGCATGAGAGGCTTGGTCATCCTGATGCTGGCGGTCGCCGGGCTTGCCGCCTGTGATCGTCAGCCGCGCGTCAATCCGCCGACGGAACCGGCGGCTCCGATCGACGGGCCGGAGGCGAAGGCCTCTCCTGCGCAGCGCCCGCCCGGCGCAGATACCATGTTGCCGGGGGCGGGGCCCGTCAGCTTCGTCGGCCGCTGGGCGGCCGAGGCGGACTGGTGCTTCAATCCGCGCGGCGACCGCGTGCCGATCGAGATCACCACGACCGAGCTGCGCGGCTACGAGAACCGCTGCGACATCCAGCGCATCACCGAGATCAGTGAAGGCTATGAGGCCGCTTTGAAGTGCGACGCGGAAGGCGAGGCGCGCTACGAGCGGGTGCGGCTGACGGCCACCAAGCAGACCCTGGCCATCACCTGGATGAACCGCAGCGACCGGCCGGTCCGGCTGCTGCGGTGCACCACCCTGGCCGGCTGAGGCTCAGACAGCGGCCAGCGCCTGTTCCAGATCGGCGATCAGGTCGTCGATGTGTTCGATCCCGACGGACAGGCGCACGGTGTCCTCGGTCACCCCCGCCTTCTTCAGCTCGTCCGGCGACAGCTGGCGGTGGGTGGTCGAGGCCGGGTGGCAGACCAGGGACTTGGCGTCGCCGATGTTGACCAGACGGGTGAACAGCTTGACGGCGTCCTGGAAGCGCCCGCCGGCGTCGCGGCCTCCGTCCACGCCAAAGGTGAGCAGACCCGACGCCTTGCCGCCGAAATACTTCTGGATCAGCGGGTGGGACGGATGGTCGGGCAGACCGGCGTAGTTGACCCACTTCACCTTGGAGTGGCCCTTCAGATAGGTCGCCACGGCCACGGCGTTCTCGACGTGCCGGTCCATACGCAGGGCCAGGGTCTCCAGCCCCTGCAGGATCAGGAAGCTGTTGAACGGCGAGATCGCCGCGCCGGTGTTCCGCAACAGCACGGTCCGCACCCGGCCGATATAGGCCGCGGGGCCAAGCGCCTCGGTATAGACCACGCCATGATAGCTGACCTCGGGCTCGTTCAGGCGGCGGAATCGCGTCTTGTGCTCGGCCCAGGGGAATTTGCCGCTGTCGATGATGGCCCCGCCGATGCTGGTGCCGTGGCCGCCGATATACTTGGTCAGTGACTGCACCACGATGTCGGCGCCGTGCTCGATCGGGCGCGTCAGGTAGGGGGTCGGCACGGTGTTGTCGACGATCAGCGGCAGGCCCTGAGCGTGGGCCGCATCAGCCAGGGCGGCGAAGTCCACTACATTGCCTAGCGGATTGCCGATGGACTCGCAGAAGACCGCCTTGGTCCGCTCATCCGTATGGGCCGCGACCGCCGCCACGTCGTCGGCGTCGATAAAGCGCACCTCGATGCCATACTGGGGCAGGGTGTGTGCGAACAGGTTGTAGGTGCCGCCGTACAGGGTGCTGGTGGCGATGATGTTGTCGCCGGCCTCCGCGATGGTCAGGATCGCATAGGTGATGGCCGCCTGGCCCGAGGCCACGGTCAAGGCCGCGATCCCGCCCTCCAGCGCCGCCAGACGCTGCTCCAGCACGTCGGACGTGGGGTTCATGATGCGGGTGTAGATATTGCCCGCCACCTTCAGGTCGAACAGGTCCGCACCATGCTGGGTGTCGTCGAAGGCGTAGCTGGTCGTCTGATAGATGGGCACCGCCACCGACTTCGTCGTCGGGTCGGGCGAATAGCCGGCGTGGACGGCGAGGGTGTCGAACTTCATGGCAGGCTCCGGGCGATGGCGAAGCCCAGACGCTAGCAAGGCCGCCCGAGGGGCGGCCTTGCAGAAATTCTCAACTGAAGCGGAGAAGCTCTAGTTGTTGAACAGGAAGTGCATCACGTCGCCGTCCTTGACGACATAGGCCTTGCCTTCCGCCCGCATCTTGCCGGCTTCCTTGGCGCCCGCCTCGCCCTTCAGCGCGACATAGTCGTCGAAGGCGATGGTTTCGCCGCGGATGAAGCCCTTTTCGAAGTCGGTGTGGATCACGCCGGCGGCCTGGGGCGCGGTGGCGCCGACCGGGATGGTCCAGGCGCGCGCTTCCTTGGGACCCACGGTGAAGTAGGTCTGCAGGCCCAGCAGCTTGTAGGCTTCGCGGATCAGGCGGTTCAGGCCGGGCTCTTCCAGACCCAGGGTCTCGAGGAACTCCTTCTGCTCCTCGTCGTCCAGGACGGCGATTTCCGACTCGATCTGGGCCGAGATAACCACCGAGTTGGCGTTGTCCTCGGCGGCGCGCTTGGCCACCAGGTCGGACAGGTCATTGCCCTTGTCGGCCGAGCCTTCTTCCACGTTGGCGACGTAGAGGGCGGGCAGGGCGGTCAGCAACTGCAGCATGTCCCAGGCCTTCTTGTCTTCTTTGGACACCTCGGCCAGACGCGCGGGCTTGCCGTCGCGCAGCTTCTCGAGCGCGGCGTCAATCAGCTTCAGCGTCAGCTGGGATTCCTTGTCGCCGCCCTTGGCGCGCTTCTCGACCTGAACGCGACGGCGCTCCAGGCTTTCCAGGTCGGCCAGCATCAGTTCGGTCTCGATGATCTCGAGGTCCGAGATCGGGTCGATGCGGTTCTCGACGTGGGTGATGTCGTCATCGACGAAGCAGCGGGCGACGAAGGCCACGGCGTCGCAGTCGCGGATGTTGGCCAGGAACTGGTTGCCCAGACCCTCGCCCTTGGACGCGCCGCGCACCAGACCGGCCACATCGACGAAGGTGATCCGCGCGGGGATGATTTCCTTCGACCCGGCGATCTCCGCCAGGGTGTTCAGACGGGCTTCCGGCACGGCCACGTCGCCGGTGTTCGGCTCGATGGTGCAGAACGGATAGTTGGCGGCCTGGGCCGCCGCCGTCTTGGTCAGGGCGTTGAACAGGGTGGACTTGCCGACGTTGGGCAGGCCGACGATCGCGACTTTAAGAGCCATGGGATTCCTCGTGAGCGCGAGCCTTTAGCGGGTTCGGGCCTGTTTGTCAGGTGCGGCGGCGACACGGCCCTTCCTCCCCATGCGGAGGGGAGGAAGGGCGCGGTCCGACTACTCCTCGGAATCCACCACCGGCGGCTGCTTCACCGCCGCGTGGACGCCAATGGCCGGCGCCTTCTCGAAGGTCAGGGTGAAGGAGGCGACGCCGCCGTCCACCAGAGGATCACGAAGACCCATCAGCATCACGTGGGTCGAGCCCGGCTTCAGTTCGACCTTCTGACCGGCGGGCAGGGGCAGGCCGTCTTTCAGCTCGCTCATGCTCATGACGCCGTTCTCCATCTTCATCTCATGGATCTGGGCGCTTTCGGCCAAGGCCGTCGAGACGCTGAGCAGGCGGTCGTCGGACCCGGCCGTCAGGGTGACGTAGCAGCCGCCGACCTTGGCGCCGTTCGGCGTCGGGCGGCACCAGGCGTCGGCGACCGTGACGGTGCCGGGCGCGGCCTCTGCGGGCTTTTCGGCGGCCTGACCACAGGCGCCAAGGGCGAGGAAGGCGGACAGGGCGAGAATGCGTTTCATGGCGAGTCTTTCTTTCAGGAAACGACGGGGCGGGGCCGCATGAGGCGTCTTGCGGCAAAATCCAGCAGCAGGACGGTCACGAGGCTCAGTCCCGTCAGGGGATAGAGGATGCAAAGCGGGATGACGATCCCCGGCACGGCGAACCGCACGCGAGGACCAGGCGGGGCCGTCGGCGCCCCCAGACGGACGCGAGACAGGCTGGGCGGGCGGCGCTTCCACCACATCACCAGACCGCTGACGCCCAGCAGCCAGACGCCGATGCAGCCGGCCAGCATGAGCAGGCGGTTGATCTGGCCGAACTGCGTGCCCTGATGGGTATAGATTCCCCATTCGATGACCTTGGCCCCGGCGCCGAAGCGGTCGAAACCGATGTCGGCCAGAACCGCGCCCTTCGCCGGATCGACATAGAGGGCGCGGCTGTCCTGCACCCGACGAACCTGTGCGGTGACGGTATAGGCCGTATCGGGCTGGGCCGGGATCGACACCGTATAGGGGCGAGGCAGGTTCCGAGCTTCGGCCGCCGCAATCACGGCGGTCAGGCTTTGATCGTGGGACGGCGACGGCAGGACGACCCCCTCCATGGTCCACCCGGCGCCGGCGGGGTGATCGTGATGCTCGGCCCTCTGCCAGGCGCCGGCCACCGGCGCCGGTGGACGGCCCAAGCCGCTGGCCTTGACCGCGCCCATAACCTGATCGCCCCAGACAGCGGACCACGGCATCCCCGTCACTGCCAGAAACAGGATGATCCCGCCGACATAGAGGCCGACCAGGGCGTGCAGATCGCGCCAGAAGGGACGACGGCGCAGGTCTGTCTCATGCGGGACCAGCACCGCGCCCTGACGTCGCCTCGGCCACCACAGATACAGACCCGTGGCGCACAGGACGATGGTCCATCCGGCCACGATCTCGATCAGGATGTTCAGCGCCTTGCCGGTCGCTCCGCCGAACAGGCTCAGCGAGTGCAGCTTCTTGATGGTTTCGGTGACGCCGCCCTGGTCAATGACGCCGGTCACTCGGGCCGTGTGCGGATCGACGAAGACGGTCTTCTGCGATCCGTCAGGGCGGTCGACGCGCACCCGCACCGCCTGATCCGGCGAACCGGGCAGCGTCAGACTGGCGGCGCGGCCGCCTCCGGCCTGCGCCGCATTGCCGATCCAGTCGCCTGGCGCGGCCCGTGCCGCTGCTGGGGCAATCTGGATCATCCGCCGGTTGGCGAACTGATCGATCTCGTCCTTGAACAGATAGAGGCCGCCGGTCAGCGCCAGAAGCATCAGGAACGGCATGACCAGCACCCCGGCGTAGAAGTGCCAGCGCCAGACGGCCCGATAGGCGCCGGACATTGCGTCCGGCGCCGTGGCCCGCATTGAGGGAAAGCGGCTCATCAATAGGTCAGCCGAAGACCGACGAAGACCGAACGCCCCTCGCCGGGGAAGAAGACGGCGGTGGACGCCGAGCGGGCGTCGGTCACGGCCGAGAACTCGCCGACGTAGCGCTCGTCCGTCAGGTTGCGCGCGTCGACATAGATCGAGGTGTTCGAGCCGATGTCGAAGCCGCCCGTCAGGCCTAGCAGGGCGTAGTCGGGCGCTTTCATCGTATTGGCGTAGTCGACGTAGGGGCTGCTGATCCGCCACTCGACCGATGGGGTGACGAAGACGCCGGACGGATGGCGCCAGGTCAGCTCGGCCCGGTACTGATGCTCGGGCACCACCGGCAGGCGGTTGTCGCCCCAGCGCGCGTCGCCGTCGAAGCGGAAGTCGCTCCAGTTGTATGTCTGGCGCAACAGCAGCGAGCCGTCCGCAACTTCATACGGCAGGCGCCAGTCCAGACCGGCCTCGATCCCCTGATGCACGGTCTTGTCGGCGTTGAAGGTGGCGGCGGGAATGTCTGGGCCGGTGATGAAGTTCAGCATCTCGCCGTCGATCTGGCTGCGATAGGCGGTCAGGTCCCAGGCGAAGGCGCCGCGTCTGCCGCGCGTGCCGATCTCGGCGGTCCAGGCGTCCTGAACCTCGACGGGCGTAAAGCCCGTCAGCGGGGCCTGCACCAGCGCCCCATAGGTCGGCGGCTCGACCGAGCGGGTCACGTTGGCGAAGACCTGGGCGCCGTCCTCGGCTTCCCACAACAGGCCCAGACGCGGCGAGAACCAGTCGTAGTCGATGCTGTCGTCATTGGCCGGAGCCAGATGGTCGCGATAGTCGCGCGTGGCCCGCCCCCAGGACCCGCCCGCGACCAGGGCCAGCCGGTCGGTGACGAACAGCCGCCCCTCGGCGAACACGTCCAGCCCCGTCGCCTCTTGCTTGCCCTTGGCCGTCAGGGCGCCGCGATTGCCGGCGATATTGACGTAGCGCAGGGCGTCCAGATCGCCGTCACGCCAACTGAAGCCATAAAAGGCGTCGGCGCGCAGACCTGCGACCCGACCCGTCCAGTCGATGCGGCCAAAGGCGCCGCGCGTCGCGCTTTCCTGATCCACGACCTGGAAAATGGGGTGGTAGAGCGACTTCTCCCAACCCCAGACCGCGCCCTCGAACAGGGTGGACTCGTTGAAGCGCCAGCGCGTCTGCAGCGTCAGGCGCTTGACCGTCAGGTCGCGGGCCTGATCGCCCGTCACCGCAGAGTTCGAGGCCATGCGCGGCGTCTTCAGCGCCTGATCTAGCGTCAGGGCGCCGGGGATGTCCTGCTTGATATCCGCCGCCTGGGCGATCAGGCGCACCTCGCGGTCCTCGCCGAACGAGCGTCCGGCGTTGACGGTCAGGCGGCCTTGCGACTGTTCGCTGTGCTCGCG
The DNA here is from genome assembly GCF_042869015.1 of Brevundimonas sp. NPDC007368. Classification (NCBI taxonomy): domain Bacteria; kingdom Pseudomonadati; phylum Pseudomonadota; class Alphaproteobacteria; order Caulobacterales; family Caulobacteraceae; genus Brevundimonas; species Brevundimonas sp. NPDC007368. Next base: position 64,431 of record NZ_JBIAFA010000007.1, on the reverse strand, counting down.
CCAGCCGTCGCTCTGCATCCCCGTGACGGCGGCATAGACGTCCCACTCGCCGTGCGTGCGGGCCACGGCGGCGTGGCCGCGCCAGGACTCGAAGCTGCCGCCTTCCAGCTGAAGCAGGTTCTCTTGCAACGCCGTGCGGCCCGTCGGCGTCACCAGATTGATCGCCCCGCCCAGCTGCGCCCCGCCGAAGCGCAGGGTGTTCGACCCCTTCCACACCTCGATGTAGCGGGCGCTCAGGGCGTCCACACTCTGGAAGTCGGAAAAGCCGTCGGCGTCGGCGAAGGGGACGCCGTCCTGGGCCAGCAGAACGCCGCGCTGGTGGAAGCCCTGGGCGATGCCCGAGCCGCGGATGGAGAGGCGGCTTTCCTCGCCATAGCGTTTCTGGGCCAGAACGCCGGGGACGTTCCTCAGGGTGTCGGAAAAGCCTTGGGCGAAGCGGTCGGCGTAGCTCTCGGCCGAGACGACGGCCACGGCGCCGGGGGTGCGGCTGAGGCGGTCGCGCGCCTCGGCCACGACGGCGGGGTCTTCGGCGTTGCGGCGGCCGGTGACGATGATGCTGTCGACGACGGTGGCCGGACCTTCAGCGTTCGGCCCCTCAGCCTCGGAGGCATGAGCAAAGGCGGGCGCCAGGCAGGCGCCGATGAGCAGCGCGCACGGCGCCGCAGTGGTCTTGAAAAACATGAAACTGGAATCCTGAAAACAGAAATGCAGCCGCGCTGCCCGTCAGCAGGCGTGCGGCGTCGATAGGTCTGGTTTTCAGGCGTGGGGCGGGGCGGTGGACGGCGGGCGCGGCGGCGCGCGGGCCGGCGGCGGGGGGCTGACGCGGAAGGGCGTATAGGCGACCGGCGCGACCAGGCGGACGGCTGGAGCTGGAGCGGGCGCGGGCGGTTCGGGCAGGGCGGCCAGCAGGGGCATGACGCAGGCCGCGCACTTGGCCCCGACGTGCTGGTTGACCGGGCCGTCGACGCCGCCCGTCTGGATCGTCTGCGGCCCCTCGGCAGAGCAGATGACGATGGGCTGGCCGGGAACCGAGGCCGCCAGAGCCGCGAACGGCATCAGGGTTCCGATCACGATGGCGAACGTCGCGGCCAGGAAGGCCAGCGAGCGCGCAATCGACCAGTTTTCACTCTGGGACCGGGTCACGGACCGGGGCTTAAACCTTCCCGTAGTGTGAAGCTATAGCGACCTGACGCCGCGCACCCTCGACAACGGTCGTTTCTCCGTGCCAGCGTGGTCTCCGGACAAGCTCAGGGGGAACCCATGATCCGCGCACTCGGACCCTTCGCCGTCGCCATGCTGCTGGCCGCGCCCGCAGTTGCTCAGCAGGTAGAGGAGGGGCCGGGCGGTCCCGACCGCGTCTCCCTGACCGTCTATAACCAGAACATCGCCCTGGTCGAGGACGTGCGGAACCTGAACGTGCCCGCCGGGCGATCGCGTCAGGAGTTTCCGGGCGTGTCGGCCAGCATCCGGCCCGAGACGGTGGGTCTGTCGGGGCGCGGCCTGTCGGTGGTCGAGCAGAACTTCGACTATGACCTGCTGACGCCGGGCAAGCTGATGGAAAGCGCCGTCGGCGGCGATATTGGCATTGTCCGCACCAATCCCGGCTCGGGCGCGCAGGAGACTGAGCGCGCCCGCGTCCTGGCGGCGAATCAGGGCGTGGTGCTGCAGATCGGAAACCGCATCGAGGTGCTGCGCGACGACGGCGTGCCGACCCGCGTCATCTTCGACCGCGTGCCGCAGAACCTGCGCCCGCGCCCGACGCTCAGCGTCACCCTGGACGCCGAGGGCGCCGGCCGTCGCGAGACGACCCTGTCCTATCTGACCAGCGGCCTGGCGTGGAAGGCCGACTATGTCGCCCGTTTCGACGAGAAAGCGGGCAAGCTGGACCTGACCGGCTGGGTCACCATCACCAACAACTCCGGCGCGACCTTCTCCAACGCCCAGACACGGGTGGTGGCCGGCGACATTAACCTGGTCAACCAGGGCGGCTATAATCCGCGCCAGGTGCGTGCGGGCGCCGTGCGGGGGAATGGAACACAGTCGGGCGGGCAGGGCGCTCTGGCCGATGTCTATGTCTATCCGCTGCCGGAAGCCGTCACCGTCGCCAACAACCAGACCAAGCAGGTCGGCCTGCTGGACGCGGTCGGCGTCCCGGCCAGCAAGCGCTACCTCTATGTGGCCAACGGCTTCCAGACCGCCGAGGAGCCCAGCGCGGCCGAAGTGGGCGTCATCTTCAGCAACGCCTCGGGAGCGGCGGCGCGCGCCCTGCCGGCGGGCGTCATGCGCGTCTATGTGAAGGACGAGGCGGGCGAGCCGCGCTTCATCGGCGAGGATCAGGTCGATCATGCCCCCGCCGGATCCGAGATCGTCATCACGACCGGCGAGGCCTTTGACGTCACGGTGCAGCCGCGCGTGGTTTCCAGCGCCGCCGCGCCCAAGTCGTCCTACTATCGTTGGCGCACCCGCTACGCGATGGAATACACCGTCCGCAACGCCCGCTCGCAGCCGGTGACGGTCGAGGTGCGCCAGCGCGGTCTGGGCCGGGACACGGAACTGAGCGAGCAGAGCATCGACGGCGACCTGCGTGACGCCAACACCGTGGTCTGGCGCGTGCCCGTGCCCGCCAACGGCGAGACCAAGCTGACCGCGACCATCACGACCGGCGGCTGATCCCATGCGCCGCCTGCTGGCGATCACCACGGCTCTGACGCTGCTGGGACCCGCGGTCTGGGCTCCCGTCGCCATGGCCCAGACGGAAAGCGTCTCCGCGCGCCCGGACGGAGCGACGGTGGTCATCTACCGCGACCGTCCCGTGAACACTGTCGAACTGATGGCCCAGTCGCGTCAATCCTGGAACCGGCTGGACCAGCAGGGTCTGGCCCTGATCGTCGAGACGCGCACCGTCGACCTGCCGGCGGGCGAGGGGATCATCCGCTTTCGAGGTCTGGCCACCGGCGTAGTGCCGCAGAGCGCGGTGCTGGAGGGCCTGCCCGCCCATGTGGTCGAGCGCAACGCTGACTTCGACCTTCTGTCGCCCGCCAGCCTGATGGAGAAGTCGGTGGGCGAGGTCGTCCGCGTCGTTCGCACCAATCCCGCGACCGGCGAACAGGTCGAGAAGGCCGCCGTCATCCGCGCGGGCGCCCAAGGGGCCGTGCTGGAGATCGACGGCCGCTTCGAGGCCCTGGACTGCTCGGGCCAGACCGAGCGCGTCATCTTCGACCGCGTGCCGGAAGGTCTGGGCGACCAGCCGGTGCTGTCCGTCCGCACCCGCGCCGAGCAGGCCGGCCGCCACACCGTGACCCTGGCCTATCTGGCCACGGGGCTGCAGTGGTCGGCCGACTATGTGGCGCGCCTGAACCCCGACGGGCGGACGCTGGACCTCACGGGGTGGGTGACCCTGGCCAACTTCGGCGGCACCGGCTTCCCTGACGCTCCGGTTCAGGTGGTGGCCGGCACGTTGAGGAAGGACGACGGCACAGTGCCGGTTGAGCCGGTGATCCGCTATCCGCAGACCGGCTGCTGGCCGCAGGGCACGACGACCCTGGGTTCAGGAGAGTTCGCAAACTATAGCGGGCCTCCGCCGCCGCCCCCGCCTCCGCCGCCCATGGCCGCTCCCATGATGCGGATGGCGGTCGAGACCGCTGTGGACGAGATCGTCGTCACCGGCAGCCGGGTCGTTCGTCAGGGCGAACTGGGCGACTACAAGATCTACACCCTGCCGGAGCCGACCACGGTGGCCGCGCGCCAGACCAAGCAGGTGCGGTTCATGGAGCGCGAGGGTGTGGCCTATGACCGCGTCTATCGCGCCTGGATTGATGAAAATGACAGCGCCGAGTCGGAACCGGCCGAGATCCAGCTGCGGCTTCGCAACGAGGCGCGCACGGGCCTGGGCTTGGCCCTGCCTGGTGGCACGGTGGCGGTGATGCAGCCAGACGGCGCGGGCGGCGCCCTGCTGGCGGGCGAGGACCGATTCGAGGACAAGGGCGTGGGCTTGCCGGTGCGTCTGACGTTCGGCCAGTCGCCTGACGTGCGGGTCGCGACGCGGCGCGTGTCGTCCAGTTCCACCCGGGACAAGGGGATCCGCACGCGCCGCGCGGATATGGAGATCACCGTCACCAATGCGCGCAGTGAGGCCGTGACCGTCGATCTGTCGCCTCAGGGGGCGGGACGGCGGGGCTTCCGCATTCTCAGCCAGTCGATCCGCAGCCGCATCGACGACACCGGCTATCCGGTCTGGACCATGACCGTGCCCGCCAACGGCGCGGCGACCCTGAAGGCGACCTGGACGACGACGGACTGAGACTGTGATTCTCGCTCCCCTTCATGGGGAGGGAGAGCCTTGCGCTATTCCCCCCGCGCCGCCTGCCTGGGGCTGAACTTGGGCGCCGGGGCCAGGCGCATGACCTCGCCCTGATAGCGTTCGTCTTCGCCGTTCACCGCAAAGGGCAAGGCGTCGGCGCAGGCCTGCAGCATGGCGTCCAGCCAGGGCTTGTCGGCCTTTTGGAAGTCGCCCAGGACGTGAGCGTGGACCAGTTGCGGCTCGCCGGGGTGGCCGATGCCCATGCGGGCGCGGCGGAAGTCGGCGCCCAGGTGGCTGATCAGGCTGCGCACGCCGTTCTGACCCGCTGCGCCGCCGCCGGTCTTCATGCGGAACCGACCGGGGGCCAGGTCGATCTCGTCGTGGAAGATGATGATTTCGCTGGGCTTGATCTTGTAGAAGCGCGCCGCCTCGCCGACTGCCCGGCCGCTCTCGTTCATATAGGTCTGGGGCTTCATCAGCAGGACCTTGGTCCCCTCGACCTCGCCCTCGCTGACGATGGACTGGAACTTGGCCCGCTCGGGGCCGAAGCGCCAGCGGCTGGCGATCTCGTCCACAGCCATGAAGCCGATGTTGTGGCGGTTCTTTTCGTACTTGGCGCCCGGATTGCCGAGCCCTGCGATGATGATCATGCGGACCTCATGCCCTGTGCTTCGCGCAAAGAAAAGCCCCGCTCCGGCGAACCGGGCGGGGCTGAAATCTTCCGAAGAAGAAGCCTATCAGGCTTCGGCTTCAGCGGTGGTGTCACCGGCGTCCGACTGCGAGGCAGCCGAGTTCTTGATCGTGGCGATCACGAAGTCGCGGTCGGTGATGGTGGCCGAGGCGCCCTTCGGCAGGGCGATGTCCGACATGCGGATGGTTTCGCCGATTTCGCGACCCTTCAGGTCGACAACCAGCTCTTCCGGGATCTGGTCGGCGGCGACCAGGATCTCGACCGAGTGACGGACGACTTCCAGCATGCCGCCGGCGCGGGTGTAGGGCGCTTCGTCAGCGTTCTTGAAGTGAACGTTGATTTCGATCTTGATCGGAGCCTTGGCGTCAACGCGCATCAGGTCGAAGTGCATCGGACGGTCCGAGACCGGGTCGAAGTCGACGGTCTTGGCGATGACCGGCTGGGTCTCTTCGCCATACTTCAGGGTCACCAGGTGGCCCAGCAGCTTGCCGGTGTAGAGCGACTTGCGGAAGTCCTTCTCGTTCACCGAGATGGCGACGGGGGCCTTGTCGCCGCCGTACAGGATGCCAGGGACAGCGCCCGCGCGACGCACTGCACGTGCGTTGCCGGTACCAACGCCTTCACGGACGTCAACGTTCAGAATGATCTCGGCCATCGGGCTCGCCTCAACAACAACAGTAACGCCGCGCCAACCGGGGCCCGCGCAGCGGGGTCATGAACCCTCGAATTCAAGAGGGCGGGCTATTACACGGAACATGGGGAGGACGCAACCGCCCCGGTCGTTTCAGCCCGCCTTGTCGTCACTTCATGCCGCTTCCCGGCATGGGATTGGTCTCGGCGATAGTGACGGTCGGGGTGGTTTGAGCGGGCGCGGGCCCGGTATACTGGGCCGTGCAGGTCGCCAGATCGCGCAGGATGTGGCGACCTGTGCAGAACATGTCCTCATAGCTGGGGCGCGATGCGGCGAGGCATTGGTACAGCATCAGCTTCGACATGCTGAGGCAGAACTCGTTGTTCGATTCGGTCGACAGGGCGTTCGTGTTGGCTTGCGCGTCTTCGCCGGCGGCTCCCAGGGCAGCCAGGGCGGCGATCGCCAGGGAGTTGACCACTGCAGGCGTGAACGGCGCGCCGCGCTGCGCCGGCGTCAGGTTCAGCCCCGAGCCGCTGTTGGCGGCGGCGAACAGGCGGGCGCTTTCCTCCGCCGAGGGCAGGCGCGCCACCGCCAGGGCCTTGGCGCCTTCCAGTCGGCCGCTGCGGTCCGCCACGGGCTGCACCGCCCAGCGGCGCCGCGGGTCGCGACGTTCCTGAATCGTATAGGCGTCGCCTTCAACCGCTTCGGCGATCGCCGTCAGAGCGGCGATGTCCTTGCCGAGCGTCGAGGTGATCAGGCCTGCGGCGGCGTCGGCGCCGGGCAGGGTGGCGGCGTAGGCCGGGTCGGCGACGATGCGCGAGATCATTTCCTGCCGCAGGGCTGGCGTCGAGGCGAACTGCCGCACGCCGGCGACGTACTCGGGCGATTGCAGAGCCAGGATCGAGCCGTAGGCGATCATGCCGCGCGACAGCTGGCCTGGCTCGGAGGCGGCGCCTTTGCGGATCGCCGCCTGAATGGACTCAGCGTCGGCGAATCCCGCCTGTATGGTGCCGACTTCGCGCACGTAGGCGACATAGACCGAGGCTGCCTGGGCCACGCCCTGGTTCAGGCTTACCGCGGGCAGGGGGGCGACCACCGGCGGCGGCGGCGGCGCTTCCGGTTCGGGCGTCGAGCAACTGGCCAGAAGGGCGGCGGCGGCGATGGCGGCGACGGACAGGCCGCGGCGCAAGAAGGCCTGGGTCATCGGCGAACTTCCCTCAAATCAAACGCGGGGCGCGCCCCTTGAGGCCAAGGTAGGCGCGCTCCAGAAACTGTTGCGTCTTATATCGCTGAGGGAATGGTTATTCGAAGGTTAATCGAACAGCTTCGAGACCGATTCCTCATTGGCGATACGGCGGATAGCTTCGCCGATCAGAGGGGCCACGGAAACCGTGCGGATCTTCCCGCACTTCAAAACTTCGTCAGGCTGTTCGATGGAATCGGTGATCACCAATTCCTTGAGCGGGCCGTTGGTGACGCGCTGCACCGCCGGACCCGAGAGGACGCCGTGGCTGATGTAGGCCGAGACCTCGGTGGCGCCGCGATCGATCAGGGCCTGGGCGGCGTTCACCAGGGTGCCGCCCGAATCGACGATGTCGTCGAACAGGATGCAGCGGCGGCCTTCGACGTCGCCGATGATGTTCATGACCTCGCTCTCGCCCGCCTTGGGACGGCGCTTGTCGACGATGGCCAGGTCCGCGTCCAGTCGCTTGGCCAGCGAGCGGGCGCGCACCACGCCGCCGACGTCCGGCGAGACGATCATCAGATCATCGCCGCGCGGATAGTGATCCTTGATGTCTTGGGCCAGCACGGGCGTGGCCACCAGGTTGTCGGTCGGAATGTCGAAGAAGCCCTGAATCTGGCCGGCGTGCAGATCCATGGTCAGGACGCGATCAGCGCCGGCGCGGGTGATCAGGTTGGCCACCAGCTTGGCCGAGATCGGCGTGCGGCCGCCGGTCTTCCGGTCCTGACGGGCGTAGCCGAAGTAGGGCATGACCGCCGTGATCCGCCGCGCCGACGCCCGCACCAGGGCGTCGGTCATGATCAGCAGCTCCATCAGGTTGTCGTTGGCCGGATAGGAGGTCGACTGGATGACGAAGACGTCTTCGCCGCGGACGTTCTCCTCGATGACGGCGAAAACCTCATTATCGGCGAATCGCTTCACCTGGGCCTTGGTCAGGGGCATGTCGAGGTGGGACCCGATGGCCTGGGACAGAGTCCGGTTCGAATTGCCAGAGAGCAGCTTCATGACCGGTCATCCTTTTGCCGTCATCGCTGCGCCAATGAGCGCAGTCGTTTCTGGACGCGCTCTTTAGCAGCGGATCGCCTCGCATCAACCCGTCATGACGGATTTCGCTGCATTGGCATGGTCGCCGTCGCTGCTATAGAGATCGCCGTAACGACTGCGGCGCACCGGGGGTGCGCCGTGACCAAGGCATCTTAAGAGGTCGCCCTTGCCCGCTTCGAAGTCCCGTACCGGCCTGACCCTGATGACGGTCGCCGTCGCCGCCCTGACGGTTTCCGCCTGTTCCGGGACCAAGCCGCGCCAGCGACTGGCCTATGAGGAGCGCCCCGTCGAGGCGCTCTACAACACCGGCTATCAGCGACTGCAGTCCAAGCGCTGGACCGACGCCGTGGACTATTTCCAGGAAGTGGAGCGTCAGCACCCCTATTCGGAATGGTCGCGTCGGGCGATCCTGATGCAGGTCTACGCCTATTATCAGAACAACAACTATCAGGACGCCATGGCGGCGGCTGATCGTTTCATCGCCCTGTTCCCGGGCAACCCGTCTGCGGCCTACGCCTTCTACATGCGCGCCATCTGCAACTTCGAGCAGATCGTCGACGTGGGCCGGGACCAGGCCTACGCCGAGGCCGCACTGGCCGGCCTGCGCGACGTCGCGCGCCGCTATCCCAACACGCCCTACGCCACCGACGCCCGCGTCAAGATCGACATGGTCAACGACCAGCTGGCCGGCAAGGAGATGACCGTGGGCCGTTTCTATCAGCGGGCCAACCAGCCGCTGGCCGCGATCAACCGCTACAAGACGGTCATCAATAGCGAAGCCTTCCAGCGCAGCTCGCACACACCGGAAGCCCTGTACCGTCTGGTGGAGGTCAACCTCGCCCTGGGCCTGAACGAAGAGGCTACCCGCAACGCCGCCGTCCTGGGTCACAACTATCCGGGCAGCCCCTGGTACGCTGAGGCCTATGCCCTTCTGACCGAGCGCGGTCAGCAGCCGGGCGTCCGGCCCGAGGGCAAGCGCGAGAGCTGGCTGCAGCGGATCGTCCCCGGCGGGGCCTGATGCTTTAGGGGGACGCATGCGGAAAGACGCTGCGTTCCCTTTCTGTTTCCGGTTACAGTGGGCTGTAAAGTCGAATCAAGCTGGCCCATGCTGACCACACTCTCGATCCGTGACGTCGTTCTCGTCGACGCCCTCGACCTGGAGGTCGGCGAGGGGCTGACCGTGCTGACCGGCGAGACCGGCGCCGGCAAATCCATTATTCTCGACGCTCTGGGTCTGGCGCTCGGCGCGCGCAGCGATGCGGCGCTGGTGCGCGCGGGCGCCAAACAGGCGGTCGCCACCGCCGTCTTCACCGCCCCCGACGACGCCGCCCTGATCGCCCTTCTGGCCGAGCGCGGCTTCGAGGTCGCGCCGGGCGAGGAGTTGATCCTGCGCCGCGTCGTCTCGGCCGACGGCCGCAGCCGCGCCTACGTCAACGACCAGCCCGCGGGCGTCACCGCCCTGCGCGAGATCGGCGCCCTGCTGGTCGAGGTGCATGGCCAGCACGAAACCGTCGGCCTGCTGGACTGGAAGACCCACCGCGCCTTGCTGGACAACTATGGCGGCCTGCAGCCCCAGCTGTCGGGCGTGGCCGCCGCCGCCGAGCGTCTGAAGGCGGCTCAGGGGCGTTTGGACCAACTGGAAGCCTCCGCCGCTGAAGCCGCCGCCAAGGCGGAGGAGATCGCGCTCAACCTCGCCGACCTCGACGCCCTGGACCCGCAAGCTGACGAGGAAACCGAACTGGCGGGCGAACGCGCCATCCTGGGCGCGGCGGAAAAGGCTGTCGCCGACCTGGCCGACGCCCGCAACCTGCTAGGCGGGGACAAGTTGAGCCAGCGTCTGGCTTCGGCCCTGCGCGCCGTCGAACATGCCCGCCAGCGCGCCGTTCAGGCCGGGGCTGAGGGCGACAACCCCATCATCGTCAAGCTGGCCCTGGCGGCCGAGGCCGTGGACCGCGCGCTCGTCGAGGCGACCGAGGCCGTCGCCGCCGTCGACTCCGCCGCCGACGCCTTCGACTTCGAGCCGGGCCGTCTGGACAAGGCCGAGGAGCGCCTGTTCAGCCTGCGCGCCGCCGCCCGCAAGCTGAACACCACGGTCGACGCCCTGCCGGCGCTGCGCGTCCGTCTGCGCGAGCAACTGCGCCTGATCGAGGACGGGGCCGAGGCCCTGACCAACGCCCGTCGTGACGTGGCCGTGGCGATCGAGGCCTATGATGTGGCCGCCATGCTGCTGACCTCGGCGCGCGAGGCGGCGGGCGATCGTCTGGTCGCCGCCGTCATGGCTGAGCTGGGTCCGCTCAAGCTGGATCGCGCCCGTTTCCGCGTGACGCTGGAGCCCATCGAAGGCCGGCGCGGCTCTCTGGGCGTCGAGACGGTGCGTTTCGAGGTCGCCACCAACGCCGGCACGCCCTTCGGCCCGCTGGACACCGTCGCCTCAGGCGGCGAACTGGCGCGCTTCGCGCTCGCCATGAAGGCGGCGCTCGCCAGCCGCGAGGATCAGCGCCAGCCGGTCATGATCTTCGACGAGGTGGATCAGGGCGTTGGCGGCGCCGTGGCCGAGGCCGTCGGCGGGCGCCTGCAACGTTTGTCCAAGGGCGCCCAGGTCCTGGTCGTGACCCATAGCCCTCAGGTCGCCTCGCGCGGTCACGCCCACTGGAAGGTCCGCAAGGCCGACGTGGACGGCCACACCCGCACCTCCATCGATGTGCTGGAATCCCATCCCCGCCAGGAAGAAATCGCCCGGATGCTGTCGGGCGCCGAGATCACCGACGAGGCGCGGGCGGCGGCGCGGGTGCTGATTGGGTAGCTGAGATGCGCGACGACGGCACGGAAGGTTTCTGGGTCTACATCGTCGCCAATCGCCGCAACGGCGCCATCTACACTGGCCATACGGAAAACCTGGGGCGTCGTGCGCACGAGCATGCATCTGGCCTGATGCCTGGCTTCACGCGCGACCACGGATGCAAGACCCTGGTCTGGGCCGAATGGCACGAAACCCGCGAAAGCGCTTTTCGGCGCGAGCGCGCCATCAAGGAATGGCGACGCGCATGGAAGCTGCGCCTGATCGAAGAACGCAATCCGACCTGGCGCGACATGCTGGCGGATTACGTGACCTGACGTCCAACCCAACCTCGCTCATCCCGGCGAAGGCCGGGATCCAGATTGTAAGGCGCGCCGCCTGTTTCAAATGGTGCGATCGCGTCCAAGACCTGCCGCGCCGTCATTTGATCTGGATCCCGGCCTTCGCCGGGATGAGCGGATTAAAAGAGGGGGCCGTCAGACCCCCAGGATCCAGCCCTCTTCGCTTTCGACTTGCGCGATTAGGGCTTCGTCCGCGCTCTTCGGCGGCGCAAACGCCTTCTGCAAGTCGCCGGCGTCATCCATCTGGGCGAAGGCTTCGGCGGCGGTGCGGACCTGGGCCTGGGTCTTGTATTCCTTGACGCCTTCGGCGCTGACCTGACGCTTGGCGTCGAACAGGGCAGGCCATACCTCGACCACGACGGCCGACAGCGGCTCGACGTCGGCCTCGGTCAGTTCACGCCAGCCGGTGTTGAAGGGCCAGACGGCGGTCGAGGCCCCCAACTGGTCCAGCAGGCGACGCAGCATGGGCACGCCTAACAGGGTCAGGCCGCCGACGGCGCCCGCGCCGTGCATCTGCCAGACGCTCTTGGGCGGCAGCTTGTCCTTGCGCGCGGCCAGTTCGGTGGCGCGGAACTCGGGAATGTCGGCGCCGGCGCCTTCGGGCGGCTTGGTCGTGGTCAGCCAGCGTTGCGCCTGGCTGGCCGGTGAGCCCCAGAAGGGCCAAGCCTCGTCCGTCATCAGGCGGTTCATCTTGGCCGCGACCTGATAGCGGTTGTTGGTGTTGTCGGCCTTGTCGACGATGTTGGAGGCCAGGAACTTGCCCATGGCGTCCCACGGACGACCGTCCAGCTTCAGACGCGCCGCCGTGCCGGCGGGGAAGCCGAAGTCGAAGTCGAAGCCGACCAGGACGCGGTCGCCGCGCTTGCGGTGTTCAGCCAGCAGGTCGGCGATCAGCTTCTCGCCCTCGGCGCGCGTGGCGACGTTGTGGGTCTCGGTATAGAGGCGGAAACGCACGTCGCGCTTGGCCACGCCGACCCACAGGGTCTGCTCGCCCAGCTTCTTGCCTTCGGCGGCGGTCCAGTCAGCGATGATGTAGGCGTCGAAGAGACGGGCCACGGCGGGCTCCTGAAGAAACGCAGTAAACAGCAGAGGCGGGGGTTCTAGCCTTCCGCAGCGATGCCGGGAAGGGGGCCGGGAAGGGCGATCAGCGCTTCATCAGGGCTTCGACGTGCGACAACCAGCGACGCCCCAGCCGCAGGGCCTCGGTCGGCGACCCGGTCGAAGCCGGCAGGTCGGCGTTCCACAGGGCCAGTTCGAACTCGGGACTGCGGGCGTCGTCGAACATCAGGCGCAGCACCACCTGTTCCGCCTCGGGCACGACCACGTCCAGGTCCTTGCGCAGGGCGCCGCGCCGGGCACGGGCGACCACATGGCCATCGACGATGATCTCGCCGCCCTCGACCTCATCGAAGGCATAGACCAGCCCCTGCGAACCGCGCTTCCACAGCACCACCACCTGTCCGCCGTCGAAATCGAGTCCGGCGGCGCGGCCCTCGGCCGGCGACAGGGCTTCGGTGTCGGCCTTGACGCCCAGCGACTTGAGTAGGGCCCGTTTCAGCCGCCGTTCCGGCTCCATCCACCAGGACAGCAACAGGGCGCCGGTCGTCAGGAAGGCGGCGGTCAGGGCGATTAGCAGGATGACCCTGAACGTCTCGCCCATGGATCAGGCTTCCAGATCGAGGTCGACCACCACGGGGACGTGGTCGCTGGGCTTGTCCATGTCGCGGGCCTCGCGATGGGTCTCGACGCCCCGGAACCGGTCCGTGGCCTGCGGAGACAGCAGGGCGTAGTCGATGCGGATGCCGTTGTTCCTCTGCCAGGCGCCGGCCTGATAGTCCCAGAAGGTGTAGGTGCCCTTGGGCTCGTCGCCGAGCTCATGGGCGTCCGACAGGCCCAGCCACTTCATGGTGTTCAGCGCCGCGCGGGTTTCCGGCTGGAACAGGGCGTCGTTGGCCCAGTCCTCCGGCTTGGCCGCGTCGTCGGGCGTCAGGATGCAGTTGTAGTCGCCGCACAGGGCCAGAGGCTCTTCGAAGGCCAGCAGGGCCTTGGCGTGGTCGTGCAGGCGCTGGAACCAGGCCAGCTTGTAGGTGAATTTCTCGGTTCCGAGCGGATTGCCGTTGGGCAGGTAGATCGACGCCACGCGCACCGGAACCGGCGCCTCGATCAGGGCCTCAAGATAGCGAGCCTGTTCATCTGCGTCGTCGCCGGGCAGGCCGCGCCGGATGTCGGACAGCGGGAACTTCGACAGGATGGCGACGCCGTTATAGGTCTTCTGCCCGTGGGTCTCGACGTTGTAGCCCAGGCTCTCGAAGGCCTCGCGCGGGAATTTCTCGTCCACGCATTTGATTTCCTGGAAGCAGACGACGTCAGGATTGGCGGCTTCCAGCCAGGCCAGCACGGTGGGCAGGCGGGCGTTGACCGAGTTCACGTTCCAGGTGGCGATGCGCATGGCCCGAGGCTAAGCCGCGTCGCGTTCGGCGAAAAGAGGTCGCCAAAAACAAAGACGCCGCCGGATTGCTCCGGCGGCGCTTCGTTTGACGATCAGGCCTCGCTTAGGCTTGCGGCGTCGCGGCCGGAGGCGTGGTCGTCAGCTTGCAGCCGCCGCCGATCTGCTGGGCCGTGGCGCAGGGATAGACCTGTTGCACGACGCGCTCGGCGTTCTGGCGAATGATGAAGCCGTCAGCGCCGGCGCAGGTCATCTCGATGAAACGGCCGTTTGCGTTCTGACCCATCAGACGGACCTGCTGCACGTCGCAGGCGGCAGCGTCCGTGCCGGGCAGCCAGGCCTTAACTGTCGCAGCCTGTTCAGCGGGCGTGGTGAACAGGCAGGTCGAGTTCTGGCTGAGGATTTGCAGGCATTCGGTCTTTTCCCAGCCCGAAACGCTCTTTTCGATCCAGTAGCCGTCAGCGCCGGCGCAGCCCACTTCATAAATGACGGCGCCTTCGCCCGATTGGCCCCTCACTTTAACTTCATCGACGGTGCAGGGGACGCTGGCCTGGGTTGCATAGGCCTTCAGGAAGCCTTGAATGTCCAGGTTGCCTGGGAGGGTGCAGGTCGGTCCGGTGGGGGCTTCAGGATTGGCCGTGCGAGCGGCTTGAGCTTGGCTGTCGAGAATGACGCAGTCGACGGCTTGGGGCGGCGTGGAGGCGACTACGATATAGCCCGGCGCGCCGGAGCAGGCCGTTTCATAAATTTTGGTCTGTTCAGCAGTTTGCCCCAGCAACTTCGCGTCGGTCACTTGGCACGTGACCGATGCAGAAGCGAGAACCGCTTCAGCTTCGGCTTTGATGACCGCCGGATCCACTGGAGCGGGCGCCTGGTTGCGTTGCTCGCGATTCTGGCGTTGGCGATCCATGCGTGACGGGGTGACGCGGCTGGACGGAGCCGAGATCGCGGACTGTGAGGAGGCCGGTCCGTTGCCGGTCCCGGTGCCGTCTTGCGCGTTGGCAGTTGAGGCGACCAGAGCCGCCAGGGTGAGCGCGCCGCCCAGCGCCGCCAGAGTTTTGTTCAACACGGGGTTCTCCTCAAACCAATTCCGTTAGCCTTGGCGACCGGATTCCTCGCGGTCAAGATAGCGATGTGGGGCTGAAACTCGCTGGACGTTGAAATAGCTGTTGGCTAAAACAGTTTTTTTTGGAGACGGACTTGGCCGACGGTGTCGCAGGATCAGAGGGGCGTACCGAGCGCGGTCTGACTTATCCATCGGGGCCGCCGCCCGAGGCTGGTCACGCGGTCGAGGTCGCGCCGGGCGTGCTGTGGCTGCGTTTGCCGCTGCCGATGACGCTCAACCACATCAACGTCTACGCCCTGGCCGACGGCGACGGCTGGACTCTGGTCGATACGGGGCTGAAGACCACCGCCTCGCGCGAGGCCTGGGAGGAGGCGTTTGCGGGGCCGTTGGGCGACAAGCCGGTCAAGCGTATCATCTGCACCCATATGCACCCTGACCACATCGGCCTGGCAGGCTGGCTGTGTGAACGGTTTAACGCACCGCTGTTGATGTCGCGGCTGGAGTACGTGACGGCGCGGATGCTGATCGCCGACGAAGGGCGTCCCGCGCCTGACGAGGGCGCGGTCTTCTATCGCGCCGCCGGCTGGAACGACGAGCAGATCGCGCGCTGGCGCACAGGCTACGGCGGGTTCGGCAAGGCGGTGGCGGCCATGCCTTCGGCCTATCTTCGGCTCAGCGAAGGCGATGTGGTGCGCATCGGCGACCAGGAATGGCGCGTGGTGATTGGGGAGGGGCACTGTCCCGAACATGTCTGTCTGTGGCGCGAGCGCGACGGCGTGCTTCTGTCGGGCGACCAGATCCTGCCGCGCATTTCCTCGAACGTCTCCGTCTGGCCGACCGAGCCGGAGGGCGATCCCCTCGGCGAATGGCTGCGGTCCCTGGCGGCGCTGAAGGCGCGGTTGCCCGGCGACCTGTTCGTCCTGCCGTCGCACGGCGAGCCCTTCTATGGCGTCACCACGCGGCTGGAGGCCCTGATCCGGGGGCATGAGGTGGCGCTGAAACGACTGGAGCGAACACTGAGGACGCCCTCGCGCGCCGTGGATGTGTTTCCGGCCTTGTTCGCACGCCCGGTGGGCGACGAGGTGCTGAGCATGGCGACGGGCGAGGCGATCGCGCACTTGAACTATCTGGTCCGCGAGGGGCGGGCCCGGCGCAGCCGCGATGAAGCGGGCGTCGATTGGTGGATGCTGACGGAGGCTGGACAATGAGCGAGCACATCAAACTCGAACGGGACGGCGGCGTCCTGACGGTCGCCTTCGACCGAGCAGACAAGAAGAACGCCATCACCCAGGCCATGTATTCTGCTCTGGCCGAGGCCGTCGAAGGCGCCAAGACCGACGACGCCGTGCGCGTCGTCCTGTTCCGCAGCGAGGGCGACTCCTTCTCAGCCGGCAACGACATCGCCGACTTCATCGCCCTCGGCTCTCAGAGCAGCGGTGATCTGGTCGAGATGGGCGTGTTCCGTTTCCTCAAGGCCTTGGCGGATCTGGACAAGCCTGCCGTGGCGGCGGTTCGCGGGCGCGCCGTGGGCATCGGCCTGACCTTGCTGCTCCATTGTGACATGGTGGTGGTGGCCGAGGACGCCCTGCTTTCTGTTCCCTTCGTCAATCTGGCCCTGGCCCCCGAGGCAGCGTCGTCTCTGCTGTTACCGGCGACCATCGGCCATCAACGCGCGTTCGAGCTGTTCGCCTTGGGCGAGGCCATCGACGGCAAGACGGCTCTGGCCTGGGGCATCGCCAATCGGGCGGTTCCGGCCGATCAGGTCGATGCCACGGCGCGCGAACTGGCTGGCAAGCTGGCGGCGCGAGCGCCCAACTCGATCCGCAAGACCAAGGTCCTGATGCGCGATGCGGAGGCCCTGTGGAACCTTATGCAACGTGAGGCCCAGGCCTTCGGCTCGCAGATGCGCAGCCCCGAGGCGATGGAGGCCTTCATGGCCTTCAGCCAGAAACGCGCCCCGGATTTCTCGAAAGCCGGCTGAATTCTCGCAAACGCGATTGATTCGAGGGGGCAGGGGGTCTAGGCGCCGCGCATGAACGCCGTCGCCGCCCCCGTGTCCGTCGAACCCGCAACGCCCGTCCGCATCGTGCGAGAACGATCGGGTGATGCGGCGGCCGTCGACGCCCTGGTGCTGGCGGCCTTCGGTCCCGGCCGGTTCGCCAAGACGGCGGAGCGGCTGCGGGAAGTCGCGGCTCTGGCCGCGGGCTTTTCGGCCTTTGAGGGCGAACGGCTGATCGGCTCGGTGCGGCTGTGGTCGATCTCGGTCGGCGTGGCGCGTTCGGTGTTTCTGGGTCCCATCGCCGTGGACGCCTCCAGCCGCCGCGGCGGACTGGGCGCCGAACTGGTGCAGGCCTGCATCGTCGAGGCCAGGGCAATGAAGCTGGACGGTGTGCTGTTGATCGGTGATCCACCCTATTTCTCGCGCTTCGGCTTTGTCGCGGCGCCCCGGGCCGTGTTCGCTGGGCCGGTGGATCAGCGCCGGGTGATGTGGCTGCCGATCAGCGAGGTCGAGCCGGCCGGGGCGGTGCGTCCCGTCGCCTGAGGTCGGACTGACCTTCCTTTGCCGGGCGACGCGCCCCATAGTCTGGATATGACGAACCCTGCGACAAAGCCTGGCCTGTCCGGCGTCGCCGAAGCCGCGCGACAGGCGCCGGGGCACGGCCTGCCGCCGGTGCATCTGTGGCATCCCGAACATTGCGGCGACATCGATATCCTGATCCGGGCCGATGGCGTCTGGCTGCACGAGGGCTCGCCCATCGGGCGACTTGAACTGGTGCGCCTGTTCTCGACGGTGTTGCGGAAGGATCAGGACGGCTATCATCTGGTCACGCCCGCCGAAAAGCTGAAGATCAAGGTCGAGGACCTGCCGTTTCGGGCTGTGTCCGTGCAGGCGGCGAACGGCGTGTTGAGCTTCACGACCGACGTCGGCGACGTGGTCGAGGCAGGGGCGGATCATCCCCTCGTGGTCGAGACCGACGCCGAAACCGGCGAGCCGTCGCCGCGCGTTCATGTACGGGCTGATCTCTGGGCGCGGATCGCGCGGCCGGTCTTCTATGAGCTGGTCGAGGGAGCCGAGGCGGTCGACGGGCAGTTGGTGGTGCGATCCAGCGGAGAGGCCTTCGCTCTGGGAGGGCTGGAATGAGCTGCGACAGCTTGAGGAAGCGGCTGGAGGCCCGGCTGGACCCGGTGACCTCATGGACGCCCGAACGGACCGCGATCCGGTCCGATTACGACCTGAACCCTGGCGCGGAACGACCCGCGCGCGAACTGCGGCCCGCCGCTGTTCTGGTGCCGATCATCATGCATGATGACGGTCCGACAGTTCTGATGACGCGGCGTTCGGACAGCCTGGCCAGCCACACCGGCCAGATCGCCTTTCCCGGCGGACGGCTGGACCCGGGCGAGACGGCGGGGCAGGCGGCGCTGCGCGAAGCCTTCGAGGAGGTGGCGCTGGACCCCGGCGTGGTCGAACTGCTGGGGCTAGGCGATCCCTATGAGACCGGGACCGGGTTTCTGGTGACGCCGGTGGTGGGCTGGCTGACGAAACCGCCGCTGGTCACGCCTTCACCGGCTGAGGTGGCCGAGGTGTTCGAGGCGCCATGGGACTTCCTGATGGACCCGGTCAATCATCGCCGGGACTACTACGACCCGGAGGAGGGGCCGCGTCGTTGGTTCTGGGCCATGCCGTTCGAGGACCGCTATATCTGGGGCGTGACAGCGGGCATTCTGAAGGGGTTGTTCGGGCGTCTGTACGGCGACGAGGTCGAGCCCCTGTCGGCCGCGGCCGAGGACGCCGCGTGAGCCGACGACTGCAAGGACAGGACTGGCTGACGGCTCCGGCGACGCATGCGGTCATGGCGGCACTGACGGCGGCGGGCGGGGCGGACTGCGCGCGGTTTGTCGGCGGCTGCGTGCGCAACGCCCTGATCGGCGCGCCCATCGACGACATCGATATCGCCACGACCTTGACGCCCGACGCCGTGGTCGCGGCGCTGAAGGCGGCAGGATTGAGATCTGTCCCGACCGGCATCGAGCACGGCACCGTGACGGCGATCTCGGAGCATCAGCCGTTCGAGATCACCGCCCTGCGCCGCGATGTCTCGACCGACGGACGGCGCGCCACCGTGGCCTTCACGACCGACTGGGCCGAGGATGCAGGGCGGCGCGATTTCCGCCTGAACGCCCTCTATGCCGATGCGAACGGCGTCATTCTGGACCCCACGGGCCAAGGGTACGACGACGCCATGGCGGGGCGGATCGTCTTTGTCGGTGAACCCGAGGGGCGCATCCGCGAGGACTATCTGCGTATCCTGCGATTTTATCGCTTTTACGCCTGGTACGGCCGGGGCGCGCCCGATGCGGCGGCGGTGGCGGCTTGCGCGGCTCTGGCCGAGGGCGTCGAGCAGTTGTCGGCCGAGCGGGTGTCCAAGGAACTGCTGAAGTTGCTGGGGGCGCCTGATCCGCGTCCGGCTGTGCGGCTGATGGATCAAGCAAGCGTCTTGGAACGTGTGTTACGCCAACCTGTCGAGCTGGCGCTGTTCGAGGCGATGACAGAGCTGAGCGGCGACGCGGTATTGCGGCTGTCGGCCCTGTTGCCGAATGATCCCGCGCGGGTGGCCGAGATTGCTCGCGCTCTGCGCCTGTCCAACGCCCAGCGCGACCGGCTGGTCGAGGCGGTCAGTGGCGAGGCGACGACGCGCCTGACGGACCCGCAGGCGCGGGCGCTGATCTATCGCGACGGGCGTCAGGCCTTCGAGGACCGCGTTATGCGGGCCTGGGCGTCGGGCGGCGATCCTGACGGCACGCGGCGGCTGCTGGCTTTGGCGCGGGGCTGGGCGCGGCCGTCTCTGCCGGTGGGCGGGCGTGATCTGGCGCGGCTAGGCTTAAAGCCGGGGCCAGAGACTGGGCGGGTGCTGAAGGCCTTCGAGGCCGGCTGGATCGCGGACGACTTCCCTGATCATGGCCACGACGACCGGCTCAGGGCGCTTCTGCCGCCAGCGTGAAACGGGTGATGACCGGACGGTGGTCCGAGCCGTTCTTGCGACCCAGCTTGCGCTCCAACAGGGCGAGGTCGGGCGAGCGCCAGACCTGATCGATAGTCATGGCGGCGCCCGCCGGCAGGGCGGAGGGCCAGGTGCCGGGCCAGCCGGGGGCGGGGATCAGGCCGGTCTCAGCCTGGACCTGACGGCCGATGCGGGCGCTGGACACGCTGTTGAAATCGCCCGCTGCGATGACCGGGCCGCTCATATCGGCACGAATGGCGGCCAGGGCCGTGGCCTGATTGATCTGCCCCCACTGATACTGGAAAGGCCAGGGACGGGTCAGGTGGGCCCCGATGATGTTGACGGGGCCTAGCGGCGTCTGGACCATAGCGGCGACCGAGACCAGGCCGTCGGGGCGGTCAGCGATGGCGGTCAGCGGATAGCGTGAGGCGATCGCGGCCCGCGCGGCTCCGCTGGGCCGGTCCACGCGGGCGTTCAGGACGCGATGCGGATAGCGCGCCAGCACCTGGTCGAGCTGAGCCGCCGGCGCGTCGCCCAACTCGACCAGGATGACGATGTCAGCATCGGACTCGGCGATGGAGCGGGTGATCGCCACGACGTCAGTATTGGGCGCCCAGAGATTGGCGGAGTAGAGCGTCAAAGTCGGCGCGCCCTCGCGCGGAAGGGCAGCGCTGCGTGGAAACCATTGGGGCCAGACGGCGAGAACCAGCAGGCCGGTGACCGCCAGCCCCGCGATCATGCCGGGTCGCAGTCGCAGCAGGGCATAGGCCAGCGTCAGAACCAGCGTCGCCCCAAGGGCCGGGGCGGGGAACTGGGCCAGCAGGTCTGTCCAGCGGTGCCCGATCCGCGTCAGGGCGGACATGGCGACGGCGGCGGGCGCGGCCATCAGGCCCAGCGCTGCCAGGTGGATCGCGGTCTTCAAAGGAGAGATCAAGCGGACTTCCTCGCGGACTGACGCGGCGGACCGCCCCCTTGGCCTATCCGACCCGAACGCGTCGTGTCGAGGGGCTTTCCTGCAAGTCCCAAGCGCGACAGCGCGCGCAATCGGACGCGCCAATGCCTTCAAATTTCTGGGTTTGCGGGGCGCCCGACGTGTTCAGCGCGCCGCAGCGACGGTCGTCAGCAGACTGATCCTCCAATCCTTGGAGATCTTCGATGAGCGACGACGTCAGCGCGCGGCTGGGCCTACCCTATCTGGCGGCAGGGCAACTGCAGAAACACGTGACCCTGAACGAGGCGTTGACGCGTCTGGACGCCCTGACCCAGACGGCGGTGGTCAGCCGCTCGACCGCCGCGCAACCGACATCGCCAGCAGATGGCGCTCTCTACATCCTGCCGCCCGGCGCGACTGGCGCGGACTGGGTCGGACGTCCGGCGGGCGCCTTGATGCGCGCCGAAGCCGGTGGCTGGCTGGCGCTCGACGCGCCCGACGGCCTGCTGGCCGTGGTGCTGGACAGCGACGAGGTGCTGGTGCGGCGCGCCGGGACCTGGGCGCCGCTGTCCGGGGCAGTCGAGCCAGTGACGGCCCTGCAGAACCTGACTCGCTTGGGTGTGAACACTGCGGCGGATGCGACCAACGTCTTCGCGGCGCGCCTGAACAAGACGCTGTGGACGGCGCTGGAGAGCGAGAGCGGCGGCGACGGCGACCTGCGCTTCACCTTCAATAAACAGGGGGCGTCGGACGTCCTGTCGTTGCTGTTCCAGAGCGGCTGGGGCGGCCGGGCCGAACTGGGCCTGATTGGCGACGACGACCTGAGGCTCAAGGTCAGCGCTGATGGTGGAACCTGGCGCGACGCCTTCTGGGTGGAGCGCGCGACCGGGCGGATGACGTTCGCGCGCGGTGCGGCCCGATGCGAGACGACGGTTCTGACGGCTACCGGGGCCTGGACGCCTCCGGCCTGGGCGCGGTGGGTCGAGGCGGTCTGCGTGGGCGGCGGGGGAGGCGGCGGTGCTGGCGCGGCGGGCGCGTTGGGCACGGCGCGCTATGGCGGCGGCGGAGGCGGAGCGGGCGGCGTCTCGGTTGCCCGCTGGCCGGTTGAGGCTCTGACGGGGGCGCTGACGGCCGTCATCGGCGGCGGCGGGGCCGGAGGCGCAACGGCAGGCGCAAACGGCGCGGCCGGGGCCAATAGCAGCCTCTCGTTGGGCGGGAACGGGCTTCTGACTGCCGAAGGCGGCAAGGGCGGTGCGGGAGGCAGCACGACGTCGGGTCTGGGCGGCGCGGGCGGGGGTGGCCTGGTTCGGTCAAACGCGGGCGGCGACTCGTCGATCGCGGCGGCGGGAGGCGGGGGGGTGGCGTCGACCCGGCCGGATGGGCCGGGAGGCGGCGGCGCCGGCGGCGGCGTCAGCACCTCGAATGCGGGAACCAGCGGCGGATCGGGCGGCGATGGCGCGATCTTGCACGTCCGCGCGGCGGGCGGGCTGGGGCGGACGACGACGGGCCTGGCGGGCCAGGCTTCGCCTCTGCCTGGCTTGTCGTGGGCTGGCGGCGGCGGCGGCGGCGGCGGCGGGGCCGTTGAACTGTTCGGGGCCGGGTCCGCCGGCGCGTCCGGGGGTCTGTACGGCGGCGGCGGCGGCGGGGGCGGCGGCGCTGTGACGACGGTCGGCACGGGCGGCGCGGGAGCAGCGGGCGTCATCTGGCTGACGGCGATCGGATGAGCGCCATGACCCGATACTTCGACCGCCTCCTCGAACCCGACCTGCTGGACGAAGAGGTCTGGGCCGCGCCCGAGCGGCTGACCCCCGATGACTGTTTTGACCAACTGGGCAGCGACTGGCGCAGGCCCGTCGCTCCCTGCGACCCGGAGGATGAAGCATGAGGGTGGCCGGTGGCAACGAGATGGGCCTGGCCGAAGGGCGCTGGCTGTGGCGGCGTCTCTATATCTTCATCGCCAGCGCAGCGCTGTGGTGGTTGCTGGCGCGGGCGGTGGGGCGGACGCCCCCCGCCGACCTGCCGCGCGTGGCGGACGGCTTGATGGGGCTGATCGCCCTGATGCTGGTCCTCTATCTCGTGGCGCCGACAGCCCAGCAGATGGTGGCCATGCTGGCCAATCTGCGGCTGAGATTGGCGGCGGGAGGCAAGGCATGAGCTTTCGCCTGTCGCAGCGTTCGCGAGCGCGGATGCGGGGTGTTCACCCGGATCTGATCGCTGTTGTCGAGGCAGCGATCCGCCGGACCGACGTGGACTTTATGGTCACGGAGGGCTTGCGCGATGCGGCCCGTCAGGCGGCCCTTGTCAGGGCGGGGGCCAGCCGCACGATCAACTCGCGCCACCTGACCGGTCACGCGGTCGACGTGGCTGCCCTGGTCGAGGGCCAGGTGCGCTGGGATTGGCCGCTGTATGGCCGTATCGCCGAGGCCTTCAAGGCGGCGGCGCGCGATCTGCGCATTCCGCTCACTTGAGGCGGCGACTGGACCCGGCTGCGGGACGGCCCGCACTTCGAACTGGACCGGAGGGCCTATCCATGAGGGTGCGGGACTTGATGCGGACGCTGACGCCATTGGGCTGGCTGGCCTTGGCGGGAGCGGCAGCGGTGCTGTTGACGATCACCGGGCGGGGGCTGGGGCTGAGATGGGATCCGTTCAACCTGCAGCAGCGGCGGCTGGAAGTCGTGGAGGCGCGCGCGACCCAGGCCGCGAAGGATGTCGAGGCCCGTCGCCTCGAGGCCGAGGGCAGGGCGGGGCAGACGGCGCGTCTCGACATCTATCACCGACAAACCTTGGCCGTGGAACGGGCGACCGTCGCGGCCGTCACCCAGGCGAGGAGCGCCGAGGATGCGAATGACCTGCTGGACCCTGTGCGGTCTGATCGCCTGCGGGCTCATGACCGCGAACTGTGCCGGCTTGCCCCCGATCTCGACGGTTGCGCCGCCTCGCCTGGTCCTGCCTGAGACGGCGACGCGCCCCTGCGCACTGGCGACCCTGCCTGAAGCGCCCAGTCTGGCAGATCTGGAGGCGGCCTATCTGATGCGCGGGGCCCAGATCCTCGCCTGTGACGGCGCGCGGCGGCTGGCGGCCGAGACCCTGATGGCCGAGCGGGCGATGCAGGACCGGTGGGCCGGGGCGGGAAAGGGCTGGAAGAAACGGCCCAAACCCGGCTGATGCAGCGCTTTTTGCCGGGTAACCCGGAAAAATCTGCCGGTCATTATCGTTGGGCGGCAAAATATGCCGGGCTGAAAACGTGGTTTACCAAAACTAACGTATAAAAATCAGTAGCTTGAAAATCGAAGGGGTGTCGTCGCTTCTGGCCCTGTCCTTGCTGAGTGTCTTCCCGAGCAGAAAGCTCCCGGCAGCCAAAATGGCGTCGGACATGTCGAAGACACAAGGGCAGCCAAAATGGCTAACAGCATCAATACGAATGCCGGGGCTCTCGTCGCCCTGCAAAA
Source organism: Brevundimonas sp. NPDC007368 (assembly GCF_042869015.1). Taxonomy (NCBI): domain Bacteria; kingdom Pseudomonadati; phylum Pseudomonadota; class Alphaproteobacteria; order Caulobacterales; family Caulobacteraceae; genus Brevundimonas; species Brevundimonas sp. NPDC007368. The sequence goes on along the minus strand of NZ_JBIAFA010000007.1, from coordinate 40,487 downwards.
TCTCAACGCGACCAGCCGTGACCTCAACGTCACGCAAAACCGCGTGAACACAGGCCTGAAGGTTTCCTCGGCCAAGGACAACGGCGCGATCTTCGCGATCGCCACCAATCAGCGCGCCGAGATGGGCGCATTGGACGCCGTCAAGAATTCCATGCAGCGCGGCCAGTCGATCGTCGATGTGGCCCTGGCCGCCGGCGAGACCGTGGTCAAGGCTCTGGAAGAGCAGAAGAGCCTGGCGGTCGCCATTTCGAACGCCACGGGCGACGCCCTGAAGGCCTACGTCACCGACTACAACGCCCTGGGCGCCGAGATCACCAAGGCCCTGGCTGGCGCCACCTTCGACGGCGTGAACCTGTGGACCGACACCACGGCCGCCGGCGCCACCATCAGCGTCAAAACCGGCACGGGTACGACCGACAACTTCGTGCTGAAGGGCGGCGCGGCCGCCACGACCGCTACGGCTCCGGCCAGCGCCACCGCCCTGGTCATCTCCAACTACACGACGCCCAGCGCCGCCGACATCACGGCCATGCAGGGCCTGACCACCGTCGTCACTGGCTCGATCACCTCCTTCACCAGCGAACTGGGCGCCATGGGCACCAAGTCGAAGTCGCTCGAGCGTTCGCTGATCTTCACCAACAAGATCCAGGACGCGGTCGAGGTCGGCATCGGCAACCTGGTCGACGCTGACCTGGCCAAGGAAAGCGCCAAGCTGACGGCCCTGCAGACCAAGCAACAACTCGGCGTCCAGGCGCTGGGCATCGCCAACCAGTCCAGCTCGATCCTGCTGGGTCTGTTCCGCAGCTAAGAATTGGAAGCGGGCCTTCAAGGTCCGTCTCCCGATACCTCACTACCCACCGAGCAGAATGCTCCCGGCAGTCAAAACGACGTCGGAAATGTCTGAAGACTAAGGAATTACCAGTATGGCTAACAGCATCAACACCAACGCCGGCGCTCTCGTTGCCCTGCAAAACCTGAACAACACGAGCCGTGATCTGTCGATCACCCAAAACCGTGTGAACACCGGCATGAAGGTTTCTTCGGCCAAGGATAATGGCGCCATCTTCGCCATCGCCACCAACCAGCGCGCCGAAATGGGCGCCCTGGACGCCGTCAAGCAGTCGATGCAGCGCGGCCAATCGATCGTCGACGTGGCCCTGGCCGCCGGCGAAACCATCACCAAGGCGCTTGAAGAGCAGAAGAGCCTGGCGGTGGCGATTGAATCCTCGGTCGCCGGTTCGGCGGCTGAGACGGCCTACCTGGCCGACTTCAACGCCCTCGGCAATGAAATCACCAAGGCTCTGGCGGGCGCCACCTTCGACGGCGTGAACCTGTATTCGGCCGCCGCGGCGGACGTCGAGGTCAAGACGGGCACCGGCGCAACGGACAAGTTCGTCCTGAAGGCCACCGGCGGGGCTACGGCCGTGGCCACTGCCGGCGGCGCGATCCTTCGTGCGGGCGCCACGGCCACGGCTGTGGACACGGCGCTGAAGGCCTTCACGGCCGAGCTGGGCGCCTTGGGCACCAAGTCCAAGTCGCTAGAACGCTCGCTGACCTTCACCGGCAAGATTCAGGACTCGATCGAAGTCGGCATCGGCAATCTGGTCGACGCGGATCTGGCCAAGGAAAGCGCCAAGCTGACGGCGCTGCAGACGAAACAACAACTCGGCGTCCAGGCGCTGGGCATCGCGAACCAGTCCAGCTCCGTGCTGCTGGGCCTGTTCCGATAAACAAGATTGAAAGCGGGCCTGCGGGCCCGTTTTTGATGAAGGAGACTACCCCGAGCAGAACGCTCACGACGTCAAAATGACGTTGAAAATGTCAAAGACAAAGGAAAGCCAAAATGGCTAACAGCATCAACACTAATGCAGGCGCACTGATTGCTCTGCAGAACCTCAACAACACGAGCCGTGATCTGTCGATCACGCAGAACCGTGTGAACACCGGCCAGAAGGTGTCGTCCGCCAAGGACAATGGCGCCATCTTCGCCATCGCCACCAACCAGCGCGCCGAAATGGGCGCTCTGGACGCTGTGAAGAACTCGATGCAGCGCGGTCAATCCATCGTCGACGTGGCCCTGGCCGCTGGCGAGACCGTGGTCAAGGCGCTGGAAGAACAGAAGAGCTTGGCGGTGGCGATCTCCAACGCGACCGGCGACGCTCTGAAGGCCTATGTGACCGATTACAACGCCCTGGGCGCTGAAATCACCAAAGCCCTGACCGGCGCCACTTTCGACGGCGTGAACCTGTTCACGGACACGACCGCCGCTGGCGCGCCTATCAGCGTCAAGACCGGCACGGGCGCCACCGACAGCTTCAACCTGAAGGGCGGCGTGGCTGCGTCCACCGCAACGACCGTGGCCAGCGCCACGGCTGTTACCGTGGCCGACTACAACGCGCCGACCGCCGGCGAGAAGACGACCCTGACCGGTCTGACCGGCGTGGTGGACGGGGCCATCAAGGCCTTCACCGCCGAACTGGGCGCCCTGGGCACCAAGTCCAAGTCGCTGGAGCGTTCGCTGACCTTCACCAGCAAGATGCAAGACGCCCTTGAAGTGGGCGTCGGCAACCTGGTGGACGCCGATCTGGCCAAGGAAAGCGCTCGCCTGACCGCCCTGCAAACCAAGCAACAGCTGGGCGTGCAGGCGCTGTCGATCGCGAACCAGTCGAGCTCGGTTCTGCTCGGCCTGTTCCGCTAACCGAATTGAGGGCGGGGCTGCGGCCCCGTCCTTGATGAGACCACCCCGAGCAGAATGCTCCCGACCGCCAAAACGGCGTCGGAAATGTCAAAGACAAAGAAGGAAAAGCTAAAATGGCTAACAGCATCAACACCAACGCAGGCGCCCTGGTTGCTCTGCAAAACCTCAACAACACGAGCCGCGATCTTGCGGTCACGCAAAATCGTGTGAACACCGGCCAGAAGGTGTCGTCCGCCAAGGACAACGGCGCCATCTTCGCCATCGCCACCAACCAGCGCGCCGAAATGGGCGCCCTGGACGCTGTGAAGCAGTCGATGCAACGCGGTCAATCGATCGTCGACGTGGCCCTGGCCGCCGGCGAAACCATCACCAAGGCGCTTGAAGAGCAAAAGAGCCTGGCGGTGGCGATTGAATCCTCGGTCGCCGGTTCGGCTGCCGAAACGGCCTACCTGGCTGACTTCAACGCCCTGGGCAATGAAATCACCAAGGCTCTGGGCGGCGCCACCTTCGACGGCGTCAACCTGTTCTCGGCGACGACGGCTGACGCCATCTCCGTCAAGACGGGTACGGGCTCTGGCGATGTCTTCACGCTTAAGGCGGCTTCGACCGCAGCTACGGCGGTGGCGACGGCTGGCGGCGCGATCCTTCGCGCTGGCGCTACGGCTGCGGCCGTGGACACGGCTCTGAAGGGCTTCACGGCTGAACTGGGCGCCCTGGGCACCAAGTCCAAGTCGCTGGAGCGCTCGCTCAGCTTCACCAGCAAGATGCAGGACGCGCTTGAAGTCGGCGTCGGCAACCTGGTGGACGCCGATCTGGCCAAGGAAAGCGCCAAGCTGACCGCCCTGCAAACCAAGCAACAGTTGGGCGTGCAGGCGTTGTCGATCGCGAACCAGTCGAGCTCTGTTTTGCTCGGCCTGTTCCGTTAACAAAGTGGTCGGGGGCGGGTCTTCGGGCCCGCCTCCGTTCGCACATCAGGAGACAGGAGGCGCGGCGTCGCCGCGTTAAGGGGAAATGGCAGATAATGTCGCAAGACTGCCGAACGTGACCCTCGTTCAGCCTGACGCCTATGGTCAGGGCGTCGAGGCGCAGCCGAAACCGGTGCGGGACGAACCCGACGCCGGCCGCTATCGCCTGACGATCGAGGAGGGGCCGAACGGCTTTGTTTACAAGACCTTGGATCGCGTCACCGGCGAAGTCATCCGCCAGTTGCCGCGCGAAGAGGTGATGAAGATGAGCGCCAGTCCGGCCTACGGGGCAGGCGGAGTGATCAAGACCAAGGTCTGATCCTCGACAGTAGCTTGGAACCGCAGCGCCGCCGGCTCGCCGGACGGCGCCGCGTTCGTTTCCACGCCGTTAACCATACGCTCAGGAATCAGTTTCATTCTGCACGTCAGAATTTGAACTGGGGCTAGAAGCCATGACCAACAGCGTTCTCACCAATGCGTCCGCGCTCATAGCGCTCCAGAACCTCAATTCGACGAACAACAAGCTGGCCGCGACCCAGAGCCGCGTGAACACCGGCCTGAAGGTGCAGGGCGCCAAGGACAACGCCGCCACCTGGGCTATCGCCCAGAACCAGCGAGCGGACACCGGTGCTCTGGAATCGGTCAAGACCAGCATGAACCGCGCGACGTCTCTGGCCGACGTGTCATTGGCGGCCGGCGCGCAGATTTCGGACCTGCTGATCGAACTGCGCGAAAAGGCGACGGCCGCCGCCGATCCCTCGGCGACGACCGCGTCGCGCAAGGCCTACAACGATGAGTTCCAGTCGCTGTTGAAGTCGCTGGACTCCTTCGCCAAGAACGCCACCTTCGACGGCGAGAACATCCTGAATGGCACGGCCACGACGGCCCTGGACTTCCTGGCCAACGTCGGCGCCACCGAAACCATCTCGATGAACCGCCAGGACCTGTCGCTGAACGGTGTCGGCCTGCAACTGCCGGCGCGCGCGGCCAGCGCCGGTCCGCCGGTCGTGACGGCGCGTCCCGCCGGCCCGCCGCTGCTGGACACGCTGGAAAACGCGCAGGAAGCCTTCACCGCTGTCGTGTCCGCCCTGGACGACGCCAACGCCAAGCTGGCTGAGCTGGGCGCACAGTCCAAGCAGATCGAGAAGCACAACATCTTCGTCGGCAAGCTGATGGACTCGTTGGAAGTCGGCATCGGCAACCTGGTCGATGCGGACATGGCCAAGGAAAGCGCCCGCTTGCAGGCGCTTCAGGTCCAGCAGCAGTTGGGCGCGCAAGCCCTGTCGATCGCCAACCAGGCGCCGCAGATCATCCTGTCCCTGTTCAAGGGTTGATCTATCTGAAATAGCGAGGCGCGCCGTGGCCGAGTGAAATCGGCGGCGGCTTGCGCCTGCTTGGGCGCGGGGTCAGCCCGTAAAGGCTGGCCAACTTCATGAGCAACCAACGCACATAAGCCATAGGGCGAAATCCCTGACCGGTGACCGGAGCTTGACTGTCGCCTAACGTGAACCAGCCTTGGCTGTTCCGCGGCCAATCTTAAACACTTCGTTACCAGCTTGGCGGCAGACTGAACGCAGGAGCGTCGGACTGTGATCAACAACAGCTATCTTCTGGGTTTGTACGGCGGAACCTCGACCTTCTCGGGGGGGCTCGGCTCGACGTCGGTCGCCGTGAAGAAGCAACCGACCGCGCCATGGTCGACCTCGGTCAAGCCGCAGAGCCAATCGGACCTGCTGCGCGCGGCCCTCAGCGGGCGTCGCCTGATCAATGAGGACAACGCTGTCCTGGACGTGAAGAACACCTCGTCCGGCGACTACCGCAAGATCTTCGCTATGTATCAGGGCCTCACCATGCTGGAGGCCGTGGCAGATCGGGCGGGGCAGAAGAACCTGTCGGCGCTTGAACGGGCGCAACTGACCAAACGCATGGACGCCGGCTTGGCTGAACTGTCGGCCTATCTGGGCGCGGCCCAGTTCGACGGCGTACGCATGGTCCAGGGCAAGTCCGAAACCAAGGCCCAGACCGGCGCCGCCGTGCCGCGCGACTCGGCCAAATACGTCACGGGGGCGGTCCACACGGGCGCTCTCACGGACGAGGGCGCCGCCTTCCAGGGCGACGTGAAATTCAACATCACCATCAAGAAGACCGGTGGCGATCAGGTCATCACGATTGATCTGGCCGAGATGGGCTCTGACCCGCGTACCATGCAGTCGGTGGTGACCCACATTAACAGTAAGCTGGAGGCGGCGGGCGTCGAGACTCGCATGGGCCGCGAGCAGTTGCCGTCCGAGCCCAAGGTCATCAAGTCCGGCGAGACCACCATCACCTTGCCGGCGGGGCCGGATAAATGGGCGCTGAACCTTCAGGGCGTGTCCTATGAGAAGGTCAGTTTCTCGCCGGTGGCCTCGTCGGACGCCGTCTATGTGGTGCAGGGCGTAGGCAAGAGCGGCGGCCACGAGGTTCTGAAATTCCAGGAAGGCGTCGGTCAGACCAGCGGCCAGGCCTTCTGGGTCGATGGTCAGGTCGGTCAGTCGGGGCTGCCGGACGGGGTCGAGACCGTGCGCGCCAGCGCTACCGGGCCAGACGGCTCCATGTGGATCGTCGCCGACGTCAGCGCCGGGACCTCGACCCAGCCGATCAAGGGGCAGGGCGACGTGGTCCTGATGAAGCTGGATTCGGCGGGCAAGGTGGTGCTCAGCCGCGCCCTGGGCGCCGCCTCCACCGCCAGCGGTTACGCCATCGCCGTGGACGCTGACGGCCGTGTGGCCGTGGCCGGCTCCGTGGTCGGGGCTCTGGTGCCGGGCGCCTCAGGCGCCGACGCCAATCTGGCCGACAGCTTCGTCACCGTCTTCGACGCCAAGGGCGTGGAGCAATGGACCCAGCGGCGCGGCGCCAAGGCTGCAGACGAAGCCACGGCCGTTTCGTTCGGCGCCGACGGCCGCGTCTATGTCGCGGGGCGCTCGCAGTCCTCCATGCCGGGCGCGCTCGGATCGGGCGGCTGGGACGGCTATGTCCAGGCCTTTAGCGAAAGCCAGATCCACAGCCTGGCGCCGATCACGGCGACGGCGACCGGGATCAATCAGTTCGGCACGGCCGGGGACGACAATGTCCAGGCCATGACCACGGACGGCGACAAGCTTTACACCGCCGGGGTCGAGAACGGCCGCATGGTGGTGCGCCAGTTCCAGATCGACGCCACGGGTTCGCCGACCCTGCTGTCGTCGCGCGACCTGGGCCACGCCAGCGGCGAGATTGCGGGCATCTCGGTCTCCAACGGTCAGGTGATCCTGGCGGGCACGACGCGTAACGGCGCTCTGGACATCGGCCAGGTCAACACTGCCCATTCCGGCGGCACGGACGCCTTCGTCGCGGTGATCAACAGCGACCTGAGCGCTTCGGCCAACGACCGGCTGACCTACTACGGCGGGCCGGGCGACGACACGGCCGCCGATGTGAAGATCGTCGACGGCAAGGTCTGGCTGACCGGGATTTCCGACCGCACCGTCGGGGCCAAGGCCGAGGATCCGACCTCGGGCTATCTGGCGCGTCTCGATCCCACGACAGGCGCGGTGGAGTGGAGCCAGACCTGGACTGGGGCGGATCGTCAGGCCGCCCCCACCACCATCGCCGTGGCCTCGGGCGGGGCCAGCGTCCTGGATCGGCTAGGCCTGCCTCAGGGCGAGATACCGCAGTCGGATTCCAAGCAACTGGTGGACGCCACCTCGCTGCGGGCGGGCGATCGCTTCTACGTCACCTCGGGCACGACCGGGCGTTCGGTCGCCGTCACCATCGACGCCAAGGAGACGTTGCAGACCCTGGCGCGCAAGATCGAGACCGCCTCGGGCCGTACGCTGAAGGTCACCATCAAGACCGACAAGGACCATGTCACCGGACTGGACGGCGACACCAAGATCACGGCGGGCGGCGTGCAGCGCCTGTCCATCACCTATGCCGATGGCCGCGAAGGCGCGGTGCTGCGGGCGGGCGAGGCGGGGCGCGACGCTCTGGCCGGCCTGGGCCTGACGCCGGGCTATATCGGCCCGAGCACGAGCGATCTGAAGACCTTCGGCCTGGATCTGCCCAAGACTCTGAGCCTGAAGGACGCCGAGGCGGCCAAGGCGGCGACCAGCACCCTTCAACTGGCGATCAAGGCCCTGCGCGACGCCTACAAGGCTCTCGACCCTGACAGCAGCAAGCCCAAGGTCACCGGGTCGGCGCCGCCCTACCTCAAGGCGCAACTGGCCAATTATCAGGCGGCGCTGGCCCGCCTGACGGGTTGATCCCCGGCGAGACGCGGCGGAGAGGCGATTCCTCCCCAGCCGATCCGGCTCGGGAGGCGTGGACCCCCGCTTTAGGTTGACGCGCGCGGCGTCGCCGGGGTTATTGGGGCCATCATTGGCGTCGAGTCCCGCATGGCCCTTCCTAAAGACAATCGCACCGTCCTGCTGGTCGGGGGCGGCCTGGCCGTCGTGGCGGCCGTGGCGGCCGCCCTGGTGTTCAGCGCCGGACGCGACAAGCCGACCGAGGCGCCGCCTGCGTCGCAGGGCGGGCTGACCATCGACCTGGCCGAGGCCCCCACGTTGGAGCCCGCGCGAGAGCTGCGCTGCTTTGTCGACGGACAGTTCGTGGGGCAGGCGACCCTCGCCGACTGCGCCCAGCGCAACGGCGTGGCCACCAGCGCCCTGGACGTGGGTCTGGACGCCACCGGCGCCCTGGCCGCCGCGCCCACCGCCGCCTTTGCTCCGCCGCCGGAGCTTCCGGCCGAGCCGAGCGTCACGGTGACGCCGACGGAGGAGGGCGCGTCGCCCGCCGAGCCCAGCCGTCCGGCGCCGGCGGCCTCCTCGGCCACGGCCTGTCTGCGGCACACCGGCTCGGAATGGCGCTCGATTGGCAACGGCATGAGCCTGGGCGCTTGCGTCCAGGCCCTTTACGCCGGCACCTGCGTCCGTCCGGGCGAGGCCCAGTACGGGCGTTGGGGCGATACGACCCTGCGTCTGGTCCCGCGTCGCGTTGAGCAGTCGACCGACAACACCCGCTTCCGCACCCTGGCTCAACAGGACCGGAGCTGCCAGTTCCCGGAGCTGGGCTGATGAGCCGCAAGATCCTTTCCGCCGCTGCAATCGCCCTTTTGGGTCTGACCGTCTCCGCCTGCGCCCAGAAGGGCGTCGAGGCCCCGACCGAGCCGGGCGTCTGCTATCACGTGGTCATGCCCGAGGACGGCAAGTCCGCCCCCCTGATCAACGTCGTCGCCCGCGATCAGCCACAGATCGAGTTCTGCGCCGCGCGGCTTGAGGAAATGCGCCTGCGCTTCCTGCGCATGGGCGGCAACAATCGGGACATGATCGGCGCCTATCAGGGGCAGTTCATTTTCATCGACCGGGGCGGTGTGAAGTTCGGCAAGACGCTGACGGGGCAGCGCTTCTTCGCCCTGACGCGCACGGGCGACGGCCGTCTGGCCATTCCGGGCGCCATTCAGCGTGAGATCGACGGTCGTCCCGTCGCCGTCGCCCCCAACTAGAATTCCGCCCGCTCGGGCGTGAACAAAACTGGAACATTCCGCCGATATCCGCTAGGGATCGACGGCAAGAACATAAAAGGACATCGGTCATGGCCGGCAGCGTCAACAAGGTCATCCTCATCGGCAATCTGGGCCGCGACCCAGAAATCCGCACGCTGAACAGCGGCGACCGCGTCGCCAACCTGCGCATCGCCACCTCGGAACAATGGCGCGACAAGGCCACCGGCGAGCGCAAGGAAAAGACCGAGTGGCATGCGGTCGTCATCTTCAACGAGAACATCGTCAAGGTGGCCGAGAACTACCTGAAGAAGGGCTCGACGGTTTACATCGAGGGCGCGCTGCAGACCCGCAAGTACACCGATGCCCAGGGCGTCGAGAAATACTCGACCGAGATCGTGCTGCAACGCTTCAACGGCCAGCTGACCATGCTGGGCGGTCGTAACGACAGCCAGGGCGGCGGCATGGGCGGCGGCGATCGCGGCGGTTACGGCGGCGGCCGCAACGACGACGACTACTCCTCGGGCTTCTCGACCGGCGGCGCCAACAAGCCGTCGGGTCCCAAGGAAAGCTACGACCTGAACGACGACATCCCGTTCTAAGGTCGGGTCGACCGAAAGATCAGGCCGCGTCTTCCGAGAGGAGGGCGCGGCCTTTTTCGTGTCAGCGCGCGAAGCGGCCCTTGGACGCGGCGTCGCTCAAGGCCTCGCGGACGGCGGCGGTCAGTTCGGGCAGGGACTGGACCTGTTTGACGCCGTAGGCCTGGGCCGTGATGTCGACATTGCCTTTGCGCCAGAATCCCTCGGGAGCCAGGACGATCAGCTTTCCGCCGCGCGCGTGCAGACCCATTTCCAGCAGGCTGATGGGGCTTTGCGTGCCGGGGGCGAAATACATGACGATGACGTCGGCGGATTCCAGCGCGGCCAGCTCCCACTCGACCTGACGGCGGAACTCGGGCTCGTCGGCCTCGGGGCGCCAGTTCGGGTTCCAGTCTGGGCGGCGGGGGTTCAGGATCACCACGTCCATGTCGGCCAGGGCCGAGGTCATGGCCGCCTGCCAGTCCGGCGCGCCGCCCATGTCGATGCTGCCGCCCAGGAAGAGGCGCGGACGGCTGTCGTCGATGGGCAGGGGCTGGGGCGAGACCACGGCGGTCGGTCTCTTGGCGGTCTGCGCCAGCGAGGGCGTGGCCGCCATGGCGGCGACGGAGATCATCAGAGCGGCCAGCGTGCGGTTCATGTCTGCCTCGGGTTCGCGAAGGGGCGGGGCATAGCATCTCGTCGGGCTAAGAGTAGGGCGACGGCGACGGAAAAGAGCGGTCATCGAACGTGACGGGCCTTTCGCGGCGGCCTGTGGCATCAGGTCACGGTGTCCAGCCATCGCCATTCCCCGCTCAGCCTGCTCGAGATCGCCGCCATCATCGCGGTGATGCTGATCTGGGGCGTCAACAACGCCGCCGCCAAGATCGCCACCGAGGTCATGCCGCCGCTGATGGTGGGAGCCCTGCGCTTCGCCATCGCCGCCGCCTGCCTGGTCTGGTTCGTGCGGCCGCCCTTTCCGAACTGGAAAAGCCTGCTGATCATCGCCGTGGTGGGCGGCCCTATCCATTATGGCCTGATCTATCTGGCCTTCTGGCTGGCCCACGACGTCAGTCCGGTGACGGTGGCGACTCAGCTGTGGATCCCTCTGACCTCGCTGTTCGCCTTTCTGCTGCTGGGCGAGCGGATCAGTCGGATGGCCACCATCGGGCTGGTCATCGCCTTCGTCGGGGTGGCCTGGATGACGCTGGACCCGCACGCTCTGCAGGACTGGAAGGCGATCGCGGTCGGGGCCCTCGGCGCCTCGGCCTGGGCGCTGACGACGGTGATCGCGCGCCGCACCACCTCCATCCCGCCGCTGAAGATGCAGGGGCTGCTGGCCCTGATGGCCTTCCCGGCGCTGACCATCGGGTCGCTGGTGTTCGAGACGGGGCAGTGGGAGGCGGCTCAGATCGCGCCGCCCGTCGTCTGGGGCACCCTGGTCTGGGCCGGTCTGATCTCGTCGGTGTTCGCGACCAGTCTGGTTTTCTGGCTGGTGCAGCGGCGTGAGGCGGGGCGGGTGACGCCCTATCTGCTGGGCTCGCCCCTGGTGTCCATCCTGATCGGCTGGCTGTGGATGGGCGACGTGCTGACGCCGCAGATCCTGACCGGGGTGGCCATTGCCCTGATTGGCGTGGTCACGGTCGCCCTGGGGGAGCGCGGCCTGCGCGCCGGCGCCCCCGCCAAGGTCTGATCGTTTAGTTCGCGCTGAGGACGGCGCAGGCCACGCGGTCGCCCGCGCCGCCGATGGGCTGGCTGTTGTGGTCGTCGGGGTTGGCGTGGATCACCAGGGCCGAGCCGTCGGCGTCCCACAGCCACTGGCCGGGACCGTCCTGGCTGATGCGGGCCTTGGTGGTGAAGAACTCGCCGTGAGCCGAGCCGTCAGCGGCAGCGAAGAGGTTGGGCAGGTCGCCGTCGTCCGGGCCCTGGACGTTCAGCAGGCCGTGCGGCGTCTTCGGATCGGTGTGGTTGATGTGGGCGCCCGCCGAGGTGAAGGGGGCGGCGCACTGGCCCGTGGCGTGGATGTGGATGCCGTGCCAGCCGGGCGTCAGGCCCGCAGCCTCGACCTTGATCAGCAGGCCGGTGGCGCCTTGCGTCAGGGTCGCCTTGCCGATTTCGGCGCCGGCGCCGTTGATGATCGAAGCCTGACCTGTCTGGCCCGGCGTGGCGCGCGGGATCATGGCGGAATGGTCCATGGCGGCGGCCTGACCGTGCGCGCCGTGGCCCATGGCGGCGTGATCATGGCTCTGGGCGAAGGCGCTTGCGGCGAGCAGCGAAGTCGCTGCGAAGGCGGTAAGGGCGGCAGCAGTCAGACGCATGGTTTTCCTGTCCTTTTGGGCATGGGGATATCAGCGGCGTTTCTTTGCCACAGCGGCCCCCGGATGCTAGAAACCGGAACAGCGGATCACGTTCCGATTCCGGCCATTTAAAGCCTGATTTCCTTGACCGACGACAGCTACGACAACGCCGCACCTTCGGCGCCCGGCGACATCTCCATCATCACGATCGAGGACGAGCTGAAACGCTCCTACCTCGACTACGCCATGAGCGTCATCGTCAGCCGCGCCCTGCCGGACGCGCGCGACGGTCTGAAGCCGGTTCACCGTCGCATCCTCTATTCGATGCACGACCTGAACATGACGCCCGAGCGGTCGTATTCGAAGTGCGCGCGCGTCGTTGGTGACGTGCTGGGTCGCTTCCACCCCCACGGCGACGCCTCGGTCTACATGGCCCTGGTGCGGATGGCGCAGCCCTTCTCGATGGGGCTGATGCTGGTCGACGGTCAGGGCAACTTCGGCTCGGTCGACGGCGATATGCCGGCCTCCATGCGTTACACCGAGGCCAAGATGGCCCCGGCGGCGGTGGCCCTGCTGACCGATATCGAAAAAGACACGGTCGATTTCCAGCCGAACTACGACGAGAAGGAGCTGGAGCCCGTCGTCCTGCCGGCGCGGATTCCGAACCTGCTGGTCAACGGCGCTGGTGGTATCGCCGTCGGCATGGCGACCAACATCCCACCGCATAACCTGGGCGAAGTCGTCGACGCGGCCGTGGCGCTGCTGGACAACCCCGACATGGGCGACGAGGCCCTGCTGGACATCGTGCCGGGGCCCGACTTCCCGACGGGCGGCGAGATCATGGGCCGCACGGCGCCGCGAAACGCCCTGCGCGACGGACGCGGCTCGGTAATCGTGCGCGGGCGCGCCTCGGTCGAGGAGATCCGCAAGGATCGCGACGCCATCGTCATCACCGAACTGCCGTTCCAGGTGAACAAGCAGACCCTGATCGAACGCATCGCCGAAATGGTGCGCGAGAAGCGTCTGGAAGGCATTTCCGACGTCCGCGACGAGTCCGACCGTCAGGGCATGCGGATCGTCATCGAGCTGAAGCGCGACGCTTCGGGCGACGTCATCCTGAACCAGTTGTTCCGCTACACGGCGCTGCAAAGCTCGTTCGGCGTCAACATGCTGGCTCTGAACCATGGCCGTCCTGAGCAGATGGGCCTGCGCAAGCTGCTGGAGCTCTTCCTCGAGTTCCGCGAGGAAGTGGTCGTCCGCCGCGTCAAGTTCGAGCTGGCCAAGGCCCGCGATCGCGGCCACGTCCTGGTCGGTCTGGCCGTCGCCGTCGCCAATATCGACGAGGTCATCCACATCATCCGCAGCTCGGCCGACCCGGCCGAAGCGCGCGAGCGGCTGCAGGCCAAGGCCTGGCCGGTCGGGGACATGATGGCCCTGGTCGAGCTGATCGCCGACCCGCGCACGGTTCTGGTCGAGGGCGACAAGATCCGCCTGACCGACGAACAGGCCCGCGCCATTCTGGCCCTGACCCTGTCGCGTCTGACGGGCCTCGGCCGCGACGACATCTTCGGCGAGGCGCGCGGTCTGGCCGACACCATCCAGGGCCACCTGACCATCCTGTCGGACCGCGCCAACGTCCTGGCTATCATCCGCGAAGACCTGCTGCTGGTGAAGGAGCAGTTCGCCGTGCCGCGCCGCACCCTGATCGGGGAAGGCGACGCCGAGATGGAGGACGAGGACCTGATCCCGCGCGAGGACATGGTCGTCACCGTCACCCACGGCGGCTACGTCAAGCGTGTGGCCCTGAACGCCTATCGGACCCAGCATCGCGGCGGCAAGGGCAAGTCGGGCATGACGATGAAGGACGAGGACGCCATCACCGGCATCTTCTCGGCCTCGACCCACACCCCGGTTCTGTTCTTCGCCACCAACGGCAAGGCCTACAAGTTGAAGACCTGGCGTCTGCCGCTGGGCAACCCGCAGTCGCGCGGCAAGGCCTTCGTCAACCTGCTGCCCATCGAGCCGGGCGACAGCATCATGAACGTGCTGCCACTGCCCGAGAACGAGTCCGAGTGGGACAACTACGACATCATGTTCGCCACCAAGTCGGGCGACGTGCGGCGTAACAAGCTCAGCGATTTCGCCACGGTGAACCGTGCGGGCAAGATCGCGATGAAGCTGGAAGACGACGACCGCATGGTCGGCGTGGCCATCTGCAACGCCGACGACGATATCCTGCTGACGACCAAGCTGGGTCGCGCCATCCGCTTCAAGGCCGATGACGTGCGCGTCTTCAAGGGCCGGGATTCGACCGGCGTGCGCGGCATCCGTCTGCAAGGCGACGACGAGGTCATCTCGATGGCCGTTCTGGGCCGTGTGGACGCTTCGCCGGAAGAGCGCGCCGCCTACGTCAAGCACGCCAACGCCATGCGCAAGGCTCTGGCCGGCGCGGACGTGGACGAAGAGGTTACGGCTGTTGAGGCGGACGACGAGGTTGTCGGCGACGCCGCCCTGTCGGTCGAGCGCATCGCCGAACTGGGCGCGGCCGAGCAGTTCATCCTGACGGTCACGGAAACCGGCTTCGGCAAGCGGTCTTCGGCCTATGAATATCGCCGCACCGGTCGCGGCGGGCAGGGGCTGACGGCCCACGGCCTGGGCGGTCGCGCGGGCACGCGTCTGGCTGCGGCCTTCCCGGTCGAGGACAGCGACGACCTGATGCTGGTCACCGACGGCGGCCAGATGATCCGCACCCCGGTCAGTCAGGTCCGTATCGTCGGCCGCTCCAGCCAGGGCGTGACCATCTTCCGCACCGGCAAGGACGAGAAGGTCGTCTCGGTCGAACGCCTGCCCGACTCGGGCGGCGACGATGACGGCGCGGACGAGGCTGTGATCGAAGAGGGCGGCGAGGGCTGATCGGCCCTTCCGCCAGGCCGGAGGTTTGCATGACAGCTGAAATGCAGATCGACGGCCGGCCCGCCGGCGCCGACGATCTGGGCCATTTCGTCCTGTCCAACTACGGCGCCTTCACCTCGATGCAGGTCGAGGACGGGACGGTGCGGGGCCTGGACCTGCATCTGGCCCGTCTGGAAGCCGAAGCCGTCGACCTGTTTGGCCTCGCTGTGCCTGAGGCGACGTTGCGTGATCGGATGCGACAGGCGCTGGACGGGCGATCGGGCCGGTTCAGTCTGCGGGTCAATCTCTTCTCCGACGCCATCAGCCTGCGCGCGCCGGAGGCGGTGGTTCAGCCGCGCGTCCTGACCACGCTTTCAGCCCCCGCCGCGCCGCTGACGGCGTCGTTGCGGCTTCAGACCCAGGTCTATGCACGCGAAGTCCCGCACCTGAAGCACGCGGCCACTTTCGGCCTGACCCGCGTCCGGCGGCAGGCGGTTCTGGCCGGGTTCGACGACGCCCTGTTCGTTGATGGCGCGGGGGCGATCTCCGAAGGCTCCATCTGGAACATCGGCTTTCTTCAGGGCGAGACGGTGGTCTGGCCCGAAGCGCCCATGCTGGGCGGAACGGGGCAGGCCTTGCTGCAACGCGGGATGATGGATTTCGGCCTGAGCAGCGTCATCCGCTCAGTGCATCTGTCCGATCTGGCGCGCTTCGACGCGGCCTTCATCTGCAACAGCGCCACGCCCGCCTGCGCTGTCGCGACTATTGACGGCCATCAGTTCGGCCCGGCCGACTCTGCGATCTCGCGGCTGATCGACGCCTGGCGATCAAACCCGCGTCAGAAAATCTAGGCCGTTGATTTCGCACCTGCTAAACGGGTCGAAACGCGGGGAGGCGAAGGCCATGCGCATCGGACTGTATCCGGGGACTTTCGACCCGGTCACGAACGGCCACATGGATATCATCGGGCGGGCCATCAAACTGGTCGACCGCCTGGTCATCGGGGTGGCGCAGAACGACGACAAGGGCCCCCTGTTTTCGACCGCCGAGCGCGTCGAGATGCTGAAGGCCGAGGTCGCGCGGTTTGATGCCGACATTCAGGTCCAGCCCTTCAGCAGCCTGCTGATGCATTTCGCCGAGGAGGTGAACGCCAACGTCATCGTGCGCGGCCTGCGCGCGGTCGCGGACTTTGAATACGAGTTCCAGATGACGGCCATGAACCAGCGCCTCAACAGCGACATAGAGACCGTGTTCCTCATGGCCGATCCGCGCCATCAGGCCATCGCCTCGCGGCTGGTCAAGGAGATCGCCCGTCTGGACGGTGCGATCGAGAGCTTCGTCAGCCCGGCGGTCGCCGCCCAGGTGCGCGCCAAGGTGCAGCGCTAGATTTCAGGATAGACATGACCTTCAAGACGCTTCTGGCCGCCGCTGCGGTTTCCTTGATCGCGGGCTCCGCCGCCGCCCAGACCGCTTCGGAATGGCGCACGGTCGCGCCTGAGAACCTGATGGTGATCGACACCTCCAAGGGCCGGGTTCTGGTCGAGCTTGAGCCGCGGGCGGCGCCGAACCACGTCGAGCGCATCCGCACCCTGACCAATCGCGGCTTCTATGACGGGCTGAAGTTCCACCGCGTCATCCCCGATTTCATGGCCCAGACGGGCGACCCCGAAGGCACCGGCGCGGGCGGCAGCGATTTGCCGGACGTGAAGGGCGAGTTCAGTTTCCGCCGCGGACGCGACAGCGGTTTTGCGCCCGTTGAAAACAGCGGTCCCGGCGTGCGCGGCATCATGGGCAGCCTGCCGGTCGTGACCCAACCCGATGCGCAGATGTTCGTCACGGCTGACTTCAAGGTCGGCGCACAGGGGCTGTTCTGCCCCGGCGTGGCGGGGATGGCCCGGGCGGGATCGCCCGATAGCGCCAACAGTCAGTTCTTCCTGATGACGGGCCAGAACGACAACCTGAACGGCGGCTACACGACCTTCGGCCACGTCCTTCAGGGTCTGGACGTGGTGAAGTCGCTGAAAGCGGGCAGCGACGCCGAGGACGGCAAGGTCGTCGATCCTGACGTCATGACCAAGGTGCAACTGGCCTCGGCCCTGCCGGAGGGACAGCGGCCGAGCGTGCGCGTGGCCGTGCCGGGCTCTGCGCCGTTCAACGCCGCTGTTGAAGCAGCACGCGCCGCACGCGGCGCCCAGTTCAGCATCTGCGACGTGCAGCCTGTGGTTCAGGTCACGGGCGGCTGAGTTTTCCAATCGGGGGAGGGGACGATGATGCGCTTTTCAACGGGTTTGGCGGCGGCGTCCGTCCTGATGCTGGCCGGAGCGGCCTGGGCGCAGGAAGCGGCGCCGAGCGCCTCGGCGCCGGCCGTCGTCGCCAGCGAGTGGCGCACGGTCGCGCCCGAGAACCTGCTGGTGATCGACACCAACAAGGGCCGCATTCTGGTTGAGCTGGCCCCCGAGGTCGCGCCGGGCCATGTCGAGCGCATCCGGCTGCTGGCGGGGCGCGGCTTCTATGACAACCAGGTCTGGCACCGGGTCATTGATCAGTTCATGGCCCAGACCGGCGATCCCCTGGGCACGGGCGAGGGCCAGAGCGCCTATCCTGACCTGAAGGCCGAGTTCACCTTCCGCCGCGACGGTCAGACGCCGTTCGCGGCGGTGGCCGCGCCCGCCGGGGCGGTGCTGGGCTTCCTGCATTCCCTGCCGGTCCAGACCCAGCCCGACGCCTATATGGCCACGACGGCGGACCGCAAGGTCCACGCCTGGGGCCTGTATTGCCCCGGCGTCGCCGGCATGGCGCGCGACGAGGCGCCCGACAGCGCCAACAGCCAGTTCTTCCTGATGCGCCAGCCCTATCCCTCGCTGGACAAGCGCTACACCATCTGGGGCCGGGTCGTGTCGGGTCTGGACGTAGTGCGGTCGCTGAAGGCCAGCCCTAACCCCGACGGCATCGTCACCGGTCCCGATCAGATGAAGCGGGTGCGGGCGGCGTCCGACCTGCCGCCGGCCGAACGCCCGACCGTTCGCGTTCTGGATACGGCGTCGCCGCAGTTCCTCGCGCTAGCCGACGCGGCGCGTCAGGCCAAGGGCGCCGACTTCTCGGTCTGCGACATCGACCTGCCGGTTCAGGTCGCCGGAGCGCCCGCCGCCTGATTGCCGGCCTGACCGTTGTTGCGGCCCCGGCGACGGCGTCGGCGGGGCTTCTGGCGGTCCTCGCGCATCCTTTGCAGCAGCAGGCCTTCGCGCAGGCCCCGGTCGGCGACGCGCACGCGCTCGCAGGGCCAGGCGCGCTGCACGGCTTCCAGGATCGCCGCGCCCGCCAGCACCAGATCGGCGCGATCGGGCCCGATGCAGCTTTCCGCCGCCCGGCCCGCGGGGCCCAGCCGCTTGAGGCGCAGCGCCGCCGCCTCGCAGTCGGCGCGCGTCATCCATAGGCCGTCCACCAGATCGCGCTGATAGCGGCGCAGGCCCAGATGGATGCCCGCCAGGCTGGTGATGGCCCCCGAGGTGCCGACCATGTGCACCCGCCCGCTTTCGAACAGCGGACGCACCGAGGCGTCGCTGGGGCCGCCCAGCGCCAGCGCGGCGCTGACGTCGGCGACCATGGCTTCATACCAGGCCTCGGTGTCGCCGGACGGCTCGGGGTGGCGTTCGGCCAGGGTGACGACGCCCATGGGCGCCGACATCCAGCCCTTGTTCTCGAATCCACGCGCGGTGCGGGCCATCCAGGACAATTCGGTCGAACCGCCGCCCACGTCGATGACGAGAACCGCCTCGGCGCGCGGGTCGAACAGGTTGAGGCAGCCGGCGACCGACAGGCTGGCCTCCTCGGCGGGATCAATGATCCTGAGCTTCAGCCCGGTGCCGCGACGCACCCGTTCGATGAATGCCTCGCCGTTGTCAGCGGCGCGGCAGGCCTGGGTGGCGACGGCGGTCAGGCGGCTGGCGTCCAGGCCCTTGCGGGCCACGCGTTCGGCGCACAGGGCGAGGGCGTCATAGGCCCGGTCCATGGCGCGGTCATCCAGGCGTCCGGTGAGGGACAGGCCTTCGCCCAGCCGGACGATGCGGCTGAAGCTGTCGACCACCCGGAACCCGTCGCGCGCGGGGCGCGCGATCAGCAGGCGGCAGTTGTTGGTCCCCAGGTCGAGCGCGCCATAGAGGGGCGCATCGCGACCGGAAGTCCCTGAATCGCGGGACTTCGTGGGCTGGGACCGCGCGTCGCGCCGTGCAGGCGCGCCAGGGGTCTCCGGCATGGGCCGAGCTTTCATGTGGGCGGTCCAGAACGGCGCCCGTCGGAACCAGCGTAAACCGGGACTAACGGCCACGCCAAGTCCTTCCTGTCGGAAAGATGAACAGACCGGGATGCATCCGCTTCAACTTCGGGGGCGTACTAATTGCAACATGACCCAGGTTCACACAGCCCGGTTCGGCCTCGGACAGATCGTCCGCCATCGCGACCACGCCTTCCACGGCCTGGTCATGGATGTGGACGCCTCCTACGCAGGCCCGGCCGCAGAGACGGGCGTGGTCGCCAGCGATCAGCCCTTCTATCGTATCCTCATCGCCGACACCGAGGGCGGCGTGATCGCCTATGCCGCCGAGGAGGCCCTGGTGGCGACGCCCGAGATCGAGCCCCTGTCGCCCGAGGATGAGCGGGAGTGGTTCACCGTCGATGCGCAGGGGCGGCACGCGCCGCGTTTCCAAACGCTGCAATAGACGTGCGTGACGACGGCTAGAGGGCGCGCTAATCTGCCCTCAACGGCCGTCAGAGCCGCGAGGAGCGTTCCCATGTCCGATTTCGAACACGTCTTTGAAGCCCCGCCCGAAGGCGCCGCCGCCGACTGGACCATCCCGCAGAACTGGGCGGCCTATACCGACGTCGAGCACGAGACCTGGAACACCCTCTATGCCCGGCAGATGAAGATTCTGCCCGGGCGGGCCTGCGAGGCCTATATGCGCGGGCTGGACGCCCTGGACCTGAACATGGGGGGCATCCCCGACTTCGAGGTGATGAATCCCAAGCTGCAGGCCCTGACCGGCTGGACCGTGGTCTGCGTGCCCGGTCTGGTGCCGGACGACGTCTTCTTCGACCATCTGGCCAACCGTCGCTTCGTCTCGGGCCAGTTTATCCGCAAGCCGGATCAGTTGGACTACCTGCAGGAACCGGACATCTTCCACGACGTCTTCGGTCATGTGCCTATGCTGACCGACCCCGATTTCGCCGCCTATATGGAGGCCTACGGCAAGGGCGGGCAGCGGGCGCAGTCGCTGGGGATGCTGAAGAACCTGGCCCGCCTCTACTGGTACACGGTCGAGTTCGGCCTGATGAAGGAGGCCGACGGCCTTCGCATCTATGGCGCAGGCATCGTCTCGTCGGCGACCGAGAGCGTGTTCAGCCTGGAGGACGCCTCGCCCAACCGCCTGGGCTTCGACCTGGAGCGGGTGATGAAGACCCTCTACCGGATCGACGACTTCCAGCAGGTCTATTTCGTCATCGACAGCATCGAGAAGCTGAAGGAAGTCACCCTGCAGGACTTCGGGCCGATCTATGAGCGACTGAAGGGGGCCGAAGAGCTGCCGATCGAGTCGGTTCTGCCGAGCGATCGCGTCTTCACGCGCGGGACCCAGGCCTATGCGGCCAAGGGCGGGCGCTTCGCAGCCTGAGGGCGGCGGGCGAAAAGCAGAGTCCAATTCGTCTGAATCGTCTGAAATCCCCTCCGTGGCGCTGACCGGGAGGGGATGATGACGCGTGGCGAAGGTGGGGTGCGCGGTTTGGCTCTAGCTTTGCCCTAGGCTTTGAAAGTCTTTAATTTTTTGGTCGCGGATATGCGCGACATCCGATCTTCTCTTGCCGTCATCCCGGCCTCGCCTCGCGACAGCGAGGGGAGAGCCGGGACCCAGGCGTTCAAGCTGGACGGGACGCACTAGTGACTTGCCGCCTGGGTCCCGGGCTCGGCTGCGCCGCCCCGGGATGACGGCGGGGCAACAGACTTAATCCCGCTGGAACGGATAGAAGCCGCCGCCCAGCCCCAGAATCCCCGTCAGTTCGTCAAGGGCGCCGCGCGTCTCGTCCAGCAGGGCGGGGTCGGCCAGATCCTGGCCCGTCAGGCTGTCGCGATACCAGCGCAGGGCCCAGACGCTGAGGGCGCCGTGCAGTTCGTCGGTCATGCGCATGGCGGGGTTGGTCGCGGCCAGTTCATCGTCGGTCAGCACGACGCGCAAGCGCAGGCAGGCGGGGCCGCCGCCGTTGCGCATCGACTGGCGCACATCGACATATTCGACCCGACCGATGGGGCCGTTGGAGGCGGCAAGACGTTCTGCGACCGCATGGCTGCGAGCATTGTCGCGGGTTTCGGTCGGGCAGATCAGGGTCAGGCGGTCCTCGCCTGGAATCTGGATCAGCATGGAGTTGAACAGGTAGCTGCTGATGGCGTCGGCCAGCGGCAGGTCGGCGGCGGAGACCTCGACGAACCGAGGCTCGAACAGGCCGTCGGCGGCGCGGCGGATGGCGGCCTTGGTGGCGTCCGTGTCCTCGAACGCCAGTTCGTGGAAGAAGAGGGTGTCCAGGGCGCCGACGCAGACCACGTCGTTGTGGAAGGTGCCGCCGTCGATGGCGGCGCGGGACTGCTGGGCCAGAACCGGGCGACCGGCTTCGTGGCGGCGGATAATGGCCTGGCTGGCCTCGCGCGTCTGGCGGGCGGGGAAGCGGCCTTCCCAGGGCTCGAAGGCTTCGCGGCCCCAGACCAGAAGATTTACGCCGCGACCGCCATGCTCGGCGCACAGGCGGACGTGATTGGCGGCGCCCTCGTCGGCCAGATGGGCGACGGCGGGCAGGGCGTCATGGACGGCGAACTTGCGCGCGTCAGGGAAGAGGGCGTCCAGCGCCCGCTTGGTCTGGGCGTGCTCCAGCGAGCGGTGCAGGTTGGTGTGCAGGTTGGCCGGGGTGAAGTGGACCCGGCCGTCGGCGGCGTCGGCGCTGGGCGTCACCGTCGCGGCGTTGGCGGCCCACATGGGCGAGGCCGAACAGGCGGCGGCGGCGAAGGCGGGTGCGTCGCGCCAGGCCTTGGCCAGCACCGTCTTGTCGTTGCCTGAGAAGCCGAGCGAACGCAGGAAAGGGATGTTCGGCCGCTCGTGCGGGGGCAGGACGAACTGGGGCAGGCCCAGGTCGGCCAGCCGCTTCATCTTGTCGAGGCCCTGCAAGACCGCCGCGCGCGGATTCGACGCCTCGCCCTTGTTCAGGCTGGAGGCGAGGTTGCCCGGCGACAGCCCCGCATAGGAGTGGGTCGGCCCGATCAGACCGTCAGCATTGGCTTCGATGGCCTTCATGCGTCCTTCTCCCCTTGAGGGAGAAGGTGGGCGCTGAAGGCGCTCGGATGAGTGGTGACGGCGGCGCCATACCCAATCATCCGGGACCTCGAGTTCGAAATATCAATCATGGCGCTCACACCCCTCATCCGTCTCGCTCCGCGAGCCACCTTCTCCCTCAAGGGGAGAAGGAAGTCAGCGCAGTCCCTTGATCTCGCTTTCGATATTCTTGACCGCGCCGGCCTCGAAGCTGGCGACGGGGTAGGCGCAGTAGTCGGCGGCGTAGTAGGCGCTGGGGCGGTGGTTGCCGGAGGCGCCGAGGCCGCCGAAGGGCATGTCGCCCGCCGCGCCCGTGGTCGGGCGGTTGAAGTTGACCACGCCCGCGCGGATGCGGTTGATGAAGCGGTCCCAGTGCGTGGCGTCATCGCTGACCAGACCGGCGGACAGGCCGTATTTGGTGGCGTTGGCGGCGGTGATGGCGGCGTCGAAGGTCGGGACGCGGATGACCTGGAGGAAGGGGGCGAACATCTCTTCGTCGGCCACGTTCAGGCCGGTCACGTCGATAATGGCGGGCTTCACGAAGGCGCCCGGCAGGTTATCGACGGGGCCGGAGGCGCGGATGACCTTGGCGCCCGCGTCGATGCGTTGCTGCAGGGCCTGCAGGGCGGCTTGCGCGGCCTTTTCCGAGATCAGCGGCCCGGCGTAGGGCTCGGGATCGCTGTCCCAGGGGGCGAAGTTCAGGCGGTCCGACATGGCGGCCACGGCCTCGACGATGGCGTCGCCCGCCGCGCCTTTCGGCAGGATCAGGCGGCGCGCGCAGGAGCAACGCTGGCCGGTGGTGACGAAGGCGGACTGGACCACGATGCTGGCGACAGCCTCGGCGTCACGTGCGTCCCAGACGACCAGCGGGTTATTGCCGCCCAGTTCCAGCGCCAGGATGACGTGGGGATCGTCGGCGAACTTGCGCCGGAAGTGGGCGCCCGCCGCGCCCGAGCCGGTGAACATCAGGGCGTCGATCGGTTGGTCCAGCAGGGCCGCGCCGGTGTCGCGCCCGCCTTGCACCATGTTGAACACGCCCTTGGGCAGGTCGGCGGCGTCCAGGCATTCGGCCATCAACTGGCCGGTCAGGGGCGTTTCCTCGGACGGCTTGAACACGACCGTGTCGCCCGCCAGCAGGGCCGGGACGATGTGGCCGTTGGGCAGGTGGCCGGGGAAGTTGAACGGGCCGAGCACCGCCGAGACGCCGTGCGGGCGGTGACGCAGGGTGGCGCGACCGAAGGCGGTGTCGGTGGTGCGCTCGCCGGTGCGCTCGTCATAGGCGCGGATGGAGATGTCGACCTTGCCCGCCATCGAGGCCAGCTCGGTTTTCGTCTCCCATAGGGCCTTGCCGGTTTCGCGGCTGATGGCCTCGGCCATTTCTGGGGCGCGGTCTTTCAGGATGGTCTGATAGCGTTTCACCGCGTCGATGCGGTCCTGACGCGGGCGGTCGGCCCAGTCAGGGAAGGCGGCGCGGGCGGCCTCGACGGCGGCGCCGACCTGCTCGGTGGTGGCGGCTTCGCCTTCCCAGACGGTTTCGCCGGTGGCGGGATTGGTGGAGGCGAAGCGGGTCATGGCGGCTACTCGGTTCAGGATTTCACGCGGACGACGGCGCCGTCCTTGATCTTCAGGGCGGCGGCGACGTCGGGGGTCATGCGGGCGACATCGCCGTCGATCAGGACGCGGGCGCGGACGGCGCGGAAGGCCGAGACGCTGTCGGTCGAGACGAGGCTGGGCAGTTCGACCTCGACCTCTTTTTCGATGCGGGCCGTCAGGACGCGGGCGTCGCGCACGGTGCGGATGTTGTCGCGACCACAGGCCACGGTGGGGCCGGCGTCGAAGATGTCGACCAGGCCGTTGGGGCGGAAGCCTTCGCTTTCCAGCAGGGCCATGGCCGGCACGCCCTGCGGGTGGACCTTGCCGATCACGGCGCGGGCCGGTTCGGGCAGCAGGTCGATGTAGATGGGGTGGCGGGGGGCCAGGTCGAGGATGAACTGCTTGTCGGTCGAGCCGCTCATGCGGTCGGCGTCGTCGAAGTCCATGGGGAAGAACTTGTGCGCCACATGGTCCCAGAAGGGGCAGTAGCCATCGGGGGTGAAGACGCCCCGCAGTTCGGCCAGGACGTTGTCGGCGAACAGATCCGGCTGGGCGCCGATCAGCATGTAGCGCGACTGGCTCAGCAGGCGCCCGGCGCCGCCCTTGCGACGGTCGGCTTTGAGGAAGAGGGAGCCGACCTCGGTCCAGCCGGTGCACTCGTTGACCAGAACGAGCGTCTGATGGTTCAGCTTCATGCCCAGCGAGGGTGACTGGACCGTGTTGTTGACCACGCGGAACGAGAAGAAGGGGCGCTTCAGCCCCACCGTCGCCTTGACCGAGCCGATGCCGTCGATGTCGCCCGTGTCGCCGTCTTCCAGCATCAGGGTGTACCAGGCCTCCTGCGGCGGGACGCGGCCCTCGAAGCTGGCCTGGCTGAGTTCCAGGCGCTCGCTCAGGACGTCGGCGTCTTCGGGCAGGCTGGTGAAGCCGGGGCCGGACAGGATGGCCAGTTCAAGCAGGTGGTGGAGGTCGGCGGGGCCGGCGGGGCGAACAACGAGCATGCGGTTACATGGTCTCCAGTCGGAGCTGTTTCAGTTTCAACGCGTCAATCTCGCCCGAGGCGATCTTGCACAGGATCAGGGCGGACAGTTGGGCGCGTTCGACGAAGCTGGCGGGCCAGGCGAACTCCTGATCCGAATGGATTTCGCCGCCGACGACGCCGAGGGTGTCGACATTGGGCAGGCCCGCGGCGTGCAGGTTATTGCCCTCGCAAACGCCGCCGGAGGGCTTCCAGGCGATGGTCTGCCCCAGCAGTTCGCCCGCGTCGCGGACGGCGTGGAACAGGGCGGTCTGGCTGGCGTCCATCGGCTTGGGCGCGCGGGTCATGCCGCCGTGCAGGTCCAGCGTCAGGCCGGGGAAGGGCGGCTCGGCGGCGATGGCGCGCACCGTGGCGTCGATCCAGGCGGCGGCCTCCTTGTCCGGCACACGGACGTTGAAGCGGACCACGGCGTTGTCGGCCACGACGTTCAGCGGGCCGCCGCCGGCGATCCTGGCGACATTGACGGTGACGCCCTCGCGCTGGCCGTTCAGGCCGTGCAGGCGGGCGGCGATGATGGCGGCGCCGGCGACCGCATTGGCGCCCTCGTGGAAGGCGCGGCCCGCGTGGGCGGCCTTGCCCGTGACGATCAGGTGGAAGTTGCCGCTGCCCTTGCGCTCGCCCGCTAGCGTGCCGTCGGACAGGACGGGTTCATAGGTCAGGCCGACGTGGCCACGCGCGCCGAGGGCCGCCAGCAGGGGGGCCGAGGCGGGCGAGCCGATCTCTTCGTCGGGGCTGAGCAGCACCGTCCAGCCGACGCGGGCCTTGTCCGGGTGGGTCTCGAAGGCTTCCAGCGCGGCCAGCATGACGCTGATCCCGCCCTTCATGTCGGCGACGCCGGGACCGTTCAGAGCGCCGTCGGGGCGCATGACGACCTTTTGGAAGGCGCTGTCGGCGGGGAAGACGGTGTCGTAGTGCCCGGTCAGGACCACCTGGATCGGCGCCTCGGGGCGGGCGGTGATGGTCAGGCAGTCGGCGTAGCTTTCGGGGATCACCGCGCCGCTGTCGGCCACGGTGGTCGAGGCCTTCGTGGGTACGCGCGCGACGGCGGCGGGCAGGCGGCGGGCCTCGGCCTCGAGCACGTCCAGCATAAGCGCCAGACCGGCGGCGTTACGGCTGCCGGAGTTGATATTGGCCCATTCGATGGTCCGCGCGACGATCACGTCGCCCTGGGCCGCGACGTGGTCGAGAACGGCCTGGTCGTGGGGTTCGATCCGCATGACGGCGACCCTAGACGGGGGCGGGGCAAAGGTGAAGGCGAGGCGGTTTCTCGCTCACAGGCTTGGGAAATAGGGGGCGCGCGGGATAGGTTTGCCGCAGCAGTCGAGGAGTCGCGCATGAACCGTCGTTTCAGCTTCCCCAACCCCTTCGGTCCCGTCGATTCGGGTTCGACGGCGGTGGACATGGCGCGGTTGAGCGCTCTGGCCTTCGGGTTGTGGGCGGCGACGGGTCTGATGCAGGCGGGGCTGGTCTGGTACGCCTCTGACGCCGCCTATGCCGAGTTCCGGGGCGCGACGACGGGGTTCGCCGTCTTCTTCGCCCTGATCGCGGCATGTCTGGGATGGGCGCAGTGGCGACGGCCCAACCGCATCCTGCCGGTCTTCGGCCTGGCCTGGGCGCTGTATGAGTTGAGCTCCACGGGCGTCAGCCTGATGGTCGGGGCGCCGCTGGGCGTGGCGGGCGTGCCGGCCTGGGGCGGGATGATCGCAGCGACGGCCATGCTGGCCTGCGCGATCCTGCATGTCGGCGGCCTGCGCGGCTCGGCTGCGCTGGCGCGGCTTGCCACGGCGCCGACTGCGTCTAAGAGATAGGGTTTGCAGCCGGGGGGCGATGATGAACCAAAACGCCAAACTGTGGCTGCGCGCGGCCAATCCGTTCACGCCGCCGCGTGGCATGGCCGAGGCGCAGAGGGCGGCGCGAGTTGGCGCGGTGGCGCTGGGGATCGGCCTAGTGCAGTTGTTCGTCGGCCTGCTGTCTATGCCGAAGGCCGAGGCGCTGGCTCAGGTGCTGGCTGCTCAGCAAAAGGGGCAGGTCATGACGGCTCAGCAAGTCGCCATTCAGGACGCCATCGTGGGCATGCTACCCGTGTTCATGCTGGTCACCACCTTGGTGCTCGCAGTTGTCTATGTCGTTCTGGCGGTGGCGCAGTGGCGGCGCATGACCTGGGTGATCCCGACGATCATGCTCGCCTTCATGGCCTATGGCCTCTTGAGCGGGTTCGGCGCCCTTTTGAAAATCGGCTCGTCGATCGAGTTTGAGTTCGCCTTCGTCAGTGCGCTGATGTGGCTCGTCAATCTCGCGACAATAGCCATGTATGTCGCTGCGTTCCGCGGCGGACGCATGTTTGAAAAACTGAAACGGACCTACTGATGACCGTCACCCTCTTCCACAATCCGAAATGCTCGACCTCGCGCAAGGCGCTGGAGTTGCTGCAGGAGAAGGGCGTCCAGCCGGTGGTGGTCGAGTATCTGAAGACCGGCTGGGACGCGGCGACGCTGGACCGGCTGGCCAAGGAGACGGGCGTGGGCCTGTCGGGGATGCTGCGCAAGCGCGAGGCCAAGGCGGTCGAACTGCTGGAAAGCGGGGCGTCGGACGACGTGATCCGCGCGGCCATGATCGCCGAGCCGGTGCTGGTCGAACGCCCCATCGTCGAGAGCGACAAGGGCGCCCGGATCGGGCGCCCCGTCGAGAGCATTTTGGAAATCCTCTAACACTCATTTTCGTCATCCCGGCCGCAGGCTCGCGTTAGCGAGACGGAGAGCCGGGAGCGCCCAGGACGCAGGCGAATGCATATCTTGCGGTCCCGGATAGCGGCTGCGCCGCTTCCGGGATGACGTAGAGGCTTAGCGGCTGCGGTTGCGGCGCCGGTCGGTTGCGCCGCCGCCGGGCCGGTCGCTTTCGCGACGCCAGCGAACCGAAATGCTGGCGTCGCCTTCGCCGCCGAACTTGGAGCTGACGGCCAGGTTGCGGCGCACCTGCCATTCGACGTTGACCGCCGCCCCGCCTTCGCCGCCGCCGATGATCTCCAGATAGACGTCGTCGGTGATGTAGCGGCCGCCGGCGACAGTGAGGCTGGAGGCCTCGCCGCCGAACGACAGGCGGTCCAGACCCGCCAGTTCGCGCAGGTTGCCGATCACGTCGAAGCCGCCGCCGCCAGCCAGCGAGGCCACGGCCGAGGCCAGTTGCGCCGCCTCGAAGCCCGACAACTGCGACGCTGAACGGCCGAACAGGACCTGCGACAGGATTTCGTCCTGGGGCAGGGAGGGGCTGGAGGTCAGCTCGATCTTGGGCTGGGCCGCGGTGCCCGTGACCTTGATGGTCGCCGTCAGTGCCGGGTCTTCGCGCACGGCGGCCAGGTTCAGACGGATGCGCGCCGGGTCGGTCGACAGAGTCACCGACCCGCTGTCGTCGAAGACGAAGCGCTTGCCTGCGAACTCATAGTCGCCGCGCACGACATTGGCCGTGCCGGTCAGCTGTGGACGGGTGATGGTGCCGCGTACGCGGGCGTTGGCGGTCAACTCGACGTTGAGGCCGCGGCCGCGCACATGGATTTCACGGCCCGTCAGGTTGAGGTTCAGGCCGATCTGCGGACCGCGCGCCCTGGTTTCGGCCTCGACAGGATCGCCGCCAGGGCGGTTGATCTCGACCACATCCATCTTCACCACGCCGTTCGAGCCGGGCAGATTGGGCGAGATCTCGGCCTGGTCGATGTTCAGATCGCCGCTCAGCTGGATATTGCCGTCCGCGCCGCGCACGGCGGTCAGCACCCCGTTGGCGCGGGCCTCGGCGATGTCGTTGTCGATGACGCGGAAGCGGGTCAGCTCCAGCCTCAGGGTGGAGCCCGAGCCCTGACGCAGGCCCAGGTTGCCGTTGCCGGTCACCGTGCCCTTGAGCCCGTCGGCGGCCTCGAAGCGCTCGATCACCGCCTGGTTGTCGTCGAACCGGCTGGCCAGGCTGACGCCTTCGAGACGCAGACCGGTGATGCTGTCGCGGAAGGCGCCCTGTGTCAGGTCCAGACGGCCGTTCAGGCGCGGGTCGTTCAGGGTGCCGCCGAGGGTGGCGCGGCTGGCGATCTGGCCGGACAGCGACTGGGCGCCGCCGAGGAAGAGATCCCATATGGGCTGGATCTGGCCGTTGACGGCGATCTGACCGGACATCTCGCGGGTGCGCTCGACCGCCAGGCGCAGGGGCGCGGCCGAGGCCACGACCGGCAGGCTGACGTCGGCGGAGGCCTGAACCGCCGTGCCGTCGTTGGCCTGGGCGCGGATGCGCAGGACATTGTCGTTGAGGTCGGCGTTCAGGGCGCCGTCCACGGCCAGGCCCCGCGGGGCGTCGATGCTGCGCAGCTGCTTCAGGTCGACA
Source organism: Brevundimonas sp. NPDC007368 (assembly GCF_042869015.1). Lineage (NCBI taxonomy): Bacteria > Pseudomonadati > Pseudomonadota > Alphaproteobacteria > Caulobacterales > Caulobacteraceae > Brevundimonas > Brevundimonas sp. NPDC007368. The sequence goes on along the minus strand of NZ_JBIAFA010000007.1, from coordinate 11,211 downwards.
TTGGCCGAGCCGTTCAGCCTGTCGCCCGCGCCCTGCAGCGAGACGCGGCCGGTGACCTGACCGCGCAGGTCGGGGACGAGAGAGCCCATTTCGACATTGGTCAGCTCGGCCTGAATGGCGCTGCCGGCCTTGTCCTGACGCAGCTCGCCGGTCAGGACGCCGCCGCCGACGCCCAGGTCGACACGGACGACGCGGCCGTCGCCGTTCAGGGCGATGACGGCCGGGGCGCGGGTGGTGAAGGCGACCTCGCGCACGCGGCCGCCGCCGCGCAGGGTGACGCTCTGGGCCGGGCCCTGGCGCGAGTATTCGCCCGTGCCGTTGAACTGCACCGGATTGGGCCCGCCGACGTCGGCGGCCAGGGAGAAGGGCAGGCGCTCGAGCGTGCCCTGGCCCTTGAGCGACAGGCTGCGGACGACCCAGGTCGATCCCGCCAGGCGGACGTTGCGTCCGGTGACGTCGAGAACGGCGCTCTGATCGCCGCCGCCGTCGGTCAGGCGCACCCGGCCGTCCGCCTGACCCGAGGCCAGGAAGGCGCCCTGACGCGCGGTGAAGGTCAGGTCGGCGCTGGAGGGGTAGTTGTTGGACAGGGCGATGGCCCCCTGGGCCGTCACGCCGCCCGCGTTGACGTCCACCTCGGTCAGGCGAAGGCTCTTGCCGCCGAGGAAGAAGTTCCCCGACGCCCGCGCCGGGCCGTAGTTGGAGCCGGAGTTGAGCACGATCCGTCCGTCAGACGCGTCGGCGCCCTTGCGGAAGCTGAGGATCAGATCGGCGTTGGTCAGGATCAGGCCGCCGGCCGCGACCTTGTCGAAGGCGGCGCGCAGGTCAGCCCTGGGCTGGGCCAGGGTGCCGGTCAGGGCGCCGTTTCCGCTCATGGCGCCGTCGATGGCCACGGGACCGACGCCGAACGGCCCGTGCGCGTCCCAGTCCAGGGCCAGACGCAGCTTGCCGCCCTCGATCAGGCCCTTGGCGCCCATGCGCCCGGCGGCGCCCGTCAGCTCGCCCCGGTTGATGGCCAGGACACCCCGGTCATAGGTTCCGGCCATGGCCAGACGCGGGGTCTGACCCAGAAGGCGATCCAGTTCGTCCATGCCGACGCTCAGGCGCGACGCGCGGCCGTCGAAGCTGATGGTCCACGGCCCGTTGCGGGCCTTGCCGGCCTGGATTGGTCCCTTGAAGGAGCCCTTGGCGCCGGGGCGGATACGCGAGATGTCGGTGATGTCTGCATCACCGCGGAAGCTGAGGCCGCCGGTGAGGTTGCGGCCGCCCGATCCGGTCAGGGTCAGGGCCTGACCTCGCCCGTCGATCTTCTTCAGCAGATAGGCGCCGTCGGAAGTGCGCGAGCCTTCCAGCTTCACATGGGGGGTGGCCCCCAGCAGGGCGCCGATGATGCCGGCCGTCGAGCCGCCGACGGCGCGGGCGTCGGTGACGACATCGAACTGGCCCTTATTGTAGCTGAGGGCGAGCGGCCCCGAGACGCGGGCGGCGCGATAGCTGGCGATGTCTGTGTCCTGAAGGCTGGCCGAGCCCTGCACGCTCCAGCGGTTGGCGTCGCCCTTGAACACGCCCGTATAGGTGGTCGCCCCGGCCAGGGTCGGGCCGGCCAGACGGGTGAGCGAGGGCGTCGCGACCGTCAGCTTGACGCCGTCCGGCGCGGCGCGCTGCTTGAGGTTGATCAGGCCCGAGGCACGGGTGGTGATGTTCTCGGCGGTCAGGGTCCAGCTCATGGCCTGGACATCCTCGGCGTCCCGAACCGGCAGGCTGGCGAAGCCGAAGCGGGCCCTCTGGCCAATGCGGCGGGCGAAGGGCTCCAGCAGGTCCGAGCCCGAGAAGTCGGCGGCGCCGCCGATGCGGGCGCCGGTCTTGCCGTAGCGGCCCTTGACGGTCAGGGGGGTGAAGTCGCCGGTCTTCACCTCGACGTCGACCAGTTCGCCGTTGACGACGGCGATGGCCGAGAAGGGCTTGTCGGGGGAATAGCCCAGCGCGCCGGCGATCGGGCCGCCCTGGGCCTCGCCCGCGCGCAGGTTGACCCGCAGGTCCTCGGGCTTCTTGCCGATGATCGCCTTGAGCAGCAGATGGTCGCCCTGGCGGTTCAGGCTGAAGGCGTCGACGTTGATCTTCTTGTCGCCCCGACGCGGAACCTCGGCGTCGCCGCTCAGGGTCCAGCGGCCGTATTCCTTGGAGAAGCCCTCCATCAGCTCGACCCTGGCGCTGAACTTGTCGATGTCGATGCTCAGGGCCTGGGGGCCGCCGGGCTCGGTCCGCGGCTCGAACTGGGGACGGCGGAGCAGACGGATCTGGTCCGCGCGGATCTCGGTCGCATGGAAGCGCCGCATCAGCAGGGGCCAGTAGGACCAGTCGAGGCGAACATTGGTCGCCTCCAGCCAGACGCCGTCCGCATCGGTGATGGTCACCCGTTCCAGGGTGAAGTCGTCGAACAGGTCGCCCTTCAGGCCCTCGACGTTGATGCGGCCATAGCGGCTGATCTTCTTGCCGGCGACGAAACTGGTGATCAGTTCGCGGCCGGAATCCGAGACCAGATACATTCGCCCGCCAATCGCCAGGACGATGCTCAGGGCCAGCAGGGCGGCGACCACGACGCCCGAGACGAAGGCGATGAGCTGCAGACGCGTGCGTTTGCGCTTCTCGGCCTTGGCCGGCGTTTCCGCTTCGGGTTCATGAGGCGGAGGAGTGTCGGTCAAAACGCCTGGCCGATGCTGATGTAGAGTTGGAAGGCCGCGTCGCCCTCGCGCTTGTTCAGCGGGACGGCGATATCGGCGCGCACCGGGCCGAACGGCAGCTTGTAACGGACCCCGACGCCTGCGCCGTAGCGCATGTTGGTCAGGTTGGGCGTCTCCTGGAAGCCGATGGCCCCGGCGTCGACGAAGCCGACGGCCTGGAACTTCTGGCCGATGTCGTGGCGCACCTCGATCGAGGTCTCGAACAGCGACAGGCCGCCGCGCGGCGTGTTGTCGGGCAGGCGAGGGTTGATGCTCTGATAGGAATAGCCGCGCACCGAGCCGCCGCCGCCGGAATAGAAGAGGCGGTCCGACGGCACCGTCAGCTCCTCGCCGCCGACGATCGAACCGATACGGGCGCGGCCAGCCAGCACCGTTTTGGCCCCGTCCTGCAGGGGCAGATAGGCCGTGGCCTGGCCCTCGGTCTTGAGGAACAGGACGGTGTCCTCACCCGTCACGGCCGTCGGCTGGGCCGAAACGTAGAGACGATAGCCGCGGGTCGGATCCAGCGGATCGTTGGAGCGATCCATGAAGGCGATGGCGCGCCCCGTCACGATGGCCAGGTCGCGATCGAAGGTGATCGGCGCCTGGGTGATCGGGTCGAAGCGGTTCTCTGTGTACTGTCCCGCGTCGACGCCGAGGCCGTAGGTGAAGAAGGAGGTCTTGCCGATGCGCTGCGACAGGTCGGCGTTCACGCTGACAGCGCTGCGGTCATAGGCGTCGGTCTGCTCGTTGATGAGGTAGCCGGACAGCTTCAACGTCCGGCCGGCCTTGCCCCAGTGGGGGAAGCTGGCCTCGGCGCCCAGGCGGCTGTCGATGCTGGCGTAGCGGCCGCCGTACTTCAGCGTCGCGGCGCGGCCGAAGCGGTTGTAGCGGGTTTGGAAGACGTCGATGCCGACGCCTTCGGCGGTCGAATAGGTGGCGCCGGCCTCCAGCAGGCTGCGCGGACGGTCCGACAGGCCGACGACGACCGGGCGCAGTCCCTCGGGCGTCACCTGATCCAGCGAGGCCAGGGAGACGTTTACGCCGTCATAGACGCCGGTGTCCAGCAGACGCCGCTCCAGTTCGGCCACGTCCTCGGGGTCGTAGCGGTCGCCGGCCTTCCACGGGGCCAGATTGGCGACCCAGTCTGGGTTGGTCGGCCCCCGGGTGCGCACCAGCACGCCGTCCAGCCGCACCAGTTCGCCCGAAGCGATGTTGAAATTGGGCTGCACGGTGAAGGTGGCGTGATCGACGACCACCCGGCGGGGTTCGGCCTTGGCGTCGGCGTAGCCTTCGCGCGTCAGGTTGGCGACGATCCGGCCTTCGGCGTCCAGGATGTCGGCGGCGCGACCCGGATCGCCCGGCTTCAGGCCGATGTCGGCGGTGGCGGCGGACTGTGCGGCGGGGTCAGGCACGGGGGCGACCCAGTTGACCTTGGTCTCGCTCAGTTCAAAGCGCCGTCCGGGCATGACGGTGACGACGGCGACCGGCTTTTCCTCGCCCTCGACGTCGTCCTGCAGCGTCGGCTGGTAATAGCCTTCAGAGCGAAGCAGGGCCTGGGCCGCCTCCATGGCCGAGCGCGCGCGGCGGCGGGCCTCGAAACGGTTGGCGGGGGTTTCGTCGACCTGACCGACGGCCTGCTCCAGCCGTCGACGCAGTTCGGCGTCGACGTCGCCGCGAATCTCGGCCTTGGGCTGGGCGGCGACCGCCGCGTGGCCGCACACGGCCCAGAGCGCCACGCTGGCGAGAAGGAGATGAGACCTCGACGTCAAACTGGAGCCTTGGGTTCAGGGCGCGACAACCGGAAGCGAACGCCGCTCAAGCGGAATCAGTAGAACAGCGTATCGCTTTCCGGCTGCACCGTCTGTTCCGAGGTGCGGGTTTCGGGCGGCAGGGCGTCGACCGGAGGCGGGGCCTCGGTCGCAACCGGAGCCTCGGCCACGGCGGGCGCGGCCGAGTCTTCGGCGGCGGGGGCGGCGGGCTCTTCGGTCTGGACCTCGACGGCCTCGTAGTCGTTTTCCGAACGCGGCTCATCGCAAGCCGCCAGGGCGGTGGCGGCGGCCAAGCCTGCGGCCAGGAGCAAACGTTTTACAATCAATCGGTTCATCTGGTTTTTCTTCCCCCTGTGGGGTGGCAAACGTCGTCTGCCCGGCTGGGTTCCCTCGGCTTGTCTACCGAACGAGAATGAACCGCAACTGAACCCTTTTCGTCACGGCTTCAGGCGTTTTCGTTCGTCCAGTCGGCCAGGGCCTGATCCAGCGGCAGGAGAGGGCGGTCGGCGCTGATCGGCGCGGCTGCGGCGGCGAAGCGCGGCGCGGGGGCGGGCTGATCGATTCCGGCGCTCACGAAGGTCCCGCGCGCCTGGTTGTGAGGGTGCGCCGGCGCCTCGCTCAGGGACAGGACGGGGGTGACGCAAGCCTCGGTCCCGGCGAAATGCGCCGCCCAGTCGTCGCGGTCGCGAGTGGCGAACAGAGCGGTGAAGCGGGCCTGCAGGGCGGGCCAGTTCTCCCGGTCGAACTGCGGCGCTTCGTCAGGCGTCAGGCCAAGCCCCCTGATGAGGGCGGCGTAGAAGCGCGGCTCCAGCGCGCCGACGGCGACGAAGCCGTCGTCGCGGCAGGCGTAGCAGCGATAGAAGGGCGTGCCGCCGTCCAGCAGGTTGGCTTCACGCCGCTCGCTCCACAGGCCGCGCGCCCGCAAAGCGTGGAACAGGCTGGTCAGCAGGGCCGAGCCGTCGGTCATGGCGGCGTCGACGACGCGCCCGCGTCCGGTGGTCTTCGCCTCCAGCAGGGCCGCCAGCACGCCGCTGACCAGCATCATGGCCCCGCCGCCGTAGTCGCCGACCAGATTCAACGGCGGGCAGGGCGGCTGATCGCCCGCCCCCATGGGATAGAGGGCGCCGGACAGGGCGAGGTAGTTGATGTCGTGGCCGACCTGATCGGACATCGGCCCGGTCTGACCCCAGCCGGTGACGCGGCCATAGACCAGGCGCGGATTGACGGCGGCGCAGGCGTCTGGCCCCAGGCCCAGGCGCTCCATGACGCCGGGCCGGAAACCCTCGATCAGGGCGTCGGCGCCCGCGATCAGCGCCAGGATCTTGTCGCGGTCCTCGACTGATTTGAGATCGACGGGCACGGCCGTGCGGCCGCGATGCAGCACCTCGCCGCCGACCTCGTCGAAAACAGCTGCGGGGGCGGCGCCGCCGCGCGTCAGCCGCAGAACTTCGGCCCCCATGTCGGCCAGCACCATGCCGGAGAAGGTGACGGGCCCCAGGCCGTCGATTTCGATGATGCGCAGTCCGGCGAGAGGTCCCATGCCGCCACGCTAACCGTATGGACGGGCTGTGGAAGGGCGGTCGTGACGATTTCCTCACAAAATGCGCATCTTCGCGCGCTGCGGCCCTTGACCTCCATCCGCGAATGAACCAGAAACCGCCTCCGCAAACAGGCGCTTCGCCTGTCGGCGGCGAAGCAGCCCAAGTGGTTGATTTCAAAGAGTGTGCGCCCCTAGCTCAGTTGGTTAGAGCATCTGACTTTTAATCAGAGGGTCCTCGGTTCGAGCCCGAGGGGGCGTACCATTTTCCCCTTTATTCATAGATAGTTGTTGACGGGTGCTTTAGGCCTCGTCCAGCTGGTTGTGCTTTTGGGGTCCATATGGGGGCCAAAGGGCTGTATTTTTTCACCTCGTTTCAGCCGGTTTCATTTTTCTGCTTCGGGCTCAGAGTTTTGATGGAAATGCGGTGATCGCCTAGCTGGGAGACAGTCTGGGTTGACGCCGAGTGGAAGCCGCGGAGAGCGGCTTTTCCTGACCCCTCGGGACCTGTATGGAGCGTCGCTTGTTTCAGGGCGCGAGCTGTCGCGCGCGGCGTCAAGGAAACGAGCCCGATCTTATGGCCAAGTACGAGCCCCTCGTTCGATACCTGCGTCGCCAAAAGGCGATAGAGGTTGAGCTGAGTTTTCGGGATATCGAACGGATCGTTGGCGGTTTCCTGCCCAAGGCGTCCGCTGACGTGAAGTGGTGGCGCGTCGAGGACGCGCCGTCAGCCATGCCTCAGCAACGCGCCTTCGCTCAGGCGGGGTTTACCCCTGAACCGGAACTGCGAGCCGAGAAGGTGAGGTTCGTGCGTTCGGGGTCGACCGGCGGCCCACTCGGTCACAACTGATTTTTCGCGGAAGCGCCGTTCAGAAGGCGGCGGAAGTCGAGCTGAGCTTTCGCGATATCGAGCGCATCATGGGCGGACTTCTGTCGAAGTCATCGAGCGCCTCGAAATGGTGGCGGGCCGAGGATACGCTTTCGGCCCTGCCGCAGCAGCGGGCGTTCGCCCAGTCGGGATATGTCCCCGAGCCGCAACTGAAAGCCGAAAGCGTTCGCTGCGTGCGCGCGGCCTCGCGGAACCCGACCGCGCCAGAGGCGCGGGCGAACTGAGGTCGCCGACGGAGCCTGGTGAATGGCGGTCGCTTAAGCCCGCTTTCCCCGGGGGAGATCGGCGTCGCTGCCGTGAGCGCGAAAGCCTTGTGCGTCGAGCCGGGCAGAAGGATTTCGACGGCGACGTGCCTGGAAGCGGGGGCGTCGCGAAAAGCATCCTGGCGCACGCCCCACACTTCTGGGCTGGACGATTTTCAATTCTCAAATCACAATCAAATTCTTCATGTAGATGGTCTTCGGCGTTCGGGGTTCTGGAGGTCGGCTAGAGGGACGGGATCAAAGTGAGCGCAATCATCATCGGGGCAGGCCACGCGGGGGGAAGTGTCGCGGCCATGCTGCGCCAGAACGGCTATGCCGAGCCCATCACCCTGATCGGCGAGGAGCCGCATCCGCCCTACCAGCGCCCGCCCCTGTCCAAGGGGTGGTTGAAGGGCGAGCTTGCCGAGGACGGGCTGCTGTTGCGGCCTCGCGACTGGTATGCGGAAGTCGGTATTGATCTGCGAACCTCCACGCGCGTGGTCCAGATCGACCGCGCCGCCAAAACCCTGACCCTCTCTTCGGACGAAACCCTCGCCTATGACACCCTGGTGCTCGCCACGGGCGCACGGGCACGTCGTCTGGTCCTTCCGGGGAGTGAATTGAACGGCTTTCTTGAGCTCAGAACGATCGACGACGCCGAGAGGATCAAGGCCTATTTCAAGCCCGGTTTCCGTCTGGCCGTCATCGGCGGCGGCTATGTCGGTCTTGAGGTTGCAGCGTCGGCGCGCAAACTCGGCGCCGACGTCGATGTCCTGGAGCGCGAGGACCGCCTTCTGGCCCGCGTCGCCGGTCCGGTCCTGTCCGACTTCTTTCGCGCGGAACACGAGGCGCAGGGCGTGCGGTTCCACTTCGGGGTCGAGATCCAGGGCTTCGAGGGGCTGGACGGCCATGTCTCGGGCGTACGGCTGGCGAACGGCGGGATGCTGCATTGCGACGCGGTCCTGGTGGGGATCGGGGCGATTCCCAATGACGATCTGGCGCGGGAGGCCGGGCTGATCTGCGATAACGGAGTTGTCGTCGATGCTCAGGCGCGCACCTCGGATCCAGACATCTTCGCCGTTGGCGATCTCACGCACAGGCCGATGCCGCTCTATGGACGGAGCCTTCGCCTCGAAAGCGTGCCCAATGCGCTCGAGCAGGCGCGCCAGGCTGCGGCGGCGATCAGCGGCCAACCCGAACCCAGGCCGGACACCCCATGGTTCTGGTCCGATCAGTACGACCTCAAGCTGCAGATCGCCGGCCTGCCGTTCGATGTGGATCAGGTTGTCACGCGCGGAGATCCGGCGGATCGCAAGTTTGCGGTCTTCCACCTCTGCGGGGAGCGGGTCCAGGCGGTCGAGGCGGTCAACGCCCCGCAGGAATTCATGGCCGGGCGACAATGGCTGGCGTCGCGGCGCGAGGTCGATCCCTTGCGCCTCGCGGATGTGACCATTCCCATGAAGGAGGTCTGACGCCGCAGGCGGTCGGACAGGATCGGAACCGGGAAGAACGAGCGATGAAGATCGGCGTAAGCGGGGCGAGCGGAAAGCTCGGGGCCGGGGTGGTGGCGCATCTGGGCCTTCGCCCGGGCGTGGAAGTCGTGGGGATCACGCGCACGCCGAAGACATTGGCGGGCCATGAGACCCGTTTTGGCGACTATGACCAGGCTGAAAGTCTGGACGCCGCTTATGCCGGCCTGGATCGCCTGCTGATCATCCCGACCGTCGCCCTGGCGCCGGGACAGCGCACCCGGCAGAATTTGGCGGCCATTGACGCCGCCCGTCGGGCCGGCGTGCCCCATGTGGTCTTCATGTCGTCGGCCGGCGCGAGGGCGCGGCCGGAGCCAGACGTCTGGGCGTCCTACTTCGCTGCGGAACAACATCTGATGCGCACGGCACCGCGCTGGAGCATCCTGCGCATGAACTACTACGCCGAGTCCTTCGCGGACGAGGCGAAGGCCGCCCTGGCCCAGGGCGCGCTGGTCGGACTGGGGGAGAACCGGGTCGCCTTCGTCTCCCGCGCGGACCTCGCCGCCGCGGCCGCCGGGCTCCTGGCCGGGGAGGGACATGAGGGCGCAGTCTATACAGGAACAGGACCGCGGAACTGGACGGGCGCCGAGCGCGCCGATCTAGTCGCGAGGCTGTCCGGAAAGGCGCTGAACCATGTGGTCATGCCCGTCAAGGACCTGCGGGCGCGATTTCTGGCTGCGGGGCTGCCGCCCCATGTCGTCGAGGTCGTCCTTTCCATCCGTCAGGGGTTCGTCGCCGGGGGATTCGACATCGTCACGGGCGATATCGAAAACCTGTCGGGGCGGGCGCCGCAATCGCTCGAAGCGATCCTGATACAGGCCTTTGCGGACCAGGGGGCGTCAGCCTGAGCCGACGGGCCAGACGGCGGCTGATCCGGTCAGGGGGGTGCAGGGCGGACGGGGCGGTTTCCCCGTTTCGCTTCAAGCTCAATGCCTGCTAATCAGAGGCCGTGATCGCGGCCGGGGCCGCAAGATTCAACGGGGTGCGCATGGCGCGATCAGCCGCAGGAAAAAGCAAGCACGACGACGTCGAGGGACAGGCCGACGCCGCAGCCGCGACCAATGACGTCTCCGAGAAGATGGTCTTCGTCAAACCGGCGGCCAATGCGATCCGGATCCTGAAATTCCTGGTCGAGGCGGGCGGCCCCACCCGGTCGGTGACCATTTCGCGCAGCCTGGGGCTGAACGCCAGCACCTGCTTCAACATACTGCGCACCCTGGTGATGGAGGAGGTCGTGGAGTTCGATCCCGTCGCCAAGACCTATTCGGTCGGCGTGGGTCTCACCACCCTGGTCGGGAACCTGCTGACCGAGGGGCAGCGTATCGCGGCGGCGACGCCCCAGATGCGGGATCTGGCGGACCGCTTCAATATCACCGTGACGCTGTGGAAGCGGCTGGGCGTCGACAAGATCGTCCTGATCAAGGGCGTGCCCAGTCCCGCCAATGTGCGTATTGAAATGGCCGAGGGCCAGCGTCTTCCGGTCCTGATGGCTGCGACCGGCCGCGTCATGGCCCCCTATCTCGGCTGGAGCCGGAAAGAGCTGAAGTCGGCCTTCAATGTCCTGCGCTGGCAGACGCCGCTGACGTTCGACGCTTACTGGGACGAAGTTGAAGCCGCCAAGGCGAGGGGATGGGCCGTCGACCGGGGCTATTTCACGCGCGGCGTCCAGACCGTGGCCGCGCCGGTCTTCGATCGGGCCGGCGAGGTCGCCTTCACCATCGTCGGCGTCATGCTCCAGGGGCAGTACGAGGGCGAGGCGCTGGAGGAGATCGGCGTCGCCCTTCGTGACGCCGGCCACAGGCTGACGTCAGCCCTGACCTGAGCCGTCCCCCGCGTCACCGCGGTTCGAGACCGGCGTGCTCCTTCCAGTCGGCCGGCGGAAGCTCGTCGGCGGCGAAATCCAGTTCCACTTCGACGCCGTTGGGATCGAACAGGAACATCTGCCACAGGCTGAAGGGGCGCGGAGTGCGGATCACGCGATAGGGCACGGCGGCGGCCGTCGCCCGCTCAGCCGCCGCGATGAAGTTCTCGGCGAAGAAGGCCATGTGATCAAGCGCGCCGCGCCGGGGGTCCGGCATGCGTTCGGTTTCGACCAGGTGGAGCACGGGGCGGTCGTCGGCGTAGAGCCAGGCTCCCCCCACGCCGAAGTCCGGCCGCGGGCCGGGGACCAGTCCCAGCATCCCGTAGAAGTCCACGCTCTCGTTCAGGCGATCGGTGACGATGGTGAAATGGTCCATGCGGCGGATCATGGCGTCTCCTTGAACGATATCCGATTGGCGCGGGAGCCGGCGCGTCCAGCGGTGCGCCTCATATTTTCTAGACACTTTTGCGATTTTTGTTCTAGAAAAGAATTCTGAATGGCGCGAGTCCATGCGACGGCGTCCGAATTCGAGGCGGCGCCAAGCCGTCCGTGGAAACGAGGAAGAGCCCCATGACTGTCGATGACCTGATCCTTGTGAGCGTGGACGATCACGTGATTGAGCCTCCTGGGGCGTTCACGCCGCACTGGCCGGCGCATCTGAAGG
>NZ_JBIAFA010000006.1:0-324812 GCF_042869015.1 Brevundimonas sp. NPDC007368 | reverse complement strand
TCGGCGCCCTGAACGAAGCGGCTCATACCCACCTCCTGCTGACCCGGAAGGCTATCCTAATTCGCTCGATCGGGAGGCGTTTTCACACAGCCTCGGTCGCAAGCGGACATCCACCTCACACCCAATTCCCGTGGAAGGCCGCCGGCAGGGCCACGTCGGCGCGCCAGGTGGCGACGGGGCCGTCCTCGACGTGCATCAGGTCCAGGACGTGCAGTTCGCTGACCCCCGCCTTCAGATTGATCGTCGGGCCGACCAGCCAGGCCTCGGCCTCGTGCACGCCGCCGGGCTTGGGCACATAGACCATCTCGTCGGTCACATGGCCGGGGCCGAAGTCGAACGACCGCGTGCGGCCTGAGCGCCAGTCGGTGACGGCCACCGCCGAGGCCAGGGGCCGGTCGGCGCGCTCGCCCGTGGTGTGCAGGCTGAAACGACGGGCCAGCCCGGCGCGACGCGGATCGCTGCGCGGGAACTCCCCCACCACCCCGGTCCGCTCCAGACGACCGCGCCCGTTCGGTTCCAGCACCACCATGGCCAGTTCGGCGGGGTCGTGACCCAGGGGCACGCCGTTCAGCACCTCATGGGCGCCGCGCGCGGCGAAATCCATGCCCTTGTGGGCGCACAGGTCGAGGCGAATGGTTCCGTCCGCCTCTTCCCAGGCGTCGCCCGCGTGGAAGAAGCCGAAGGGCGGCAGCTCATAGATCCGGCGCTGCGTCAGGTCGGCCTTGTCGATCACCAGAATCTGCGTCCCGGCCTGCGGCGTCCACTCGAAGGCGGCCGAAACGGGCATGACGTTGCGCGAATGGACCCAGGGCTGCAGTACGATGACCAGATGCCTGGCCGTGGCGCTGAAGTCGTGGATATAGCTGGCGCGCGGCAGGGCGATGAGCTCGGCCGCCTCCAGGGCGCCGCTCGCCGCCAGTCGCCAGACCATGGCCTGGCGTCCGCTCACCCCCAGGTTCCAGATACGCCCGTCCGGCTCGATGCGCGGATGGGCCAGGAAGGGCATGTTCTTCAGGTCCGGGCGCAGGGTCACGAAGTCCTCGGTCGCCAGGGTCTCGGGGTCCATGGCCAGGGGCGAGCCCGCCTCCCACAGGGCCCACAGCTTGCCGCCGACCTTGTGCACCGAGGTGTTGGCCGGGCTGGCGTCGTCGGCCGAGCCGATGCGGGCGCGCGGATCGGCCACCGTGCCGAAGCCCGGCATCAGCATGGCCCCGACCTCGGCCTCCTGACGCCGCTTGGGCGTGTCGGCGAAGCGGGCGGCCAAGCTGGCCTGCCCGTCCTGCACCCGCCAGCGGCGGATCAGGCCGTCGCCGTCGAACCAGTGCTGGGACGAGCCGCCCGGCCGACGGAACTTGGCCGGGCCGTTGCGATAAAGGCTGCCCGACAGGCCGGCGGGCGCCCGGCCATGGACCAGACGCAGGGCGCGCGGGGCCACGTCGCTCTCGACGTCGGCGGTGGCCAGCGACCAGTCGGCGGTCGCGCTCATCGCCTGCGCGGCATAGGCCCGGTCGGGGGTCAGGACGCGGGCCGCCGCGAGCGCGGCGGCGCCCATGAACAGGGTGCGACGGGTCGGGGTCATGGCGGTCTCTCCGAGCATCAAGACTTAGCGGATGCGGATGGTCTGGGCCGTGGCGCCCGACACCTCGAAGCGGGCGCGGTCCCACTTGGCCGGCCCCATGTTGCCGACCGCATTGTTGGAGAAGGCGAAGGGCTCGCTCGGCATGCCGAACGGATTGACGTCCATCTTGCCGTTGCCGTTGACGTCGTGGACGGCCTTCACGCCGTAGGTCCCGGCGGGCAGGTCGAACACGGCCTCGCGCTGGCCCGCCGCCACATCGACCTGGGCCACGCGCGCCGGCTGTCCGCCCTCATAGGCGGCCTCGCTGTCGTAGAGGGCGACCAGAACCGCGCCGGTCTCCGCGCCCGTCTCGAAGGTCAGGGTCAGACGGTTGTCGGCGGATTGGGCATAGGCCGGAGCGGCGAAGGCCAGAACGGCGGCGACGGCGAGGATGCGGATCATGGCGGGTCCTTTCGGGGACGGCTGAAGAAGTCGCCGTCTTCCTCCCTCGCCCCGCCGCACCCCGCCAGCAGCCTTGCGTCCTCAACCGCCGCGTCTTCGCCAACGACCACCGCCGACCGTTCGCGAAGCGCCAATGACCACCTGCTGACGCGCGCCAGGTCGGCCTGCGTCAGCGGCCCGGCTTGCCCCCCGCGCCTCATGGCCGTAAGTCGCAGAACCATGACCCAGACCGCCGCCGCAAGCGCCCCGCTGATCTGCCCCTCCATCCTCGCCAGCGACTTCGCCAGGCTGGGCGAAGAGGTCCGCGCGCTGGAAGCCGCCGGGGCCGACTGGATCCATGTCGACGTCATGGACGGCCACTTCGTGCCCAACCTGACCATCGGCCCGGACGTGGTGAAGGCGCTTCGCCCCCACACCCGCCTGCCCTTCGACGTTCACCTGATGGTGGCCCCGGTCGACAACTGGCTGGAGGCCTATCGCGCGGCCGGCGCCGACATCATGAGCGTCCACCCCGAAAGCGGTCCTCACGTCCACCGGACGCTCGGCCAGATCCGCCAGCTGGGCGCCAAGGCCGGTCTGGTCTTCAACCCGGCCACGCCGCTGAGCGTGCTGGAAGAGGCTGTCGACCTGGTCGACCTGGTGCTGATCATGTCCGTCAATCCCGGCTTCGGCGGTCAGAAATTCATCGAGTCCTCGCTGAAGAAGATCGAACGCGCCCGCGCCATCCTCGACCGCGCCGGCTCCAAGGCCCACCTGCAGGTGGACGGCGGCGTGGTCGCCGCCAACGCCGGAGCCTGCCTGTCCGCCGGGGCCGACGCCCTGGTCGCGGGCTCCTTCGTCTTCAAGGGCGGGCCGGACGCCTACGCCGCCAACATCCAGGCTCTGAAGGCCGCCGCCGCGTGAGCCCCCTCGGCCCCTTCGCCCCGCGCGAAACAGAAGGCGGCCTGACCGAGGGCCATATCCCCGGCCTCAAGGGCGCGCCGGTCCGCACCCCGGTGCGCGCCGCCGGCGGCCCCAAGGCCGATCCCGCCCTGTGGGCCGCCGTCGCCGGACAACTGGCCGCGCGCCAGCTGTGGATCGAACTCTATGGCCTGCCCGGCTACACCATGACGCTGAAAGGCGCCCGCGCCGACGGTTTCGCCGTCAGCCCGCGCGACTTCCGCCCCCTGCGCGAAGAGGCGCCGCGCCCCCTGCTGTCGGGTCGCTTCACCCTGGCCGGGCTCAGCCTCGACGCCGAGGGGCCCGCCGACCTGTGGAACCGCCCCACCCCCAGCCGCGCCTTCGCCGTCGAACTGCACGCCTTCGTCTGGATGCCCGAGATGATGGCCCACGGCGATCGCGGCGCGCGCGAGGCCCTGGCGCTGACCCTGGCCTGGGACGACCTGTTCAACCGCTGGTCGCCCTTCTCCTGGGATCCCGACATTCTGGCGCGGCGCACCTATCACTTGGCCTGCGCCGGGCGGCGTCTGGCCGGGGTGGCGACCGAGCCTGAGCGTCTGCGTCTGACCGACATTCTGGCGCGTCAGGCGCGTCAGTTGCTCCGTCCTCCCGGCGGCCTGATGGGCCGGGCCGAGCGCCTGACCGCCGCCGCCGTGGCCGGCTGCGCCCTGGCCGGCAAGGCCGGCGCCGGCATCCGTCGCACCGCCCTGAAGCGCCTGCCCGCCGCGCTGGAGGCCGCCGTCGCCGCCGACGGCCATCACGCCGCCCGCGCCCCGGAAATGGGGCTTGAGCTGCTGCTCGACCTGCTGACCCTGGACGACGCCCTGGCCCAGTTGTCCGAGCCGACGCCCGAACCGGTGGCCGCCGCCATCTCGCGCCTGACGACCAGCCTTCGCGTCTTGGCCCTGCCCGACGGCCGCCTGGCCGCCTTCCAGGGCGGCGGGCCTTCGACGCCCGAACGCGTCGCCGCCGCCCGCGCCCATGACGACACGCCCGCCCCGCCGTCCAGCGGCGCCGTCGGCGGTCTGGTGCGCATCTCCAGCCCCCTGCTGACCGTCATGGTCGATGTGGAGGCCCCGGCCCGCGGCGCCTGGTCGGCCGCCGCCTGCGGTCAACCGGCCGCGCTGGAAGTCGTCTGCGGTCGCGACCGCCTGTTCACCTCGGCCGGCTGGACCCCGCGCGCCCTGGACCGTCAGGCCCTGCGCCTGACGCCGGGCGCCTCGACGCTGACGCTGGGCGAACAGCCTCTGGGCGAGCCCCTGTCCGGCTGGAAGGCCGAACTGCTCGGCCCTCGCCTGATCGGCCCGGCCCTGCACGTCACCCGCGACCACCGCGAAGGCGACGGCGCCGTCTGGCTGGAGGTCGAGCACGACGGCTGGATGGCTCAGTACGGCCTGATGCATCAGCGCCGCCTCTATCTGGATCAGCGCCTCGACGAACTGCGCGCCGAGGAGCGGCTGCATCCGCCGGAAGGCCGCCCCGAAGTGACCCGCGCCATCGCCGCCCCCTACGCCCTGCGCTTCCAGCTGGAGCCGGGCGTTCAGGCTTCTCTGGCCCGCGACCGCCGCTCCATCCTGCTGCGCG
Organism: Brevundimonas sp. NPDC007368; assembly: GCF_042869015.1. Taxonomy (NCBI): domain Bacteria; kingdom Pseudomonadati; phylum Pseudomonadota; class Alphaproteobacteria; order Caulobacterales; family Caulobacteraceae; genus Brevundimonas; species Brevundimonas sp. NPDC007368. The sequence continues at coordinate 320,269 of NZ_JBIAFA010000006.1, read as the reverse complement.
GCCATTCGGGACGCGGCTGGTGGTTCCGCAGCGACGGCCCCGACGTCGCCATCGAACCCGCCGTCCACGTCGACGAGGGCCTGACGCGGCGCTCCTTGCAGATCGTCGTCCGCGGCTCCGCCCGCACCGACGCCGACACCAAGATCCGCTGGAAGCTGAGCCCGGCGGGCGCGGCGGGCGATCCGCACTAGATTTCGTCGAGGCCCTTCAGGAAGGCCTCGACATCTCCCACTCCGTCATCCTCGGGCTTGACCCGAGGATCGGGCGTCAGTCCGAACAGGCTGGGATAGAGGTCTTGCCACTGCGGGTTGGTCTTCTCGACCAGCTCCAGCTTCCACGTGCGGTTCCAACGCTTCAGGGCCTTCTCGCGCCGGATCGCCTCGGTGACGAAGCCGTGCGTCTCATACCAGACGAGGGTCTTGCAGCCGTAGCGCTGGGCGAAGCCTTCGACCCGGTCCTCACGATGCCGGCGGATGCGCTCGTAGAGGTTCGCCGTCATGCCGATGTAGAGGACGCCGAGCGGGCGGCTGGCCAGGATGTAGGTGGCGATGAAAGGGCGGCGCTCGATCATGGAACGTCGAGTGGCGGACAACTCGATCCTCGGGTCAAGCCCGAGGATGACGGAGAGGAGGAGACCTGCTGGTGTCCCAAGGGCTGACGCCGCGCCTCGATGGTGCTAGAGGCCGCGCCATCTCCCCGCCCCAGCTGTTAACGGACGCCGCCCATGCCCGCCGCTCCCGACTTTCCGCCCGCCCCGGACGCGATCAAACCTGTCCGCGCCCTGATTTCATTGTCGGACAAGGCGGGGCTGGAAGAGGCGGCGCGCACGCTCGCCGGTCTCGGCGTCGAGCTGGTCTCGACCGGCGGCACCAAGGCGGCGATCGCGGGCTTCGGCCTGCCGGTCAAGGACGTGGCCGATCTGACCGGCTTCCCCGAAATGATGGACGGCCGGGTCAAGACCCTGCACCCCGTGGTGCACGGCGGCCTGCTGGGCGTGCGCAACGCCCCGGCCCACGCCGCCGCCATGACCGAACACGACATCGGCGCCATCGATATCGTCTGGATCGACCTCTATCCGTTCGAGAAGACGGTGGAATCCGGCGGCGGCTTTGAAGCGGCCATCGAGAACATCGACATCGGCGGCCCGGCCATGATCCGCTCTGGCTCCAAGAACCACGGCCACGTCGCCGTCGCCGTCGATGCGGAAAGCATCGGCCTGATCGTCGAGGCCCTGAAGGCCGACGGCTCGACCTCGCTCAGCCTGCGCAAGCAGCTGGCCGCCCGCGCCTTCGCCCGCACCGCCGCCTACGACGCCGCCGTCTCGTCGTGGTTCGCCGGCCAGCTGAACGACGCCGCCCCGGCCCGCAAGTCGATCGCCGGCTCCCTGGCCCAGACCCTGCGTTACGGCGAGAACCCGCATCAGACCGGCGCCTTCTACCGCACCGGCGAGAAGCGTCCGGGCGTGGCCTATGCCGAACAGGTTCAGGGCAAGGAGTTGGGCTACAACAACATCGCCGACGCCGACGCCGCCTATGAGCTGGTGGCCGAGTTCGAGGCCCCGGCCTGCGTCATCGTCAAGCACGCCAACCCCTGCGGCGTGGCAGTGGGCCACACCCTGTCGGAAGCCTATGCCCGCGCGCTGGAATGCGATGCGGTCTCCGCTTTTGGGGGAGTCATCGCCGTCAACCGCCCGCTGAACGGCGACGACGCCCGCGCCATCACCGGCATCTTCACCGAGGTGGTCATCGCCCCCGGCGCCGACGACGAAGCCAAGGCCGTCTTCGCCGCCAAGAAGAACCTGCGCCTGCTGATCACCGACGGCCTGCCCGACCCGCACGGCGCCGGCGAGGTCTTCCGCTCGGTCGCCGGCGGCTTCCTGGTCCAGTCGCGCGACCGCTCGCTGATCAAGCCCTCGGACCTGGAGATCGTCACGCGCCGCCAGCCGACGCCGACCGAGATCCAGGACATGCTGTTCGCCTTCACCGTTGCCAAGCACGTCAAGTCCAACGCCATCGTCTACGCCAAGGACGGCCAGACGGCGGGCATCGGGGCCGGTCAGATGAACCGCCGCGACAGCGCCCGCATCGCCGCCATCCGCGCCAAGGAAGCCGGCGAGGCCAAGGGTCTGGCCCACTCCCTGGCCGAGGGTTCGGCCTGCGCTTCGGAAGCCTTCTTCCCCTTCGCCGACGGCCTGCTGGAAGCCGTCGCCGCCGGGGCCACGGCGGTGATCCAGCCGGGCGGCTCGATCCGCGACGAGGAGGTCATCGCCGCCGCCGACGAACGCGGCATCGCCATGGCCTTCACCGGCGTGCGCGTCTTCCGGCACTAGGTTGGAAGGGCGCCAACGCGGGCCGCGCGGCGGCTCGCTTCTTGAGCGCAAGAAGAAGGGCGCTGCCGGTCGTCGGCAGCGCCCTTTTCTTTGGCCAAGGCCCGGTCGGGCCTCAGTCCTCGATCACTTCATGCGACCCCGCACGGCCCAGACGCCAGTAACCGGCCACCTTCATCCACTTCGGATTGAACGGCCGAGCGGCCAGCAGCGCCGAACGCATCGACCGCGCCACCGTGGACTCGCAGGCGACCCAGACATAGGCGTCAGCCGGATCGATGCGCCGCGCCGCCGCGACCGCCGCCGCCGTCAGGGCCTCGGCCCGACCGCGCGGCCCGCCCTTGCGGTGCACCCAGACGATCTCGACGTCGGCGGCGCTGGGCAGATCCAGCTCGCCCGCCGCATCATTGACCTCGATGCAGGCGACGGCCCTGGCCCCGGCGGGCAGTTCCTCCAGCCGCCGGGCGATGGCCGGAATGGCCGCCTCGTCGCCGACCAGCAGGTGCTGCGAAAAACTGGTCGGAATCAGGAAGGAGCCACGCGGCCCGCCCAGACCCAGTTCATCCCCGACCCGGGCGTCCTCGGCCCAGGCCGTGGCCGGGCCGCCGTGACCGACCGCGAAGTCGATGGTCAACCGCCGGTTCGCGGCGTCAAAGGCGCGCGGGGTGTAGTCGCGCGCTGTCGGCCTGGGCTCGGCGAAAACCGGTCCGTCCGGCCCCACAGTCGGCAGGACCACAGCCTGCCCACGCGGCGTCGGAAAGATCTTCACATGGTCGTCGAAGCCCGGGCTGAAGAAGCCCTCCAGTTCCTCGCCAGTCAGGACGATGCGCTTCAGCCCCGGCGTCAGTTGCTCGACCGCCTCAACGCGGGCGCGGCGGAACTTCAGCTCGTGCCGCACCCGGCGCGGCAGGCGCAGAAGGGTCTCGGTCATGCCTGACGCACCTTCTCGGCCGCCGCCTCCAGCAGGTCGGCGATGGTCTCGACTTCGGCCTCGCTCAGCGGCGGCTCCTGGGTCAGGCGCAGATGCGTGGCGTTGCGCAGGGCCTCGATGGCCTGAGCGATGCGGGCGGGCCGATCAGGTCGCCCGCGCAGGGCCTTCATCTTCATCTCGATGTGGGCCAGGGCTTCGGCGTTTTCCGTCAGCAGGCGACGGCCTTCGTCGGTGATGGCATAGCGCTTCTTGCCGCCCTCGGCGGCGACGCTGACCGCCCCCATGTCTTCGAGCAGCGACAGGCTGGGGTAGATGACGCCGGGGCTGGGCGCATAGGTGCCGCCCATGCGGCTCTCGATGCCCTTGATCAGCTCATAGCCGTGGCTCGGCTTGTCGGCGATCATCGACAGCAGCACCCAGCGCAGGGCGCCGTGCTCGAACATGCGTCCGCCGCCGCGTCGCCCGTGGCGCTCGCCGCGCATCCGGCCTTCGCCCTCCGCCCTCGAGCCGCGCCCGCCTTCCGGCCGCATGTGACGGCCGTGGCCGCCCCGTCCAAAGCCGTGGCCGAAGTGCATTCCGTGGGCGCCATGACGGCCGCGCCCGAAGCCTTGGCCGGAATTTTCGATCCCCTTGGATCTTCTCATATCGTTCTCTCGTCTTTCACTTAGATATATCGAACTGACGCAGAGATATATCGATATATCGAAACCGCAAGACCCCTTTCTTCAAAATCGCGAACCTCTAAGCTGGGCTGATGGATACGCTCGACGCCCGCTGGGCCATGCTGGAACCGCACACGACCGTGGTCGGGCCCGACGACGACCGGCCGCGCCCGGCGGTGTTGCTGTTCCACGGCTGCGGCGGCCTGCGCGATCACCTGCCGCGCTACGCCGAGGCGGCGAAAGCGGCGGGCTGGCGCGCCTTCATCGTCGATTCCTACGGGCCGAGGGGCTGGAACCGGGCCTTCACCCTGACCACGGTCTGCACCGGCCTGGTGCTGCGCGGCTATGAACGGGCGGGCGATCTGCTGGCCGCCATCAAGGGGATTTCACAGCGCCCCGACGTCGATCCCGCCATGCTGTCCCTGGCCGGCTGGAGCCACGGCGGCTGGTCGATCATGGAGATGATGAGCGAGGACCCGCAACCGGGCCGCATGGGCGTGGCCGATCCCGGCGACTGCGACCTGTCGGGGGTCAAGGCCGTCTGGCTGGCCTACCCCTATGTCGGCTTCTGGGCCTTCAACCGGATGAAGCCGTGGCGGCACTGCCCGCGCGTCCTGGCCATGACGGCCAAACGCGACCACCTGACCACGGTCTCGAACGCCGAACGGGTCAACGCCATGATCCGCGACTGCGGCTCCGAGGTCGAAAGCTGGGTCGCCGACGGCACCCACGCCTTCGACGAGCCGACCAGCAACGGCCCGATGCGCCACCACCCCGAGCTGACGCTTGAGGCCCTGCGCCGCTTCACCGCCTTCCTCAAGGACGTGGCGCCCGACGCCTGAAAACAAATTCGGCTACCGATCTTGACGCCGGACGTATCACGTAACAATTGAAGTTACATGAAACGCGACTCCCGCCTGTCCAACATCCTCCACGCCCTGCTGCACATGGCCGAGCATGAGCAGCGTCATGGCCAACCCATGACCTCGGACATGCTGGCCGCCTGCCTGTCGACCAATCCCGTCGTCGTCCGCCGCACCATGGCGGGCCTGCGGGACCAGGGGCTGGTCGTCTCGGAAAAAGGACATGGCGGCGGCTGGCGGCTGGCCCGACCGCTGGACGGCGTCACCCTGGGTCAGGTCCACGCCGCGCTCGGCGAACCCGGCCTGCTGCCCGAAACCCCGCCGGTCGAGGCCGAGGGCTGCCTGATCGAGGCCACCGTCAACGAGGCCCTGTCCGACACCTACGCCGCCGCCCGCGCCCTGCTGGCCGCCCGGCTGGACTCCATCACCCTGGCCGATCTGGCGGCGGACTTCTCGCGCCGGCTGGCCGCCCACCCCAAGAGAGACCTTCTCCATGCGCACCAGCGAAAATCCGATGCCCCATGACGCCGTCGTCATCGGCGGCTCCTACGCCGGCCTGTCCGCCGCCCTGCAGCTGGTGCGGGCGCGCCGCCGGGTTCTGGTCATCGACGACGCTCGGCCGAGAAACCGCTTCGCCGCCCGCGCCCACGGCGTCCTGAGCAACGACGGCCGTCCGGGGACCGAGATCGCCGCCGCCGCCCGCGCCCAGGTCGCGGCCTATCCCACCGCCGCCTTCCGCATGGCCGAGGCGGTGGATGTCGAACGCATCGGCGGCGGCTTCGCGGTCGCCTTCGCGGACGGCACGCGCACCAGGGGCCGCCGCCTGATCCTGGCCCACGGGGTCGAGGACGTCCTGCCCGACCTTCCGGGCGTGAAGGAACGCTGGGGCCGCACCGCCCTGCACTGCCCCTGGTGCCACGGCTATGAGATCGGCGGCGGGCCGATCGGCGTCCTCGGGCGCGGCGACCATGCGGTCCAGTATGCGATGATCGTCGCCGAATGGGGCCAGGCGGTTCTGTTCATCGACCCGGCGCGGCTGGGTGAAGACGACGCCCGCCTGCTGGCCCGTCGCGGCGTCACCGTCGAGCCCACGCCCCTCGAACGGCTGGAGGGCGAGGCCCCCACCCTGACCGGCGCGCGGCTGACGGACGGCCGTTTCATCCCCCTGAAGGCCATCTTCGTCGGCGCCCATGTGCGTCAGGCCAACGGCTTCGCCGAGCGCCTGGGCTGCGAGATGACGGACAGCCCCATGGGCCGCATCGTCAAGGTCGACGCCCAGCAGCAGACCAGTCAGCCGGGCGTCTTCGCCGCCGGCGATCTGGCGCGGCCGGCGGGCAATATCACCCTGGCGACGACGGACGGCATGACCGCCGCCCACGCCGCCTTCCGCTCCCTGATCGAGGAGGAGACGGCCTGAGCTTTCAGCCGATGCGGGCCGTGACGGTGATCTCGGACCGCACCGAATGGGCCATGTCGCAATGCTCGTGCGCGGCGTGGTGCAGGGCGTCCAGTTCGGCCTGATCGGGCTGGCGGCCCGTGAAGCTGGTCACCGGATTGAGGGCGACGCGGGCCAGATAGGACTTGCCCGCCTCGTTCTTGTCCAGCTCGCCCGAGGCCTCGTCCAGATAGCGGTCGACGACCAGACCGGCGTTGGCGGCGAAGGCCAGGAACCACAGCATATGGCAGCTGGACAGGGAGGCGATCATGGCCTCCTCCGGGTCCACCCCCGCCGGGTCCGACATCGGGATCGGCACGCCCGCCGGCGACGAAGACCCCGGCACCACGGCCCCGCCGTCGAAGCGCCAGACATGGGCGCGGCTGTATCGCTTGTCGACGAAGGCCTGATCGCCCCGCGTCCATTCCACCGTCGCGCCGTGACCGCTCATGCTCGCCTCCGTCAGACCTCGCCCAGAGAAGTATAGGTCATGCGCGCCCGCGTCTGAAATCCCAGACCGCGATAGAAGGCGATGGTCGTTTCGTGATCGGCGAAGGCGTGCAGGAAGGCCGCTTCCCCCGTCGCCAGAATCTCGCCGACCACCACGCGGGACAGGGCGGCGGCATAGCCCATGCCGCGATGATCCGGGTGGGTGCAGACGCCGCTCAGCTCGGTGAAGCCGTCCACGCGCAGCCGCCGCCCGGCCATGGCGACCAGTTGGCCGTCTCGCTTGATCCCGACGAAGGGGCCCAGCTCACGCGTCCTGGAGCGAAAGGGGCCAGGTTTTGTCAGGGTCGCCAGGTCCAGCATGGCGGGGGCGTCCGCCTCGCTCAGTTCCTCAATGACGTCATCCAGCCGCGCGCTCGTCCCGACCGGGATCAGGGCCGTGGCCGTCATCTGCACCAGGGCGACCTGGGCGGCGACCGGCACGCCTTCGGGCAGGACCCCGGCCATCGGCCCGTCCTCGCGCTCAACCAGTCCCGCGCCAGGGTAGCGTCGCGCCAGGACGCCGAGCGCCTCGCGGCTAGCCGCGCTGTCGTCCGCCGCCGCCAGAAAGACGCCGACCTCGGGATCGAAGCGCGCGGCCAAGGCCCCGGAATCGGACGTCGTGAGCCGCGACAGGCGGGTCGTCAGGGCGTTGAAAACGGCGCGATCAAGAGGATGGGTCATGGCCGATGATCTAGGCGCGACGCCCCCGCGGCGAAAGCCGCCGCGAGGTCGTCACGTCCGAAAACAGCCGGTCAACCCTGCCAGAAGCCAACGATCTTCTTGACCTCGTCCACCACCGGCTGGGCGACCTCGCGGGCGCGCGCGGCGCCGACGGCCAGGGCGCGGTCGATCTCGGCCGGGTCGGCCATCAGGCGACGCATCTCGGCGGTGACCGGAGCCATCGACGTGACGGCCAGCTCGGCCAGTTTCGGCTTGAAGGCGCCGAAGCCCTGACCGCCGAACTCGGCCAGAACGGCCTCGCGCGTCGTGTTCGACAGGGCGGCGTAGATGGCCACCAGGTTCTTGGCCTCGGGCCGACCGTCCAGACCCTCGACGGTGTCGGGCAGGACATCCATGTCCGACTTGGCCTTCTTGATCTTGGCGGCGATGGTGTCGGCGTCGTCGGTCAGGTTGATGCGCGACAGGTCCGACGGGTCGGACTTGCTCATCTTGGCCGACCCGTCGCGCAGGCTCATGACCCGCGTGCCCGGTCCCTGGATCAGGGGTTCCGGCTGCGGGAAGAAACCCGGCACGCCGAAGTCGTTGTTGAACTTGGCGGCGATGTCGCGGGTCAGTTCCAGATGCTGTTTCTGGTCTTCGCCGACCGGCACCTCGGTCGCCTTGTAGAGCAGGATGTCCGCCGCCTGCAGCACCGGATAGGTGTAGAGGCCGACGCTGGAGCGTTCCTTGTGCTTGCCCGACTTCTCCTTGAACTGGGTCATCCGGTCCAGCCAGCCGAGGCGGGCGACGCAGTTGAAGATCCAGGCCAGTTCGGCATGGGCCGGCACCGCCGACTGCGGGAAGATGGTGGCCTTGGCCGGGTCCAGACCCGCCGCCAGATAGGCCGCCGCGATCTCGCGCGTCTGGGCCGTCAGCTTCTCGGGCTCCTGCCAGACGGTGATGGCGTGCATGTCGGCGACGAAGACGAACAGGGGCGCGCCCGTGTCCTGAAGTTCGGTGAAGCGCTTCAGGGCGCCCAGATAGTTGCCCAGGTGCAGGGCGCCGGAGGCCTGAATGCCGGACAGGATGCGGCGCGGACCGGTGTAGGGGGCCGGGGTCTGGTCAGTCATGGGAGGATTCTCGGAACTCGAAGAGGCTGGATTCGGCGCACGCGCAGGCGTGCGGGGTCGTGCGGTGAACAGTCAGCCGCGCCATCGCCGGGCGACGAAGATGTGTCCCGAATGAGCCATGCCTTCGCGCTTATCGCCTCAAGGCGCGAAGGGCAAGGCGAGAGCGGCCCGCCGCAGCCGTTGACCGGGCTGGACGAACTCACATAGCGTCGATCCATGAAGAATGCTCACGCCTACGCCGCGCTGATCCTCACGACGGCCGTCATCAGTGGCTGCGCGACGCGGCCGCCCGCGGCCCAGAAGCCCTATATAGTCCAGTTGTCCGTCAGCTACAGTGAGGCCGCTTGCGACTGGAGCTTGATGCAGGACTTGAACATCAGGCCAACGGGCAGCGGTCCCTTGGGCGGCGCCTGGTGGCCACATGTTGTGCCGGTAGCCCGAAAATCCTGGCGCACTCGAGAGGCTCCTCTGCTGGCCTTCGGCGCAACCGCAGGGTCGTTGATATTCAAAGCAGGCGAGACTGTCTGCCTCCCGCTCTACAAGCGCGCCGTAGTGAGGCAGGAAGGCGTCCTCCCGCCGGTTCTCGGCCTCTCATTGACACCCGATGGTGCGCACACTCGCGTACTCGGCCAGAGCTTCCACCCTGGCCTGGCGGGGGCGAGCATCATGATCCACCCATACAAGCCCCGAGGCGACTTCCCGCCCCAGAGGCTGGATCTCCAGTTCCACGACGGCCAAGCCGAGGGGCACCTCCCGCCCCTTCCGCTCGGTCAACCAGCGCTGATCACAGTCGTCGCCACGATGGCCGATGGCGAGACTCAAACGGACAGGGCTGTGGACGTGCTCGTGCAGGGAGGCCTTCAGGCGAACTCCATCGAGCGCGAGGGATCACGCCTCGTCGCCCGGCCATGGTGACCGTCCAGTTCATAAGGACCCGACCGACGCCTTGGTCCAGATAAGGTGGCGGGACTTGGGGCATGGTGGTTGACCGATCATCGCACAACCAAATATCATCGGTTGATGAGCCATACTCATACTTGCATCGGTCTAGTCTTCACGACGGCCTTATTGGCGAGTTGCGCGACGCGGCCGCCCGCGGCCGAGAAGCCCTACCTGGTGCAACTCTCCGCCAGCCCAAGCGATGGCGCTTGTGACTGGAGCATCCTGCAGGACGTCAACGAACCACCGATCGGCGGCTATCTGTCGCTCGGCTCCGTCGAATGGCCGCGCGTAGTTCCCGCCGCTGCGGCCGGGTGGCGGCGCATGGGCAACGCTCCGCTTCAGGCCTTTGGCGCCAGGACCGGATTTCAGTGGTCAGGCAGGGAGAGGTCCATCTGCCTGCCGCTCTACAAGCGCACATCGATTCGGCAGGACGGCGTCCCGCCCATCCTGACTCTGGAACTGAGGCCCGAGGGCGCCGAAACCCGCGCCCTCGCCCAGACTTCGAACCCAGCACTGGCGAAAGCAACGGTCTTGATCCAGCCGCGGGTTGGAAGCGACGTCGCGCCCCGCCGTCTCGACCTCAGTTTCCGTGGCGGACACGCCGAAGGGAGCTTCCGGACGCCTCCCAATGGACAGTGGCTGCACGCCACAGTCGTAGCGACTGAGACCGGCGGGGACGCTCAGACCGAGCGCGCCCTGGGGCTCATGTCCTCATCCGAGAACGGAGGAGTTCACATCGTCCGCGAGGGATCACGCCTCGTCGCTCGGCCCTCGTGGCCGGCGGCAGGGAGGCGGTCGTCGCAACCGCGCTGACCGCCCGGCCCCTCGACTAGCGGCCCTTGCGGATCAGGCCCTTGATCTCGGCGACCGTGACCGCGCGGGTCATGAAGGCCAGGACCACATAGGTCAGACCGCCCGCCGCCACGACGGCCAGCAGGGTCAGCTCCTTGGCGCCGTGATCCGAGCCGATCGCGCCCAGCAGGGCCTCGATCGGGCCCTGCAGCATAGGCCGCGCCCAGGAGGCGAGGCCGACGACGACGCCCAGGCCGATGCTGGCCAGAAGAATGCGCGCCAGCCGCGAGGCCGCCGCCGGGCTGGGCCGGTAATGACCGCGCCGCCACAGGGTCGCGCCGAGCAGGAGGGCGTTGGTCCAGGCCGCCGCGCTGACCGCCGCGGCAATGCCGGAAATCCCCATGCCCAGGTTGAACAGGCCGATGGCCAGGGCGGCGTTGACCGCCACCGAGACCAGGGCGAAGGCCATGGGCCGGCGCGTGTCGCCGCGCGCGAAGAAGGCGGGGGCCAGGATGCGGATCAGGACGAAGGCGGGCACGCCCCAGCCGAACTGGAACAGGGCCTGGGCCGTGTTGACGGCGTCGACCTGCAGGAAGGCGCCGCGCGTGAACAGGGCGTCGATCAGGAAATAGGGCATGGCCATCAGGGCCGCCGCCGCCGGCAGGGTCAGGGCCATGGACAGGGCCAGGGCCTCGTCCATCGAGGCCTGCTGCTGGCCATGATCCTGCGACGCCACCGCCGCCGACAGCCTGGGCAGCAGGGCAATGCCGATGGCCACGCCGACCAGGCCGAGCGGCAGCTGATACAGGCGGTCCGCCGTGGCCAGCCAGGTCCGCCCGCCGGCGACGAAGCTGGACAGGTTGCCCGAGATGAAGACGTTGATCTGGGTCGCCGAGTTGCCGATGGCGGCGGGGACGGCGGTGATGATGATGGCCTTCACCGCCGGGGTCAGCCTGGGCAGGGTCAGACGAATGTTGGCCCCGGCCTTCCGCGCCGCCCACCAGCACAGGCCCGCCTGGGCCACGCCCGCCACGGCCACACCCCAGGAGGCGGCGTAGGCGGCCTCGATCTGATCCCCCTTCACCGGCCAGACGGCGGCCAGCATGATCAGGTTGAGCAGGATGGGATAGGCGCCCGAGACGATGAAGCGCCCGCGCGCGTTCAGCACCCCGCTGAGCAGCGAGGCGATGGCCATGCAGGGCAGGTAGGGCATGGTGATCTGGGTCAGGATCACCGCCAGCTTGAACCGCGCTGGATCGTCGAGGAAGCCGATGTTGATGACCGTCATCAGCCACGGCATCGTCAGCTGGGCGACGATGGTCAGGACCACGGTGACGGCGGCCACGGCGGCCAGGGCGTCGGTGGCGACCTGATCGGCTGTGGCCTCGCCCTCGGTCTTCAGCGTCTTGGCGTAGGCCGGCACGAAGGCGGCGGCGAAGGCCCCCTCGGCGAAGATGCGGCGGAACAGGTTGGGGAAGTTCAGGGCGGTGTTGTAGGCGTCGGCCGCCGGTCCCGCCGAGGCCCCCAGGGCCGCCGATATGACCACGTCGCGCGCAAACCCGGCCAGACGGCTGAGCAGGGTCATGGCGCTGAAGATGGCCGAGGAGCGCATGACGCCGCCCCCCTTCACCGTCGTCGAGGCGGCGGGCGGTTGAACGACAGGCTCCACCGTGGCGTTGGCCGCCGAGATCGGCGCGGCCGGTTCGATGGGATCGGTCTTGTCGTTCACGGCTGGTCTCTATGCTCGCCCGACAAACGCCTTAGCGCGCCCGCGACCCGCTGGATACGGGCTTGCGTCCGATCTCGCCCTCCAGATCGGAGACGTCGCGCACGCTGGCCCGCACCGGCGTGATGCGCCGCCCCGCCGGACCTTGCGGCGCCCGGTCCAGAACCTCCAGCAGGCCGGCCTTCAAGCCCTCCAGCCGCCCCGCGTCGGTCGGCTTCGCCCCGTCCGCATCGGTGATGTAGAAGCCGTCCACCGCCCGCTCGCCGAAGCTGGCGATATGGGCCGACCGGGTCGAGTAGCCATGGGCCGAGATGGTTCGCGCCAGGTCGGCCAGCAGGCCGGGCCTGTCGGCGCCCGAGACCTCGACCACCACGGCGCTGGTCCCGGCCTCCATGTCGATGCGCACCACCGGGCGGACCTCGAACACGGCGCGACGGGCGCTGACCCGAGGCGTCTCGACCGCCGAGGCCCGCGCCCCCTTCTGCGCCGCCCGCTCCAGCGCCTTGACCAGAATGGCCAGACGACGCGGCTCGCGCCGGCCATAGGCCTCGCCCGCCCCGTCCTGGATTTCGAAGACGTCCAGGGCCGCGCCGTCCTCAGCGGTGGCCAGACGCGCCCCGACCACGTCGGCCCCGGCCAGGGCCAGGGTCGCGGCCAGGTCGGCGAACAGGCCGGGCCGGTCCAGCGCCGCCACCGCCACCCGCGCGGTGGATTCCAGCGGCCCTTCGGCGGGCAGGGCCTCGACCGCAGCGCCCTCTCGCCGCGCCCGCTCGACCAGGGCCGGGTGGTCGACCAACGGATCTTCGCGCGTCACCGCGTCGCCGCGGAACAGGGCCTCGGTCGCCTCGAACAGGGCGCGCATCAACTGCCCCTTCCAGCCGTTCCACACCCCCGGCCCCACGGCGCGGATGTCGGCCACGGTCAGGACCATCAGCATCCGCAGACGCTCGGGATCGCCCACGGCCTCGGCGAAGGCCCGCACGGTCGAGGGGTCGGAGACGTCGCGCTTTTGCGCATAGTCGCTCATCAGCAGATGATGGCGCACCAGCCAGACCACCAGCTCGATCCGGCGCGGGTCGACGCCCAACCGCTCGCAGGCCCGACGCGCGGCGATGGCGCCATCCTCCAGCTGTCCCCGGTCGCCGCCCTTGCCCACGTCGTGCAGCAGCATGGCCAGCATCAGGGCTTCGATGTCGGCGATGCGGTGGATGATGGCGGTCGAGGCCGGGTGATCGGCCTCCAGCTTGCCGCGCGCGATGTCGTTGATGATCCCGACCGCCTGAAGCGTGTGCTCGTCCACCGTATAGGCGTGGTACATGTTGAACTGGGTCTGGCCGACGATCCGCCCCCATTCGGGCAGGAACCGCCCCAGCAGCCCCGTCTCGTTCATGATCGACAGGACGCGGTAAGGCCTCTGTCCATGCGCCAGCACCGTCAGGAAGGCCTCGGCCGCGCGCGGGTCGCGCCGCAGCGCCGGGGTCACCAGAGACAGGGCGCGGATCACGGCGGCGAAGGCGTCGGGGTGCAGGTCCAGATCCAGCCGATCGGCCTCGACGAAGAGCAACAGCAGCCGCACCGGATCATGGGCGAAGACCTTGGGGCCGGACACCGTCAGACGCCCGCCCTCGATCGCCAGACCGTCGAAGGCCAGCCTGGCCCGGCGTCGGGGGATCAGCCGCGACAGACCGCGCGCCAGGCCTTGCGCCTTCTTCTGCTGGCGCGCCTCCAGCTGGGCCGAGACGGCGCGGGTCAGGGCCCCGACCTCGCGCGCCACCTGGAAATAGCGGCGCATGAAGCGCTCGACCGCCAGTTCGTCGCCGCGCCCGCGCCAACCCATGCGCCGGGCGATCTCAGGCTGGAAATCGAAGGTCAGCTTCTCCTCGGCCCGCCCCGCCGCCAGATGCAGATGGATGCGCACGCTCCACAAAAAACCGATGGCCTCACGGAAGCTGCGCAGCTCGCGCGCGCTGAGCAGGCCCTCCAGCGCCGCCTGCCCGCGTTCGCTGTCCGGCGCCAGCGAACGGGCGATCCAGAACAGGGTGTTCAGGTCGCGCAAGCCGCCCTTGCCGTCCTTGATATTGGGTTCGACGCGATAGCGCACCGCGCCGGTCTTCTGCAGACGAACGTCGCGCTCCTCCATCTTGGCGGCGATGAAGGGGCGGGGATCGGCCTTGGCGACCTCGGCGCGAAACCGCCGCAAAAGGTCGGCGCCGAGAGCGGCGTCCCCCGCCAGCACCCTGGCTTCCAGCAGGGTGGTGCGCACCGTCATGTCGCTGCGGGCCAGGTCCAGGGTCTCGCCGACCGAGCGCGAGGCCGAACCGACCTTCAGCCCCAGATCCCACAGGACATAGTGGACAAACTCGATCACCGCCTCGGCGCGAGCGCTGGCTATCTGGCCGGGCCGCAGGAACAGCAGGTCGAGATCGGAAAAGGGCGCCAGGACGCCCCGCCCATAGCCGCCGACCGCCAGCAGGCTGAGGCGATCCTGCGGCGCCGGGTGCAGGACCTCGGTCGCGATCCGCCACAGGCTGGTCAGCATGACATCGGCGGCGGCGGCGTAGAGGCGCGCCGCCTCGGCCCCGTCGATCCCGCCTTCCAGCCGTCGGGCGACGCGGGCGCGGTCGATGGCGAAACTCTCGCGCAACAAGGCGGTCACAGCGACGCGGGCGTCGGGGCCCGAGGCGGCCTGAACCAGACGCGGATCCAGGACCGCCGCAGAGGTCACGAGCGCGCCAGCCCCTTCAGCCGATAGAGCGCCTCCAGCGCCTCGCGCGGGGTCAGCTCATCCGGGTCGATGGCCGCGACCGCCTCGTCCAGCGCGGAACTGATCGGCGCCGGCGCAGGCTCGGCCACGGCGGCGAACAGGGGCAGGTCGTCCAGACGCGCCGCCGCCGCCTTCTCGCTCTCCAGCCGTTCCAGCACCTCGCGGGCGCGGCCGACCACGGCCGTCGGCACCCCCGCCAGCTTGGCCACCTGCACGCCGTAGGAGCGGTCCGCCGCGCCGGGCGCCGCCTCGTGCAGGAAGACCAGGTCGCCGTTCCATTCGCGCGCCTTCATCGACAGGTTGCAGACGTGGTCCAGCCTTTCCTCCAGCCGCGCCAGCTCATGATAGTGGGTGGCGAACAGGGTGCGGGCGCGATTGGTCTCGTGCAGGGCCTCGGCGGTGGCCCAGGCGATGGCCAGGCCGTCATAGGTAGCGGTGCCGCGCCCGATCTCGTCCAGCACGACAAAGCTGTGCGGCGTGGCCTGGGTCAGGATGGCGGCGGTCTCGACCATCTCCATCATGAAGGTGGAGCGGCCGCGCGCCAGGTCGTCGCCGGCGCCGACGCGGCTGAACAGCCGGTCCACCACCCCCACCCGCATGGCGCGCGCAGGCACGAAGGCGCCGGCCTGGGCCAGCACCACCAGAAGCGCGTTCTGGCGCAGGAAGGTCGACTTACCGGCCATGTTCGGGCCGGTGACGATGGACAGGCGCGAGGCCCCGGCGCCGTCGCCGGCCAGGCGGCAGTTGTTGGGCGTATAGGGGTCGCCCTGGGCCGTCACCGCCGCCTCGACCACCGGGTGGCGCCCGGCCTCGACGTCGAAGCACAGGCTGTCGTCGACCACCGGGCGGACGGCGCCGACCTCCTCGGCCCATTCCGCCAGGGCCGCATGGGCGTCCAGCTCGGCCAGGGCCTCGGCCACGCCCTGCAACGGCCCGGCGAGCCGCGCAACCTCGCGCCGCCAGGCCTCGAAGGTCTCGCCCTCCATGGCCAGGGCGCGATGCCCGGCCTGGCTGATCTTGGCGTCCAGCTCCGACAGTTCGACCGTGGTGAAGCGCACCTGATTGGCCAGGGTCTGGCGGTGGATGAAGGGGCTGTCGGGCCCGGCTCGCAGCAGGTTCTCCGCCGCCTTGGCCGAGGCTTCGAGGAAGTAGCCCAGCACGGCGTTGTGGCGCACCTTGAAGGCCACGCCGCTCTCGGCCACGGCGCGGGCCTCAAGGTCCGCGACCACGCGGCGGCTGTCGTCGCGCAGGGTGCGGGCGGCGTCCAGCTCGGGCCGGTGGCCGGGATTCACAAAGCCGCCGTCGCGCGCCAGATGCGGCGGCTCCTCCATCAGGCCGTCGACCAGATCGGCCAGCAGGTGCGACAACTCTCCGTCCAGCGTCAGCCGGTCGAGGCAGGCCAGAACCCGCGCGGGCGGCCCCGCCAGAGGATCATGGGTCGAGGCGGCGAATAGCCCGGCCAAGCCTTGCGCCGTCGTCAGGCCCGAGCGGATGGCCGCCAGATCGCGCGGTCCGCCGCGGCCGAGGGCCAGACGCGAGGTGGCCCGCGCCACGTCGGCCGAGGACCGCAGGCCGTCGCGCAGATCGCGCCGCAGATCGCGGCGCTCCAGCAGCCATTCGACCGCGTCCAGACCGGCGTTGATCGCCGCCGGATCGCGCAGGGGCCGCGAAATGCGCTCGGCCAGGGCCCGCGCCCCGCCCGAGGTGACGCTGCGGTCGATGCAGTGCAGCAGGGAGCCGTCGCGTTCGCCGCGTTGAGTGCGGTCGATCTCGAGGCTGAGGCGCGTCGCCGGGTCGATGGCCAGAAAACCGCTCTCGCCCGAGCGGCGCGGCGGGGTCAGGGCCGGGATCTTGCTGGCCTGGGTCGTCTCCAGATAGGCGGCGATCAGGCCCAGCGCCGAAACCTCGGCCTCCTCGAAGGCCCCGAAACCGTCGAGCGCCGAGACGCCATAGAGCCGCTGCACCCGGTCGCGCGCGCCGACGGGCTCGGCCAGGGCCTGGGGCATGGCCTGAACCACGCCGCCGGAGCCGTCCAGCGCCCCCTTCAAGCCCTCGTCAGAAAACAGGCGGTCGGGCACCAGCACTTCGGACGGCCGGAAGGCCGCCAGCGCCGCGCCCAGATCGCCGAGGTCGCAGGCCACCGAGTCCACCGCCCCGGCGGACAGCTCGACGACGGCCACCGCCGCCCGCCCCTTGCGGATCGCCACGGCGGCCAGACGGTTGGCGCCGCGCGCGTCCAGCAGGCTGTCCTCGGTCAGGGTGCCCGGCGTCACCACCCGCACCACGCCGCGATGCACCACCGCCTTGGAGCCCCGCTTCTTGGCCTCGGCCGGGTTCTCCAGCTGCTCGCAGATGGCCACCTTGAAACCCATGCGGATCAGCCGCGCCAGATAGCCGTCCATGGCGTGAACCGGCACCCCGGCCATGGGGATGTCCTCGCCCTGATGCTTGCCGCGCTTGGTCAGGGTGATGCCGAGCGCCGCCGCCGCCTTGACCGCATCGTCAAAGAACAGCTCGTAGAAGTCGCCCATGCGGAAGAAGAGGATGGCGTCCGGCTGATCGGCCTTGGCCGCCAGGAATTGCGCCATGACCGGGGTGGTTCCGGCGTCGGGCTTCAGATCGACTTGCGGGGGATGGGACAGGGGCGCGTTCATACGCCGCGCAGGGTGACGGATCGGGGCGCCCGCCTCAAGCGGGATCGGCGGCGGTCATGCACAGAGCGGGGCGCCAGGCCCTCGCGCCTGTGGATCAGGCGGCGTTGCTGACGTGCAGGCGCAGGCGCGAGGCCACGGCGGCGGGGGCCTCGTCCAGGGCCAGGGCGTCCCAGTCGATGTCGGGCTTGGCCGCGTGCGAGGCGGCGACGATGGCGCGCAGTTCGGCGGCCGAGGCCACGCTGGCGATCACCGAGGCCACGCCGGGCAGGTTCAGGGCATAGGCCAGGGCCGCCTGCATCGGATCGACCCGGGCCTCGGCCAGGCGCCGACGCGTGCGCGACAGGGCCATGCCGTGGGCCGCCAGTTCAGGCGGCAGGCTCTCGCGATTGGCGAACAGCAGGCCCTGGGCGAAGACCGAGGCCAGATGCACCTCGACGCCCTGCGCGGCCAGGGTCTCGATGACCCCGCCGCGCGCGGCGCGTTGATCCAGAATATTGCAGGCGACCTGCACCACGTCAGGCTGGAAGCGGCGGGCGATCAGGGCCGGGCCGTCCTCGACGGTGGCGACGAAGCCGATCTTGCGGAAGACGCCGCGTTCTTTCAACGCTTGCAGGCGAGCCCACAGGGCGCGGCCCTCGGCCCCGGCCAGATCAGAGGCGTTCTGCACCAGAACGGCGTCGCCGCGCGGCAGGCCCATGCGCTCCAGCGAGCGGCGGGCGCGGGCCTCGACCCGGTCCAGACCGTCGGCCAGGGGCACGGTGCGCACGGTGACGCGGAAGGGGGAAGGGAAGGGCCAGGCCTGACCCAGCAGGCGCTCGACGTCGCCTTCGGGCCGGGTCGCCACCAGACCGACGCCCGCGTCGCCCGCCGTTTGCAGCAGATGGCGCATGGCGTCCTCCCGCTGGCCGGGCGGCAGCGGGCGGGACCGTTCGGGCTCTGTCACCACCGCGATGGCGAGCCGGTCGGCCGGAGAGGGCGGAAGGGCGAATCTCACGACGCTGATCTTCAGCGCCAAAGCTTAAAGGAGATTGACCGAAATCAAGGCTGTTGGTGAACGAACAGGCTTAATCCGCGTCCGGTTGATTGTCCGGGTGCGCCGCAACGAAGGCCGGATGGGCTTCGGCCCGCATCTCGATCTCCAGCAGATGCGGAAACGGCGTCAGATCCACGTTGAACCGGCGCGCCGAATAGATCTGCGGAATCAGATAGCAGTCGGCCAGGCTCGGGGCGCCGCCGAAGCACCAGCCCTCGCCGTGACGCACCACGAGCGCCTCCAGCGCCGCGAAACCGTCGAGAATCCAGCGCCCGGCCCAGGCGTCCACCCCCGTCTGATCGGCGCCCAGCTCGCGCACCGCCTTCAGCACCCGCAGATTGTTCAGCGGATGGATATCGCAGCCGATCAGGGCCGCCATGGCCCGCACCAGGGCGCGGTCGGCGGCGTTCGACGGCAGCAGGGCCGGGGTCGGATGGGCTTCCTCCAGCCACTCCAGAATGGCCGGGCTCTGGGTCAGGACCTGGCCGTCGCCGGTCTCCAGCGCCGGAACCAGACCCTGCGGGTTCAAGGCGAGGTAGGCGTCGGACTTCTGCGCCCCCGTCCGCAGATCGACCGGCGCCGTCTCATAGGCCAGCCCCTTCAGACCAAGGGCGATACGGGTGCGATAGCTGGTGCCCGAGCGCCAGTAGCCGTGCAGGATCATGGTTTCACCGTGAAGCGAAGCGGGGCCAGACCGTCGATACGCGCCTCGACCCGGTCGCCGGGAGCCAGAGGTCCGACGCCCTCGGGCGTGCCGGTGAAGATCAGGTCCCCCGGTTGCAACGACCACAGCTCCGAGGCCTTGGCCAGGATGCCCGCCGGATCCCAGATCATGTCCGACAGACGGCCCGTCTGGCGCGTCTCGCCGTTGACCTTCAGTTCAATCACCGCGTCGGCCTCGGGCAGGGCGCCCAGCGTCAGGGCGCCGCAGGGCGCCGACTGGTCGAAGGCCTTGCCCGCCTCCCAGGGTCGTCCCTTGGCCTTGGCTTCGGCCTGCAGGTCGCGCCGCGTCAGATCGACGCCGACGGCCCAGCCCGCGATCGTCCCGCCTTCGCCCACGGCGACGACCAGCTCGACCTCATGGTGCAGGTTGGCGGTGGCCGAGGGATAGGCCGGATCGGCGCCGTCGACGACCAGGGCGTCAGCGGGCTTGGCGAAGAAGAAGGGCGCGGGCTTGTTCGGGTCCGCCCCCATTTCGCGGGCATGGGCGGCGTAGTTCTGACCGACGCACAGGATGCGCCGGACGGGAAAACGTCGCGGTTCGCCGACAATCGGAAGCGAGGGCGTGGGCGCGGGCGGGAACAGCCATTGGGTCATGGCGTTGGTTCTAGAACGACACCATGAACGGCGCCAGAAGGCGGTGTGACCGAGGGCCGGGGCCTGCGGCTTTGCAGGAACCTTGGTCGTCGGTGTGGCGTTCGGGGCGGGGGTTCTCTATTTAATCGTCAAGCTTACACAGAAGCGGAGCGCGCATCATGGCCACGACCAAGGCTCGGGAAGACATCAAGAACGATCTCAAGACCCTCAAGGAGGATCTGAAGACCGGCGCGCGCGAGGAAACGCAGCGCCTGAAGGAAAAGGCCGCCGCCGCCGAGGCCCGCCTGCGCGAGCAGGGCGACGAGCTGCGCGAGAAGGCCCGCGGCTACTATGACGACGCCCGCGTGCGCGGCCGGGAGTATTACGACGAAGCCGCCGAGCGCTTCGAGGAAGCCCAGCGCTATGTCGTCGAACGCGTGCAGGAGCGTCCGGTGCAGTCGACCGCCATCGCCCTCGGCGTCGGCTTCGTCCTGGGCCTGCTCATCGCCGGTCGTCGCCGCTGATGATCGGGCGGGGGCTGATCAACCGCGCGGTGGCGACCTTTGTCGCCGCCGGCGCGGGCTTCGTGGCCATGGTCGCCCTGGGCGCCACGGTCTATTATCTGCTGGCGCTGGTCGTCGTGCCTCTGGCGGCGGCGGCCATCACCTCGGCTCTGTTCGCGGTCGTCGCCCTGATCATCGCCCTGGTCTTCGTGCGCCGCGCGCAGGGCGAGGACGATGAAGAGGAACAGGAGCCCGAGAGTCTGGGCGTGCGCGCCTTCCACCTGTTCCAGGAACGGCCCATTCTGGGCGTAGCCGCGGCCTTGGCCGGCGGCTTCATCTTCCTGCGCAACCCGGCCCTGGCCACCATGGTGGCGGCGGCCTTTACTGAAAAAAGCCGGCCGCGACGCCGATAAAAGATCGGAACGGCCAAGCCTCCGAGGCGTTGTTAAGTCAGGCGGAACGGTCGACGGGAGGGGTCGATGGTTTTGCTCTCTTCAACACTGTTTCGGAGGGTCGTCCATGCTTCGCTGGGCCATCATTTTCTTCATCGTCGCCCTGGTCGCTGCTGTTCTGGGCTTCGGCGGAATCTCGGGCATGTCGTTCGAGATCGCCAAATTCATCGCCATCATCGCCGTGATTCTGTTCGTGGTCTCGCTGGTGGTGGGCGGCATGCGCGGACGCGGCCCGCGCATCTGACGTCGCGTTTCACGTGAAAAAACAAGAGGCCCCGACGATCCGTCGGGGCCTTTTCGTATCTGTCTCAAAGAGCGGCGGCTTCCATTTCGCCGGGCGTCGCCGGATCGGGCGCGGTCTCGACCCGACGCGTGTCCTGACGGCGCGGCAGACGCCAGGTCTGATGATCCTCGAACCGCTTGCCGGTCCAGACCACCGCCGTGACCACGATCTCCTTCGCGTCCCACTCGATCCGGTTGAAGCTGGGCGGCGCCCCGCGCTCGCGATGCGACAGGGTCCCGCAGCCGATGGCGTAGGAACAGCGATCCGACAGATCGATGCCGAGAGCGAACGGCACATGGACATGGCCCGTGGCGATCAGGTCCACCCCCGCCTCGGCGAAGATCAGCGCCGCCTTGTCGCCGCGCTTGACCTCACCGGTCATCGGCGCGCCGATCATCTCGATCAGGGGATGGTGGCAGGCGAGGATCCGCAGCGCCCCGATCGGGGCGTGGCGCAGGGCCTCGGCCGCCCGACGCGTCTGGTCCAGGTCGATGACGCCCTTGGACCAGTTGGGCCGGGCCTGCCAGCCGCGCGCCGTGGTCACGCCGCGCACCATCAGGTCGGGGTGCTTGAACTCGTGATCATGGGCCGGATGGCCGGTCGCCCTCTCGAACGCTCGCCACGGCCAGAACAACCGCGCCATCACGTCCCAGTAGGGCACGTCGTGATTGCCCACGGTGACGAAGACCGGCTGGGGCATGGCCCGCACCCAGTCGCCCGCCGCCGCGAACTCGGCCGGCAGCCCGCGCTGGGTGATGTCCCCGGTGATCAGGACCAGGTCGTGGGGCGTGGCGTGCGCATACTCCAGGGCGGCGGCGACGGCGTGTTGATGCTCGCAACCGAAATGCACGTCCGAGAACTGCAGGACCCGCCCCATCAGACGCTGTCCTCGGCCGCCGGCGGTCGGGGCGCCAGGGCCATGAAGGCGCGCGGCAGGAAGCTGATGCTGGCGTCGCGGCCCAGCAGCATGGGTTCGCCGTCGATCACCGCCGGAATCTTCGAACGCGCCGCAACGCTGATCCGACGCGCCGGCTGGGTCGTTACGTTGGGATCATGGCGCCAGTCGTCGAACAGGGCCCGCGCCGCCAGGCCGAAAGCCTGGGCCGCGTCGGAGGTGGTCATCGCCGCCGCCTCCAGCCCCACCGGCTCGTCCATGGCCTTGGAGATCATCGGGCTGATCAGAACCAGGGCCTCGGCCCGACGCCGGGCGCCGCCGTCAAGGCTGAAACGGATATGGCCGCTGAAGGCGCGCTTCAGCGCCCGACGCCCGTGCATCCAGGCCTGTTTCAGCTTGCCGGTCCGGATCGCCTCGCGCGCGGGCGCCCACAGGGCCGGCGCCCCCAGAATGGCCGCGCAGTAAAAGGCCTCGCCCTCCACCACCCCGCCGGAGACCGCCAGGGGGGCGCCCTCCTCCAGCGCGCGTCGCAGGGCCAGCTTCCAGTCGCCCGTGCCGTATAGCGCCTTGGGCAGCATGTTCATCGTCCCGCCCGGCAGGGGCGCCACCAGCGGCCCCTTGGCCCCGGCCCGCGTCGCCACCGAGCGCGCCGTGCCGTCTCCGGCCAGGACGAACAGGACGTCGGGTCGGGCCTCCAGCGCCGCGGCGATCTGGTCAGGGATCCGGTCGCCTTCCAGAACCACCACGGTCGCCTCGAAATCATAGACCGACAGAATAGCCTCGGCTTCGTCCGCGGCTTGCGGTCCGACCCCGCCGGACAGGGGATTGACCAGTATGGTCACCCTCTTCATCGGGACATGAGGCGTAAGACGGGGCGTCTCGGGCGCATCTACCGGCGCGCCCGTTTCAGAGGAAACGTCGATCATGGTCGGCGAACGCCTCGTTTCCCGGCCCGGTTCCGCCAAACCGCAGACGGCGAACAAAATAATGTGAAGCTTGTCGCCGTCGCCCCGGAACCGCCCCGTTTCACCTGCGTTCTTCAGGCTTCAGGGGAGCCCCCTTGGCATGAAGGACAGATCCATGAACAAGGCGATCATCGCCATCGCCGGCGCCGGCCTCCTGGTCACCGCCTGCGCCAGCGACCCGTATTACGGCGGCGGCAGCAACGAAACCGTGCGTCAAGGCGCGATCGGAGCCGGCATCGGCGCCGTCGCCGGCGCCATCATCGGCAACAACGTCGGCGGCGGCAACGCAGCCACCGGCGCGGCCATCGGCGCCCTCGCCGGCGGCGCGGCCGGCGCCATCCGCGGCTCCAGCCAGGACCGCAACAACCAGCAGCGCTATCGCGACAACCAGGGCCGTTATTACTACTGCTACGATAACCGCCAGACCGAATGCTACTGGGAAAACGGCCAGCGTCGCTACTAAGACGACACTGGCGCCCGACGGTTTTTCGGGTCAGGTTCAAGGGGCGGTCCGTTGGTGCGGGCCGCCCTTTTTGCTGACGTGAAATGTGCGCGCCCGGGGCTGGGCGCCTTGTCGAGGGGCTGAATGATGAAACCGATCCTCCCGATCATCGCGGCTGGACTGACCCTGGCGTTGCTGGCGGGCTGTTCCACGCCCGGCGTCTTCAAGAAGCGCAGCGATCTGGTCAGCAATCCCGCCGCCTGCGGCGCCAAGCGGTTCGAAGTCTATTTCGATCAGGACCAGGCCCGTCTCACCACCGCCGCACGCGAGGCCATCAGCCTGACGGCCACCCAGCTTCAGGGCTGCGATGTGACCAAGGTCCAGGTTCTGGGTCTGGCCGACGCCCGCACCGGCACCCCCGCCTCCAACCAGTCGCTGTCCGAGCGCCGCGCCCGTTCGGTGGCCGAGGCCCTGGCCGTCGCCGGCCTGCCCGCCCCCGCCTTCGAGATCGCCGCCGCCGGCGCCGAGGGCGCGGTGGTCAACGGCGTCAACGACCCCCTGCGCCGCCGCACCGAGGTGCTGATCCAGGCCCAGCCGCGGCGCTAGGCGTCCAGGGCTTTCGCGAGGCTGCGTCAGCGCGTCCCTCTTCTTGCGGCGCGGCACGGTGGCTGTCGGGCGGTTCGGCGGTTAAGGTCGCCGCCTGTTCTTCGTCGCCCGGTGTCGCCCCTTGCGTCTTCTCGCCGCCCTTCTCGTCTGGCTGACCTTCACCGCCGCCGCCGTCGCCGCCCCGGCTCAGACGGCGCTGGAGCAGGCGTTGAAGGCCGGGGCCGCCCCCATGGCTTCCGGGACGCAGCGCACCGAAAGGATCGAGGCCGAGCTGGTCCCCATGAGCGCCTGGGCCACGCCCGGCGCGACGGCGATCGTCGCCGTGCGTCAGAAGATCAAGCCGGGCTGGCATACCTACTGGCGCAATCAGGGGGATTCCGGCGGCCCGACGACGCTCAGCTGGAACCTGCCCGACGGCGTCATCCCCGGCGACATCCTCTGGCCCCTGCCCGAGCGCCAGCGGCTGCAGAGCCTGATGAACTACGGCTATTCGGACGCGGTCCTCCTGCCCGTTTCGCTTCAGATTCCCGGCTCGATGCAGCCGGGCCAGACGCTGTCCTTGCGCGTCGCCGCCCACTTCTACGTCTGCAGCGACGAGATGTGCGTGCCCGAGGACCTCGATCTGGCCCTCAGCCTGCCGGTGCGCGACAGCGCGGCCCCGCTGGACCCGCGCTACGGCCAGGCCATTCAGGCCGTGGTCGCCTCGGCCCCCCGTCCCGCCGGGATCGAGGCCCGCGCCGCCTTCGCCGACGGCCGGCTGACCCTCAGCGCCGTCGGCGGGCCGCTGGCGGGCGCCACGCCGAAATGGGCCTATTTCTTCCCTTTCGAGGGCGGGATCATCGACCACGCCGCCGCCCAGACCGGCCAGCGCGGCGCACAGGGCCTGACCCTGACCCTCGCCCCCGGGCGCGGCCTCGCCGCCAACGGTCTGAAGCCGCCGCTGGCGGGGGTCCTGTCGACCGATCTCGGCGCCTGGGAGATTTCGGCGGAACAGGGCGCCGTCCTGCCCGGCGCCTCGGGCGAGGGCGCGCTCGGCGACGGCGAAGCGGCGCAAGCCTCCGCCTCGTCCACGGCGCCGGTCGCCTTCCTTCAGGCCGCCCTCTTCGCCCTTCTGGGCGGACTGATCCTCAACCTCATGCCCTGCGTCTTCCCCATCCTGGCGATGAAGGCGGCGGCGCTCAGCCGTTCAGCCCACGAACCGGCCGAGGCCCGCCGCGACGGCCTGGCCTTCCTCGCCGGCGTGCTGGCCACCTTCCTGATCCTGGCCGGGGTCCTTCTGGCCCTGCGCGCGGGCGGCCAAGCGCTCGGCTGGGGCTTCCAGCTGCAATCGCCGGGCGTGGTCGCCGCCCTGGCCCTGCTGATGCTGGCCGTGGCCCTGAACCTGTCGGGCGTCTTCCAGATCGGCGCGGGCCTGCAAGGCGCAGGGCACGGTCCGCTGGCCCGCCTGCCGGGCGCCGCCGGCGCCTTCTTCACCGGCGTTCTGGCCGTGGTTGTGGCCGCCCCCTGCACGGCCCCCTTCATGGCCTTCGCCCTGGGCGCCGCCCTGCTGATGCCCTGGCCGATGGCGCTCGCGGTCTTCCTGATGCTCGGCCTCGGCCTGGCCCTGCCCTATGTCCTGATCAGCCTCAGCCCGCGTCTTCTGTCGCGCCTGCCCAGACCCGGTCCGTGGATGGAGACGCTTCGGAACCTCCTGGCCTTCCCCATGTACGGCGCCGCCCTGTGGCTGGCCTGGGTCTATGGCCGCCAGACGTCTGACGCGCTCGCCTTGCTGTTCGGCGCGGGCCTGATGCTGGCCCTGGCCCTGTGGCTCTGGGGCCGTTCGCAGGCCGCGCCCGGCAAGGGCCGCCTCGCCGCCATCGCCGCCGCCTTGTCCTTGATCGCGGCGCTCGGCCTCGGCGTCCTGGCCGCCCGCGCCGCGCCGGCCTCGACCGACGGCGCCGCCTCCTCCGCCCATCTGCCGTCACAGCCCTGGTCGGAACAGGCCGTGCAAGCCGCCCTGGCCGAAGGCCGCCCGGTTCTGGTCAACTTCACCGCCGACTGGTGCGTCACCTGCAAGATCAACGAGGGCGCGGCCCTGTCCTCGCCCCGCACCGCCGAGGCGATGCAGGCGGCGAACGCGGTCTATCTGGTCGGCGACTGGACCCGTCGCGACGACGCCATCACCGCCGAGCTGCAACGTCACGGCCGCTCGGGGGTGCCGCTCTATCTGCTCTATGCGCCGGGCCGAACCGGGCCGCGCATCCTGCCGCAGCTTCTGACCGAGGGAACCGTCGTCGACGCTCTGAAAGACGCCGCCCGCTGACATTCACTGAAGGAGACCATCCGATGATCCGTATTCTGACCGTCGCTTCCGCCTCGCTTCTCCTGCTCGCCGCCTGCCAGCAGCAGCCCGCCGCCGAGCCCGACAAGGCCGCGCCCGCCGCAACCGAAACCGCCGCCGTCGCCGGGCCGGGCGACATGGCCCCGGCCTTCACCCTGGTCGACGGCGAGGGCGTTCAGCATTCGCTGGCCGACTTCAAGGGCAAGACGGTGGTGCTGGAATGGACCAACGAGGGCTGCCCCTTCGTGAAGAAGCACTACAGCGGCGCCATGCAGGCCCTGCAGCGCGATGCGACCGCCGACGGCGTGGTCTGGCTGACCATCATCTCCTCCGCTCCCGGAACCCAGGGCTTCGTCGAGGGCGAAGAGGCGAAGGCCTGGAAGGCCAAGCACAAGGCCGCCTTCACCCATCTGCTGCTGGATCCGACCGGCGAGGTGGGCAAGCGCTATGACGCCAAGACCACGCCGGACATGCGCATCATCGATCCCGAAGGCCGGCTGATCTTCGTCGGCGGCATCGACGACCGGCCCACCAACAAGGTCGAGGATCTGGAAGGCGCGAACAACTTCGTCCGCGCCGCCCTGGCCGACGCCAAGGCCGGCCGTCCCGTTCAAGCCGCCTTCGCCCAGCCCTACGGCTGCGCGATCAAGTATCCGGAGACCGTGGAGAGCTGAGGCGGCGCCTCAAGCTCACATCTGTCAGGGCCTCAAGCAGCCCAAGGGGCGGTAGGCCCCAAGAGCATGCGCCTCAAGCAGCCCGAAGGGCGATAGGCCCCAAAAAAGAGAACCCTCGCCGGGCGGCTACGCCGCCGGGCGAGGCGGCGAGGTGATGACCTCGACGTTGTCGTTCAGCAGATAGGCCAGTTCTTCCAGCGCGACCTTGCGCTCGGCGGGGTTGGGGGCGGCTTCAAGGGCGGCGACCTTCTTGGGCATGTCTTCCGAGATGCCGCGCAGGATGCATTTCAAATCATTATCCGTGCCGCGGTCTTTCAGCACCAGATGGCCCTGCATGTCGCGTTCGGCCAGTTCGACCGTCTGCGCCTTGAAGCCGGTGAAGGCGGCGCCGGCGAAGAAGCCCTGACCGTCCGCCTCGCCGGAGGCGATCCAGCCGTCGACGATGGCTTTCAGCGACCCCGAGCGCGTGACCAGATCGGCGAACAGGGGCTCGTGCGCCACCGAAACCGGCGCGTCCGCGGCGACAGGCGGCTGGGCCGCGGCTTCAGCCACGGACGGATCGCTGAGCATCAGCACGGCGGCGAGGATCAGTCCGCAGGACATGGGCATCCCTTCTCACTGGCGGCCGGGTCGAGAGAATTTCCACACGGAAACCCATGTTGACCGGGCCATTGATTGAACTCTTCTAGGCCTGAGCCATAAACAAAGACTTGCAAACGCCGTACCAGACCACGGGACGGCGATGGGGGGAGCCGTCGATGCCGCACGCCGCCTGGACCGAACTGGAAGCCGTGGCGCGCCGCGACGCCGACGCCCGCATCAGTGATCAGTTCGCCGCCGACCCCGCCCGCCTGTCGCGGCTGACCGTGGACGCCGCCGGCCTGCATCTCGACCTGTCCAAGCAGAGCTGGACCCGCGCGGGCTTCGACGCCGCCTTGGCCCTGGCCCGCGCCGCGCAGGTCCCTTCGGCCCGTGGCGAGATGTTCGGCGGCGAGGCCATCAACTTCACCGAGGGGCGGGCCGTGCTGCACCCCGCCCTGCGCGCGCCCGTCGGGGCGGCCTTCCACGCCCTGGGCGAGCCGGTCTCGGCCGAGGTCGACGCCGTGCGCGGCCAGATGCGCGACTACGCCCACGCCGTTCGGTCCGGCATCGAGACGGGCGCCACCGGCCGCCCCTTCAAGGCTGTGGTCCATATCGGGATCGGCGGCTCGGACCTGGGGCCGCGCCTGATCTGGGACGCCCTGCGCCCGCTCGATCCGGCCATCGAGGTGCGGTTCGTCGCCAATGTCGACTCACGCGACATGGCCGAGGCCCTGTCCGGGCTCGATCCGGCCTCGACCCTGGTCGTGGTCGTCTCCAAGACCTTCACCACCCAGGAGACCCTGGCCAACGCCGAGGTCGCCCGGGCCTGGCTGGCCGCCGCCCTGCCCGCCGAAGGCATGGACCGGCATTTCATCGGTGTCACCGCCGCGCCGGAAAAGGCCGCCGCCTTCGGTTGCGGCCGCACCTTCGCCTTTCGCGACTGGGTCGGCGGGCGCTATTCCCTGTGGTCGGCGGTCAGCCTGTCGTGCGTCATCGGTCTGGGCTGGGACGTCTTCCAGGGCTTCCTCGACGGCGCCGCCGCACTGGACCGGCACTTCCTCGAAGCCCCGCTCGAGGCCAACGCCCCGGTTCTGCTGGCTATGGCCCAGATCTACAATGTCGACGGCCTGCACCGCCCCGCGCGCACCGTGGCCCCCTACGCCCACGGCCTGCGCCGCCTGCCGGCCTTCCTGCAGCAGCTGGAGATGGAGTCGAACGGCAAGCGGGTGCGCCGCGACGGCTCGCCTGTCGGCCGCCAGACCTGCCCCGTCGTCTTCGGCGAGCCGGGCACCAACGGCCAGCACGCCTTCTTCCAGCAGATCCATCAGGGGCCGCAGGTGGTCCCGGCCGAGTTCGTCATCGTCGCCTCGACCGACGGAATGACCTCGGAGGCCCCGCTCTGGGCCAACGCCCTGGCCCAAGGCCAGGCCCTGATGCAGGGCAAGACCGAGACCCAGGCCCGCGCCGAACTGATCGCCTCGGGCGCATCCGAAGCCGAGGCCGACCGCCTGGCCCCGCACAAGACCTTCCCCGGCAACCGGCCCTCGACCGCCGTCCTCATGGACCGCCTGACGCCGCAGACCCTGGGCGCCCTGATCGCGCTTTACGAGCACAAGACCTTCGTCGAGGGGGTGATCTGGGACATCAACAGTTTCGACCAGTGGGGCGTCGAACTGGGCAAGGTTCTGGCCAAGGCGGTGCTCAAGGACGTGGCGGCGGGGGCCCCCTCGCCCGAGCTCGACCCCTCGACCGCGGCCTTGCTGACCCGGCTGCTGAAGTGACCGTCGTCGCGCCGCTCTGGCAGAGGCTGGAAGGTCTGGCCCTGCTGGCCGTCTCGGTGCTGGTCTATGCCCGGTTCGGCGAGGGCTGGCTGCTGTTCGCCGTCCTCTTCCTGACCCCCGACCTGTCCTTTCTCGGCTACCTGGCGGGGCCGCGGGTCGGCGCCTGGGCCTATAATCTGGCCCACAGCCTGATCGGCCCGCTGTTGCTGGCGGCGACAGGCGGGCTGACCGGCGGGGGACTGCCCGTCGCCCTCGCCCTGATCTGGCTGGCCCACGTGGGCTTCGACCGCGCTCTCGGCTACGGCCTCAAGTCGCCGGACAGCTTCGGGATCACCCACCTGGGCCTGATCGGCAAGGCGCGGGCCGCGGCTTAGGCGACGGGAACCCCGGCGTCGGCGTCGTCGTTCCCCGGACTCAATCAGGAAGCCCGATGTTCAAGCCCTTCTTTATCGCCGCCCTTGTCGGCGCACTGACCCTGCCCGCCGTCGCCCAGGACCATTCACGCACCGAGCGGGTGCAGTTCGCGCGCGGCGCCTCGTCCGCCGCCCTGCACGGCAACATCCACGGCTATGACACGGTCGACTACGTCCTGAGCGCGCGCGCGGGCCAGACATTGAACGTCCGGCTGCAGCCCACCAACACCTCGGCCTATTTCAACGTCGCCCGACAGGGTGCGGACGAGGCCCTGTTCATCGGATCGACCTCTGGCAATCAGTTCACGGACCGCCTGCCGTCCAGCGGCGACTACGTCGTGCGGGTCTATCTGATGCGCAACGCCGCCCGCCGGGACGAGCACGCCAACTACACCTTGAGCATCGGCGTCCGCTGACGCCGGGCACGAAAAAGGCCCGACGTCGCCGCCGGGCCTTCCTTAGTTTCAGCGCCAGAACCTACCAGCGGCGGTCGTAGCGGTAGTCGCGGTCGCGGCGGTTCTGGTGGCTGCGCCACTCGCCGTGGTTCCGCCAGTAGCGGCCGTCGCGGTAGTAGCGGCCGTCGTTCCGCTCATAGCGGCCGTTGTAGTAGCCGTCGCGGCTGTTGATGCCGTGATCGCGCTCCCAGTGGCCCTGGTTCCGGTAGCAGCGGCCGCCGCGATAATAGTTGCAGCCGTCGCGGTCGCTGTCCGAGGCCACCGCGCCCAGACCGGCGCCCGCCAGGGCGCCGCCGGCGATGTAGCGACCGTCGCCCTGGCCGATGATGGCCCCGGCGACGCCGCCGACGACGGCGCCCAGCACGGCGTCACGGCCGGTGTTGTCGCGATCTCGGTCGCGATAGGACTGGGCGGCGGCGGGGGTCGTGGCCAGCATCGTCAGAGCGATCGCGCCGACGCCGATCTTGGAAATGGTCTTCATGTCGGGGCTCCTTTCGAAAGCCGGTTGATCCGTTGTCCCCTTTCTAGAGAGGCCCCGCTGAACGACCCCAAGGGGTCCCGTTCATATTCAAGTCATCTTGGAGCATCGCCAACCGGGCTCCCGACCCGCAGGTCGAGAGCCTCGACGGCGCGGCGTTAGCGTCCCGCCGGATACTGCATGGCCACGCTGACCCGCGCGTCGCCGCTCGCCGGCACGGTGAACTTGACCCGGTCAAAGGTCGGGGCCGCCCTCAGGGTCTCGCCGCGGAACATGGCCCAGCCCTCGGCGGGCATGCCGTTCGCCAGGGCCATCTGCTGATCGCCGTTCATGTCGTGCAGGACCGAGACGGAATAGTCGCCCGGCGGCACGTCCTTCAGGGTCACGACCCGGGTTCCGGCGACCGGCGACTTGATGATCTCGCCGTGGTCGCCCTCGTGCTTCAGGAACTGGGCCGAGGTCTGCAGCCCGACCAGCAGGTCGCCGCCGCGCGCCTGAACGCCGGTGACGGTGATGACGACATCCCCGGCCAGGGCCGAACCGGCCCCCGCCAGCACCAGGGACGACAGGGCGGCGGCCAGGGCCGCCTTTTGAACCGCTTGCATTTCTCTCTCCTCCTCTCGTGACCGGAGCCCGGGCGGCCCCTTGGGTTTCACGAAGACAATGAACTTTGTAATTTAAAGTTCTTGGAGTCAACAGGCCAAAATCGGGCGATGTTTCGCCGCCCTCGCCTTGACGCCCCGCAGCCGCCCTCCTACTTGCCCGATGCGTTAGCACTCTTGACGGTCGGCTGCCAAAGCGGCGACCGCCAGGGGGCCGCCCACCATTTCAGAACGCCCCGCTTCGGGGGTTTAAGAGGGAGAAGTCCGATGGCGTTTCGTCCGCTCGGCGATCGCGTGCTGGTCAAGCGCGTGGAAGAAGAATCCAAGACCAAGGGCGGGATCATCATCCCCGACACGGCCAAGGAAAAGCCCCAGGAAGGCGAAGTCGTCGCCGTGGGCCCGGGCGTCCGTGACGAAGACGGCAAGCACGTCGCTCTGGAACTGAAGGCCGGCGACCGCATCCTGTTCGGCAAGTGGTCGGGCACGGAAGTGAAGATCGACGGCGAAGACCTGATCATCATGAAGGAATCCGACGTCCTGGGCGTGCTGTCCTAAGCGAAATCGGTCCGGCGCAACGCGCCGGGCTCAGATATTCGCGTCGGCATAAAGCACCCGACGTCCGTCCTCATCGTCCAGAACATACGCATAAAGACAGGAGCAGCCCGCAATGGCCGCCAAGATCGTAAAATTCAACACCGACGCCCGCGACAAGATGCTGAAGGGCGTCAACGTCCTGGCTGACGCCGTCAAGGTGACCCTGGGTCCGAAGGGCCGCAACGTCGTGATCCAGAAGTCCTTCGGCGCCCCGCGCTCGACCAAGGACGGCGTCTCGGTCGCCAAGGAAATCGAGCTGGAAGACGCCTTCGAGAACATGGGCGCCCAGATGATCCGCGAAGTCGCCTCCAAGGCGAACGACAACGCGGGCGACGGCACCACCACCGCCACCGTCCTGGCTCAGGCCATCGTGCAAGAGGGCCTGAAGGCCGTCGCCGCCGGCATGAACCCGATGGACCTGAAGCGCGGCATCGACCAGGCCGTCGCCGTGGCCCTGGACGAAGTGAAGTCGATCTCCAAGCCCGTCGCCAACAACTCCGAAATCGCCCAGGTCGGCACCATCTCGGCCAACGGCGATGAAGAAATCGGCGCCCTGATCGCCCAGGCCATGGCCAAGGTCGGCAACGAAGGCGTCATCACGGTTGAAGAAGCCAAGACGGCTGAAACCACCGTCGACATCGTCGAAGGCATGCAGTTCGACCGCGGCTACCTGTCGCCCTACTTCATCACCAACGCCGACAAGATGGAGGTCGCCCTCGAAGAGCCCCTCATCCTGCTCCACGAGAAGAAGCTGACCTCGCTGCAGCCCATGCTGCCGGTGCTGGAAGCCGTGGTTCAGTCGGGCCGTCCCCTGCTGATCATCGCCGAGGACATCGAAGGCGAAGCCCTGGCCACCCTGGTGGTCAACAAGCTGCGCGGCGGCCTGCGCGTCGCCGCCGTCAAGGCTCCGGGCTTCGGCGACCGCCGCAAGGCCATGCTGGAAGACATCGCCATCCTGACGGGCGGCCAGGTCATCTCGGAAGACCTCGGCATCAAGCTTGAGACCGTCACCCTCGACATGCTCGGCAAGGCCAAGAAGGTCCAGATCACCAAGGACGACACCACCATCGTCGAAGGTTCGGGCGAGAAGGACGGCATCGAGGCTCGCGTCGGCCAGATCAAGCGTCAGATCGAGGACACCACCTCGGACTACGACCGCGAGAAGCTGCAAGAGCGTCTGGCCAAGCTGGCCGGCGGCGTCGCCGTCCTGCGCGTCGGCGGTTCGACCGAAGTCGAAGTGAAGGAAAAGAAGGACCGCGTCGACGACGCCCTGAACGCAACCCGCGCCGCTGCCGATGAAGGCATCGTCCCGGGCGGCGGCGTGGCCCTGCTCCAAGCCTCCAAGAAGCTGGTCGACCTGAAGGGCTCCAACGCCGATCAGAACGCCGGCATCGCCATCGTCCGTCGCGCCCTGCAGGCTCCGATCCGTCAGATCTCGGAAAACTCGGGCGTCGAAGGCTCGATCGTGGTCGGCAAGGTCATGGACTCGACCGACGCCTCGTTCGGCTTCAACGCCCAGACCGAAGAGTACGGCGACCTCGTCCAGATGGGCGTGATCGACCCGGCCAAGGTCGTCCGTTCGGCTCTGAAGTCGGCCGCCTCGGTCGCCGGCATCATGATCACGACGGAAGCCGCCATCGCTGACGCGCCCAAGAAGGGCGGCGCCGGCGGCGCCCCCGACATGGGCGGCATGGGCGGCATGGGCGGCATGGACTTCTAAGTCCAAGCCAACCAAGGCCAAGACGGCAGAAGGGCGGGATCGAAAGGTCCCGCCCTTTTTTCTTGTCTTCTGATCAGGAAAAGAAAGGGCGCCGATCCTTGTCCAGCGCGATGGCCACATCCGCTCGCACCCCGCCCGCCAGCATATGGCGGGTGATGCGCTCGAAGGCCTGGATGAAGACGGCCAGTTCGGCGCGACGTTCGGGCCGCAGGTCGCCCGGATGCAGGTCCAGAAGCCCAGCCTCCTGTTCGCAACGCCAGTCCAGCACGGCGTCAAACGATGGCGCCTTCAGGAACAGGACGGCGTCGAAGCGGGCAAAAGCCTCGGCATAGGGTCCGGCCAGTTCGGCGTTGACGGCGCGGCGCCAGACCCCCTGCCCGTCCCGTTCGCGCTCGAGGACGTTGATCGGCGCGACCAGTTCCGCCCCCGCCTGAGCCGTGGCCCCCAGACACCAGCCGTCGATCAGAACCGCCGACGGGCGGCCCGTGAACACAGGCCCCTCGGCCTCGGGGCGGCGATCATCGGCCAGCTTGTCGAAGGCGGGAAGCACTGTGCGGCTGGCGGGACCGGCGGCGCGCAGGGCCTCCACTGTCGCCTCCAGCAGCCTCAGATCATGGGTGCCAGGCGGGCCACGCACGGTGAACAGGGGATGGATCGCCCTGCCCTTGGCCTCGCGCTCGGCCTTGGTCAGATAGACGTCGTCCAGCGACAGATGCGCCGCACCGAACCGTTCGGCGGCGGCGCGAGCCAGAGTGGTCTTGCCCGAGCCTTGTGATCCGGCGATCCCGATTAGCGGGACATGCCTCGACCGCGCATGGGCGTTGATCAAGGCCCCGACCGCGTCCAGCAGCCGGGCGTCGACCATGTCAGTGCTGGCTTTGCGGCAGGCGCACGATCAGGCCGTCCAGGTCGTCGCTGACGCGGATCTGGCAGGACAGGCGGCTGTTCGGCTCGACGTTCTCGGCGAAGTCGAGCATCGACTCCTCCATGGCCGAAGGACGGCCCGTTTCCGAGGCGAAGGCCTCGTCAACATAGACGTGGCAGGTGGCGCAGGCGCAGGCGCCGCCGCAGTCGGCGTCGATGCCCGGCACATTGTTGCGGATCGCGCCTTCCATGACGGATAGGCCGTTCTTGACCTCGACCGTGTGCTCGGTGCCGTCGTGCTCGATGTAGGTGATCTTGGCCATGCAGGCGTCTTAGCCTCGCCTGCGCCGGAGGCAAGCCCCGGCGGGCGGCGCGCATGAAAAACCCCCGGAGCCTGACGGCGCCGGGGGCTGTTCGGATCGTTAGGCGGAAAGCCTCAGGCCGCCGCGCGCTTGCGGCTGGGGGCCACCATCAGCTTTTTAGTCTCGGCGATCGCCTTGGCCGGGTTCAGCCCCTTGGGGCAGACCTGGGCGCAGTTCATGATCGTGTGGCAGCGATACAGCTTGAAAGGGTCCTCGAGGTCGTCGAGGCGCTTCTGGGTCGCGTCATCGCGGCTGTCCGAGATCCAGCGGTAGGACTGCAGCAGGGCCGCCGGGCCGAGGTATTCTTCCTGGTTCCACCAGTAGCTGGGGCAGGAGGTCGAGCAGCAGGCGCAAAGGATGCACTCGTACAGACCGTCCAGCTTCTCGCGGTCGGCGGGCGACTGCAGACGCTCGGTCTCCGGATCCGGCTGGTCGGACTGGAGGTAGGGCTGGATCGAGTCGTACTGGGCGTAGAACAGCGACAGGTCCGTCACCAGGTCCTTGACTACCGGCTGGTGGGGCAGGGGGGCGATGGTGATGTTGTGCGACGAGCACTCGTCCATGCCCTTGGTGCAGGCCAGGGTGTTGCGGCCGTCGATGTTCATCGAGCACGAGCCGCAGATGCCTTCACGGCACGAGCGACGGAAGGACAGGGTCGGGTCGATCTCGTTCTTGATGTGGATCAGGGCGTCCAGAAGCATCGGGCCGTGATCGTCGGACGAGACCTCGAAGCTGTCCCAGCGCGGATCGGAATCCGTTTCGGGGTCGTAGCGATAGACCTTGTAGGTCTTGACGTTCTTGGCGCCGGCCGGGGCCTTGTGGACCTTGCCGGTCGTGGGCTTGGAGCCGCGCGGGAGGGTGAGTTGAACCATCTGTCTGCTCTCCCTTAGTAAACCCGAGCCTTGGGCTCGATGTACGAGACGTCGTCGGTCATCGTGTACTTGTGCACCGGGCGGTAATCGATCTGGACGCCTTCGCCCGGGCGCTTCCAGGCCAGGGTGTGCTTCATCCAGTTGACGTCGTCGCGATCCGGGAAGTCCTCGCGAGCGTGGGCGCCGCGCGATTCCGTGCGGTTGGCCGCGCCTTCGATGGTCACGAGGGCCTGAGCGATCAGGTTGTCGTACTCCAGCGTCTCCATCAGATCCGTGTTCCAGATCAGGCCGCGATCCGTGGTCTTGATGTCGGCGCCGGCGGCGTCGATCGAGCGCAGCTTCTGGACGCCTTCGTCCAGGGTCTTGCCGGTGCGGAAGACGGCGGCGTCCGACTGCATGGCGCGCTGCATCTCGAGGCGCAGCTTGGCGGTCGGGGTCGAACCCGAGGCGTTGCGGAAGCGGTCGAGGCGGGCCAGGTGGGCGTCAGTGGTCGCCTTGGGCGCAGCCGGCACGGCCGAGGCCTTGTCGACGACTTCACCGCAGCGCAGGCCGACGGCGCGGCCGAACACCACCAGGTCGGTCAGGGAGTTGGAGCCCAGACGGTTGGCGCCGTGCACCGAAACGCAGGCGGCTTCGCCCACGGCCATCAGGCCCGGAACCACGCTGTCGGGGTTGCCGTCGCGCAGCGTCAGCACCTCGCCGTGATAGTTGGTCGGGATGCCGCCCATGTTGTAGTGGACGGTCGGCAGGACCGGGATCGGCTCCTTGGTCACGTCGACGCCGGCGAAGATCTTGGCCGATTCCGAAATGCCCGGCAGGCGCGCGTGCAGGATCTTGGGATCCAGGTGGTCCAGGTGCAGGAAGATGTGGTCCTTGTTCGGACCGACGCCGCGGCCTTCGCGGATCTCGATGGTCATGGAGCGCGAAACCATGTCGCGCGGGGCCAAGTCCTTCACGGTCGGCGCATAGCGCTCCATGAAGCGCTCGCCTTCCGAGTTGGTCAGATAGCCGCCCTCGCCGCGGGCGCCCTCGGTGATCAGGCAGCCGGCGCCATAGATGCCGGTCGGGTGGAACTGCACGAACTCCATGTCCTGCAGCGGCAGGCCGGCGCGCAGCACCATGGCGTTGCCGTCGCCGGTGCAGGTGTGGGCCGAGGTGGCCGAGAAGTAGGCGCGGCCGTAACCGCCGGTCGCCAGCACCACCATCTTGGCGCGGAACTGGTGCATCTGGCCGGTGTCGAGCTGAAGCGCGGTGACGCCGGTGCAGGCGCCGTCCTGCATGATCAGGTCCAGGGCGAAGTATTCGACGAAGAACTTCACTTCGCGACGAACCGACTGGCCGTACAGGGTGTGCAGGATGGCGTGACCGGTGCGGTCGGCGGCGGCGCAGGTGCGCTGCACAGGGCCTTCGCCGAAGTTGCGGGTCATGCCGCCGAAGGCGCGCTGGTAGATCTTGCCTTCTTCGGTGCGGCTGAAGGGCACGCCCCAGTGTTCCAGCTCGTAGACGGCCTTGGGCGCGTTACGGACCAGGTATTCGATGGCGTCCTGGTCACCCAGCCAGTCCGACCCCTTGACGGTGTCGTACATGTGCCACTGCCAGCTGTCCTCGCCCATATTGCCCAGCGAGGCCGAGATGCCGCCCTGCGCCGCGACC
The DNA here is from genome assembly GCF_042869015.1 of Brevundimonas sp. NPDC007368. Lineage (NCBI taxonomy): Bacteria > Pseudomonadati > Pseudomonadota > Alphaproteobacteria > Caulobacterales > Caulobacteraceae > Brevundimonas > Brevundimonas sp. NPDC007368. Next base: position 283,050 of record NZ_JBIAFA010000006.1, on the reverse strand, counting down.
GTGTGCGAGCGGGTGGGGAAGACCTTGGTGACGCAGGCGACCTTCAGGCCCTGCTGGGCGGCGCCGAGGGCCGCGCGCAGGCCCGAACCGCCCGCGCCGACGACGACGACGTCGTATTCGTGATCGATAAGCTCGTAAGCAGCCATGACGGGATCAGACTCCGGCGGGCAGCGGGGCGGAGCCCATCGCCACACGCACGATGAAGAAGATGCTGGCGGCAGCCAGCACGAGGAAGACGAGGTTCGACAGGTTGATCAGGGTCGTCCGGGCCGAGGGCGTCGGGACGTAGTCCTCGATGATCACCTTCCAGGCCAGGCTGGCGAACAGGAAGAAGACGATGGCCGTCACGGCCAGCAGGCCAGTGTTCAGGGCGTTGCCGAACCAGGCGACCACGGCCTCATAACCGGCGCCGGCCAGGGTGAAGCCCGACGACAGGACCCACAGGCCCAGCGGCATCAGGGCCAGAAGGGCCAGCTTCTCGATCTTCCATTCACCGGCGCCGTGGCGCTCGGAGACCTTCACATGGTTCTTGAACTTGGGGGCGGCGCTCACAGCGAAACCTTTCCGGCGGCGAACAGGACGACCCAGAACAGGACGGTCAGGACCAGGGGGCCCCAGACCGCGATGTTGGCCATCAGATTGGCGGACTTCAGATCAAGGCCCTTGCCGGCGTCGTTGATCAGGTGGCGGGCGCCGTTCAGCAGGAAGGAGAAGACCACCAGCGACAGGCCGAACCAGATGAAGAGGCCGAACGGCGAGGCCGAGCAGGCCAGAACCTTGGCGTAGGCTTCAGGTCCAGCGGCGACCGCCGCGACCCAGGCCAGCAGCAGGACGGCGCCGACAGTGGCCGCGCCGATGGTGACGCGGAACAGGATGGAGGCCGTCATGGTCACGTGCCACCGCCAGACGTCGGTGAAGGGCGACATCGGCGCCACATGGCCATTGGGATGGCGGACGTAGCGGCCAGTGGGGTCGCCCGCACCCTGGGGAAGGTTCGACATGCGAATGGTTCTCAAAAAACCTGTGGAAAAACAGGTCCGGTTGCAGTGCGATAGGCTTTAGTGACCGCAAAGGCCGGGTGTCAACGAACCGGACCGGATAAGCGCTGCGGATCGCAATTTCCTGATCAGGCCTCGCGAATCGCTCGCAACAACGCCGCCAAATCGTCCTCGGACCGACGCACGGCGCCGGGGCGGCCCCAGATGGGGTCGGGCCACAGACCGTCGTCGCGGCGGCGCCCCACGACATGGACATGCAGCTGGCGGGTGACATTGCCCAGGGCCGCCGTGTTCAGCTTGTCCACGGGCCGGCCCGCCGCTTCGGCGAGGACGCGCACGACCTCGCCCGCCCGCACCACCTCTTCCATCAGGGCCGCCCGCTGATCGCGGCTCAGGTCGTCCAGCTCGACCGCGCCCTCGACGCGGGGCAGCAGGATCAGCCAGGGGAAGCGGGCGTCGTCCTGCAGCCGCACCTGGCACAGGGGCCAGTCGGCGGCGAAGACGGACCCGGCCTCGAAGGCGGGATCAGCGCGAAACTCAGTCATGTCAGATGCTCATCCTCGAACCAGCGCAGCCGATAGGCGTTCATCGCCGTCGTCGCCAGCCGCGTCGTCAGCCGCCAGTTGACCACGGCCCCGACCGGCGCGCCGATGACGGGGATCAGCTGGGCCAGCTTGGCCAGGTCGATATAGTCACGGTACTCCAGCTGGAACTTGCGCCAGTCGAAGTCCTGGATGCGTTCGGGCTGGTGCAGGCCGCGCCCCGCCGCCTCCAGCGCGGACAGGGCTTCGGGCCGATGCCGGGCGCTGGAAAAGGCCATCTGGAAGATGCGCAGCAGAAACAGCCGCTCAGCCAGGCTCTTGCCAGAATGGCCATAGAGGGCGCCGATCTCGGCCAGCAGTTTGATCTTGATGGCCAGCAGGGCCGGAAAGTCCGCCGCCGCCAGCAGGAAGCCGCCCGCCCCCACCACCCCGCCCTCGACGCTGGCCGTGGTGCGGTAGAAGTCGACGCGGGTCTGGATCAGCTCTTCGCGCTTGCGAAGACTGCCGTGCAGCAGGGGCTTGGCCGTGGTCCAGTCGGCCCCGGTCAGGATGCCCCGCGTCGTCAGCTCGACGCCCGAGGTGACGATCTGGTGCACCCGCTCGGGAATGATCCGGTTGATCCGGTCCTGCGTCGCTCGCGTGGTCATGTCCCACAGGCCGGGGCGGCGCAGCTGGCGTTCGCGCCAGGCCTCGGCTTCCCCGAGGACTCGGGCTTCATATTGTCGGTCGTCTTCCGTGGCGGTCATCGTGCCCCTCTGGATCAGCGCGACCCTCGCAGGGGCCGACCAAAGGCGCAACGCCCGACGCTTGCTCCCGCTCCGCTGCGGGTCTAGACCGCCCGGCATCGAGTACCGTTTCGCACACGCAACATCGACTGGAGAGACCTCTATGGCTCGCGCGAAGATCGCCCTTATCGGCGCCGGAATGATCGGCGGAACCCTGGCCCACGTGGCCGCGCGCGAAGCGCTGGGCGACGTCATCCTGTTCGACATCGCCGAAGGCACGCCGCAAGGCAAAGCCCTCGACATCGCCGAGGCCTCGGCCGTCTTCGGTCAGGACGTGGCCCTGAAGGGCGCCAACGACTACGCCGACATCGCGGGCGCCGACGTCTGCATCGTCACCGCCGGCGTGCCGCGCAAGCCGGGCATGAGCCGCGACGACCTGATCGGCATCAACCTCAAGGTCATGAAGGCCGTCGGCGAGGGCATCAAGCAGCACGCCCCCAACGCCTTCGTCATCTGCATCACCAACCCGCTCGACGCCATGGTCTGGGCCCTGCAGAAGTTCTCGGGCCTGCCCAAGGAGAAGGTCGTCGGCATGGCCGGCGTTCTGGACTCGGCGCGCTTCGCCTACTTCCTGGCGGAAAAGACCGGCGTCTCGGTGCAGGACATCCACGCCTGGACCCTGGGCGGTCACGGCGACGACATGGTGCCGATGGTGCGCCACTCGACCGTGGGCGGCCTGCCGCTGCCGGACGCCGTCGCCGCCGGCTTCCTGTCGCAAGCTGATCTGGACGCCATCGTCGAGCGCACCCGCAAGGGCGGCGGCGAGATCGTGGCCCTGCTGAAGACCGGTTCGGCCTTCTACGCCCCGGCTGAATCCGCCATCGCCATGGCCAAGTCCTACCTGCTGGACCAGAAGCGCGTCCTGCCCTGCGCCGTCTGGCTGTCGGGCGAGTACGGCCTGTCGGACCTCTACGTCGGCGTCCCGGCCCTGATCGGCGCGAACGGCGTCGAGAAGATCGTCGAGTTCACCACCAACGACGACGAAAAGGCCATGTTCGCCAAGTCGGTCGAGTCGGTGAACGGCCTGATCCAGGCCTGTAAGGACATTGATAGCTCCCTCGCTTAAGAGCGCTATCGTTCGCGACGCGGTCGCTCGCTGCTTGAGCGCCCGTCGCTAGTTTGAAGAAGGGGTCGTGCCGAAAGGCGCGGCCCCTTTTTCGTGCGCCACACCCGATGCCGATACCCACCACCGTCATCCTCGGGCTTGACCCGAGGATCGGGCCGTCGTGTGCGCGACGTGGGACGATGATCCGCGCCGGGCGCCGCATCCCTTCGACGGCCTGCCCGCTGAACGCTCGATCCTCGGGTCAAGCCCGAGGATGACGGCGGGGAGGGGGCTAGTTTCAGGCGTGAACCGGCTCTGGCGCCTCGTCGTTATCGCCCCTCTGTTCCAGCCACGAGGCGCTGCGCATCTCGTTCAGGCGCGACACCGTGCGTTCGAACTCGAAGGCGCCGACGCCCTCGGCATAGAGGGCTTCGGGCTCAGCTTCGGCCAGAACCACCAGCCGGGTCTTGGCCTCGTAGAGGGCGTCGATCAGCGTCACCAGACGGCGCGCCTCGTGGTGGTTGGCGGGGCTCAAGGTCGGCACGTCGGCCAAGAAGAGGGTGTGGAAGCGCCGGGCGATGGCCAGATAGTCCTGCGGTCCCAGCGGCGACCCGCAAAGTTCGTGGAAGGTCGCCCGCGCCATGCCGCCGACCGTGCGCTGCACCCGGACCTGACGCCCCAGCACCGGCAGGGCGACCGGCTCTTCCGGCTCGCCGCCCTTGAGATCCGACCACAGGGTCTCGAACCCCGTCCGCGCCGTCTCGTCCAGCGGCGCGAACCAGACCTTCGCCCCGGCCATGCGATCCAGGCGGAAGTCGCGCGCCCCGGCCGTCTCCACCATCTCGCAGCGCTCGCGGAGGATGTCGATAAAGGGCAGGAAGAGCTGGCGGTTGATGCCGTTCTTGTAGAGGTCCTCCGGCGCGCGATTCGAGGTGACGGCCAGCACCACCCTCTTCTCGAACAGGGCCTCGAACAACCGGCCCAGGATCATGGCGTCGGCGATGTCCGTGACCTGCAGTTCGTCGAAGCACAGCAGCCGCGCCTCCGACGCGATCAGGGCCGCGATCGGCGGGATGGGATCGTCGCCCTTGCTGGTCCCGAACACGGCCTTGCGGGTGCGGCTGTCGCCCTCACGCCACTGCTTCACCAGATCGTGGATGCGGGCCATGAAGGCGTGGAAGTGGGCGCGCACCTTCTTCTGCTCGGGCGTGGCCGAATAGAAGAGGTCCATCAGCATCGACTTGCCGCGTCCCGGCGGACCCCAGATGTAGATGCCTCTGATCTCGGGCGGGCGGCCGAACAGGCCCTTTTTCGCCAGGTCCGCCTCCAGCCGTTCCAGCGCGGTCAGCAGCTCCAGCTGCTTCGGATCGGGGGCGATGACGCCCTCTTCGACGCGGATGTCGTAGGCGTTTCGGATACGGGAGGTCATGCCCAGCGGCATAGCCCCAAGGGGCGGATCAGGGAAGGCGGAGCGGTTTCATGCCTTCTGAAGCGGCAATTTGGCGAAAACCGGTTGCTTCGCGCCTGCGAAAGACCCAAATGCAGAACCGCTTTTCTCCCCAACGCCCTTACAAGGATATTTTCATCATGGGCTATCGCGTCGCCATCGTTGGCGCCACCGGCAATGTCGGCCGGGAAATGCTGAACATCATCGAGGAGCTGAACTTCCCGGTCGATAAAATGCATGCGATCGCCTCGCGAAAATCCAAGGGCGTCGAGGTGGCCTTCGGCGACAAGACGCTGAAGTGCGAGGACCTGGAGCAGTTCGACTTCTCGACCGTGGACGTCGTTCTGATGAGCGCCGGCGGCACGGTGTCCAAGGCCTGGTCGGAAAAGATCGGCAAGGCCGGTCCCATCGTCATCGACAACTCCTCGGCCTTCCGCATGGACCCCGACGTGCCGCTGATCGTGCCGGAAGTGAACCCCGACGCGGTCAAGCTGGCGCGCAAGAAGAACATCGTCGCCAACCCCAACTGCTCGACCGCCCAGCTGGTCGTGGCGCTCAAGCCTCTGCATGACGCGGCCAAGGCCAAGCGCGTCGTCGTCTCGACCTATCAATCCGTGTCGGGCGCCGGCAAGGAGGGCATGGACGAGTTGTGGAACCAGACCAAGGCCATCTACGGCCTGGGCGACGCCACGCCCAAGAAGTTCCCCAAGCAGATCGCCTTCAACGTCATCCCCTACATCGGCTCCTTCCGCGACGACGGCTACACCGACGAGGAAGCCAAGATGTGGGACGAGACGCACAAGATGATCGACCCCTCGATCAAGCTGACCGTGACCTGCGTCCGCGTGCCGGTCTTCGTCGGCCACTCCGAAGCCGTGACGGTCGAGTTCGATCGCCCGATCGAGCCGGACGAGGCCCGCGAGATCCTGCGCGAGGCGCCAGGCGTCCTGGTCATCGATAAGCTGGAGCACGACGGCTACATCACCCCCGTCGACGCCGCCGGCGAGCACGCCGTCTATGTCAGCCGCATCCGCAAGGACCCGACCGTCGAGAACGGCCTCAGCTTCTGGGTTGTGTCGGACAATCTGCGCAAGGGCGCGGCCCTGAACGCCGTGCAGATCGCCCAGTTGCTGGACGAGACGGGCGTCATCACCCCGTCCAGCGGCTATCGCAGCCTGACTGTGTAAGAAGGGGCCCCTAACGCCCCGCGCGCGGCGCGGGGCTGCTTGAGGGGGCTTTGTGTTTCTCTTGAAGCCTCCGTCGCGTTGGCGCGGCGGAGGCCGAAAGGTCCGCCCAGTGACCGCGTCCCCCTCTGCCAACTCGTCCGAAGCCCGCGCCGCCCTGATGGCGGGGGTGGGCTGCTATCTGCTGTGGGGTTTCATCCCTCTGGTCTTCCAGCAGATGGCGCATCAGGGCGCCGACGCCTGGGAGATCATGGGCCACCGCGCCGTCTGGGGCGTGCTGTGGGCGCTGCTGCTGGTGCTCATCGCCCGCCAGTGGACCCAGGTCCTCGCGGTCTTCCGTAAACCCAAGGTGCTGGGCTGGCTGGCCCTGTCGGCGGTGCTGATCGCCACCAACTGGACCACCTATGTCGTGGCGGTGAACAACGGGCGGACCCTGGACGCCTCGCTCGGCTACTATCTCAATCCCCTGCTCAACATGGCCGCGGGGGCCTGGCTGTTCCGGGAACGGATCGACCGTTTCGGCGCCGCCGCCATCGGTCTGGCCGCTGTCGGCGTGGTGCTGCAGACCCTGGCGCTTGGCCACGCGCCCTGGGTGTCCCTGTTGCTGGCCTTCAGCTTCGCGGCCTACGGCATTATTCGGAAACGCGTCTCGGTCGACGCCCAGACCGGGCTCTTCATGGAGTGCCTGCTGCTGGCCGCGCCGGGCCTGGCCTGGGTGATCTTCATCGAGGCGACGGGGCAGGGGCATTTCACCGCCTCGCCGGCCGCCACCTTCTGGCTGCTGTTCGCCGGCCCCGCGACCGTCATTCCGCTGGCCCTGTTCGCCTGGGCGGCCCGGCGGATGCCCCTGTCCAGCATGGGCTTCCTGCAGTTCCTGGCCCCGACCATCGTCTTCTTCATCGGCATGATCCAGGGCGAAGCGCTGGGGGCGTTGCGTATCGCCTCCTTCGCCTTCATCTGGCTGGGCGCCGTGGTCTTCGCCGTCGGCGCTGTGCTCAAGGTGCGTCGCGCCAGCCGCACCGCCGAGACCATTGTCGCGCCCGAACCCGGCCTGTTGGACGACCCGGCCGAGGACCGCATGGCGGCTCTGGACGAGGAAGCGCGTCCTTCGCGTTGAGGTCCGAGGTGGTTCCGTCCTAGAAGAGGCGATGATCCGCGCCCGCTCCCTCGCCGTCCTCGCCATGACCTTCGCCCTGGCGACCGGCTCGACCGCCTGCGCCCAGAGCGTCGGCATGCAGGGCGGCGGCGACGAAGTCATCCGCACGGCGCGCAGCGAGGCGCCGGTCTCCAGCGCGCCGCCGGTCGTCGTGCCGACCACGGCCGAGACCTTCGACGCCGTCAGCGACACCCTGGACGCCGCCGCCGAGGCCTGGTCCTCGGGCGACGTCGAAGCGGTCATGGCCACCTATGTCCAGGACGAGCCCCTGCTGGTCTTCCTCGGCGACACCCCGGTGAAGGGACCCGACGCCGTGCGCGCCGCCCTTGAGGCCCGCGCCGCCCAGCCGGGCGGTCTGGGTCAGATGACCTATGAGTGGTTCGAGACCCTGCAGTTCGACGTCAACACCACCGTGGTTTCGGGCCGGGTGCTCATGCGCCGCGAAGGCAAGACCCATCGCGGCCTGTTCACCCGCGTGCTGCGCCGCACCGAGGACGGCTGGCGCATCGTCCACGACCAGCTGGCCTGGGGCGCGGAAGGCTGAACTTACAGCGCGGCGTAAAGCGCCTCGACCAGCCGCGTGGCGCGCGGATCGCCGATCAGGTGCGGCGACTGGCGCGTCATGACATAAGCGGCTGAAACCCCGGTCGCCTGATCCGCGAAGGCCATGGATCCGCCCCAGCCGCAGTGACCCACGGCCTCGGGATTGGGCCCGAAGACGTTCAATCCGGCATTGCGAGTGAAGCCCGCCCCCCAGCTCATGACATAGGGCAGGACCTTGTCCTGGCCGTGGATGCGTTCACGCGTCGCCTGGGTCAGTGTGTCCTGCGACAGGACGGGCAGGTCGTCCAGGGCGCCGCCCGTGGCGATGATCGACATCATCCGCGCCAGATCCTTCGCCGTGGCGTGCAGATTGGCCGAGGGAATTTCCGCCATGCGCCACTCGGTTGAGCCGCGCCCGCCGGGCGCCGAGCCCCGGTCGAGAAAGGCGGCCTTCTTGATCGCGTCGATGGGACCCAAGTCCGGCGCCGCCGCGGGTTTGCGCAGCTGGGCCACGCGGCCGTGCTCGCTCTCGGGCAGCCCGATCCACAGGTCCAGATCGAAGGGCCGGGTGAAGTCCTCGCGCAGGGCCGCGCCCATGCTGCGCCCGTCGATGATGCGGAACAGCTCGCCCGCCAGATAGCCGATGGTGATGGGGTGATAGCCCGAGGCCGTGCCCGGCTCCCAAAGGGGCGTCTGGGCCGCCAGCCTGTCCAGCACCGCCTGGCGGTCGAACCAGATCTCGGGCTCGACCCCGCCGTCGAAGCCCGGCAGGCCCGACTGGTGGCTCATCAGCTGGCCGACGGTCAGCCGGTCCTTGCCCGCCGCGCCAAAGGCCGGCCAGTGGTCGGCGACCCGGTCCTCATAGGACAGCAGGCCTTTGTCCACGCAGCGCGCGATCATCAGGGCCATGATCGCCTTGCCGGTCGAGAAGACCGGAACCAGGGTCTCCTCGGTGAAGGCCTGGTTCCCCGCCAGATCGGCCGACCCGGCCCACAGGTCCAGCGCCACTTCGCCGTCGATGGTGACGGAGAAGCGCGCCGCCAGTTCGTTCAGCCCCTCGGGCGCATCGACGAAGTTCGCGGCGAAGGCGTCCTTCACCGCATTGAATCGGGCGGGGCAGAGGCCGTGGATTTCGGGCAAGTCGGTCATGACGGGGGTCTAGCGCGTCAGGCCGTCGCGGTCACGGCTTGCGCGCGGCGGCCGAGGCGTTGCGCGCCGCCTCGAACTCGTCGCCGGGCTTCCACGCGGGCCAGTCGCGCGAGTTGGCCAGGGCGGCGCCGACCTCATAGAGCAGTTGAACATCGGCGGCGGCGGCGTCCATCTTCCACTCGGGCGTCCATTCGTCCGTAGGCTGATGATAGCGGTTGGCGACGTAGTCGCGGCTGGCGGCGTTATGCCCGGTGAAACCGGCGGCGGCGAACAGGGCGGGCACGCCCCGGCGCGCCAGGGGGAAATGGTCCGAGCGATAGAAGGCCCCGGCCTGGGGCGCCGGATCGGGGATCAGGCGGCGCCCTTCGCGTCCGGCGAAGACGGCCAGCCGGTCATCCAGATCATTCTTGCCCGCGCCGATGACAACGATGTTGGGGTCGATCTCGGTGCCCGGCAGCAGGCTGTCCATGTTGATGTTGGCCACCGTCGTCTCCAGCGGCCAGACCGGGTTGGCGGCGTAGTATTCGGCCCCCAGCAGGCCTGTCTCTTCCGCCGCCCAGCTGACGAAGACGGTCGAGCGTTGGGGGCGCGGACCCTCGGCGAACAGGCGGGCCAGTTCCAGCACCGCCGCCACCCCGGTCGCGTTGTCCACGGCGCCGTTATAGATGTCGTCGCCGTTCTTGGGCGTGGCGCGGCCATAGGCGTCCCAGTGGGCGCCGAACATGACCGTCTCGTCCGGGTGGGTCGTACCCGGCAGGCGGGCCAGGACGTTGCGGGTCTGCACCCGGTCGGCCTTCTGGCCGAAGTCGATGGACATGGTGACGCCGTCCAGCGCCACGGGGCGGAAGTCGGGCGTGCGGGCCTGGGCTCTCAGCGCGGCGAAGTCGAGACCGGCGTCCTGGAACAGCTTTTCGGCCACCGCGCCCTGAATCCAGCCCTGGGCGGCGACGCGCTCCTTGTCCGGGTCGGCGCGGACGATGTCGAACTTGGGCGCGGTCGAGGAGTTCTGCAGCGTCGACCAGGGATAGCCCGCGCCCGGCGTGTCATGGATGACCAGGACGCCGGCCGCCCCGTGAGCGGCCGCCTCCTGAAACTTGTAGGTCCAGCGGCCGTAGAAGGTCATGGCCTGACCGTCGAACTTGCCGGCGACGGGATGGCCTTCCGGCGCGCCGAAGTCGGGGTCGTTGACCAGGACCAGCATGATCTTGCCGGTCAGGTCGACGCCCTTGTAGTCGTCCCAACCGCGCTCGGGCGCGTCCACGCCATAGCCGACGAAGACCAGGGGCGCGTCCTTGAGCGCGATGTGGCTGACCGGCCTATCCGAGGAGACGATGACGTCGGTCGCCCGTTGCAGGGCGGTGGTCTGTCCCTTGGCCGTGACGCTGATGGTCGCCGGTCCGTCCTGACTGGTGCGGCTGACCTGAGCGACCTGAACCCATGACCCGTCGGGGCCTCCGGGCTCCAGCCCAAGCGCCTGAAACTGCTGCGTCAGCCATGCGATGGTCTTGTCCTCGCCGGGCGTGACCGGGGCCCGGCCCTCGAATTCGTCCGAGGCCAGAACCCGCGTCGCCTCGCTGAGCCGCAGGGGATCGACGCGGCCAAGCGGGGCCGTCTGGGCCAGAGCCGAGGTCGAGGTCATCAGGACGGCGATCAGGCCAAGAGCGGCGGCGGAACGGGACATTGACATGAAGCGCACTCGGTCAGCGAGAGAAGGCTGACACGCTGCCCCCTCGCGCCCCGCCTGTCGACCCCCGCCCTTGGTCGATCAGCGCGCCTCGAGCCAGTCCACCGCGCCCTGCGCCGCGACCACGCCGGACGCGAACGAGGCCTGCAGCAGATAGCCGCCAGTCGGCGCCTCCCAGTCCAGCATCTCGCCCGCCAGAAAGACGCCGGGGCGCGACTTGAGCATCAGGCGCTCGTCAACGGCGTCCAGCGTGACGCCCCCGGCCGAGGAGATGGCCCGGCTGAGGCCCTGCACCCCGGTCAGGGTCAGGGGCACGCCCTTGATGCGTTCGGCCAGGGCTTCGGGTTCAGTGGGCAAAAGCCCGGCCTCGCGCAGCAGGGCGAGGGCCAAAGGATCGAGGTGGGCGGCCTTCCTCAGCCAGTTGGACAGGCTGTCCTTGCCGCGCGGCCTCGACAGGCGTCGCGTCAGGGCCTCCAGCGACTGGTCGGGGCGCAGGTCGAGGGTCAGCGCGGCCGATCCGTCGCGCACGACGGCGTCACGCAGGTCCGCCGACAGGGCGTAGATTGCTCCGCCCTCGATGCCATAGGCGGCGATCATGGCCTCGCCGCGCACCGCGCGCCCGGCGTGGCTCAAAGCGATCCCTTTCAGCGGCTGACCGGCGAAGCGCTCGCGGAACAGGGGCGACCAGGCGAGGTCGAAGCCGACATTGGCGGGAAGGAAGGGGGCGACGGCGGCGCCGGCCTCTTCCAGAGCCGGAACCCAGGCGGCGTCGGAACCCAGCCTGGCCCAGCTGGCGCCGCCGAGGGCCAGAACCACGGCGTCGGGCCGTTCCAGCCGCTCGCCCTCGGGGGTGTCGAAGCTCAGCGCCCCGTCTTTCCAACCGGTCCAGCGCGAACGGGTGCGGATCTCGACGCCCAGCCCCTCCAGCCGCGCCAGCCAGGCGCGCAGCAGGGGCGAGGCCTTCATGGCCTTGGGGAAGACCCGGCCTGACGAACCGACGAAGGTCGTCTGTCCCAGCCCCTCGACCCAGGCGGTCAGCTCGGCGGGCGAGAAGGCGTCCAGCCAGCCGCTGATCCGCGCCCGCGCCGGGGCGTCGTAGCGATCGAGGAAGGGTGCCAACGCCTCCGAATGGGTCAGGTTCAACCCGCCCCGCCCGGCCATCAGGAACTTGCGCGCGACCGAAGGCATCCGCTCATGCACCGTGACGCGCAGGCCCGCCTGGGCCAGACGCTCGGCCGCCATCAGCCCGGCGGGGCCGGCGCCGATCACGGCGACAGTGAGAGGTGTGGAGGAAGGGGCGTCGGTCATCACGCCTTCCTAGACCGGAACGTCAGCGAACGGCATACGCTCTGTCCTCATGAGCGTCGCCTTCACCCGAGAAGAAGATCTGGAAGCCACGGCCGCCGACCTGGTGGACCGCCCGATCTCGCCCCATCCGAACCATGTCACGCCCGAGGGGCTGGCGATGATCGAGGCCGAGCTGGCCTCGGCGCGCGCCGCCTACACCAAGGCCCAGACTGAAGGCTCGATCGAGGCCGACCGCACCGCCATGGCCCGGGCCACGCGCGACCTGCGCTACTGGTCGGCGCGTCGGGCCTCGGCCCAGTTGCTGGAGACGACGCCGGACGGTCGGGTGCGCTTCGGCGGGGCCGTCACCATCGAGCGCGAGGACGGTCGCACCCAGACCTGGCGCATCGTCGGCGAGGACGAGGCCGATCCGGCCAAGGGCTCGGTCAGCCACGTCTCGCCCCTGGCCCGCGCCCTGATGGGCAGGCGGGTCGGCGACGAGGCCAGCGTGGCGGGCCAGTCGGTCGAAATCGTCGCCGTCGATTGAAGGCGACGGCTTAGAAGCCGCCGGTCCCCTTCTCTTTCGCCACCGGCTGGAAGTCGCGCACGAAGCGTTCCAGCAGGCGCACGCTGAAGCCGGCCGACCCGGCGGGTTTGACGTCGCTGGCGCCGCCATAGGCCATGTTGGCGATGTCCAGATGCGCCCAGGGCGTCTCGGGGCGGGCGAAATAGCCGATGAAGTGAGCCCCCGTGCCCGCCCCCGCGCCGCCTTCGCCGGAGTTCTTGATGTCGGCGATGGTCGAGCTGGTGGCCCCGACATAGGAGGGGTGCAACGGCAGGCGCCACAGGCGCTCGCCGGTCGCGTCGCCTGCGACCCGAAGTTGGTCGGCCAGGGCGTCGTGACGGCTGAACAGACCCGCATAGTCATTGCCCAGGGCGCCGCCGACCGAGCCCGTCAGGGTGGCCACGTCCACGATGGCGGCAGGGTTCAGACGGGTGTCAGCCCAGACCACGGCGTCGGCCAGGACCAGACGCCCCTCGGCGTCGGTCGAGATGACCTCGATGGTCTTGCCGTTCATGGCGGTCAGGACGTCGCCGGGCCGGATGGCGTTCCCGTCGGGCATGTTTTCGGCCAGGGCGGCGACGGCGGCCACATCGACCGGCGCGCCTGCCTTGGCCAGGGCCAGGACGGCCCCGACGACGCTGGCGGCGCCCGACATATCCATCTTCATATTGCCCATGTTGGCGCCCGGCTTGATCGAGATGCCGCCGGAATCGAAGGTGATGCCCTTGCCCAGCAGGGCGACGGGTCCGGCGTCGGGCGCGCCCTGTCCCTTGTAGCGCACCACCAGCAGGCGCGGCGGGCGCGCGGAGCCCTGGCCGACGCCGAGCAGCGAGCCCATGCCGAGGCGCTGCATGGCGGGCACGTCCAGCACCTCGATCTCCACGCCGGGCACGCCGGCGAAGGCGGCGCGGGCGCGCTCCACGAAGCTTTCGGGGTAGATGACGTTGGCGGGCTCGTTGGAGATGTCGCGGGTCCAGGCCATGGCCTCGACCAGAGCCGCGCCACGGCGGTAGGCGGCCTGGGCAACAGCAGGGTCAGCGGCGATCAGCGTGATCCCGCCCGGCGCGGCCGCGTCGCGGCCGGTGGTGCGGTGCAGGTCGGACCGGTACTGGCCGAGGCCGAGGCCCGCAGCCAGTTCGGCGGCGCTGTCGGCGGACAGGCCGCCGGTCAGGACGGTCATCGCGCCGGGCTGGGCCATCAGGGCGCGGCCAGCGACGGTTCCGGCGGTCTGGACCTCGGCGGTCCTGGCGTCGACGGGCAGGCCCACGACCAGGATGCGGTCCCAGCCTCCGACGCCGTGCAGGCTGAGCGTCTGACGCGCCTTGTAGTCGAAGCGGGCGGCGGTCAGGGCGGCGGCGATCGCCTGACGCACGGCGGGCGTCAGGGCCGCGCCGCGCGTGGCGAGGTCACCCTCGGCGCCGAGCGGCAGAACCAGAGCGCCCGAGGGCTCGCCCGGCGCGGCGGCGAAGGTCACGGCGCGCTGCACGGCAGGGGCGGCGCGCGGCGTCAGAGCGGCGGGCGTTTCCGTCGCGGCGGCGCGGCGCGATTGCGCCTCGGCGGGCATGGCGACGGTCAGGCTAACGGCCGCCAAAGCGGCGGCGGCGGCAAAGGTCGAAAAATTGGCAGTGCGGCGCATCGGTCGGAGCCCCCTCGGTGTCGATGAAGGGGCTCTTATGGCCAGGGTCGCCGGAGCGGCGCAAACCGTTCCGGCGAGGGAGCGGCTGTCCGCGACGCCGTGTCGCGGCGCGGACAAGGGCTCAGCAGGCGGCGCGGCGAGGACGCAGCGTCGGCGCGGGTTTGGCGGCGAGCTGGGTCGCTGCAGACTTGCGGGCCTCCAGCAGAGCGCCGATCCAACCCCACGCGGGTTCCTTATGAGTGCGATACATTTCTTCCATCGGTCGTCCTCCTTTCGCGTGTTGAAAATATGAGGTTGACGGGCGACGTTCACAAACGAGACAACAGGCCTCACCCATAAGGCTTGCTTATGATCGACATCCTGGCCCGCATTCCCGTCGACGCCCTGAGGGTATTCGAGACCGCCGCGCGCCTGCTCAGCTTCACCCGGGCTGCCGAGGCTTTGGGCATGACGCAGGCGGCGGTCAGCTGGCGTATTCGCGATCTGGAACAGAGGCTGGACCGGCCCCTGTTCGTGCGCGGCACGCGGCAGGTGTCGCTGACGCCGGAGGGGGAACGACTGGCCACGGCGGCGATCGAGGCCATGACCCTGTTGCGGCGCGCCGTCGCCGATGTGGTCGAGGCCGATCAGGGCGTGCTGGCCATCACGACGCTGCAGACCCTGGCGACCCAGTGGCTGGCGACGCGGCTGGGGTCCTTCCAGCTGGACAACCCCGATCTGGCGGTGCGGGTGGACACCAGCCCGACCCTGTCCATGCTGGGCGCCGACGGCCTGGACGTGGCGCTGCGCTTCGGTTCGGGCCAGTGGCCGGGGCTGGAGAGCCGCTTTCTGATGCCCGCCGTCTTCACCCCCCTGTGCAGCCCGGCCATGCGCGACCGGCTGGACCTGCAGACCCCCGCCGACCTGAAGCGGGCCCATCTGGTCGGCGAGCCGCGCGAATGGGCCGCCTGGTTCGCCGCCGCCGAGGTCTCGCCCGCCGACACGGCCCCGCCGCCGCGTCTGACGGCCGATAATCAGGCCATGGAGGTGGCGGCGGCCCTGGGCGATCAGGGCGTGGCCCTGGGCTCGCCCATCCTCTATGCGCGCGAGATCGAACGCGGCCTGCTGGTCCGGCCCTTCGAGCAGACGGTGGCCTTGGCCGAGGGCTACTGGATCTGCTACCCGCCCGCGCGCCGCCTGACCCCCAAGATCGCCCGCTTCCGCGACTGGCTGCTGGACACCGCCCGCGCCGACCCGGCGGTGGTCGCGGGCGCGCGACTGGCCAGACGCGAAGTCGGGCAGGTCGGCGGATAGGTCCTCAGTCCGCCGGCATCCGCCCGTAGTTGACGGCGATGCGGCCGATCAGACCCTTGACGATCAGGTCGACGGGCGTGCCCTCGCGATAGTCGCCCTCGGCGACGAAGTTGACTCGGTCTTCCGAGATCAGGCGGTGGATCTTGTTGTGGTCGCGCGGAGTGTTGTCGGGATCATAGACGGCGATGGAGAAGCCGCCCTTGGTGTGCATCATCTTCATGGTCGGGACGTCGGTGTCGCCGTCGCCGAGGAAGATCATCCGGTCGAACGGAATCGGGCGTTCCTCGTCGGGGATGAAGCGGTTGATGCGCTCGTCGTCCCAGTGGTTGTGCACGCCCTTGTTGATGCGGAACAGGTACTGGGTCTTGGTGGTGTAGTTGACGCCGACGGCGGGCCAGACCGCCACCTCGTTTTCGTCATAGGCGTATTTCGAGGCGAAGACGTGGGTGAAGGCCTCGGCGATGGGGCAGCCCTGGATCATCTCCTCCAGCCCCGCCGAGATGATGTAGTGCTCGATCTCCAGGCCATATTGAGCGCCGAACTCGTTCATGCGGTCGAACCAGCTGCCGTCGCGCAAACCCTCGAACAGGGCCACGTCGCGGCCGTGGTCGCGCAGTGTCTGGCGTGTGACGGGATTGCCCTGTTCGCGCGCCGCCAGCAGCATCATCTGCATGTACATCAGGATGCCGTCGCCGTCGGAGGCGATGGTCCGGGGACGGACGGTCTCGTTCCAGAACTGGGCCGGCGTCATCCCGATCGAGGGAATGAAGCTGACCTCCTGCATATTGCCCCGCGCCAGGGTCCCGTCGAAATCATAGATGATGGCGGTCTTGAGCAGGGGGCGGGTCGTGTCGGCCATGGGGGCGTCCTAGAGGGCTTGGACAGGCCCTCTAGCACGACATGGACGAAACATCAGCCCAACAGCAGTTCCGGGGCCGCCGTCGGCGCTGTGGCCTCGACCGGCAGGTGCAGGATGAAGGCCGCGCCCTTGCCCGGCTCGGACTGAACCTCGGCCCAGCCACCGTGCAGCTCGACGAGGGCCTTGACCAGGGCCAGGGCCACGCCCGGCCCGCCGCGCTCACGCCGGACGAAGCGGTCGAAGACGTGGGCCTGCAGGTGATAGGGAATGCCGCGACCGGTGTCCTCGACGCGGATGCGGACCTCGCCCGATCCGACCTCGGCCGTCAGGGTCACGGCCCCGCCCTCCGACACGGCGCGACAGGCGTTCGCCAGCAGGTGATCGACGGCCTGGGCGATGCGACGGGCGTCGGCGCGGATCGGCTTGAGGCGGGGCGGGCAGGCGACGGTCAGGACGGCGCCTCGGCCCTCGACCTTGCCGCGCACCTTTTCGGCGCAGGCTTCCAGCAGGTCGCAGACGCGCATGTCGCCCAGCGCCAGCTCCATCTCGCCGGCGTCGATCTGGGCCATGTCCAGAACGTCGTCGATGGAGCGGGCCAGATGGCTGGCGGCGACGCGGATGGCCCCGGCGTGCTGGCGGCTGCGCTCAGGCAGGTCGCCCATGGCCTCCAGCAGCTCGGAATAGCCGACGATGGTGGTCAGCGGGGTGCGCAGCTCATAGGAGACGCTGCCGACGAACTCGCGCTTCAGCGCCTGGCTTTCGGCGAGCGCCGCTTCCTTGGCGGCCAGGGCCTGTTCCAGTTCGCGCCGGGCGGTGACGTCGGAGAAGGCCACCAGGGTGGCGCCGTCGGGCAGCGGACGGGTCTGCCAGGCCACCACCCGTCCGTCATCGGTGCGCGCCTCGCCCGAGATCGGCACGCGGCTTTCGGGGTCCGGATCCGCCACCCGCGCCTTGAGCCCCAGCCACAGGGCGGCGTCGTCCAGCACAGGCCGGCACAAGGCGGCCACGGCGTCGAACTCTCCGGCTTCGGCCAACTTTTCGGCGGACACGCCCCAGAAGATCTCGAAGGCGTCGTTGTGCAGCCTCAGCCTTCCGTCCGAACCGAAGACCGCGACCGCGTCGTTCAGCTTGTCCAGGGTGGCCGTCTGGACCTGGATCTGGGCGTTGTAGCGACTGCGCAGTTGCAGCTCGTCAGTGATATCCGAGAAGATCAGCAGGATGCCGCCCAGGGGGTGAGGCTGACGAACGACCCGCAGCGTCCGCCCATCGGGCAGAGACCAGCTGTCATCCGGCGCGGCCTGGGCGGCGCCGTAGAACTCCAGTTCCTGAGCCTTCCACCCCGCATAGTCGATGACCTCGGGCAGCTGGCGCTTCTGGCGCAGGCGGTCCAGCAGCTCGGCATGGGTCGGGCGCTCGTCCAGCCAGGCTGGGTCGATGTTGAACAGTTGCTGGAAGGCGGTGTTGTGGAAGGCCAGCCGCTTGGCCGGGCCGAAGATGGCCACGGCGTCGGCCAGGTGGTTCAGGGTCTCGTCATGGGCCTCGACGTGACGGCGCAGGTTGTCGCGCGTTTCCTCGGCCTCGGTCATGTCTATCGCGAAGGCGATGACGGCGCCGCGCCCGCCCGCCAAAGGCTCGGCCAGGATGCGCCAGGCCTTGCGGCGACCGTCGGACGACACCCAGCGGAAGCCTTCCTGGCGGGCGTTCAGACGCGACGCCTCGGCCACCACGACATCGGCGCCTCGGTCGAAGCTGAGGCCGGCTTCGTGCGCCTCGGCCAGGGTTTCGGCCCGGACTTCCGTCAGCCAGGCCTTGTTGGCCCAGATCAGCTGTCCCGCCCCGTCGACCACCCAGGTCGGGGCGGGCGAGGCCTCGGCCAGGGCGCCCAGACCGGCGTCAGCCGCCGTCTCGGCCCCGCCCAGCTTCGACAGCCGCAGCCAGGCCGACCCGCCCAGAGCGCGGCCCTCGACCGCCCAGGCGCCATCGGCGGATTCCAGCAGGGTCTCGAACGGTTCGCCGCGATGGACCAGCCCCTCCATGTGCCCCGTGTGGGTCTCCGTCAGTGCACGAACGATGACTTCAGCCGCCTCGACGCCCTGACGGCCTGGAGCGAGAACCGCCAGGGCTTCGGGGGCGCCGAACACCGACTGGGCCGCGCCCTCGGGCGTCAGGGCCAGCCGCACGTCGTCGAAGACGTTGAGGGCGCCCTCGCAGGCGGCGGCGTGGGCGCGCTCGCTCGCCAGCCAGACCTCGACCTCCGCCTCGCGCGCGCCCAGGCGCTTGCGCAGCCGCCAGGCCCAGGCGCTGATCGCCAGCGCCAGGCCCGCCGCGCCCGCAGTGGCCACATAGGCGATGTCGGCCTCGGCCATCCTGTCCCCGGAAAATTCGTCGAACGAAGCAGCAGCGCCCTCGAAGGCGCCGACCGATTCGCGTTTACCATACCCTGATTGCGCGATTTGCGATGCGGCGAGACGACGGATTGCAGCCTGCCCCGGCGCGAGCGATATCCCAACCATGACCCAGACCCCGAACCCGTCGTGGAACGATCAGTCCGCCCCCTCACTCGACGACTTCGCGCGCCTGGCAGAGGCCGCCTTCGCCGCACTGCCCGAAATGTTCCGCCAGGCGGCGGGCGAGGTGGTCATTCGCGTCGACGACTTCGCCGACGAAGGCGCCTTGGCGGATCTTGAGATCGAGGACCCGTTCGAGCTGACCGGCCTCTATTCCGGGGTCCACATCGGCGAGCGCGACGCCATGGGTCCCGCGGCCGAACCATCGCGCATCTTTCTCTATCGTCGCCCCATCCTCGACGAATGGTGCGAGCGCGGCGACGTCGGCCTGGCCGAGATCATCGCCCACGTCCTGATCCACGAAATCGGCCACCACCTCGGCCTCGACGACGACCAGATCCACGCCATCGAGGACGAGGACTGAGGCCTAGTCGGCGATCCGCTCCAGGCGGGCGGCGAAGAAGCCGTCCACGCCGCCGCGTTCGGCCCATTGCGAGGGCAGGATGCGCAGCCAGCCTTCGGCCGTCAGGGCTTCGTCGGGGGCGCCGATCTCAGTCGGAACGGCGGCGACCGTGCGGAAGGCCGGGTTACGGCGCAGGAAGGCGATGACCTGGGTCTCGCCCTCTTCGCGTTCCAGCGAGCAGACGCAATAGACCAGACGGCCGCCCGGCTTCACCTTGTCGGCGGCCACGTCCAGCAGGCGATGCTGCACGTCGGCCAGCTTGGCGACCTCGGCGGGGCGGGTGGCGCGCAGGACTTCCGGATTGCGGCGATAGGTGCCGGTGGCGGTGCAGGGCGCGTCCAGCAGCACGGCGTCGAAGGTGCGCTCATCCTCCCAGTCCTCGACGGGGACGGCCACGACCTCGACCGGCAGGCCGGTGCGATCGAAGTTCTGACGCAGGCGCTTCAGGCGGGCGGGCGAGCGGTCCACGGCCACGACCTGGGCGCCGGCGGCGGCCAGTTGCAGGGTCTTGCCGCCGGGGGCGGCGCACATGTCCAGAACGGTCTCGCCGGGCTTGGCGCCCAGCAGGCGGGCAGGGACAGCGGCGGCGGCGTCCTGGACCCACCAGTCGCCGGCTTCGAAGCCGGGCCAGCCGGCCACGTCGCCGCGCTTGCCGGTGCGGACCGTCCCGCCGGGCAGGACCTCGCCCTCGACGTCCTGGGCCAGGGCGGCCAGATCGACCGAAGGCTTGGCGCTGAGGTCGGTGGCGGGCTCCTCCCGGGTAGCCAAAGCGAGCCCAATCAGATTGGCTTCGCCGTAGGTCGCCTTCCAGCGCGCCGCCAGCCAGTCGGGCAGGTTGGATTCAGCCGTGGTCAGGCCCGGCCCGTCGCGGTCGACGCCGCGCAGGACGGCGTTGACGAGGTTCTTGTAGGGCCGGGTCTTGGCGTCGCGCTCGGCCAGTTTCACGGCGGTCGAGACGGCGGCGAAGGCCGGCGTGCCCAGGACCAGGGTCTGGGCCAGGGCGACGCGCAGGATGGTGCGCACCGGGGCCGGGGGCGCCTTCTGCAGGCGGCGGTCCAGGATCTGGTCGATCTCGCCCAGACGGCGCAGGGCGGCCATGGCCACGGCGCGGGCGAATGCGCGGTCGGGACCGGCCAGGTCCTTGGCCGGGGACTGGCCGAGGGCCTCATCCAGACCCGTGCGCTTCTCCAGCGCGGCGTTCAGCAGGATGCCGGCGACGAGACGCGCCTCCACCCCGATGTCGGCGTGGGGGTCGTCGGCGACCACCTCGGGCTTGGCCTCACGGCGCGGACGCGACTTTTCAGCCATGCGACGACCGCGCGCGGCCGAACTTTTGCCCTTGGGCGTACCACCACTCATACGGAAACCTGCGTGCCCAGTTCGACCACGCGGCCGGGCGGAATATGGAAGAAGTCGGTCGGATTGGCGGCGTTGCGCATCAGGAAGATGAACAGCTTGTCCTGCCACAGAGGCATGCCCTGACGCGCCGACGGCACCACCGAGCGACGGCCCAGGAAGAAGCTGGTCGACATGATGTCGAACTTCAGACCCTGCTTGCGGCACAGGCCCAGGGCGCGCGGCACGTTCGGCGTCTCCATGAAGCCGTAGGTGATGGTCAGCCGTTTGAAGTCATCGCTGATCGGCTCCATCGTCACGCGCTGGCTGTCGGCCACGCGGGGCCGGTCGGCGGTATGGACCGTCAGGATGACGTTCTTCTCGTGCAGCACCTTGTTGTGCTTGAGGTTGTGCATCAGGGCCACCGGCGCGACCTCGGGGTCCGAGGTCAGGAAGATGGCCGTGCCAGGCGCGCGATGCGGCGGCCGCGCCTTCAGCATCTCGATCAGGTCATGCAGGGGCAGGCTGTCCTTGCGGGTCTTCTCGGTCAGAATCTGGGTGCCGCGCACCCAGGTCCACATGATCAGCACCAGGCCGCCGCCCAGCACCAGAGGCATCCAGGCGCCGTCGGGGATCTTCAGCAGGTTGGAGGTCAGGAAAACGCCGTCGATGATGCCGAACGGCACAAGGGTGCCCAGCACCGCCCACATCGGCCACTTCCACTTCTTGGTCACCACCGACCATGACATCAGAGTGTTGACCAGCATGGTGCCGGTGACGGCCACGCCATAGGCCGCCGTCAGATTGTGCGACGACTGGAAGGTCAGCAGCAGGAAGAGCACGCCGATCATCAGCAGGCTGTTGACCGCCGGGACGTAGATCTGGCCGGCCAGGGTCTCGGAGGTGTTGCGGATGTCGATGCGGGGCAGGAGACCCAGCTGGACCGCCTGTTGGGTCACCGAGAAGGCGCCTGTGATCACCGCCTGGCTGGCGATGACCGTGGCCGCCGTGGCCAGGATCAGCATGGGCCAGTAGATCATCTGCGGCACCATGTTCCAGAACGGGTTGTCCGCCGCGCCGGGGTTGTCCAGCAGGAAGGCGCCTTGGCCCAGATAGTTGAGCGTCAGGCAGGGCAGGACCACGAACAGCCAGCCCTGACGGATCGGCGCCTTGCCGAAATGGCCCATGTCCGCATAGAGGGCCTCGGCCCCCGTCACGGCCAGGAAGACGCTGCCGAGGATGACGAAGCCGAGGAAGCCGTCCTTGAGCAGCAGCTCGACGCCATAGGTCGGCGACAGGGCGCGCAGGATCGAGATGTCGTCGAAGATGTGCGTCAGACCCAGCACGCCCAGGCTGAGGAACCAGACGGCGGTGATGGGGCCGAAGAACCTGGCCAGGCCGGCCGTGCCGCGCGACTGGACCAGGAAGAGGGCGATCAGGATGCCTGCCGAAATCGGCAGGATGAAGGGGTCCAGCTCGCCGTTCAGGCCGGGCGCGTCCTTCAGCCCCTCGACCGCCGACAGCACCGAGATGGCCGGCGTGATGACGCCGTCGCTGTAGAAGAGGGCCGCGCCGCAGACGCCGAGGATGAACAGCCAGGCGCTGCGCCGGCCGACCGCGTGCTGGGCCAGGGCCATCAGCGACAGAGTGCCGCCCTCGCCCTTGTTGTCGGCCCGCATCAGGAACATGACGTATTTGAACGTCACCACCACCATCAGGGCCCAGAAGGCCAGCGACACCACGCCGATGATGGCCAGCTCGCCCCCGACCCCCTTCTGGGCGTGGCCGATGGCTTCGCGCAGGGCGTAGATCGGGCTGGTGCCGATGTCGCCGAAGACCACGCCGATGGCGCCCAGGATCAGGGCGCGATGCGTCGCCTTGCCGTGTCCCTGCGGAGAGGGAGTCCCGGCGTTCGGTTGTTCGGAAGCGTTTGCGGCGGACGTTGTCGCGTCGCCGCGGGGCGTATCCCCAGCCATGCATGACCTCCGGGCCGCGCGGAGGACGCGCCCATTAACAGCGGCGGGCCTTTAGACCCTTTCCGTCAGCGGTTCAATCGGGCCTCGGTTCCGCCCGCCGCGCCGCCGACAGAATGCGCCGGTCGGCCTTGGCCTGGACCAGAACTACGACGTTGTCTTCAGACGAGGAATCGCCCGGAAGGGCGAAAAGGACGGGGCGGCCGGTCCAGTCGCCCAGACGATGCACCTGGCGCACCACATTGACGTGGCGCACGGCCTGACCGCGATTGTCGCCTTGGCGCACCTCGACGGTCTGCAGGCCCGGCTGATAGACGACGGCCAGGATTTCGGCCCCGCCGCGCGGCGGGCGGCCCGAACCGACCCCGACCCGGTCGCCGGTCTCGCGGAACTCGATTTCGGGCGGATGCAGGCGCGCGGCGGCCTCGGCGTCGATGGCGGCTTGAAGTTCGGGCGAGCGGGCGCCCGACAGCTGACGCCGCCCATCGACCACCACCTGGGGCGTCGAGACGTTTCTGAGCTTCAAGGCCTGGCGATAGGCCTGCTGGCGGGCGGCGAACTCCGGCTTGGCGAAGGTGTCGGACCAGCCCAGATAGTCCCAGTAGCCGACGCCGTAGGTCAGGGCGATGACCCCCGGCGCGTTCGCCACCGCCTCCAGAGTGCGGTTGGCCTCGGGACAGCCGGAACAGCCCTGGGCCGTGAACAGCTCGACCACCACCGGCTGGACCGCAGCGTCGCGTTCGCGCGGCGGTGCGGCGGCGGCGGTCAACAGGCAGAGGCCTGCCGCCGCCATCACCCCGATCCTGATCAAGCCTTTTGCCGTCATCCGACGATCCTAGCCGCTCGGCCCGCCCGCGCCGCTCATAAAACCGTGAAGGGTGAAACCTCACAGACTTCCTTGGCCTATCGCGCTTCGCGCTGCTTGAGGCCGCGTGTCATCCCGGCCGTAGAGCCGGGACCGCCCAGGACGCCGACGTCCGCGCCTTGGGCGATCCCGGATAGCGGCGAAGCCGCTTCCGGGATGACGCCGAGGGTCAGTCCATCAGTTGCTGGGCCAGATAGACGTAATGCCTTGCCCAACGGCGGGCGTTGGCGACCGGATCGGCGTCGTTGGAGTGACCGCCCGCCGTGTCCTCGTAATAGAGGTGGTCGTGGCCCTGGTCGCCCAGGCGCGCCGCGAACTTGCGGGCGTGGCCGGGGTGGACCCGGTCGTCGCGCGTGTTGGTGGTGATGTAGACGCGCGGGTATTTCACCTCGGGCCGCAGCTGCTGATAGGCCGAGTAGCGGGCGATGAACTCGGCGTCGCCGGGGATGCGCGGGTCGCCGTACTCGCCGATCCACGAGGCGCCGGCGGGCAGGTCCTGATAGCGCAGCATGTCGATCAGCGGGCTTTCGATCACCGCCGCGTTGAACAGCTCCGGGTGCTGGGTGATCGACACCGAGGTCAGGACTCCGCCGTTGGAGCGGCCATAGATGCCAAGGTGACGCGAGCTGGTGATCTTGCGCTGCTCCAGATCGCGGGCCACGGCGGCGAAGTCGTCAAAGGCGCGCTGGCGGTTTTCACGCAGGGCCGCCTGGTGCCAACCGGGGCCGAACTCGCCGCCGCCTCGGATGTTGGCCTGAACGAAGACGCCGCCGTTCTCGAGCCACAGCTTGCCCATCTCCGGCTTGTAGGCGGGCGGGAAGCTGGCTTGGAAGCCGCCGTAGCCGAACAGGATGGTCGGGCCGGTCCCATCCATCGCCAGGGTCTTCGGCCGGGTGACGAAGTAGGGGATCTTCGTCCCGTCGGTCGAGGTCGCCTCGAACTGCTCGACCACATGGGTCGAGGCGTCGAACTTGGCCGGGGCCGACTTCAGCTCGGTCAGGGCGGCGGTCGAGACGTCCGCCAGGCTGAGGGTCGGCGGGGTCAGGAAGCCCTGGGTCGAGACGAAGACCTGACCCTTGGACTTCGAGCTATCGCCCAGGCCCACGGCGGTGTTGGCGGGGACCGCGATGTTGGTCGCGGTCCAGGGGAACTCTCCTTGAGGAGTGAGGACCGAAAGACGACCGCTGACATTGTCGTTGATCGCTACAACCAGCCTATCCGACAGAACCGCCACGTCGGCGATGGACTGCCGAGGGCTCGGAACAAAAGCTTGGCTTGCAAAGTGGCTAGGGACCGGACGCGAACCGTCGGGACGATCATGCAGGCTGTCAAGCGCCATCACCATCAAGGCGCCCGCTGGACCGCCGCCATATCCCAGAATATCCCGACTGAAAGCTTCTTCCGGCGTGAACACCAGCTTCCCATCCAGCATGCCGTAAATGCTGACTCGTTCGGGAATGCGGAGCTTATAGGTCCGACCATCCACGAACCGCCACGTCTCCGAGCGGAAGGTGTCCAGCGGGCGGCTGAACAGCACGGCCTCGACCGCCCCGGCCTTGTCGCGGAAGACCATGGGCAAGACGCCGTAGCCGCCGTCGGACTGCTGGCCGCGATAGACCTCGGTCGCATGGCCCAGCGGATGACCGCGCTTCAGGGATTTGACGATGAAGGGATAGCCCGACTCGGTCATCGTGCCCGGGCCGAAGTCGGTGGCGATCAGCAGGGTGTCGCGGTCCAGCCAGGTCAGGCGGTGCTTGCCCTCGGGGATGACGAAGCCGCCCTCGACGAAGGTCTTGGTGGTCAGGTCGAACTCGCGGACGGTCACGGCGTCCTTGCCGCCGTCCGACAGGTTGATCAGGCAGCGGGTCTCGTCGGGGGCCAGGCAGTTGGCGCCCTTGAACACCCAGTCGCGGCCTTCGGCCTTGGCCAGGGCGTCGATGTCCAGCAGGGTCTCCCACTGGGGCCGGTTGCTGCGATAGCTGTCCAGGGTCGTGCGGCGCCAGACGCCCTTGGGATTGGCGGCGTCCTGCCAGAAATTGCCCAGGCCCTCGCCCAGGAAGCTGACGCCGGGGATGCGGTCGGTCGCCGTCAGGATGGCCTCGGCCTGCTGACGGAAGGGTTCGTAGCGGCGGTCGCCGGTCAGGGCGGCCAAGGCCTTCTCATTCGAGGCGGCGACGAAGGCGCGGGCCTCGGCCCCGTCCACCTCTTCCAGCGCCAGATGATCGTCGACGGCCTTGACCCCCTCGGGCGTCAGGTCGCGCGGGAAGTGAGGCGGCGGATTGGTCGCAGAGGCGGCGGCGGGATCGACCGGCGCGCTCTCGGCCAGGGCCGGCCCGGCGGCGAGGATCAGCACCGGCAGGGCGGCGGACAGGAACAGGGACTTCATGAAGTTAAACTCCGCTTTCGAAATCCTCCCCTGCGTCAGCGGGGGAGGGGGACCGCCGCCAGGCGGTGGAGGGGGCGGAACCAACCTCGGCGTTCGGGGTCGCCCCCTCCACCACTTCGTGGTCCCCCTCCCCCGTTCGCCAAGGCTCACAGGGGAGGATTGAGCCGACTACCGCTGCGCCGGTTCGTCCATCAGGCGGCGCGTCAGATAGGTGTATTCCAGCGCGATGCGGCGGGCCGTTTCGCGCAGGTTGGCGCCGGCCGCGTGGCCGCCGTCGGTGTTTTCATAGAAGAGGACCGGGTAGCCCAGCTCCTCCATCCGCGCCGCCGCCTTGCGGGCGTGGCCGGGGTGGACGCGGTCGTCCTTGGTCGAGGTGTGGATGAAGACCTCGGGGTAGGGCTGCCCCGCCGCCAGACGCTGATAGGGCGAGTATTCCTCGATCCAGGCGCGCTGTTCGGGGATGTCAGGGTTGCCGTACTCGCCGATCCACGAGGCCCCGGCCAGCAGCTTGTGGAAGCGCAGCATGTCGAACAGGGGCACCTGGATGACCGCCGCGTTGATGAGGTCCGGGCGCTGGGTCAGCATGGCCCCCATGAACAGGCCGCCCTGTGAGCCGCCCATGATCCCCAGGTGCGGCTGAGAGGTGATCCCGCGCGTGATCAGGTCCTGGGCCACGGCTTGGAAGTCCTCGTGGGCGCGCTGACGGTTCTCCTGCTGGGCGGCCTGGTGCCACTTCGGACCGAACTCGCCGCCGCCGCGCGTATTGGCGATGACATAGACGCCGCCGCGCTCCAGCCACAGCTTGCCGACCGTCGGCGAATAGCCGGGCAGCAGCGACGACTGGAAGCCGCCGTAGCCATACAGAAGCGTCGGGTTCGAGCCGTCCATGGTCATGGCGTCCTTATGGACGACGAAATAGGGGATCATCGTGCCGTCGGCGCTGCGCGCCTCGAACTGATCCACCCGCATGCCCGTGGCGTCGAACTTGGCGGGCAGGGACTTGGTCAGGGCGACCGCGCCGGTCGCCGCGTCCGCCAGATAGAGGCTGGACGGGTTCAGATAGCCGGCGACGCTGACGAAGATCTTGTCGTCCTGCTCCGAGGCCGAACCGACGCCGACGGTGACGTTTTGCGGCAGGTCCAGACGGGTGCGCGCCCATTCGCCGGACGGGTTCGGACGGTAGACATAGACCGAACCGCGCACGTTTTCATAAAGCGCCACGACCAGGGTGTTGCGGGTGGCGCTGATGCCCTCGATGGCCTCGCGCTCGCCGGGACGGATGATCAGTTGCGCCGGGGTCTTGGGATCAGCCAGCCAGGCCTTCAGGTTCCAGGCGATGACGTCGCCGGTCTTGAATTCCTGCCCCGAGGGCGCGGTCCAGTCCTGATCCGTCGTCACCACCATCTGGCCGGCGACCAGGGCGTTGATATTGCCCTTGAGCGGCAGCTCCAGCTTCGTCGTCGAGCCGTCGGCGTTCAGGCGCCAGGTTTCGCTTTCATAGAAGTTGATCCCCCGGTTCAGCAACACGGCCTGCACCGCGCCGTCGGCGTCGCGCAGGGTGTAGCCCGAGACCGAGACGTCGGTCTTCTGCCCGGCGAAGACCTCGACCGCCTGATCGACGCTCTGGCCGCGCTTCAGCAGGCGCACGGTGCGCGGATAGCCCGAATCCGTCAGCGATCCCTCGCCGAAATCGCGCGAGATCAGCAGGGTGTCCTTGTCGATCCAGCTGGCGCCGCCCTTGGATTCCGGCAGGCTGATGCCGCCCTCGACGAAGGTCTTCGTCACGCTGTCGAACTCGCGGATGGTGACCGCGTCCTTGCCGCCGTTCGACAGGGAGACCAGGCAGTAACGCTCTTCGGGCGGCAGGCAGCTGGCGCCCTTGTAGACCCAGTTGGCGCCCTCGGCGGCCGACAGGGCGTCGATGTCGAGGATGGTCTCCCAGGTCGGCGTCGCGGTGCGGTAGCTGTCCAGCGTCGTGCGACGCCAGATGCCGCGCACATGCGTCGCGTCCTGCCAGAAGTTGTCGATGTGGCCGTCGTGGGTGAAGCCGGGCGAGGGAATGCGGTCGCGCGACTGCACGATGTCCAGCGCCTGCTGGTGCAGGGCCTCGTAGCGCGGGTCGCCCTGCAGCGTGCCGAGGGAATGCTCGTTGTGGGTCTTGACCCAGGCCATGGCGCGCTCGCCCTCGACCTCTTCCAGCCAGATGTAGGGATCGGTCGCATCGCTGGTCGCGAAGCCCGGCGTGGAGGCGGCGGCGGGCGTGTCGGTCGAATGGGCCATGGCGACGGGAGCGGCTCCGGCGGCGAGAAGAAGGGCGGCGGCGGACGCCAGAGTGCGGATCATGTTTTCATTCCCCAACAGAAATTGGGCGGCACCTTGGCGAGACACGAGGACTGCGGCAAGCGGCGGAAATCTTACAAGCCTGTCATCTTTCGTCGCAGCGACGACGGAACGGGCGTCAATCGCCCTCATCCGGGATGCACAGGATCTGGCCGCAGGCCTTGCAGTGGACGGCGTCGGGATCGTGCTTCTGCAGACCGCAGGTCGGGCAGGGGAACTTGACCTTGTGCGGCCGGATCAGGGTCTGGGCCAGGCGGATGAAGAGGGTGATGCCCACCAGCATGACGATGATCGAGATGACCCGGCCCCAGTTGCCCGGCAGGGTGATGTCGCCGAACCCCGTCGTCGTCAGGGTGGCGACGGTGAAATAGAGGGCGTCCAGATAGCCGTTGATGTGCTCGGCCTTGCCCCGGAAATAGGCATAGACGAAGCCGGTCACGACGAAGACGAAGGTGATCAGAGCGGCCAGGGCCCGTGTGATTTCCTCGACCCGCGTGTCGTCGAAGCGGCGGCCGATGGTGCGCCAGAACAGGTCGCTGTTCAGCAGGCTCCACAGCCGCAGCAGCCTCAGGAAGCCGAGGTTGGCCAGCCAGACCGGGAACAGCAGGGTCGCCAGCACGAACAGATCGACCCAGACGATCGGCCGTTTCAGCCAGTCGCGGATGTCGGAATAGGCATAGGCCCGCGCCGCCAGATCCAGCCCCAGAACGGCGGCGATCAGATAGTCCATCACATAGAAGACCCAGCCCGCCTCCTTGAGGATCGGCGTGGCCAGGAAGAAGGCGATGATGGCCAGGTCGATGACGATGACCATCAGGCGGAACTTCACCGCCGCCGGCTGGGAGCCGTGATAGAGGTAGCGCAGCCGCGCCCTCAGCCGCAGACCTTCGGATTTGCCGGTTTCGCTGTGCTCTGACGCCATCGTCGCCAGCGATACATGAACCGGCGAAAAATCCTATATGAAGGCGGACATGACCCAGGCTGCTCGCCCCTATATCCGCATGAACGGCGCCGGAAACGCCTTCATCGTCGTCCAGGCCTTCGAGGAAGGCTTCCACCCGACCGAGGAACAGGTGCGCGCCCTGGCGGACCCGGCGGCGGGTCTGGGCGGCTTCGACCAGTTGATCGGCGTCGAGCCGTCCGAGACCGCCGACGCCTTCATGCGCGTCTGGAACGCCGACGGCTCGATGGTCGAGACCTGCGGCAACGCCCTGCGCTGCGTCGGCTGGCTGCTGCTCGAAGCGACCGGCAAGGAACAGGTGATCATCGACACCCTCGGCGGGCCGACGACGGCGCGTCGGGCGGGGGATCATCTGGTGACCGTAGACATGGGTCACCCCCGTCTCGACTGGTCCCAGGTGCCGCTCGCCGAGGAGATGGACACGCGCGGCATCGAGCTGCAGGTCGGGCCGATCGACGCCCCCCTGCTGCACACGCCGGGCGCGGTCTCGATGGGCAATCCCCACGTGGTCTTCTTCACCGATCAGCAGGACGACGCCTTCGTGCGCGGCTCGGGCTCCCTGGTCGAGCATCACCCGCTCTTCCCCGAGGGCGTCAATGTCGGCTTCGCCAAGGTCATAGACCACGATCATATCCGTCTGCGGGTGTGGGAGCGCGGGGCGGGTCTGACCCTGGCCTGCGGCACCGGCGCCTGCGCGGCCCTGGTGGCCACCGCCCGGCGCGGCCTGACCGCTCGCAAGGCGACCGTGATCGTCGACGGCGGCGAGCTGATCATCGACTGGGACGAAGCCACCGATCACGTCTTCATGACCGGCCCGGTCGAGATCGAGCGCACCGGGCTCTTGTCATAAAGCTCAGCAATCCGCCGCCTGACGTTGCGTCAACGGTTGTCCCCACCCGTCCCACGATCTAGGAACGAGAGGCGCCTGCCCTTCCCGAGATCGAAATGCCCGAATTGACCGACAAACAGACCTTCTCCGACGACGACGCCCTGGAGTTCCACAGCGCGCCGACCCCGGGCAAGATCTCCATGGCCCCGACCAAGCCGATGGCGACCCAGCGCGACCTGTCGCTGGCCTATTCGCCGGGCGTGGCCGTGCCGGTCCTGGCCATCGCCGAGGACGTGGATAAGGCCTACGACTATACGTCCAAGGGCAATATGGTCGCGGTCATTTCGAACGGCACCGCCATCCTGGGCCTGGGCAACCTCGGTCACATGGCCTCCAAGCCGGTGATGGAGGGCAAGTCGGTCCTGTTCAAACGCTTCGCCGACGTCGACAGCTTCGACGTCGAGGTGAAGACCACCGACCCCGACGAGTTCGTCACCGTGGTCAAGAACATCGGCGACACCTGGGGCGGCATCAACCTTGAGGACATCAAGTCCCCGGAATGCTTCGAGATCGAGGCCCAGCTGCAGGACCTGCTGGACATCCCGGTCTTCCACGACGACCAGCACGGCACGGCCATCATCTCGACCGCCGGCCTGATCAACGCCGCCCATATCGTCGGCAAGAAGCTGGAAGACCTCAAGGTCGTCCTGTCGGGCGCCGGGGCCGCGGGCCTGTCGTCCATCGCCCTGATGAAGGCCGCCGGCGTCAAGGCCGAGAACACCGTCATCTGCGACCGTCAGGGCGTCATCTACAAGGGCCGGGACAACGTCTCGCAATGGCAGGCGGCCCACGCCACCGACACGCCCCTGCGCACCCTGGCCGAAGCCATGGTCGGCGCCGACGTGGTGCTGGGCCTGTCGGCCAAGGGCGCGATCAGCAAGGAGATGGTCGCCTCCATGGCGCCCAATCCGATCATCTTCGCCATGGCCAACCCCGACCCGGAAATCACCCCGGAAGACGTCAAGTCGGTGCGGTCGGACGCCATCATCGCCACCGGCCGCTCGGACTATGTGAACCAGGTCAACAACGTCCTGGCCTTCCCCTATCTGTTCCGCGGCGCCCTGGATGTGCGCGCGCGTCAGATCAACCACGAGATGAAGATCGCCTGCGCCCACGCCCTGGCCGCGCTGGCCCGCGAGGACGTGCCGGACGAGGTGGCCGCCGCCTATCGCGGCCGCAAGCTGAAGTTCGGCCCGGAATACATCATCCCGACCCCGTTCGATCCGCGTCTGATCTGGTACATTCCGCCCTTCATCGCCCAGACGGCGATGGACACCGGCGTGGCCCGCAAGCCGATCGAGGACATGGAGGCCTATCGTATCGCCCTGCGTCAGCGGGTCGATCCCTCCGCCGCCCTGATGCAGAAGATCTCCTCGGCCGTGCGCTCGGGACCCAAGCAGCGCGTCGTCTTCGCCGAGGGCGAGGAGCAGTCGGTCATCCGCGCCGCCTGGGCCTTCAAGCAGGGCGACCTGGGCACGCCCATCCTGGTCGGTCGCGAGGACCTGATCCGTCAGAACGCCGCCGAGGCGGGCCTGAATTTCGACGACCTGGGCATCGAGGTGATGAACGCCCGCGTCTCGGAGCGGAACGCCGAATACGTCGAGTGGCTTTACAACCGCCTGCAGCGCCGGGGCTATCTGCGCCGCGACGTGCAGCGGATGATCAACCAGGACCGCAACTACTTCGGCGCCGCCATGATCGCGCGCGGCCAGGCCGACTGCATGGTCACCGGCGTGACCCGCAACTTCAACATGGCCCTGAAGGAGGTCCGCCGGGTCCTTGACGTCAAGGACCGCATGATAGGCCTGTCGATCCTGCTGGCCAAGGGCCGCACCCTGTTCGTGGCCGACACCTCGATCCACGAACTGCCCAACGCCGCCGAACTGGCCGAGATCGCCGTCAAGGCCGCCGCCACAGTCAAGAAGCTGGGCCGCAAGCCGCGCGTCGCCTTCCTCAGCTACTCGACCTTCGGCGATCCGCCCGGCGATCGCGGCGAGAAGGTGCGCGAGGCCATTCGCATCCTGGACGCCATGGACGTCGATTTCGAATACGAAGGCGAAATGCCGCCCGAGCTGGCGCTGAACCCCGAAGCCCGCGCCAACTATCCCTTCATGCGCCTGACCGGCGACGCCAATGTCCTGGTCATGCCGGCCATCCACTCGGCGGCCATCTCGACCCGTCTGGTGCAGTCGCTGGGCGGCGCCACGGTGATCGGCCCGCTGCTGGTCGGTCTGGAGAAGTCGGTGCAGATCGTCCCGCTGGGCGCCTCGGTCAGCGAGATCATCACCGCCGCCACCTTCGCCGCCTACGCCGAGGGCGCCGAGGTCGAGGACTGATCGCTTTCCATCGCTGGAACGTCGAGAGGCGGCCTTCGGGCCGCCTCTTTGCGTTTGGGCTTCAGGCTTCGCGCTTCAGGCGGCGCAGTTCAAAGGTCTGGCGCACCCACTCGGCGGCGCAGAAGACCACCGCGATCAGGCCCAGCCAGGCGGCCACCACGAACATGGCGGCGTAGCCCTGACGCTCGATCAGTTCGCCCAGGGCCCCGCGCCCCAAGGTGCCGATCAGCAAGGCCAGGGAGGTGAAGACGGCGAACTGGACCGCGCCGAACATCTTGTTGGAAAGGGCCGACAGATAGGCGACGAAGGCGGCGCCCGCGAAGCCGCCGGCGATGTTCTCGCCCGCGATGGCCAGCATCAGCCGCGCCATCGGTTCGCCCAGGTGGAACAGGCCGAAAAGCTTGTAAAGGCCGCTGACCTGCATGAAGCCGTGGATGAAAGGCGCGCCGAGCGCCAGGTCCATCATCAGCAGGTTGGTGGCGGCCGACAGCACCGCGCCCAGCAGCAGGCTGGCCATCCGCCCGATGACCAGAAGCGCCCAGCCGCCCAGGCCGATGCCCAGGATGGTCATGACCACGCCGAAGGTCTTGGACGCCAGGGCGATCTCGGTCTTGGTGTGGCCCAGCGCCCCGCCGGTGTCACCCATGTAGAAGGGGAAGGCGAACGGGCCCCAGACCCCGTCGGTGATACGGTAGGTCAGGATCAGGCCCAGAACGATGACCGCGCCCCAGCCCAGACGCCCCATCAGCTCGACCAGGGGCGCGAGGATGGCGTCATAGAGGGTATTCAGCAGAGCCGGAGCGTCGCGCTCGACGGGCGCCGGCCCGGTCTTGCCGCCGCGCCAGACGATCAGTCCGGCCAGAAGGGCGGGCAGGATGACGGCCCCGCCGACGATCCATGGTCCCCAGGTGGCGGTGAATTCGCCCGCGCTCGGCGCCGGCGTGACGCTCAGCGCAGTGACCATGAAGCGGATCAGCATGAAGGCCGCCCAGACCCAGGCGGCCAGAGTGACGACCAGAGCCGTCATGCGCAGGCGCGGCGAGCCGATGCGCTCGCGGGCGATGGCCTGTTTCGGCGCCGGCTTGGGCTCGGGCGCGATCAGGGTCCCCAGCAGGCCCAGGCCCATCAGGCCTGCGCCGATGACGAAGGTCGAGGACCAGCCGAGATGATCGGCCAGCACCAGGGCGCCCGCGCCGCCCACAAGCGCCGCCGTGCGGAAACCCAGCTGATAGACGGTGGACAACAGATCGACCGGCACGCGCTCGTCAGCGACCTCGATCCTCCAGGTGTCGATGACGATGTCTTGGGTCGCCGAGGCGAAGGCGCCCAACGCCGCCGCCCCCGCCAACATGGCGATCGCGCCCGTGCCCGGGTGCGACAGGGCGATGGTCAAAAGGGCGCCGACCAGAACGACCTGGCACAGGATCAGCCAGGACCGGCGCCGTCCCATCTTGCCGATGATCGGCGGGGTCAGGCCGACCGAGGGCGACCACAGAAACTTGAACGCTCCGAACAGACCCACCCAGGACAGGACGCCGATCGTGGCCACCGAAACGCCCGCGTCCGACAGCCAGGCGTTCAGGGTGCCGAACAGCATGGCGAAGGGCAGACCGGCGGAGAAGCCCAGAAGCAGCATGGCCAGGGTGCGGCGCTCACGAAACGCCGCCTTCAACACGCCCAGACCTTTCGGCGACGGGTGCAGGGCCGCGACCTCGGAAGCGGGCGTCTTCGTATCGGTCATGCGGGTCTCCGGCGGACGCCGCCGGACACGGGCGGTCGTGGTTACTGGGCGCCGACCTTGGCGCGGTTGCCGACGTTCGTCCAGCGGGTCAGGGCGGCGCGCAGGGCGTCGGCCTCCAGCGGCTTGGTCAGATGGTCGTTCATGCCCGCTTCCAGACAGGCGATGCGGTCCTCGGCGAAGGCATTGGCGGTCAGGGCCACGATCGGCGTGCGCTCGCCGCGTTCGCGCAGCGCCCGCGCCGCCGCCGGACCGTCCATGCGCGGCATCCGCATGTCCATGAAGATCAGGTCGAAGCGGGCTTCCTTCAGCGTCAGCAAGGCCTCGTGGCCGTCAGCCGCCGTCTGGACCACGCAGCCCTCGCGGCGCAGCAGGGTCTTGGCCAGAAGGGCGCCGACCGGATTGTCCTCGACGAGCAGGACGCGCAGCCCTTTGAAGGCGACGGGCGTGACGCGATCGTCATCCTGGGCGCGCGCCGTGGGAGCCGCCAGGCCCTTGCGGCGACCCGCCGCCGCCAACACGCGCTCGGCCAGCGAGGCCCGACGCAGCGGCTTGATCAGATAGCCGTGGAAGCCCGCCGCCCGGTAGCGGTCGATCAGATCGCGTTCGCCGGCTTTCAGCAGGATGATGGCCTCGCCCTGCGACGGCTTGACCATCAGGGCGCCGTCCTCAGCCATGGCGTGGTCGATCAGGGTCACGCCCGCCTGCCGCGCGACTCGCCCGCCCGAAGCTTCGATCTGGGCCGTCGCCGCCTGGCGCACGAAGGGGTCGGGGCTGCGCACCGCCACCGCCACGCCGTCCAGAGGACGGGGGCGAGGCGCAGCGCCGGCCGCCACGGCGAAGGGGGCCTCGAAGCGGAAGCGGGCGCCGGGTCCGTCAGGCCTGTCGCTCACGGCGACCGTGCCGCCCATGGCCTGGGCCAGGCGCCGGACCACCGCCAGGCCGAGACCTGCGCCGTCGAAGCGGGCGGCGTCCGAGGCGTCGGCGTGGCCGAACTCGTCGAAGATGCGACCGCGCGCCTCTTCGGGCACGCCCGGGCCGGTGTCATCGACGACGAAGGCCAGACGTGGACGGGCGGCGGTTCCGCCCGCGCGCTCGACCGTCAGGCGGACCCCGCCCCGGTCGGTGAATTTCACGGCGTTGCCGGCCAGATTGAACAGGACCTGCCGCAGGCGCCCCTCGTCGGCGATCACATCGGGCGCATCGGCGGCGACGGACCAGACGAGCTCCAGCCCCTTGTCGTGGGCCCTGGGGCTGAGCAGTTCGGCCACGCCGCGCGTCAGGCCTTCCAGATCGACCGGCGAGGCGTCGAACTCCAGCGCGCCCGCCTCAAGGCGGGCGAAGTCCAGCAGGTCGTTGACCAAACCCAGCAGGTGCTCGGCCGACTTCTGCGCCGCCTCGGCGTAGGCGCGTTGGGCGCCGTCCAGTTTGGTCCGCGACAACAGGCCCAGCATCCCGATCACCCCGTTCAGGGGCGTGCGCATCTCATGGCTCATCAGACGCAGGAATTGCTGTTCCGGCGCGTCCGAGGGCCCTCCGGGGGGGGCGGCGGGCGTGATCTCGGTCGGTGCGTGCGTTCTGCGTGCCTGTCCCATGACGGCGACCCTAACGCCCAAGGGTTAAGCGTGGCCGAACGAGGATTTCAAACTTCAGAAGGCGGTCGTCTCGGTTCGATGCGCGGTCTGACGGTCGAAATCGCCTTGGGCCCCGACCGTGGTGCGGCGGTACATCAGGGCCTCGGCGACGTGGCGACGCAGCACCCCGGTCGAACCGTCCAGGTCGGCGATGGTGCGCGCCAGTCGGAGAGTCCGGGTCCAGCCATGCGCCGTCAGCCCCCCGGCCTCGCCCGCCCGCATCAGCAGGGCCCGGCCCGCATCGTCGGGCGCGGCGAAGCGGTCCAGGGTCTCGCCCGAGGCGCGGGCGTTGATCGCCTGATCGCGCGCCTTGTCGGGGTCAAAGCCCGCCGCACGGACGCGTTCCTCCTGCTGGGCGCGAGCCGTCGCCACGCGAGCGGCGGCCTCGGCGGTGCCCTCGGCGGGCGCGGGCAGGGCCATGTCGGCGGCGGTCACCGGCGGCGTCTCGACCGTCAGGTCGATACGATCGAACATCGGGCCCGAGATGCGGTTCTGATAGTCCCTCTGGCAACGCGGGGCCTTGCCGCAGGCCCCGCGCCCGACGCCGCCGAGACCGCAGCGGCAGGGGTTCATCGCCGCCACCAGCTGGAAGCGGGCCGGATAGCGGACATGGGCGTTGGCGCGCGCCACCACGATCTCGCCCGTCTCCAGCGGTTGCCGCAAGCTGTCGAGCGCCTGGGCCGAATATTCCGGCAGTTCATCCAGGAAGAGCACGCCATTGTGGGCCAGCGAGGCCTCGCCCGGCTTGGCCCGCAGACCGCCGCCGGTCAGGGCGGCCATGGAGGCGGAGTGGTGCGGAGAACGAAAGGGCCGGTCGCGGGTCAGAGCCCCGCGCTGGATCAGACCCGCCACGGACCAGACCATCGAGGTCTCCAGCAGTTCCTGCGGCGTCAGCGGCGGCAGGAGGCCCGGCAGACGCTGGGCCATCATCGACTTGCCCGACCCCGGCGGGCCGATGAACAAAAGATTGTGCCCCCCCGCCGCCGCGATCTCCAGCGCTCGCTTGGCGCTTTCCTGACCCTTGACCTCGCGCAAGTCGGGTATTGCCCCGCCCGCCGTCACCGGACCCGGCTCAGGCGCGCGCAACACCTGCGTGCCTCGGAAATGATTGATCAGGCCGATCAGGGATCGGGGCGCCAGGATGGCGGTCTCGCCTGCCCAGGCGGCTTCGGGTCCATTGGCCTCAGGACAGATGAGGCCCAATCCCATGGCCCCAACGGCCATGGCCGCCGGAAGCGTGCCGCCCACGGCCGCGATCTGACCGTCCAGCCCCAGTTCGCCGACCGCCGCCCACCCATCAAGGGCGTCAGGCGCGATCACCCCCATGGAGGCCAGAAGCGCCAGGGCGATGGGCAGGTCGAAATGGCTGCCCTCCTTGGGCAGGTCGGCGGGCGCCAGGTTGGCGATGACCTTCTTGGGCGGCAGGGCCAGGCCGATGCCCGCAAAGGCCCCGCGCACCCGTTCGCGGCTCTCGGCCACCGCCTTGTCCGGCAGGCCGACGATGGCGAAGGCCCCGGCGGGCGTCGCCACCTGCTGCACCTCGACATCGACCCGACGCGCCTCGACCCCGTCGAAGGCGACCGTCACCACCCGCGCGACCATGGGCTCCCTCCCGCTGACCGGAAGAGAACAAATCACGAACCTGGACGAACTGCAAGAGCGTCGTTACGCGATGTGGCGCTTAGATCGCCTCGCGCTTCTTCTTCTCAATCACGTCCCACATCAGGGCCGTGGCATCGACGCCGCTGAACTTCAGTAGCTGCTGGGCGCCGGTGGGCGAGGTGACGTTGATCTCCGTCAGATAGTCGCCGATCACGTCGATGCCGACGAAGATCAGGCCGCGCTCCTTCAGGTAAGGACCGATGGCGGCGCAGATTTCCAGGTCGCGCGGGGTCAGCTCGACCGGGGCCGCCGTGCCGCCGACGCGCAGGTTGGAGCGCACCTGATCCTTGGCCGGAATGCGGTTGATGGCGCCGACCGCCTCGCCGTCGATCAGGATGATGCGCTTGTCGCCCTTGGACACGGCGGGAATGAATTTCTGGATCACCAGAGGGTCGCGCGACCCGGCGGCGTGAATCTCGATCAGGGCTTCCAGGTTCGGGTCGTCGGCCTTGAGCCGCACCACGCCCGAACCGGCGGCGCCGTGCAGGGGCTTGAGCACCACGTCGCCGTGACGGCGGTGGAAGTCGACCAGGGCGACCGGGTCCGACGACACCAGGGTCGGCGGCTGCAGGCCGGGGAAGAGGGTGGCGATCAGCTTCTCGGGCGCCGAGCGGACCTCGGCCGGATTGTTGACCACCAGGGTCTTGGGATGGACCCGTTCCAGCAGATAGGTGGCGGTGACATAGGCCATGTCGAAAGGCGGGTCCTGACGCATCAGGATGACGTCCACGTCCTCGGCCAGATCAAGAACCACCTCGGGGCCGAAGTCGGCGTGCTCGCCCTGCACCATGTTCACCGTCACCGGACGGGCGCGGCAGAACAGACGGCCCTCGTCCAGCGCCAGGGTGCGGAAGTCATAGACCCACAGCCTGTGTCCGCGCGCCTGGCCCGACAGGGCCATCAGGAAGGTGGTGTCGGACTCGACGTTCACCGCCTCGAGCGGATCCATCTGGATGGCGACTTTCAGCATGGGCGGGGAGTCCTTGGTAGAAGAGGGCGCTATCGCTCGCGCTGCGGGCGCTTGCTGTTTGAGCTAGTTTTAGTTCGCTATGCTCGCGTCGCGGACGCTCGCGGCTTGAGCGCCGCCTGTGACGCTCAAGCTCCTACTTGATGGCGCCGAGCACGCGCCGCAAGGCTTCAGTTCAGGCGCATCCGCACCCGATCCATGCTGGCGCGGTGAGCGTCGGCGGGGCCGTCGACGGCGCGGGCGCGCGACAGGGCCTGCAGGGCCCCGGTCAGGGCCCCCTGCTTCTCGCGCGCGGCGGCGACGTCCAGCCAGGGGCGGTGATCTTCGGGGGCCAGCAGGGCGCGACGCAGGGCTGAGCGCTCGGCGCCCTCATAGTCCTCGACCACCAAGGCGCGGGCGAACAGGACATTCTGCAGCCGGATCAGGGCCTGGCGGTCGCTGACCGGCGCCATCAGCAGGTCCAGCCGGTCGGCGACGTGCGGCGTCAACCCCGCCAGAAGGGCGCGCCGCGTCAGTTCGCTGGGCAAAACCAGGCGGCCCTGACTGAAAGGGTCCAGCGCCACAGGCCCGTCGGGCGTCTCGACCCGCAAAAGGACGTGGCCGGGGAAGTCCACCGCCGCCGCCTTCAGTCCGGCACGTCGCGCCGCGTCGAGGTAGAATATCACCAGGGCCGCCGACAGGCCGCGCCGCCGTTCGGCCACGTCGATGATGTCGGTGTTGCCGGGATGGTCGTAGCTCAGCAAGTCGCCGTTCAGCCGCAGGTCTGCGGCCATGGTCTCGGCCAGGGCGTCGTCGGGACTTTCGTGGGCGGCGCGCTCTCTGACCCTTTGCGCGGCCTGATCCGCCAGCAGTCGCACCGCCTCCGGGTCGCGGAAGGGATAGTCGTGGATGGCGCAGGCGATGGCGCAGTCGAGCAGGGGAAAGCCCTCGTCCCCGGCGCTTCCCGCCTGGGTCAGAATGGTTTCCGCCTCGTCCCGGGTCACCGGATGTCCGCTCCTGTCGAGATCACCCCGCGAAGATGACGCGGAAATCGTCCGGGAGCCAGCGCCACCATATCAATCCGCAGGTTCAGCCCCTGCAACGAGGGTCGGCTGCGGGCCACGGCCGCGCCGGCCGAAGCCAGTCGATCATGCTGCTCCGGCCCCAGGGACAAAATCGCTGCTTCAATGGTTTGCCGCCGCTTGACCTCGACCACCGCCAGGGTGCGGCCGCGTCTGGCCAGGATGTCGATCTCGCCGCCCCGACCCTTCAGGCGAAAGGCCAGAATCTGATACCCCTTGAGCATCAGCCAAAGGGCGGCGATCCATTCGGCGCCGTGGCCCTGCCGATGCGACCGTCCGCCCAACGCCTGACGCCAGCCCGACTTGGGCCGACGCGGCGACGAACGGGGCCGCAAGCGGGGCTTCACCCCCGACCCTGCATTTCCAGCGCCCGCTTGTAGAGCGGCTTGCGGGGCAGGTTCAGCGCCTTGGACACCTCGGCGGCGGCCTCGCCCGGCGGCAGGCGGGTCAGGGCCTCGGCCAGGGCCGCGTCGGCGTCGGCGGCGCTGGCGACCTCGGCCTCGCCGGGGCCGATGACGACGACGATCTCGCCCTTGGGCGCGTCGCAGCGTGGATCGGCGGCCAGTTCGGACAGCGTCCCGCGCACCGCCTCTTCATAGAGCTTGGTCAGTTCGCGGGTGACGGCGGCCGGGCGGTCGCCCAGCACCACCGCCATGTCGGTCAGGCTGTCCTTCAGGCGCGGGCCGCTTTCGAAGAAGACCAGGGTCTGACGCCCGACGCGCAGTTCCTCCAGCATGGTCTTTCGCGCCCCCGACTTGGGCGGCAGGAAGCCGGCGAACAGCACCCGGTCGGCGGGCTGGCCCGCCAGGCACAGGGCGGCCAGCAGGCTGGAGGCGCCGGGGATGGGATGGACCGGCAGGCCCTCGTTGATGGCGGCGCGGGCCACGACATAGCCGGGGTCCGACACCAGGGGCGTGCCCGCGTCCGAGACCAGGGCCACGACCTCGCCCGCCTTCAAACGCTCTACGGCGATCTCGGCGGCGCGCGCCGAGGCGTGATCGTCGCAGCGTTCGAGTTTGGCGCGCAGGCCATAGGCGGTCAGCAGCTTGGCGGTGACGCGTGTGTCCTCGGCCAGGACCAGATCGGCGGCGGCCAGAACGTCCAGCGCCCGCAGCGTCATGTCGCGCAGGTTGCCGATGGGCGTGGCCACCAGATAGAGGCCCGGCGCGACGGAACGCGCGGGCGGGGCGGTCGGCGGGAAGAGGGAGGCGTCTGACATCGGCGCGACCCTGCCAGCCCCGGCCCTTCGGGTCTAGGTCGAGCGCCTAGGTCAGCAGGGCTTTCAGCACGGCGTCGAGCAGGGGCCGCCCCCGCGCCGTGGCGGCGATGCGGCCGCCTTGCAGTCCAAGAAAGCCGTCGGCGATCAGGTCGGCCAGCGGTCCGGTCGTCTCGGACAGACCGAGCCTGTGCAGCAAGGGCAGGGGCACGCCCTCGACGGTGCGCAGACCCAGCAGGACCAGTTCCTCGGCGGCGCCGGACGCATCCATCGTCTCACGCTCGGTCCAGGGCGTTCCAGCGGCGACGCCCGCGACATAGTCGGCGATGCGGCGGTGGGCGACCGTGGCCGTCCGCTCGCCCCCCAGGGTCAGCCGCCCGTGGGCGCCGGGGCCGAGGCCCAGATAATCGCCGCCGCGCCAGACGTGCAGATTGTGGCTGGAGCGCGCCGCGACGTCGCGCGCATGGTTGGACACCTCATAGGCCTCGAACCCCGCACCCTCGAGCACGTCTTGTGTGGCTTCATAGAGAGACGCCGCCAGATCCTCGTCCGGCGGGATCAGGGTTCCGCGCGCGAAGGCCCGGCCAAAGGCCGTCGTCGGCTCTATGGTCAGTTGATAGGGCGAGACGTGCTCGAACCCCAGGTCCAGCGCCGTGGTCAGTTCCGCCGTCCAGTCGGCCACGGATTGCCCCGGTCGGGCGTAGATCAGGTCGATGGACAGACGCGGGAAGGCCCTGGCGGCCGTCTCGACCGCCCGCCGGGCCTCCGCCGCCGAGTGGTCGCGACCGAGGAAGGTCAGGGCCGCGTCGTCGAACGACTGCACCCCCATGGAGAGACGATTGATCCCGGCGGCGGCCAGAGCGGCGTAGCGGCCCGCCTCGGCGTCGGTGGGGTTGGCCTCCAGCGTGATTTCTATGTCTCCTGCCGGAGGGAAAAGCGCCTTGGCTCGCGCGATCACCGCCGCCACGGCCTCCGGCGGCATCAGGGACGGCGTGCCGCCGCCGAAGAAGATCGAGGCCAGACGACGCGGCGCGACCAGCGACGCCTGCGCCTCCATGTCGGCCAGGATGGCCTGGACCAGCCCGGCCTGCTCCTCGACCCGCCCCCGGTCGCGCACGACGTTGAAGTCGCAATAGGGGCAGATGCGGGCGCAGTAGGGCCAGTGAACATAGAGGGCGAGCGAACCTGACAGGTCGTCAGTCAATCAGCGCCGCCTTGAGCCGGGCGAAGGCGCGGGCGCGGTGGCTGAGGGCGTCCTTCTCCACCGGGTCCATCTCGCCGAAGGTCAGATCCGAACCTTCCGGCCGGAAGATCGGGTCATAGCCGAAACCCCGGTCGCCGCGCGGCGGGAAGACCAGATCGCCGTCGATGCGCCCCTCGACCACCACGCAGGGGCCGTCGGGCCAGGCCACGGCCAGAGCCGAGGTGAACCAGGCGCGGCGATCCCCCAAAGATCCCGAGACGCCGATCTCCTCCAGCCGCGCCTCGACCTTCTTCATGGCCATGGCGAAGTCCTTGCCCGGCCCTGCCCAACGCGCCGAGAAGATGCCCGGCGCCCCGTCCAGGGCCGCGACCGACAGGCCCGAGTCATCAGCCAGAGCCACCTCGCCCGAGGCCTCGGCGGCGTGACGCGCCTTCAGCATGGCGTTGCCGACGAAGGTGCTCTCGGTCTCGTCCGGCTCAGGCAGGTTGAGGCTGCCGGCCGTGACGATCCTGTAATTTCCATCCAGCAGCGCTTCGATCTCGCGCGCCTTGCCCGGATTGTGGGTCGCGGCCACCAGCCGCATCCCCTTGATCAGCTTGAGATTCATGACGCGACCTTAGTCCTGTCCGATGCATTGCGGAAGTTTAACATCGTTAAACGATATGTAACGTGCTTTTCGGCGGGGTCGCCCCTATCTTCAATCTCAAGAACGGGGGTCGCACCGTTCGGACGAGGCGAGAAAGACGCAAGATTCACCCAGCGACACAACAGAAACGCACGAAAATCGTGCAATCACGGAGAGATACGATGCAAGCGATGAAAACCTCGATCTGGATGGACCGCGTCGGCCACGGCTTCTTCAACGCCCTTCTGCTGGCCGCCCTGCCCACCGCCGCCATCGCCATGGTCGTCCAGAGCCTGTGATCCGGCTCTGGATCGTACCGGGGGCTTTGACGATCAGCATGAACACCGCGAAGAATAGCGCCGCGTGAGGGTTCGCCGGACCCCGCGCGGCGATCGCCGCCCGAACCACCCGGCCTGAGATCTGACTTCATGCGCTTCCCGAAACTGCCTGCTATCGGGATAAGAGCGCCGCGCCTGACCGGCGCGAACCTGCGGACACCCAATCTGAGAACCATAGGCCCCGGCTCTGTCTCCAGCCTGCTGAAGATCGCCCTGGACGTCGCCTATGTCCTGCTGACCCTGATCACCGGCGTGCTGCTGCTGCTCTGGGTCGCCTCCATCTTCATTCCCATCGACGGTCTCTACGTCACCGCCACCGACGGCGACAACGGCCGCCAGATCCCGCTGACCCGCCCCCTGCTCCTGTTCGGCGTGGGCGCCATGACCGCCTATTTCGGCGGTTTCCTGATGATCCTGCGCGGTCTGCGAAAGATTTTCCGCACCCTGACCCTGGGCGACCCCTTCCAGCCCGACAATGTTCGCCGCCTGCGCCAGATCGGTCTGATCCTGGCCATCGTGACCGGCGGCGTCTGGGTGGCCCAGGGTTTGGTGGCGGCGCGACTGGCCCCCGGGGTGATGGAGCCCCAGGGCGTCAGCGACCTGCTCACCCCCGTCTTCTCCATCCTCGTCGTCTTCGTCCTGGCGGAGGTCTTCCGCGAAGGCGCGCGTCTGCGCCGCGAATCCGAACTGACGATCTGATCTGGAAACGCTAAGCTCACCCCATGGCCATTCGCGTCCAACTTGACCGCATTCTCGCCGAACGGCGCATGTCGCTGACGGAGCTCGCCGACCGCGTCGGCGTGACGGTCGCCAACCTGTCGATCCTCAAGACCGGCAAGGCCCGCGCCGTGCGCTTCTCGACGCTGGACGCCCTGTGCCGCGAACTGGACTGCCAGCCCGGCGACCTGCTGGCCCACGAGCCCGGTCCCGGAGACGTCTTCGACGGCGAGGACTGAGGTGGCCCGCAAAGGCCCTTCAGACCCCACTGACGACGACAAACGCATCTGGGCCAGGGTGACCGGCACGGTGACCCCGCCCGCGCGCCGCAAGGCCGCCCGCGTCACCCCCGGCGCGGTCGTGCCTGATCCTGAAACTCCGCTCGTTGCCGCCAAGCCCGCGCGCGGCGTCGCCGGCAAGAAGCGCAAGGCGCCCGATCAGACGCCGAGTTTCGAGGCCCTGGGCCTCGTCGCTCCCGCCAAGTCGACGACGAGTCGCGCCCGTCCGACGCCCGAGGAGCTGGAGCCGCGCCGCCAGCGTCGCCTGTCGCGCGAACGCGATCCGATCGAGGCGCGCATCGACCTGCACGGCTTCGGCCGCTTCGAGGCCGAGGACCAGCTGCGCGGCTTCCTCATCAGCTGCCAGATGCGCGGCCTGCGCTCCGTTCTGGTCATCACCGGGCAGGGACGACGCGGCGGCGGGATCATCCGCGGCTCTGTGCACGACTGGCTGACCGGCCCCCACCTGCGCGGCGTGGTGTCCGGCTTCGCCTCGGCCCACCGGCGCCACGGCGGCGACGGCGCCCTTTACGTCACCCTGAAGCCGCGCTGAACCCTCCTAGCCCTGAGCGTTTCGGATCGCCGCCGCTCCAGCGACCGGGGCGATGACCATCGCGAACAGGACATAGGCGCCCAGCAGGGCCAGGGCCGACATCGGATCGCCGCCGCCCGCGGCCCGGGTCAAGGCCCCCGCGCCGAACACCACCGGCGGGATGAAGAGCGGCAGGACCACCACCGCGATCAGCAGGCCGCCGCGCCTGGCCCCCAGGGCCAGAGCAGCGCCGAGCGTCCCGGTGAAGGCGAAACCCAGACCGCCGAGCGCCGCCGCCAGCGCCGTCAGGCCGATCAGTTGGGCCGGCTGGCCCAGGGCCAGAGCCGCCACCGGCGCCGCGATGGCCAGCGGCAGGCCGGTCGCCAGCCACTGGGCCAGGGCCTTGATCGCCACTGTCGCCTCCAGCGGCAGGGGGCCGAGCGCCAGCAGGTCCAGCGACCCGTCTTCCAGATCGCGCTCAAACAGACGCTCCAGCGACAACAGGGAGGCCAGGGCCAGAGCCATCCAGCTGGCGCCGGAAGCCGTCGGGGCCAGAACGCGCGGATCGCCGCCCGCCGCCAGCGGCAGGATGGCCGTCAGGCACAGCATGAAGCCGCAGGCCAGCAGAGGCCCGCCGCCCCCACCCCAGGCCAGCGACAGCTCGCGGCCGAACAGGACCCGCACGGCCTTCAAGACAGGCCCCCGAGATCCAGATTGCGCGCCGGAACGGGCAGGGGATCGT
This sequence comes from Brevundimonas sp. NPDC007368, assembly GCF_042869015.1. Lineage (NCBI taxonomy): Bacteria > Pseudomonadati > Pseudomonadota > Alphaproteobacteria > Caulobacterales > Caulobacteraceae > Brevundimonas > Brevundimonas sp. NPDC007368. Next base: position 238,108 of record NZ_JBIAFA010000006.1, on the reverse strand, counting down.
GCACCGCCGCCAGGATCATGCCACCGGACGCGAGATGCGCCGCCATCAACTCGGCGGCGACCGTCCGCCAGCGCTCGTCCAGCGGGGCCAGGGGTTCGTCCAGCAGCCACAGGGCGCGCGGCGCGGCCACCAGCCGGGCCAGCGACAGCCGACGCTTCTGCCCCGCCGACAGCTTGCGGGTCTCCAGATCGAGCAGGGGCGCCAGCGACAGCCGCGCGACGGCGGCCTCGCGCGCGGCCTCATCCCCGCCAAGCCATGCCGTCTGGAAGCCGAACTCCTGACGCGCCGTCCGCGTCGGCTTCAGCCCTTCGAGATGGCCCAGCAGATGGACGCCGCCCTGCCGCACGGCCTCCGAATCCAGCGCCTCACCGTCCGCGCCGACAAAAGTGATCGTCCCCGAATCCGGCCGGATGAAGCCCCCCACGGCGCGCAGCAGGCTGGTCTTGCCGGCGCCGTTGGCCCCGGTCAGGGCTACGGCCTCGCCCGCCGAAAGGCGCAACGACAGGCCCCGAAACAGGACGCGCTCGCCGCGCGACAGGCTCAGGCCCTCGATGTCGATCGTCTTCAGCATGGCCCCGCCGAGTTGCGAACCATTCTCGATGTCCATGACAGCGTTGTGGATACATGGACGGCTTCCCCGCACAGGACTATATCCGCAAGCGCCGCAGCAGGCTTTCGCCGCGCGCGCCCGGGACCTGTGCGCCCCGGCGTCCAGCGCGCGAAGGCGCAACCGAATTGTCGGGCGGCGTTAGTCAGAGGACTCTTCTCCATGCCGTCGATTGACAGCCTCAAGACCCGTCAGGACCTTTCGGTCGGGCGCAAGAAATACGCCTATTACAGCCTTCCGGCCGCCGAGGAAGCCGGTCTGGCCGGGATTTCCCGCCTGCCGCGCTCGATGAAGGTGCTTCTCGAGAACCTGCTGCGCAACGAAGACGGCGTCTCGGTCACCGAGGACGACCTGAAGGCCGTCGCCGCCTGGATCGAGAACAAGGGCGCCGTCGAGCACGAGATCGCCTTCCGTCCGGCCCGCGTCCTGATGCAGGACTTCACCGGCGTGCCCGCCGTGGTCGACCTGGCCGCGATGCGCGACGCCATGGCCAAGCTGGGCGCCGACGCAGCCAAGATCAATCCGCTGGTCCCCGTCGACCTGGTCATCGACCACTCGGTCATGGTCGATCACTTCGGCGACGCCAAGGCCTTCGGCCAGAACGTCGAGCGCGAGTATGAGCGCAACATCGAGCGCTACAACTTCCTGCGCTGGGGCTCCTCGGCCTTCAACAACTTCCGCGTCGTCCCGCCCGGCACCGGCATCTGCCACCAGGTGAACCTGGAGAACCTGGCCCAGACCGTCTGGACCCTGGACGAAGGCAAGAAGACCGTCGCCTATCCCGACACCGTCGTCGGCACCGACAGCCACACCACCATGATCAACGGCCTGGCCGTTCTGGGATGGGGCGTCGGCGGCATCGAAGCCGAGGCCGCCATGCTGGGCCAGCCGATCCCGATGCTGATCCCGGAAGTCGTCGGCTTCAAGCTGACCGGCAAGCTGCCGGAAGGCGCCACCGCCACCGACCTTGTCCTGACCGTCACCCAGATGCTGCGCAAGAAGGGCGTGGTCGGCAAGTTCGTGGAATTCTTCGGCGACGCCATCGCCGGGATGACCATCGAGGATCAGGCCACCATCGCCAACATGGCCCCGGAATACGGCGCCACCTGCGGCTTCTTCCCCGTGTCGCGCGCCACCATCGACTATCTGACGGCCACCGGCCGCGACAAGGCGCGCGTCGCCCTGGTCGAAGCCTATGCCAAGGCTCAGGGCCTGTGGATCGACGAGACCTCGGAAGACCCTGTCTTCACCGACGTGCTGGAGCTGGACATCTCGACGGTCGTGCCGTCGCTGGCCGGTCCCAAGCGCCCGCAGGACCGCGTTGAACTGACCGTCGCCGCACCCTCGTTCGAGACCGCCCTGGCCGACGTCTTCGGCCGCCCGACCGACGCCGAGCGCGCCGCCGTCGAAGGCGAGAAGTTCACTGTCGGCGACGGCGACGTGGTCATCGCCGCCATCACGTCGTGCACCAACACCTCGAACCCATCGGTCCTGATCGCCGCGGGTCTGGTGGCGCGCAAGGCCCATGCCCTGGGTCTGAAGGTCAAACCCTGGGTCAAGACCTCGCTGGCCCCCGGCTCGCAGGTCGTCACCGACTACCTGACCGACGCCGGCCTGCAAAAAGACCTGGACGCCATGGGCTTCAACCTGGTGGGCTATGGCTGCACCACCTGCATCGGCAACTCGGGCCCGCTGGACCCGGCCATCTCGAAGGCGATCAACGACAACGGCCTGGTGGCGACCTCGGTCCTGTCGGGCAACCGCAACTTCGAAGGCCGCGTGAACCCCGACGTCCAGGCCAACTACCTGGCCTCGCCGCCGCTGGTCGTGGCCTACGCCATCGCCGGTTCGATGCGCATCGACATCACCAAGGACCCGATCGGTCAGGACAAGAAGGGCAAGGACGTCTTCCTGAAGGACATCTGGCCGACCTCGCAGGAGATCGCCGACATCCAGAAGAAGTCGGTCACCCCGGCCATGTTCGCCAAGCGCTACAAGGACGTCTTCAAGGGCGACAAGCACTGGCAGGCCATCAAGGTCACCGGCGGCCAGACCTATGAGTGGGAAGACACCTCCACCTACGTCCAGAACCCGCCCTACTTCGAAGGTCTGTCGATGGAGCCGGCCCCGGTCAGCGACATCGTCGAAGCCCGCATCCTGGGCATCTTCGGCGACTCGATCACCACCGACCACATCAGCCCGGCCGGTTCGATCAAGAAGGCCTCGCCCGCCGGGGTCTATCTGACCAACCACGGCGTCGACGCTCTGGACTTCAACAGCTACGGCGCCCGCCGCGGCAACCACGAAGTCATGATGCGCGGCACCTTCGCCAACATCCGCATCCGCAACAAGATCACCCCGGACATCGAGGGCGGCGTCACCAAGCACTTCCCGTCGGGCGACACCATGTCGATCTACGACGCGGCCATGCGCTATCAGTCGGAAGGCCGTCCCCTGGTCGTCTTCGCCGGCAAGGAATACGGCACCGGCTCGTCGCGCGACTGGGCGGCCAAGGGCACCCGCCTGCTGGGCGTCCGCGCCGTCATCGCCGAAAGCTACGAGCGCATCCACCGTTCGAACCTGGTCGGCATGGGCGTGGTGCCGCTGCAGTTCAAGCAGGACGGCTGGCAGAAGCTGGGGCTGACGGGCGAGGAGATCGTCACCATCCGCGGCCTGACCGACGCCAACATCGGCAAGCTGAAGCCGCGTCAGGACCTGTGGGTCGAGATGTTCCGCCCGTCGGACGGCAAGATGGCCCGCTTCCCGGTCCGCTGCCGCATCGATAACCAGACCGAGCTGGACTACCTGCTGGCCGGCGGCGTCATGCCCTACGTCCTGCGCAACCTGGCCGGCGGCCCGCAAGCCGAGACGCCCGCCGCCGCCGAATAAGCGACGGCTTCGAGCAAGAACTGGAAAGGCCGGCGGAGCGATCCGCCGGCCTTTTTCTTAGGCCAACCGCCGCCTCTTGCCTCATGCGTTTGGCGTCACGAACGGCTACAAGACACCGATGTTGCGCCTGTCAGAACTCAAGCTGCCCCTCGATCACCCGCCGGAGGCCTTGCCCGCCGCGATCGCTACCCGCCTGGGCGTGCCGCCGGGTGATATCGTTTCCTGGTCGGTCTGGAAGCGGGCGCACGACGCGCGTCGAAAGTCCGCCATCCTGAAGGTCTATATTGTCGACGTCGAAGTCAGGGACGAGGCCGCGTTGCTGGCCCGTTTCAAGGACGACGTGCACGTTCACCCCGCGCCGGACGTCACCTATCGTCCGGTTGCGGTCGCGCCCAAAGACCAGAGCCTGAGGCCCATCGTGATCGGAGCCGGACCCTGCGGCCTGTTCGCTGGGCTGATCCTGGCCGAAATGGGCTTCAAGCCCATAATCCTCGACCGCGGCAAGGTGGTGCGGGAACGCACCAAGGATACCTGGGAGCTGTGGCGCAAGAGCAAGCTGCACCCGGAATCCAACGTACAGTTCGGCGAGGGCGGCGCCGGCACCTTCTCCGACGGCAAGCTCTACAGCCAGATCAAGGACCCGCGCTTCCTGGCCCGCAAGGTCCTGACCGAGTTCGTCGCGGCGGGCGCGCCGGAAGAGATCCTGACCGAGGCGCATCCGCACATCGGCACCTTCCGTCTGGTGACCATGGTCGAGGCCATGCGCGAGAAGATCGAGGCCCTGGGCGGCGAGTACCGGTTCGAACACCGGGTGGTCGATGTCGAGCTCGACAATGGCACGCTGCGGGGCGTGCATCTGCACACCGGGGAGTTCCTGGAGGCCGATCATGTGGTCTTCGCCATCGGCCATTCGTCGCGCGACACCTTCCAGACCCTGTACGACCGGGGCGTCCATATCGAGGCCAAGCCCTTCTCGATCGGCTTCCGCATCGAACATCCGCAGTCGTGGATCGACCGGGCCCTGTTCGGGCCCTGCGCCGGACACCCCGATCTGGGAGCGGCCGCCTATTCGCTTTCGCACCACTGTTCGAACGGGCGGACCGTCTACAGCTTCTGCATGTGCCCGGGCGGGACGGTGGTGGCGGCGACCAGCGAGCCGGGGCGCGTCGTCACCAACGGCATGAGCCAGTATTCGCGCAACGAGCGGAACGCCAACTCCGGATTCGTGGTCGGCATCTCGCCCGAGGACTATCCCAGCGACCACCCGCTGGCGGGGATCGAGCTGCAGCGCGATCTGGAGACGCGCGCCTATGCGGCGGGCGGCGGCGACTATTTCGCGCCGGGCCAGCTGGTCGGCGACTTCCTGGCGGGACGGCCCTCGACCGCACTGGGAGAGGTCGTGCCCAGCTATAGACCAGGCGTGCGCCCGACTGATCTGGCCCCGCTTATGCCGGACTATGTGATCGCGGCGATGCGCGAGGCCCTGCCCGTCTTCGGCCGCAAGATCCCTCGCTATGACGACGCCCAGGCGGTGCTGACGGGGGTGGAGACGCGCAGTTCCTCGCCCATCCGCATGACGCGCGGCGCGGACTTCCAGAGCCTGAACGTGCGCGGTCTGTTTCCCGCCGGCGAAGGCGCGGGCTATGCCGGGGGCATCCTGTCGGCGGCCGTCGACGGCATCAAGGTCGCCGAGGCCGTCGCCCGATCAATGATCGGACAGACGGCGACCTAGACGCGCCGCCCATGAAAACGGCCGATGGATCGCTCCATCGGCCGTTTGTCTTTCAGAGTATCGTCCGCCTTATTCGGCTGCGACGCGATCCGCGTATTCGGGGATCTGGTCGAAGTTCATGTAGCGGTAGACCTCGTCGCGGTCGGCGTCGATGACGCCCATCTCGGCCATGTATTCGGCCACGGTGGGGATACGGCCCATCTTGGAGGCGACGGCGGCCAGTTCGGCCGAGGCCAGATAGACGTTCGAGCCCTTGCCCAGACGGTTGGGGAAGTTGCGGGTCGAGGTCGAGACCACGGTCGCGCCTTCCTTCACCTGGGCCTGGTTCCCCATGCACAGCGAGCAGCCTGGCATCTCCATGCGGGCGCCGGCGCCGCCGAGGGTCGAGTAGTGGCCCTCCTTGGTCAGCTCCGAGGCGTCCATCTTGGTCGGCGGGGCCACCCACAGACGGGTCGGGATGTCCTTCTTGCCCTTCAGCAGCAGCGAGGCCGCACGGAAGTGGCCGATGTTGGTCATGCACGAGCCGATGAAGACCTCGTCGATCGGGGTCTCCTGCACTTCCGACAGCAGGCGCGCGTCGTCGGGGTCGTTGGGGGCGCACAGGATGGGCTCCTTGACGTCCGCCAGGTCGATCTCGATGACGTGGGCGTATTCGGCGTCGGCGTCGGCCTCCAGCAGGTTCGGCGCGGCCAGCCAGGCCTCCATGGCGTCGATGCGGCGCTGCAGGGTGCGGGCGTCGGCGTAACCGTCGGCGATCATGTTCTTCATGAGCACGATGTTCGAGGTCATGTACTCGATGATGGGTTCCTTGTTCAGCTTGACGGTGCAACCCGCCGCCGAACGCTCGGCCGAGGCGTCGGTCAGTTCGAACGCCTGCTCCACCTTCAGGTCCGGCAGGCCCTCGATCTCGAGGATACGGCCCGAGAACTCATTGACCTTGCCGGCCTTGGCCACCGTCAGCAGGCCCTGCTGGATGGCGTAGTAGGGGATGGCGTGGACCAGGTCGCGCAGGGTGATGCCGGGCTGCATCGTACCCTTGAAGCGGACCAGGATCGACTCCGGCATGTCCAGCGGCATGACGCCGGTGGCGGCGCCGAAGGCCACCAGGCCCGAACCGGCCGGGAAGGAGATGCCGATGGGGAAGCGGGTGTGGCTGTCGCCGCCGGTGCCGACGGTGTCGGGCAGCAGCAGGCGGTTCAGCCAGGAGTGGATCACGCCGTCGCCGGGGCGCAGGGCCACGCCGCCGCGGTTGGAGATGAACTGCGGCAGTTCGCGGTGCGTCTTGACGTCGACCGGCTTGGGATAGGCGGCGGTGTGGCAGAAGGACTGCATCACCATGTCGGCCGAGAAGCCGAGGCAGGCCAGGTCCTTCAGCTCGTCGCGCGTCATCGGGCCGGTCGTGTCCTGCGAGCCGACCGTGGTCATGCGCGGTTCGCAATAGGTGCCCGGACGGATGCCCTGACCTTCCGGCAGACCGCAGGCGCGGCCGACCATCTTCTGGGCCACGGTGAAGCCCTTGCCGCTGTCTTCGGGCGTGACCGGCAGGCGGAACTCGGTCGAGGCGGCCAGACCCAGGGCCTCGCGGGCGCGGGCGGTCAGCGACCGTCCAATGATCAGGTTGATGCGGCCGCCGGCCTGGACCTCGTCCAACAGGACCTGCGACTTCAGCTCGAAGTCGGCGACCTTTTCGCCGTTCTTCTCGATCTTGCCCTCATAGGGATAGATGTCGATGACGTCGCCCATGTTCAGGCTGGTCACGTCGACCTCGATCGGCAGGGCGCCCGAGTCTTCCTGGGTGTTGAAGAAGATGGGGGCGATCTTGCCGCCCAGGGTCACGCCGCCGAAGCGCTTGTTCGGCACGAAGGGGATGTCCTGGCCGGTGGCCCAGATGACGCTGTTGGTCGCCGACTTGCGCGACGAGCCGGTGCCGACCACGTCGCCGACATAGGCGACCAGGTGGCCCTTGGCCTTCAGGTCCTCGATGAACGACATCGGGCCGCGCACGCCGTCCTGTTCCGGCGTGATGCCCGGACGCGCGTTCTTCAGCATGGCCAGGTAGTGCAGCGGAATGTCGGGGCGCGACCAGGCGTCGGGCGCCGGCGACAGGTCGTCGGTGTTGGTCTCGCCGGTGACCTTGAAGACGGTGACGGTGATCTTGTCGGCGACCTTGTCGCGCGAGGTGAACCACTCGGCCTCGGCCCAGGACTTCAGCACGGCCTGGGCGTTGGCGTTGCCGCCCTTGGCCAGTTCGGCGACGTCGTGGAAGAAGTCGAACATCAGCAGGGTCTTCTTCAGACCCTCGGCGGCGACGGCGCCGACGACCGCATCGTTCAGCAGGTCGATCAGCGGCTTGACGTTATAGCCCCCGACCATGGTGCCCAGCAGTTCGGTCGCCCGCTCGCGCGACAGCGACGGCACGGCGAAGTCGCCGTGAGCCACGGCGGACAGGAAGGAGGCCTTGACCTTGGCCGCGTCGTCCACGCCCGGCGGCACGCGATGGGTCAGCAGGTCCAGCAGTTCCTGCTCGGCTACGCCCGCCGGCGGCGCCTTGATCAGCTCGATCAGGTCGGCGGTCTGCTCGGCCGACAGCGGCAGCGGCGGAATGCCCAAGGCCGCGCGTTCGGCGACGTGAAGACGATAGGTTTCGAGCATGAGCGGCCTTCCTTGGTCCAGTCGCGACATGACTGGCCCGTCGGCCCGCCAAAACCGCGCGTGGCCTTTCCCACATAAGGGTCGGGGTCGCAAGGGAAGGGGGCCGGTTCGGCCTTCGACCTCCGTCGTAGGGGGACCTCGTCCCCTGTCGTCATCCTCGGGTCAAGCCCGAGGATGACGGCGGACACGGAGCTAGGCATGTGAAAGGCATGGCGGCTCAAGGGCGGCGGCGCCCCGCCGCTAGTCCAGCTTGAGCGCCTCGGCCAGCAGCCGGGCCTCGGCGGCGCGGCTGGAGCCGGCGCGCCAGGCGACGACGATCTCGCGGCGGGGGGCGTCGGCGGAGATGGGGCGGACCACGACGCCAGGGTTGTCGGCCAGACCCGCCTGCACCGCCATCTGCGGCAGGAAGCTGACGCCGAGGCCCGAGGACACCATCTGCACCAGGGTGTGCAGGGAGGTGGCGGCGAAGACATCCTCGCCGCGCGGGGCCTCGATGTTGACGGCGGCCAGGGCCTGATCACGCAGGCAGTGGCCGTCCTCGAGCAGGATCAGGTCGTCGGCCTTCAGCATCCCCTCGGGGATGGGGCCGAGACCGGCGAGCGGGTGTCCGATCGGGGCGGCGGCCAGGATTTCGTCGTCGCCGATGCGGGCGTGGTCGATGCCCGGCGCCTCATAGGGCAGGGCGATGACGGCGGCGTCCAGCTGGCCCGCCTTCAGCCCGGCGATCAGACGCGGGGTCAGGTCCTCGCGGATGAAAAGCCGCAGGGCCGGGTATTGGTCACGCAGACCGGGCAGGGCGCGCGGCAACAGGAAGGGGGCGACGGTGGGGATGACGCCCAGACGGAACCGGCCGGACAGGGGCTTGCCCGCATTGCGCGCCGCCTCGACCAGATCCTCGGTGCGGGCCAGAACGTCCTCGGCGCGCTTGACCGCCTCGGCGCCGACGGCGGTCAGCTGGACCGCGCCGCGCGTGCGTTCGACCACCGGCGCGCCCAGGATCTTCTCCAGCTCCTGCACCCCGGCCGACAGGGCCGGCTGGCTGACATGGGCCGCCTCGGCCGCGCGGCTGAAGGAGGCGTGCTCGGCCAGGAGTTTGAGATAGTGGAGCTGTCGCAGGGTGGGGAGCATCCGCCCCACATAGGCGCGCCCTATGGTGTTTTCAAAGACAATCGAAACCATTGATGAAGAAAGGCGCCGCGAACCGCTCTGCCCGCGGCGCCCCCTATGGTCTAGTTCAGGTCGAACCGGTCGGCGTTCATGACCTTGCTCCAGGCCGCGACGAAGTCCCGTACGAACTTCTCGCCCGCGTCAGCCGAGGCATAGACCTCGGACAGGGCGCGTAGCTGGGAGTTGGAGCCGAACACCAGATCGGTGCGGGTGGCGGTCCACAGCTCCTCGCCGCTGGCGCGGTCATTGCCGGTGAAGACCTCGTCGGCGCTGTCGTCGACCTGTTTCCAGCCGGTCTTCATGTCCAGCAGGTTGACGAAGAAGTCGTTGGACAACACGCCCGGCCGGTTGGTCAGGACGCCGTGGGTCGAGCCGCCGTGGTTGGCGCCCAGGACCCGCAGGCCGCCGACCAGGACCGTCATCTCCGGGGCCGTCAGACCCAGCAGTTGGGCCCGGTCGATCAGCAGCTCCTCGGTCGGGACGTTGAAGCGGACCTGCAGATAGTTGCGGAAACCGTCAGCGCGCGGCTCCAGCACCTTGAAGCCCTCGACGTCGGTCTGCTCTTGCGAGGCGTCGGTGCGACCCGGCGTGAAGGGGACCGTCACGTCGTGACCGCCGGCCTTGGCCGCCTGCTCGACCCCGACCACGCCGCCCAGGACGATCAGGTCGGCGATGGAGACGTTGAGACCGGACGCCGCCTGGATGTCCTCATAGACCTTGAGGACGCGAGCCAGCCTGGCCGGTTCGTTGACGTCCCAGTCCTTTTGCGGAGCCAGGCGCAGGCGCCCGCCGTTGGCGCCGCCGCGATAGTCCGAACCGCGGAAGGTCGCGGCCGAGGCCCAGGCCGTCGACACCAGCTCAGCGACCGACAGGCCCGAGGCCGCAATGCGGTCCTTCAGAGTCTTGACGTCGGCGTCCGACAGTTTCGGTCCCGTGTGCGCCGGGATCGGGTCCTGCCAGATCAGGTCCTCGGCCGGGACGTCCGGGCCCAGATAGCGGGCCTTGGGTCCCATGTCGCGGTGGCACAGCTTGAACCAGGCGCGGGCGAACTGGTCGCCGAAATAGGCCGGATCGGCGCGGAACCGCTCCATGATGGGGCGATAGATCGGATCGATCTTGAAGGCCATGTCGGCCGTCGTCATCATCGTCGGCACGCGCTTGCCCGGCGTATGGGCGGCCGGGGCCAGGGTCTCCGGCGGATTGCCCACCGGCTGCCACTGCTTGGCGCCCGCCGGGCTGCGGACCAGCTCGTAGTCGTGGTCCAGCAGCATATCGAAATAGGTCATGTCCCAGGTGATCGGCGTAGGGGTCCAGGCGCCCTCGATGCCCGAGGTGATCGTGTGGTCGCCGATGCCGCTCTCGTGGCCCGAGATCCAGCCCAGGCCCTGCTGGGCGATGTCGGCGCCCTCGGGGCTGACGCCCACCTTGGAGGCATCGCCGGCGCCGTGGGCCTTGCCGAAGGTGTGACCCCCGGCGGTCAGGGCGGCCGTCTCCTCGTCGTTCATGCCCATGCGGGCGAAGGTCTCGCGAATGTCGCGAGCCGAGGCCAGAGCTTCGGGCACGCCGCCGGGACCTTCCGGATTCACATAGATCAGGCCCATCTGGATGGCGGCCAGGGGCTCTTCCAGCGCCATGTCCTTGTCAGGCTGGATGCGGGTCTGGTTGCCCTCGTCGCCGACCCAGTTCTCTTCGGTGCCCCAATAGACGTCCTTCTCCGGCTCCCAGACGTCGGCGCGGCCGCCGCCGAAGCCGAAGACCGGCCCGCCCATGCTCTCGATGGCGACGTTGCCGGCCAGAATCATCAGGTCGGCCCAGCTGAGCTTGGCGCCGTACTTCTGCTTGATCGGCCACAGCAGGCGGCGCGCCTTGTCCAGGTTGCCGTTGTCCGGCCAGGAGTTGAGCGGGGCGAAACGCTGCTGGCCCGCACCGGCGCCGCCGCGCCCGTCGCCGGTGCGATAGGTGCCCGCCGAGTGCCAGGCCATGCGGATGAAGAAGGGGCCGTAGTGGCCGTAGTCCGCCGGCCACCAGGGCTGGCTGTCGGTCATCAGGGCGGTCAGGTCGCGCTTCACCGCCGCCAGGTCCAGCGACTTGAAGGCGGCGGCGTAGTCGAAGTCGTCGCCCATCGGGTCGCCCGACTTGCCCTGCTGATGCAGGATGTCCATCGACAGCTGATTGGGCCACCAGTCGCGGTTGGTGCGCCCCAGAAGCGAACGCAGGGCGCCCGGTTCCTTGCGGGGATCGTGGAGAGGGGTGGGGCCGCCTGCTTGTCCGTCCATGACTTTCCTCCTGGTCAGCAGATTAGGCCCGGAGCCTACGCCCGGTTCCGCACTGAAGGAAAATCGATAAACTTTCTCGCCACCAGCAGGAAAACTTATGGTCGAGATGGATAGGCGCGTTTGCGCATTGCCGTTCACCCATAACTAAAATCTATTCGGCTGCGTGAAATCATCGATTTGACTTCCGAGGCCTCACGTCCCATCTGAGGCCCATCGGCGATGCACCTCCCTGCGACGCCGGAAGTCTTACATTGTCAGAATGGAGCTCCACTATGCTGGGCGTCGGTCAAAAACTGCCTGAATTCAAGATCACTGGCGTGAAGCCGGGCTTCAACAGCCACGAAGAAAACGGCGTTTCGGCCTTCGAAACCGTCACCCAGGACAGCTTCGAGGGCAAGTGGAAGGTCATCTTCTTCTACCCGAAGGACTTCACCTTCGTCTGCCCGACCGAAATCGCCGCCTTCGCCAAGCTGAACAAGGAATTCGAAGACCGCGACACCGTGGTCCTCGGCGGTTCGACCGACAACGAGTTCACCAAGCTGGCCTGGCGTCGTGATCACGCCGACCTGAACAAGCTGCCGATGTGGCAGTTCGCCGACTGCGGCGGCAAGCTGGCCCGCGAGCTGGGCGTCCTGGACGAGGAAAACGGCGTCGCCCTGCGCGCCACCTTCGTTGTGGACCCGCACAACGTGGTCCAGCACGTCTACGTCACCAACCTGAACGTCGGCCGTTCGCCGGAAGACACGCTTCGCGTGGTCGATGCTCTGCAGACCGACGAACTGTGCGCCTGCAACCGCCCGGTCGGCGGCGAGACCCTGGCCGCTTAAGTACTGGCCAAGGAAGGCCCGGACCGCGTTCGTAATGGTCCGGGCCGCCCCTCTTGAAGAGGCGGCGGCGGGCGACTGTCGCCGCCTTTTTCATGCCTGACGCCCCCGAATCCGGCCCTGACGGGGCGCGTCGGCAGTCCCTATATCGTATCCGGCGCAAGCGGCGCCGTTGAGCAGAAGGAAGTCCCCATGTCCATCGACGCCCTGCGCGACCTCATCCCGGCCTACGGCAAGGACATCTCGCTGAACCTGTCCTCGCTGGCCAGCGAGACCGTGCTGAACGACCAGCAGAAGTGGGGCTGCTTCCTGGCCTCGGCCCACGCCATCGGCGTCGCCCCGGCGGTCAAGGCCATCGAGGCCGCCGCCGCCGCCGTCATGACCCCCGAAGCGATGAACGCCGCCAAGGCCGCCGCCGCCATCATGGGCATGAACAACATCTACTACCGCTCGCTGCACCTGATGAAGAACAACGAGTACACGACCCTGCCGGCCAAGCTGCGCATGAACGTGATCGCCAACCCGGGCGTCGACAAGCTGGACTTCGAACTGTGGTCGACCGCCGTCTCGGCCATCAACGGCTGCGGCGCCTGCCTGGACGCCCACGAAGGCGAACTGCGCAAGCACGGCGTGCCCAACGTCCAGGTCCAGGCCGCCCTGCGCATCGGCGCCGTGGTCCACGCCGCCAGCCGCATCCTCGCCTCGGAAGCCGCCCTGGCCGGTTGATCCGCAGGCGCCGCCAGACAGCAGAAAGGCGCGGAGCGATCCGCGCCTTTTTCAATTCTGGCCTGGGACCAAGCTCAGCCCTTGTCGGCCGGCGCCTCGTGCCCGGCCATCTCGCGCATCATGTCCAGGATCAGCTTCTGCTGACGCACCGACAACTGCGGGGCCAGACGACCGATCTCGATGCTTTGACGCGTAGTGGGGAAATCGTGGACGAAGGGCTCGACCTCTCCCTCGGCCATGCCCGGCTGAGGCGTCGTCAGTCCCTCGAAGAAGTAGCCGATATCGACCTTGAAGAAGCGGGCGATGTCCCACAGCTTGGACGCCGAGATGCGGTTGGCGCCCTTCTCGTACTTCTGGATCTGCTGAAAGGTCAGGCCCAGCGCCCGGCCCAGATCGCTCTGATTGTAACCGAGCGCGATGCGCTTGTCGCAGACCCGCCGACCGACATGACGGTCCACGGGATGGGGGCCGTCCTCTGCAGAGCCTCTGACCATCACGCGTTCTCGCTGAAATCTACGCCCGAACTCAATTGTCTCGAAATGCGACGGATAGCCAGCGGTGTCACGACAATTCGCGTTGTGCGCGTGTCCTTGCAGCCTGACCCGGCTAGCGGTCGCCCTCATCCTTCAAGGCTCGGATGACCGCCAAGGCCGTGCGCTGGCGCGCTTCCGGCAGGTCTCTCGCCGCAGCGCCGATCCTCTGCACCAGGCCGCCGTGTTCCGGCGGCGCCTCTGCCTGCCCCCCGGCGTCGTGGGCGCCGAAAAGACTTTGAGGCTCTGGAAGCCTCTCGAAGGTCGCAGTTGGGGCGGCGCCCGAAAATGGCTGCCCCCTGAAAACGCTGGTGATGTCGATCTTCAACGCCTCACAGAACTGCCACAAGCGAGCAGCGGGAAGGCGATTGGCGCCGCTTTCGTGGCGGCCCCACTGGTTCGTCGAGATATCCAGTTTGCGGGCCATGTCCGCCTGAGTCAGACCATGGTTCTCCCGGATAAAACGGACGCGCGCGCCGAGATGCTCATCAATATGACGCGTCCGCTTGCGGTCCTGCTCGTCCTCGTCGCCCGCCTTGCTCATGCCCGCCCCTTGCGCCTTCCCCACGACAGGCCACCCGCCAGCATCAGGACCAGCAGGACGCCGAACAGGCCGTCGCCCCAACGGCCGTAGAGGGTCGGCGCCGCCGGTTCCGGCAGGCGCACGTCGATGACGCCGGCATGGCCGGGGTCCAGCCGCTTGCCGTCCACGACCCGGCCCCAGGGGTCGATCATGGCCGAGACGCCGGTCGGGGTGGCCCGCGCGATCGGCAGTCCGGTCTCGATGGCGCGATAGCTGGCCAGGTTCAGGTGCTGGCGCGGGCCCGAGGTGGCGCCGAACCAGGCATCGTTGGAGACGTTGACGATCCAGGCCGGACGGTCAGCGTCCTTGGCCGGGGTGAAGCCCGGATAGAGGCTTTCGTAGCAGATCAGCGGCTGGACGTTGGGCGCGTTGACCAGGCTGATAGGCGCGGGCTTCGGCCCGGGGCTGAAGTCGGCGGGAACGTGGACCAGGCTGCGCACGCCGATCCGGCTCATCAGGCGGCCCAGCGGCAGATATTCGCCGAACGGCACCAGACGGTGCTTGTCGTAGATGGCGCCGATCCGCAGGCCCGCCGCGCCCTCGTCGTGCAGGGCGAACAGGCTGTTGAAGTAGCGCGCGCCGCCCTCGGCGCTCGGGTCGGCCTCGCCGCGGCTGATGCCCATCAGCAGGGTCTGGCCCGTCTGCAGAGCGCCGGCGATGGCCTGGGCGTCGGCCGAGTTGAAGACGTCGTTCGCGGTGGCGGGCAGGGCTCCTTCGGGCCAGACCACCACGTCGGGAACCGCAGCCCCCTTTTGGGCGGTCAGAGCCACATAGCGATCGACGATGGCCTGATAGGCCTCGGGCGACCATTTGGATTCCTGAGGGATGTCGGCCTGAACCAGACGGATCAGGGTCGGACCGTCCACGCGCTCGGCCGACGACAGACGCAGGGCGCCGAAGCCGAACAGGCCCGCCAGCACCGCGACGCCCAGACCGGCGGCGATCCAGCGCGGACGACGCGCACCGCCGCTCGCCAGCAAGCCCAGGGCCGAAACGGCCGCCAGCGTCACCAGCCCCAAACCATAGACGCCCGCGACCGAGGCGAATTGCGACATGGCCGAACCCGCCTGCCACGCCGCGCCGGTCGGATTCCAGGGAAAGCCGGTCAGGACATGGCCGCGCAGCCATTCCAGCAGGGCGAACAGGGCGGCGAACAGCAGCACCCGCCGGGCCGCGTCGCGCGGGGCGAAACGGCGATACAGGGCCGTCGCCGCGCCGAAGAAGAGCCCCAGCCCCATGGGCAGCAGGCTGGCGGCGAAGGGCGCCATCCAGGCCTGGTCCTTGTTGACCAGGAAGGCCTCGGCCACCCACCAGCAGCCGATGAAGAAGTAGGCGAACCCGGCCAGCCAGCCGACCCAGAAGCCGCCCTCCACCGTCCGCGAGCGCTCGGCCAGCAGCATCAACAAGGGATAGCCCAGCAGGCCCGGCAGGATCCCGAACGGCGGATGCGCCAGAGCCGCGCCGGCGCCCGCCAGAAGAGCCAGGGCGATACGACCCCAGCGGTTCGTCAGCACGCCCCCCCAAAGGGCCGACAAACGCTCGTTCATGCAATCGCCTCATGTTCAGCGGCATAGGGATCGGCGACGCCGAGCGACGCCAGGATCTCGCGCTCCTCGGCCTCCATCTCCTCGGCCTCGGCGTCATCTTCGTGGTCGCGGCCCAGCAGGTGCAGCACGCCGTGGACGACCAGATGGCTCAGATGGTTCGACAGGGTCTTGCCCTGCACCTCAGCTTCAGCGGCGCAATAGGCGAAGCCCAGCACCACGTCGCCCAGATGCGGAAATGCGCTCTCGGCCGCCGGGAAGGACAGGACGTTGGTCGGCCGATCCTTGTCGCGGAAACGGGCGTTCAGATCCTGAACCCCGGCGTCATCGGTCAGCAGCACGACCACATCGCCCTCGACGGTTCCCAGCGCCGCAGTTGCCGCGTGCAGGACGACGGCCTCGACGTCAGACAGCGCAGCCGTCCAGGCCGCGTCCTCGACTTCGATCTCGATCATTCAGTCTTCGTCCTCGAGGTCCGGCGTCGGACGGTTGCGCGCCGCGTCGGCGTCATAGGCGCGCACGATGCGCTCGACCATGGCGTGGCGCACCACGTCCTCGGCCTTGAAGGCCTGAACCCCGACCCCCTTCACGTCCTTCAGGATGCGCAGGGCGTGGGCGAGACCGGAATCGCGCGGGTTCAGCAGGTCGATCTGCGACGGGTCGCCGGTCACCACCATGCGGGCGCCCTCGCCCAGACGGGTCAGGACCATCTTCATCTGCAGGCGCGAGGTGTTCTGGGCCTCGTCGACGATGATGAAGGCGTGGCTGAGGGTGCGCCCGCGCATGAAGGCGATGGGGGCGGCTTCGATCTCGCCCTTCTCGCGGCGACGACGCACGTCCTCGACGCCGAGGATGTCGTTCAGCGCCTCCCAGATCGGAGCCAGATAAGGGTCGACCTTCTCATTCAGGTCGCCCGGCAGGAAGCCCAGCTTCTCGCCCGCCTCAACGGCCGGACGGGTGATGACCAGGCGGTCCACCTGGCCGCGCCGCAGCAGACTGGCGCCATAGGCCGCCGCCAGGAAGGTCTTGCCTGTGCCCGCCGGACCGACGCCGAAGGTCAGCTCGCAGCGGCTGAGCAGGTCCAGATAGCGCGCCTGAGCCGCCGTCTTGGGCGCGATGGCCCCGCGCCGCCCGACCGGCAGGGCCACGGCGTCCGGCACCACCCGGCCCTGATCTGCGCGCGGCTGCGTCACCGCGGCGCCGAGCGCCATCCGCACATCGGCCTCGGTGATCTCGGCGCCTGCGTCGGCCCGTTTGGCCAGGGTTTCGACCACGCGTTTCGCCTGGGCCCGATCCCGCGCCGAGCCGTTGATCGACACGCCCCCGCCAGGCGCCTCGACCAGCACCTTGAAGGCGTCCTCAATCAGGGCGACGTGGCGGCTGTTGGGGCCGATCACGGCTCGCAGCGCCTGATCGCTCAGGGACAGGAATTCGGACTCTCGCGCCATTAAGGCTCCATCTTTGTTGCTCTAGCGCCCCGCTCGCGGAGCGGGGCTGCTTGAGAGCGTTTTAGGGCCCCTATCGCCTTGCTCGCGGAGCGAGGCTGCTTGAGGGACCATTCTCTTGTGTCCCTAACGCCTCGTCCAGCGGGACGAGGCTGCTTGAGGGACGTCGCTGCAATACCGATCTAGATAGTGCTTGGGTCGGCCAACCGCCCGTTCAGACTGTTCTGGGCGCCGCTGATGATCTGTACCGGAACGATCTGGCCCAGCAGATGATCCGCGTCCTCGACGTGAACGGCCTGCAGATAGGGCGAACGACCGATGGCCTGACCCGCATAACGTCCCTTCTTTTCGAACAGCACGTTCAACGTCTTGCCCGCCTGGGCGGCGTTGAAGGCGGTCTGCTGCTCGAACAACAGGGCCTGGAGCCGCTGCAGGCGTTCCAGCCCGACCTTCTCCTCGATCTGACCCGGCATGGTGGCGGCAGGGGTGCCGGGACGCGGCGAATAGACGAAGCTGAAGGCGCCCGCATAGGTGACCTGGCGCACCAGATCGAGGGTCTCCTCGAAGTCGCGATCCGTCTCGCCGGGGAAGCCGACGATGAAGTCGCCGGCGATGGCCATGTCGGGCCGCGCGTCGCGGATGCGGGCGATCAGGTCGATGTATTTCTGGCGGCCATGCTTGCGGTTCATCAGCCGCAACACCCGGTCAGACCCGGCCTGCACCGGCAGGTGGAGATAGGGCATCAGGGCGTCCAGATCGGCATGGGCGGCGATCAGGTCGTCGCTCATGTCGTTGGCGTGGCTGGTCGTGTAGCGGATGCGGTCCAGACCAGGGATCTCGGCCAGGGCGTAGGCCAGCCGGGCCAGGGTGAAGGGCTTTCCGTCCGGCCCCTCGCCGTCATAGGCGTTGACGTTCTGGCCCAGCAGGGTGACCTCGCGCACGCCTCGGTCGGCCAGGGCGCGGGCCTCGGCCAGGACGGCAGAAACCGGGCGCGACCACTCGGCGCCGCGCGTATAGGGCACGACGCAGAAGGTGCAGAACTTGTCGCAGCCCTCCTGCACGGTCAGGAAGGCGGTCGGGCCCTCGCCGCCGCGAGCGGTGGGCAGGGCGTCGAACTTCTCATGCGGAGCGAAGTCGGCGCCGATGCGCTCGCCGCGCGCTCGCGCCGTGCGGGTCAGCAATTCCGGCAGCTGGTGGTAGGCCTGGGGGCCGACCACCAGGTCCACCGCCGGCTGGCGCTTCATGATCTCCTCGCCCTCGGCCTGGGCGACGCAGCCGGCGACCGCGATGGTCATGCCGCCGTCGCCGCGCGCGACCTTGCGCTCGCGCATCTGCTTCAGCTTGCCCAGTTCCGAATAGACCTTTTCGGCGGCCCGTTCGCGGATGTGGCAGGTGTTGAGGATGACGAAGTCGGCCCCCTCGGGCGCGTCTGTCGGCGCATAGCCCAGAGGGCGCAGAACGTCGGCCATGCGCTCGCTGTCATAGACGTTCATCTGACAGCCGTAGGTCTTGATGAAGAGGCGTTTGGGCGTAGCTGAAACAGCCACGCCATCCGCCGTTTCCACGGGCTTTTCGAGCGTATCGGTCATGCCCGGCTTATGATCGCCGAAGGCGGCGACGGCAAGACGAGCGGACGCAGCCTCAGTTGTCGGTGGGCTCCACGCGTGCGGCGTGACGCTTGTAGATCAGGCCTTCGCGCTCGCTCGGCTCGACGCCCTCGATCGAGTGGCCGTAGAGCTCCAGCTTGTGACCGACCAGTTCGAAGCCCAGGCGCTTGGCGATCTCGGTCTTCAGACGCTCGATCTCGGCGTCGAAGAACTCGATGACCTCGCCGGTCTTGGTGTCGATCAGGTGGTCGTGGTGGTCGTCGCCCGCTTCTTCGTAGCGGCTGCGGCCGTCGCCGAAGTCGTGCTTTTCGACCACGCCCGCCTCTTCGAACAGGCGCACGGTGCGATAGACGGTGGCGATCGAGATATGCGGATCGATGGCCGAGGCGCGGCGATACAGCTCCTCGACGTCAGGGTGATCCTCGGCCTGCGACAGCACGCGGGCGATCACGCGCCGCTGCTCGGTCATACGCATGCCGCGGTCGGCGCAAAGTTTCTCGATCCGTTCCATGGGCCGGAGGATAGGCTGAGCCGTCGCCTTATGGAAGCTATCGAGAAAAGTTCAGCGCCAGCACCAGGGCGTCCTCACGACTTCCATCCGCACGCGCATAATATCCGCGCCGACGCCCCGCCTCGGTGAACCCCGTCCTGGCGTAGAGGGCGCGGGCAGCGACATTGTCCTCGGCCACTTCCAGGAACATGCGCTCGGCCCCCAGCGCCGCCGCTCGGACCACGGCGGCCTCGACCAGACGTCGGCCGAGCCCGCCGCGCCTTGCGGATGGCCGCACGGCCAGGGTCAGGATCTCCGCCTCGTCGGCGACCACGCGGATCAGGATGAAGCCGTCGGGCTCCTCGACCGCAAAGACACCGGGCGCGGCCAGCAGGGCCGACAGGGAGGCGGCGTCCCACGGCGTCTCGAAGGCCTCGGCGTGGAGGGCGGCGAGGGCGTCGGTCACGAGGGGCCAGTCATGATGCGGCGGGCGGGCGCGGCTGGCCCGGCAAGCGACTGGGCGGGGTGGCGTCGGGCGCGCGCAGGTAGAGCGGGCGGGGCAGGGCCGTCGTCGGATCGGCGGCGGCGGTCAGGCTAGCCAGGGCCTCAGGCGTCGGCGCCGCCAGAGGCGTCAGCACCGCCTCGGCGAAACGATCAGGGAAGGTCTCGCTCAGGATTTGGGCGCCGGAGCCAACCAGGGTCGGGATGGAGCCGGCCGCCGCCTCGAGAATGCGATCCGTCGCCGTTTCCAGCGCCAGGGCCTCGGCCTCGCCTAGCGCGACGCCGTCGCGGAATAGCCGCGCATAAACCTGCCCCCGGCGCGCGTCGATGACCGCAGCGACCAGCCCCTGAGTCGGGGCCGAGACGGCGAGGGCGTCCAGCGTCGAGACGCCGACGACCGGACGGTCCAGCGCCGCGCCCAGACCCTGGGCGAAGGCGAGACCGACGCGCAGGCCGGTGAAGGAGCCCGGCCCCACGGTGACGCCGATCCGGTCAACGGCGCCAAAGCCGTCTCCGGCCTCGACCACGGCGTCGCGGGTCATGCCGGCCAGCCGCTCCTGATGGCCCTTGGTCATCAGTTCGGTGCGCAGGCCCAGCAGGCGCCCGTCCTCGACCACGGCGGCCGTACAGGCGCCGAGCGCTGTATCCACGATCAGAACTCTCATCGCGGCCTTCCTATCGGGGTGATCAGGCCGACGCCAGCGCCTCGACCACCCGCGTCACCGCCTGACGCAGCGCCGGGTCCGCGATGCGGTGAAAGGCCTCGGCCAGGGCGCGGCCGTCCATCGTCGCGGTCAGGTCGCGCCGACCCGCCACCGGGTCGTCGCCTCGCGTTGGAAAGAAGTCGGCCACGGAACAGCCCAGAGCCGTCGCCACCTGATGCAGGCGCGAGGCCGAAACACGGTTGGCGCCCTTTTCGTACTTCTGAACCTGCTGACAGCTGACCCCTAGTTGGGCGGCCAGCGCCGTCTGCGACAGACCCAGGGCGGATCGGCGCGCCGCCATCCGCGCGCCCACGACGGCGTCGATGTCCTGGGTGCGGCGAGGCATGAACGGCGTCTCCCTGATCCTGAAGGGAGAGTTTCACAGGACGCGATGAAACACAACCGTTTCGTTTCATCACTCATCCAGGCGGGCGACGACCGCGCCGACCGCACGGGTCAGGGCCCGTGGAATCCGCTCGATCGTCAGCAGGGCGCCGGCGCCGCGCACCACCAGTTCGGTCTCGTCCGAGCGCACATAGAGCCGCGCCCGCAGCGAGCCGTCCGCCATCTCGATGACGCAGCCCTGATCGCGGCGCGGCCATCGCCCCGGCGCATATTCCAGCACCGTGCCCGCCGCCGCCCAGGGCGTCAGGTCGTCGGTGGACAGCTGAAGCCGCCGCCGTTCCTGCGTCGCCGCCGCCTTGAAGGCGCGCCCGCGAGACTCAAGGCCGGTTGCAGACGGCCCCGGCCGCGGGGCAGGGGCGGCGCCGACCAGAAGCGCCAGATCCTCGGGCGTGGCGTCGAGAGCGGCGGTCAGGCGCCGCTGCACGTCGGGGCGGAACAGACCGGGGCGCTTGCCCGCCTCGTACAGGCCCCAGCCCTGGCTGGTCATGCCGATCCGCGTGCCGGCCTCGGCCTGGCTCAGGCCGCGTTCGCGGCGCAGGGCGGACAGGGCTTCGCCGAGGGCGCGCCCCTCGGCTCCGGCGTCATCATCAGATGTGAAACGGGCCATTCGGCGATCATGCCCCACGGCCCGTTCGGACGATAGTGTTTCATGTGAAACAACATTCTTGTGGAGCCGCGGTCAGAAGGCTCCACCTTCTCGACCCGACGCGGCTTTATGCAGGGCCGCGGTCGTCGACCCTTCGGGATCTCCCGACCCGACGCGGCCTGGCGCTTCGCGCGCGCCCTACCTGCGCTCAAGCAGCGAGCCGCCGCGCGGCGGGCGATAGCGCCCCTTGCCTAGATGACCTGCTCCACGCTGGTCACTTCGGGGATGTAGTGGCGCATCATCTGTTCGACGCCCGCCTTCAAGGTGGCCGAGGAGGAGGGACAGCCCGAGCAGGCGCCGCGCATGCGCAGGCGCAGGACCCCGGTTTCCTCGTCGAAATGGTCGAACAGGATGTCGCCGCCGTCCTGGGCCACGGCCGGGCGGATGCGGCTGTCGAGCAGACCCTTGATCTCGGCGATGATCTCCGTGTCCTCGCCGGCATCCTCGTTCGAAGCCTCGACGCCGCGCGTCAGCGGCGCCCCCGAGACGAAGTGGTCCATGATGACCGACAGGATAGGGGCCTTCATCGCGCTCCAGTCCGGAGCCTGGGCCCCGCGCGTCACCGAGACATAGTCGGCGCCGAAGAAGACGCCCTCGACGCCTTCCACCTCAAACAGGGCTTCGGCCAGGGGCGAGGCCGTCGCTTCGTCGATGGTGCGATATTCCAGCACGCCTTCCGGCGCCACGTCGCGGCCCGGCAGGAATTTCAGGACATGGGGGTTCGGCGTGGGTTCGGTCTGGATGAACATGGCCGGGAGATGGACCTCGACAGAGAAGTTCGCAAGCCTTCTCCCACCCCTTCATGGGGAGGGTGGTCGGCGCGAAGCGTCGATCGGGTGGGGAGGGCAAGGTGATGCTGGCGTGGCTTCTGATTTGCCGAGCGCCCCCACCCGGCCTCGCCCTACGGGCTCAGCCACCCTCCCCATGAAGGGGAGGGAGAAACGCAGCATCGTCGCTCAAGCAGCGAGGCTCCGCGAGCCGAGCGATAGCGACCCTTAGAATTACGCCAGGTCCTCGATGTCCGCCTCGGTCAGTTCGCCCGGCACGATGGTCACGGGCAGCTTGCGGCCGGTGAAGGCGCCGCCCTGTTTCAGCACGGCCGAAACCAGGGGGCCTGGCCCGCGCGAGCCGGATCCCGCCGCCAGGACCAGGATCTTGATGTCGGGGTCGGCGCCGACGGTCTTGCGGATGGCGCCCTGGGGGTCGCCTTCCTCAATGATGAAGATGGGCGGGGCGCCGGACTTCTCGGCGGCTTCCTCTCCCAGACGGTTCAGCAGGGCCTCGGCCTCCTCGCGCTGCTGACGGCGGATTTCGTCGCGGACGCCGGACCAGTGCTCATCCGAGCCGCCGGGCAGGGCGCGCAGCAGCACCACACGCCCGCCGGTCGACTTGGCCCGGCGAGCAGCGTAGCCGAGGGCCGCGCCGAACTCGGGGCTGTCGTCCACGACGACGAGGAACTTCCTGGGCATGGTGTCGGCTCGCCTTGCGGATCTCTGAACAGCGGCGACCACCTAACGCCAAGCCGCCCCAAACGCCAAGGCCCGCCCGCCTCGTCGCGAACGACGAACCGAACGGGCCTCTTCAGGCAGACATCACGCGACTGCGCTCAAGCAGCGAGCCGCCGCGCGGCGAGCGATAGCGCCCCTTGGGAAACCTTAGCTTCCCAGAACCTCTCTGATGGCCCCGTTGGCGATGGTCAGCTTGGCGAAGGTCCAGCCCGTGCCCGAGGTCTCGATCTCGTCGACCGAACCGCGCAGGGATTCGACCTGACCGATGCGAGCGCCGATCCAGGCGTCAACGGCCGTCTCGGCGGCTTCCTCGCTGGCGCCCGCCGTCTCGGCCGAGGCCTTGGCCACGGCGCGGGTCAGCTGCTGCTGCTCGGCCATCAGGTCCTGGATCAGTCGGCGCACGGCCAGACGATCGAAGTGATCGCCCGACGGGATCGAGCCCGCCGCCACGCGCAGGCGGTCGAAGTCGAAGGCGGCGCCGACCTGGTGATAGAGGCGCGCCATGGCCGGCGCGCTCCATCCCAGTTCATTGGCCAGATCGCCGATGTCGGCCGTGGCCACCATGGGCCGCAGCAGGGCGATGTCGCGGGCCAGGTCTTCGGGGGCGCCCAGGCCGACGAAGGTGGCGACGCGGGCCTCGAACTGCTGCTGCTCGAAGCGCGACAGCACAGCCGGACCCGCGGCGCGCAGGGCGTCGGCGGCCGGCTGATAGGCGGCGATCATGCCGCCGACCGTGGTTTCGGTGCGGGCGGCGCGACGGGCCAGCCAGTAGGTCTGGCGACGCAGGACCTTGGCGATCTCCTGATAGAGGGCCGTCTGGGCCTCGGCCGGGATCTTGAGGTCCAGGGCCGACACCGCCTTCCAGGCCTGATCCAGGCGGAAGACCTGACGCGCCGTCTCGAAAGCCGTGACCATGGCCGCGGTGTCGCATTCCGCCGCCGCCCGCAGGCGATCAGGGAAGGTCGGCCCGGCCATGTTGACGATCTCGTTCGACAGCACGGTGGCGATGATGTCGCGACGCAGACGGTGGCCCTTCATGTCCTCTTCGAACTTCGCCAGGGGCGCCGGGAAGTAGTGGACCAGCAGGCGCTCGAAGAAGGCGTCGTCCGGCGCCGAGGAGCCGACGATCTCGTCGAACAGCTCCAGCTTGGAATAGGCCGTCAGCACCGCCAGTTCGGGACGGGTCAGGGCCGCGCCCTGCAGCTTCATCTCGGCCATGCGGGCGTCATCGGGCAGGTATTCCACCGCGCGGTTCAGCTTACCCAGGGCGGTCAGGTGCTGCATGAAGGTCTGCTGAGCGTCCAGGGCCTCGGCGCCTTCGGCCTGTTGCAGGGTCAGGGCCAGGGTTTGGTCGTAGTTGTGGGCCAGGACCTTGAGGCCGACCTCGTCGGTCATCGATTTCAGCAGGGCGTTGCGGTCCTCGGCCTTCAGATGGCCCGAAGCGATGGCCCCGCCGGTGAGGATCTTGATGTTCACCTCATGGTCGGACGAGTCCACACCCGCCGAGTTGTCGATGGCGTCGGTGTTCAGGCGCATGCCCGCGCGCGCCGCCTCGATGCGGCCCAGTTGGGTCGCGCCCAGGTTGGCGCCTTCGCCCAGGACCAGGGCCCGGACCTCGCCGCCGTTGATGCGGATGGCGTCGTTGGCCTTGTCGCCGGCCTGGGCGTTCGTCTCGCCGGCGCCCTTGATGTAGGTGCCGATGCCGCCGAAGTAGAGCAGCTCGGCGCGCGCCTTGAGGATGGCCTGCATCAGGGTGGTGGGGTCGACCGTGTCGGCCTCGATATCCAGCAGTTCCTTGATCTGCGGCGTCAGGGTGATGGTCTTGGCGGAACGAGAGAAGACGCCGCCGCCTTCCGAAATCAGGCTCTTGTCATAGTCCTGCCAGCTGGTGCGCGGCGTCTCGAACAGGCGCTGACGCTCGGCGAAGGACTTGGCGGTGTCAGGGTTGGGATCAATAAAGATGTCGCGGTGATCGAAGGCGGCGACCAGCTTGATCGCCTTGGACAGCAGCATGCCGTTGCCGAAGACGTCGCCGGACATGTCGCCTACGCCGACCACGGTGAAGGGCTCGGACTGGATGTCCTTGCCCATCTCGCGGAAGTGGCGCTTGACCGCCTCCCAGGCGCCGCGCGCCGTGATGCCCATCTCCTTGTGATCGTAGCCGGCCGAGCCGCCCGACGCGAAGGCGTCGTCCAGCCAGAAGCCGTAGGACTGGCTCACGCCGTTGGCGATATCCGAGAAGGTCGCGGTGCCCTTGTCGGCGGCCACGACCAGATAGGGATCGTCGCCTTCCCAGGCCACGACATTGGCCGGACGCACCGGGGCGCCTTCGCCCACGATGTTGTCGGTGATGTCCAGCAGGCCGGACAGGAAGGTCTTGTAGGCGCGGATAGCCTCGGCCTGGACCGCGTCGCGGTCGCCGCCGACCGGCAGTTGCTTGGGATAGAAGCCGCCCTTGGAGCCGACCGGGACGATGACCGAGTTCTTGACCTGCTGGGCCTTCACCAGACCCAGGACCTCGGTGCGGAAGTCGTCCCGACGGTCCGACCAGCGCAGACCGCCGCGCGCCACCGGGCCGAAGCGCAGGTGGACGCCCTCGATGTGCGGGGCCCAGACGAAGATTTCGCGGAAGGGCTTGGGCAGGGGCAGATCCTCAAGCTCGCGCGAGGCGATCTTGATCGAGATGTGGGGCTTCGGCGTTCCCTCGGCGTCGACCTGATAGAAGTTGGTGCGCTTGACCGCGTCGATCAGCAGGGCGATGCGGCGCAGCACCCGGTCGTGATCCAGGCTCTTCACGTCCTGCAGCAGGGCGAGGATCTTGTCGTTCAGCTCGGCCACCAGGGCTTCGCGCTCGGCGACCGTGCCGCCGTGGGCCGGATCGAACTTGGCCTTGAACAGCGACAGGATGGCGCGCGCGACGGTCGGATATTCGCGCAGGGCCGTTTCCTGCACCGCCTGCGACGGGTCCAGGCCGGTCTGCTGACGATAGCGGGCGAGGGTGCGGATCAGGGCCGCCTCGCGCCAGTCCACGCCCAGCTCCAGCACCAGACGGTTGAAGCCGTCGCTCTCGGTTCGGCCGGTCCAGACCGCCGAGAAGGCGGCCTCGAACGGGGCCTTGATGTCGGCGAAGCTCAGGCCTTCGCCGCGCGGATCTTCCAGCAGGAAGTCGTGGATGTAGATGGGGGCGTCGCCGGTCGTGCGGACGACATGGTCCGACTCCTCCAGCGTCTTCAGACCCATGTCGGCCAGGATCGGCAGGACGTCGGACAGCGGCACGGCCGAGCCGCGACGATACAGTTTGAAACGGAACTGCAGCGAGGTCTCGTCCGCCGTGCGGAAGGCGCGGACAGCCACCGGCTCGGAATGGACGCCGTCGCCCATCGAGCCGTCGTTCAGGCGGTCGAACTGCTCCAGATCGGCCACGGCCTCGGCGGCGTCGTAGCGATCACGATAGGAGACGCCGAAGCTGTCGGCCCATTTGGCGCTGGTCGGCCCGACGGCGACCTCATCCACGTCGGCGGCGCGCAGGGCGGTCTCGAAACGGTCGATCCAGCTGCGGCCGGCCTCGGCCACCTCGGCTTCCAGGGCCTTGGGGTCGGGGTTCAGGTGGGCGCCCGGCTCGACGCCGATGATGTAGTGGACGCGCGTCAGCGGCTGGTCCGTCAGCTGCGGATACCAGGCCGAGACCCGACCGCCCCAGGCCTTCGCCAGGATGCCGCCGATGCGCTGGCGCAGGCCGGCGTCGAAGCGTTCACGCGGGATGAAGCACAGAACCGAAACGAAACGATCAAACGGATCGCGGCGCGAGAACAGACGGATGCGCGGACGGTCGTAGAGGTGCAGGATGCCGAGCGCCGTATCCAGCAGCTCGTCCTCGCTGATCTGGAACAGCTCGTCGCGGGGATAGTTCTCGAGGATGTTCTTCAGGCGCTTGT
This sequence comes from Brevundimonas sp. NPDC007368, assembly GCF_042869015.1. NCBI lineage: Bacteria > Pseudomonadati > Pseudomonadota > Alphaproteobacteria > Caulobacterales > Caulobacteraceae > Brevundimonas > Brevundimonas sp. NPDC007368. The sequence goes on along the minus strand of NZ_JBIAFA010000006.1, from coordinate 211,337 downwards.
AGTTGTGGCTGCCGGGGGTCTTGCCGGCGCGTTCCAGCGCATTGGCGACCTTGCGCCGGATCAGCGGCACCTCCTTGGCCATCTTGTCATAGGCCTCGGCGGTGAACAGGCCGACGAAGCGCGTCTCGCCCGAAGCCTTGCCGTCCGCGCCGTAACGCTTGACCCCGACGTAGTCCATGTAGGCGCGGCGATGCACGCGCGAGCGCATATTGGCCTTGGCCACGGTGACCGGCTCGCTCTCATTCAGCTGGCGCTGCATGGCCGGGGTCAGGACGGCGGGCTCGGAAGCGCGGCGCAGCACCCGGCGCTCGGGATCGTTCAGAATGCCCAGGCCCTGATCCGACACCTCCAGCGGGGCCTCGGCCGCATAACCGCCGTCGGCGCTGCGGGGATAGGCGTAGTCGCGGGCGCCCAGGAAGACGAAGTGGTCGCTCTTGGCCCAACGCAGGAAGGCGATGTTCTCTTCCAGTACGGCCGGATCGACGCCGGCGGGCGGCGCGGCCTCCAGCTGCTCGACGGCGTCGCGCATCAGCTGGACCATGGCGGCGTGATCGGTCACGGCGGCGCGCACATCGGCCATGGCCTGCGCCAGGCCCTCGCCCAGGGCGTCGCGGCGTTCCTGGGGCAGGGGATCGATGACGACGATGATCAGGGAGTCGCGACGGCCGGCCTCAAGCTCGACGATCGGGTGGAAAAGGGCCCGCACCGTGACCCCGGCGTCGGCCAGTTCGCCGAGCACGCTGTCGACCAGGAAGGGGGCGTCGTCCTGCAAGATCAGGACGCTGTCATAACCGGTCGGGGCGCCGTCGGCGCCGACCAGGGGGCTGACGGTGACGCGGGCGGGTTCGCCGGCCTTGCGGGTCAGTGCCGCGCGCCAGGCCGAAGCCAGAAGGGCGGCCAGATCGTCGCCGCCCAGTTCAGGGGTCTCGTCAGCGGCGTAGTCGTCGAAGGCCTGGGCCAGGAACGACTTTTCTGCGGCGCCCGGCGGGCCGTCGACAATCCGCGCGTAAGCCGCTTCCAGCGCCTCCAGTACAGCTGGCGTGGCGGAAACTGTGCGCGGAGCGGCGGACATGGTGTGGTCTCGAACAGCACGGCCTGAAGCCGCAGGGATTTGACCGCGCCACCTTAGCGCCGCTGGCGAAACTGGCTAGGCCGGCTGAGGCGGCTAAGACCCTGAATTTCAGTGTGCAGCGCACCATGTTGCGCCAGAGGCCCACAGTTGGGCGAATTTCGGTCGCTCAAGCCTAAAACACGACAACAACCGCCCCAATTCGGCCCGGATCAGACGAAGCGTCATACCGAAAACATGGGCCTGAAAAGAACAAGGCCGTCGAGCGAAACGCTCGACGGCCTGCTTGGGTCCGGCGCAGGAGGGGGAGGGAGCGCCGGTCCTCTGGACTTCGCGGCCGGAGGGGGGAGGGGGGCCGCGTCGTCTGATTGGAGAGATAGTGGGCGGTTGTGGCGGATCAAGGGCAGGATCAGCCCTCAATCGGATCTTTTTCGTGCGGCGGCTTGCCGCGCCCAAGCAGACGCCTGAACCAACCGCCTCCGCCTTCCGGCCGCACGGGGGCCTTGCGCGCGGCATAGGGCTCGCCGTCGCCGGACAGCAGGACCGCCATCCAGCGCGAGCCCTTGAACTCGGCCAGGATGGCCATGGCCATGACCGCCAGCGGGGTCGACAGGAACATGCCCGGCACGCCCCACATCTTGCCCCACAGGGCCAGGGCCAGCAGGACCACCACCGGATCGATATTCTGGTTATCGCCCTGCATGCGCGGCTGGATCATGTTGCCGACGATGAACAGCAGGGCCTGCAGTCCGACCAGCAGGATCAGGGCCGGCCAGTAGCTCTCGAACTGCACCAGGGCGAACAGGGGCGGAGCGCAGCCGGCGATGGCGCCGCCCAGCACGGGAATAAAGCCGACGATGAAGATGACGAAGGTCCAGAACTCGGCGTTCTGAAGCCCCACGGCCCGCATCAAGGCCCAGGCGACGGCGCAGATCATGGCCCCTGTCACGGCCTGAACCCACAGATAACCCTCGACCCCGCCGCGCACCCGGCTGAACACCTCCAGCGCCTCGTTGCGCGCGCCGCGATCGGGGAACATGGCCACGATCTTCTTGCGGAAGCCCGCCTGCGAGGCCAGCAGGAAGCCCAGATAGACCATGACGAAGAAGGCGCCCGAGGCCACGCCCTGGGCCTGCAGGGCCGCCTGGGTCAGCCAGCCACGCAGGTCGATTCCCGCGATCAGCTCGTTCAGCGTCGGCGGATCTGACACCCCGACCAGGCCGCTGACGTCGGCGATGATGTGATCCAGTCGCGGACCGATGCTCGCCGACACCCCTGACGCATCCGTGAAGAAGCTCGCCGCCCCGTCGACGATGATCCAGATCGACAGCAGAAAGCCCAGCACCACGACGGTCAGGGCCGCCGCGCCGGCGAAGCGCGGAGGCACAGGCGTGCGGTGCTCGATGGCCCGCTTCACCCCGTCGATCATGATCAACAGGAAGATGGCCATGGCCAGGGGCGTCAGGATGTCCCTCAGCCAGTAGAGCGCCGCCCCGCCCGCCACGACGGCGATGAGAACCAGGGCGTTGCGCGCGACCGAGGAGGTCGGGACCGAGATGGGCAGTTTCATGAGCGTGACTGTCGGCGGCGTCGGGGAGAGCGTCAATCGCTGTAAAGCCACACGGTTCCGCCTTGCGGCCCCGGCCCGGTCAGATAACCATGCGCCCAGACGCTGGAGACCGCCCGACATGACCGACGCCCCCGCCGCCCTCTTCCTCGGCCAGTCCTTCGAGGGCGCCGCCGAGAACCTGCTGTTCAAGCGCGCCAACCGCCACGGCGTGGTGGCCGGCGCCACCGGCACGGGCAAGACCGTGACCCTGCAGATCATGGCCCAGGGCTTTTCCGACGCCGGCGTCCCGGTCTTCTGCGCCGACGTAAAGGGCGACCTGTCGGGCATCAGCCAGGCGGGCAATGTCGAAAAGTTCGCCGAGCGCGCCGGCAAGATGGGCCTGACCCTGACCGGCAAGGCGGCGCCGGTCGTCTTCTGGGACCTGTACGGCGTCAAGGGCCACCCGATCCGCGCCACCGTGTCCGACGTCGGTCCGACCCTCCTGGCCCGGATGCTGGAGTTGAATGACGTGCAGGAGGGGGTCCTGACGGTCGCCTTCCACGTCGCCGACAAGGAGGGCCTGCTGCTGCTGGACCTCGAGGACCTGCGCGCCCTGCTGGCCTATGTCGGCGAGAACGCCCAGGCCATCGGCCGCGAGGTCGGCAATGTCTCGCCCACCTCCATCGCCGCCATCCAGCGCGCCCTGCTGCAACTGGAGCAGCAGGGGGGAACCGCCTTCTTCGGCGAACCGGCCCTGCGGCTGGAAGACATGATGCGCACCTCGCTGGACGGGCGGGGCCAGGTCAATGTGCTGGACTCCACCCGCCTGATGAACAGTCCGCGCCTGTATGCGGCTTTCCTGCTGTGGCTGCTGTCCGAGCTGTTCGAGCAACTGCCCGAGATCGGCGACCCGGAGAAGCCGCGCCTGGTCTTCTTCTTCGACGAGGCTCACCTGCTGTTCAACGACGCGCCCAAGGGTCTGCTGGAAAAGGTGGAGCAGGTGGTGCGCCTGATCCGCTCCAAGGGGGTCGGGGTCTATTTCGTCACCCAGAACCCGGCCGACATTCCCGACACCGTCCTGGCCCAGCTGGGCAACCGGGTGCAGCACGCGCTTCGCGCCTACACCCCGGCCGAACAGAAGGGCCTGCGCGCCGCCGCCCAGAGCTTCCGCACCAACCCCGCCTTCGACACGGCCGAGGCCATCCAGGCCCTGGGGGTGGGCGAGGCCCTGGTCTCGACCCTGGACGACAAGGGCGCCCCGACCGTGGTGGCCCAGACGAAAATCCGTCCGCCGGACTCGCGCCTGGGTCCGGCGACCGAGGCCGAACGCGCCGCCGTCATGGCCGCCAGCCCGGTACGCGGGACCTATGACACGGCGGTCAACCGCGAGTCCGCCGAGGAGGTCCTGAAGGCCCGCCGCGCCCAGGCCGAGCGCATCGAGGCCGAAACCGCCGCCGCCTCAGCCCAGGCCAAGGCCGCCGAAAAGGCCGCCCGTTCGGCCCCCGCTCCGGCCCGCGAACGCGCCGCCCCGCGCGCCCGGACCTCCAGCCGCCAGACCCCGATGGAGGCCCTGACCAAGTCGGTCCTGCGCACCGCCGGCTCGACCATCACCCGCGAACTGCTGCGCGGCGTCCTGGGCAGCCTGAAGCGGCGGTAGGGACCAACCGACGACCGGAACCCGCCCCTCCGCCCTCTGTCACCCCGGACGGCCCGAAGGGACGATCCGGGGTCCAGGCGCCGAAACCCATGGCGGGATCGCGGACGCCTCAACCGCCTGGGTTCCGGGCTCGCTGCGCGCCCCAGAATGACGGCTGAGGGTGGAAGGCGGACCTTGATCTCATACGGGCGAGGCCCTCAAGCTGGCCTATGGCACAAGTTGAAACCTTCAGTACGATTGTGATGATTGCGGCAGGTTTGGCCTGTGGCGTGTTTGCGGTATCGTTTCTTGCGCTGATGATACGCGAGCGCCGAAGGCCATCTTACAGTTATATATTCGAGCTGCTGGGAGCCAAGCTATCGTTTTACCGTGGAGGCGATCGCGCTCTGGTACTCGCTTTTCGTTGCGGTCTTCTCGGAGGGTGGGCTTTGCTAGCCCTGAATGTCGCGTTGCTTGTCTTCCATCGCGCCGGGTAATGCGGCTGCAAGCAAGCGGCCATTTCCGCCACGGGTGATAGCAGACGCTGACCTCCCCGCCTTACCCTTTCGGCGTCAGCCGCCACATCCTGAGCGGATGGCGCACCGACCCGGCTTCCTGACCCGCCGCGTCGCCGCGGCCGATATAGAGATCGGCGCGGACGGGGCCGCGGATGGCCGAGCCGGTGTCGAGGGCCATGACGAGGCCGCGATAGCTGGCCCTGGCCCCGATCAGATTGCCGCCGTCGGCCTCGATCCAGACGGCCTCGCCATAGGTCCAGCGCGAGGGGTCCACGGCCACCGAGCGGCGCGCGGGCAGGGGGACGCCGGCGGCGCCGGTCGCCTCCTTGCCGTCGTCGGGGCTGACGACGAAGAAGATATAGCGCGGGTTCAGCGCCATGACCGCACGCGCTTCGGCTCCGCGATGGGCCGACAGCCAGCCGCGAATGGCGTCGCCCGAGGTTCCATTGGCGGGCAGCAGGCCGCGCTCGGCCATGGGCCGGGCGATGCCGACGAAGGGCTTGCCGTTGTCGGCGGCGTAGGCGGCGCGCAGGCGGGCGCCGTCCGGGAAGCTCAGGGTCCCCGAGCCCTGGATCTGCAGAAAGAAGAGGTCCTCGGCCCGCATCCAGGCCAGGGCCTGAGACTGGGCCGACCCCGCCTCGATGGCGGCGCGGTCGCCGACCTCGGACAGGTTGGCCGGGCGGCTGAGCACCGGAGCGTCAAACTCGTCGTCGGGCGAACGACGGGCCGGATACTCCGGCGCGAAATAGGCCGTCAGCAGGCCGGCGCGGCCGTCGTCGGTGCGGGCTTCGGTGGCAACGAAATTCGTCTCGAGGAAAGCGCGGGCGTCGCTGGGGCTGGCCCGGCGCGCGGCCAGGTCGCGGGCGCGGGCGCAGACGGCTTCGGCCGCCCCGCCCCGGGCGCGGATGCAGCCGGCGACATAGGCGCTGAAAGCGGCCAAATGATCTTCCTCGGCCCAGCCGGGCAGGGCGGTCAGGCTCAACCCCTCGACTGCGGTCGGCGGCGTGATCGGTCCCGGGCCAGGAGCGGGACTCGTCGGCGGCGCCACCGGCGGGGTCGAGGCGCAGGCCGCCGCGAACAGCAGCAGGGACAGGGCGCCAAGCCGGGCCGCGCCCGACCGGTCGAACGGCAGGGCGGGCGCCAAGGCCCGCATCAGGCGCTGGCCGCCTCGACGCGGGCCAGGGCCCAGTTGGGATCGGCGGCGCCTAGGGCGCGCTCGAAGGTCCACAGTTCGGCGGTGCGGCGCTCGTCGGTCGTCGCCTCGCCCTCGGCGGGGGTCACGATGCTGCGCATCTCGGCCAGGAAGCGGACCTTGGCGACGGCGCGGTCGTCCTTGACCGTAGCCAGCTCCAGGTCGGCGCGGGGCGGGTGCAGGAACTCGACCTGCTCACGCTCGCCACGCGCTTCACGGGCGGCGATGCCGGCCTCGAACGAGGTCATGACCGAGGGGGTCAGCAGCGGCCGCAGCGCCTCGTGGTCGCCCGAGGCGTAGCCGCGCACGATGGTCTCATAGGCCTGACGCGCGCCCTCGATGAAGCGGGCCGGGTCGAAGGCCGGGTCGCGCGCCTTCAGTCCCGCCACGGCGGCGGCGGTCGCGGCGTCCAGTCCCGGCGTGGCCGGTGTCGGCGCGGGGCCGCCTACGGGCGAGGCCTGGGGCAGACGGGCGTCTTCCTGCGGCTGGCGCCCGACCTTCTTGCCCAGGACGTTGTAGAGCATGAACAGCAGCACCGCGGCGACGATGGCGAACATGACGATCTGGAATTGGACGGGCACGGGCTTCACCTGATTGGCGCGCGCCCATCATGGGACGAGGGGCGCGCATCTGTTGCTGTGAGGATTAGGGGGCGATCCCGCCGGGCGCAAGGCGGGCGGCGTCCGGAACGCCGGTCTCGCCGTTGCGGCCAATAGCCTCGCCGTGGTAGTCGCGGGCCCTTCACCCCGGGCCCGGAGCGGTCCGGCGTCCCACGATTTCAGACTGACGGCTTACCTTCATGACCGACGCCACCGCCCCCGCCGACACCGCCGCCAACGGCCAGACCGAGCCGATGGAAGGCCAGGGCCAGCCCGCCGGTCCCGGCTTCCGCATCCTGGCGCAATACGTCCGCGACCTGTCCTTCGAAAACCCGCGCGCGCCCGACAGCCTGCGCATCGAGGGCAAGCCCGCCATCGACATGGGCGTGGAAATGAACGCCGCCGGTCGCCCGGACGGCCTGTTCGAGCTGGACCTCAAGCTGTCGGTCAAGGCCACCGGCGAGGACAAGGCCCCGGTGTTTCACGTGGAACTCGTCTACGGCGGACTGTTCGCCCTGAGCGGCGTCTCGCCCCAGGACATCGAGCCCATGCTGCTGATCGAGTGCCCGCGCTACCTCTTCCCCTTCGCCCGTCAGGTCATCGCCCAGGCCACCTCGGACGGCGGCTTCTACCCGCCCTTCATGGTCGACCCGATCGACTTCGCCGCCATCTATGTCGCCCGCCAGCAGCAGATCGCCAGCGGTCCGGCCGACGCCGGTCAGGCATAGTTTCAAGAAGACCGCTAACGCGAGGCGCGCGGTGCCTCGCTGCTTGAGCGAAGGATTGAGGGGGCGTCCGAAGGGGCGCCCCTTCTTATTTGAGGTTCGGGGCTCTAGGCCGCCGCCTCGTCCTTGGCCTCGACCTCGACGGTCACGCCGTAGCCGGCCCACAGGCTGTGGTCCTTCAGCGTCGACTTCAGGAAGGCCAGATGCGCCGCCTGCTCAGCCTCGGTTGAGCGGAAGGGCAGGGGGTGGGGCCTTGCGCCATGACTGACCGAGGCGGCCGCCGCCATCGCCTGCGGGCTGCGGGCCGTGGTCAGGTCCAGCGCCCGTTCCTTGCCGCCGCGCAGCTCCAGATAAACCTCGGCCAACAGGCGGGAGTCGATCAGGGCGCCGTGCAGGGTGCGGTCGACCAGCGAGATCTTGAACCGCTTGCACAGGGCGTCCAGCGAGTTGGGCATGCCCGGAAACCGCTTTTGCGCCAGCTGAAGCGTGTCGATCCAGCGTTCCTGGGCCGGCGGCTTCTGACCGATACGGCTGTATTCAAAATCGATGAAGTTGCGGTCGAAGTTGGCGTTGTGCGCGATCAGGGGCGCGTCGCCGATGAACTCCAGCAGATCAGCCGCGATCTCGTGGAATTTCGGCGCATCCTTGACATGTTCGTCGGTGATGCCGTGAACCCGGATGGCGTCCGGCGGGATCAGACGCTCGGGATTGACCAGGCGGTGGAAGGTGCGCCCGGTCGGCAGCAGGTCGTGGATCTCGATGCAGCCGACCTCGATCAGACGGTCGCCCGTCTTGGGATCGAAGCCGGTGGTTTCGGTGTCGAGAACGATTTCGCGGGCCATGGCCCCTTAATGGGGCAAGCCGCATCGCAACGGAAGGGCGGCTTCAGCCCCGGCGCGGAGGCGTCCACGCGGGATCAAGAACTGTCCCCACGATTTGAGCCACCTGTTCGCGGGCCGCGTCCAGACCTCGACCGGTATCGACCAGGAAGTCGGCGCGGCGGCGTTTCTCGGCGTCTGGCGTCTGGCGAGACAGGATGGCTTCGAAACGCTCGCGGGTCATGCCGGGGCGGGCCAGGACCCGCGCCGCCTGAACTTCAGGATCGGCGGTGACCACGACCACGGCATCGACGAAGGCCTCGCCGCCGGTCTCGAACAGCAGGGGAATGTCGAGCACGGCCAGCCGCACCCCCTCGGCCCGCGCCGCCGCCAGATCCTGAGCCCGGTCCTGGGCCACAAGGGGATGAACAATGGCCTCCAAACGTTTGAAGGCGGTCTCGTCACGACCCAGCGCCTCGGCCAGACGGGCGCGGTCCACGGCGCCGTCGACGACCACGCCGGGGAAGGCCTGACCCAGGGGCTCGACCGCCGCCCCGCCGCGCGCATAGAGGCGATGGACGGCGGCGTCGGCGTCCCACAGCAGGGCGCCTTCGTCGGCGAACATCCGCCCCGTGGTCGATTTGCCCATGCCGATGGAGCCGGTCAGGCCGAGGATGATCACGCGGCCTCTCCCAGATGGGCCAGCAGCAAGGCGCGCAGATCCAGCGACGGCGGCGGGCGCCGGAACAGGGCGGTGAAAGAGGGGGCCGCCTGACCGATCAGCATGGCCAGACCGTCCACCGTGGTCAGCCCGCGCGCTCGCGCCGCCGCCAGGAAGTCGGTGACGACGGGCTTGTAGGTCATGTCCATGACCACGGCGGTCGGCTTCAGCACCGACAGGTCAATGCTCGGCTGAACGCTGAGGGCGTTGATGACCAGATCGGCGGTGGCCAGAGCGGTCTCGTCGGCCACGCTCACCGAGGCCCCAAGATCGGCGGCCAGAGCCTCGGCGCGGTCGCGCGAACGGTTGAGGATGCGGATGCTCGCCCCGGCCTCGATCAGGGCGCCTGCTCCGGCGCGGGCGGCGCCCCCGGCGCCCAGCATGACCACGACGGCGTCTTTCAGGTTCAGGCCCGGCGCCTGCTCGGCCAGGGCGTAGAGGACGCCGACGCCGTCCGAGCTGTCGGCGCGAACATGGCCGTTGTCGAACACGAGGATGTTGGCCGAACCGGTCGCCTGGGCCGCCTTACTGGCTTCATCCGCCAGGGCGAAGGCCTGTTCCTTGAAGGGCGCGGTGACATTCAGCCCCTGCACCAGACCAGCGCGCCCGGCGGCGACCAGGACGTCGAATCCGGCGGCGTCCTTGGGCGCGAACGGCATATAGGCGGCGTCGATATCACCGGCCTGAAGCCAGGCGTTATGGATGACGGGGCTCAGCGAATGGGCCACCGGCTGGCCGGCGATGCCCGCCAGCATGGCGGCGCCGGTGATGCGGTTCGAGCGGGAAGGGGAGGGGCTCACGAGACGATCACTCCGGCGCGTCGCAGTTCGGCCAGAACCGGCCATAGCGGCAGGCCCAGGACGGTGAAATAGTCGCCCTCGACCGCCTCGAACAACTGCGAGCCCAGGCCCTCCAGCCGGTAAGAGCCGACGCAGGCCAGCAGGGCCTCGCCCTCGGCCGCCAGATAGGCGTCGAGGAAGGTGTCGGAAAAGTCGCGCATCCTCATCTCGACCGTGTCCACGCCCGACCAGACCACCTGGCCGTTGCGAGCCAGAGCCGCGCCGGAATGCAGTTGGTGGGTGCGGTCGCGCATGGCGATCAGGCGTTCGCGCGCCGCCGCCAGCGTCGGGGCCTTGGAGACCAGGCCGCCGTCAAAGGCCAGGGTCTGATCGGCGCCCAGAACCCAGGCGTCGGCGTCGTGGCGGGACACGGCGAGGGCCTTGGCCCGGGCCAGTTCGACCGCCAGGGCGACCGGATCGACGCCCGGCGTCTTCAGCGCCTCCTCGTCCACATCGGCCACCTGAACCGTGAAGGGCACCCCCGCATCGGTCAGGACCGCGCGTCGCGCCGCGCTCTTGGAGGCCAGGATCAGCCGTTCGCCGTCGTTGTTCACCAGGCAGTCCCCACGCGGCGCGTCCGCCGCTCGCTCAGAAGGTTGATGATGGCCGCGGCGGTCTCCTCGACCGAGCGGCGGGTCACGTCGATGGTCGGCCAGCCGCGTCGCTCGAAGGCGCGCCGCGCCTTGACGGTTTCCTCGCGCACGGCGTCGTGGTCGACATAGTCGGAGGCGTGGTGGGCGTTCAGCCCCTCCAGTCGGTTGCGGCGGATCTGAACCAGTCGATCCGGCGACACGGTCAGGCCGATGACCAGGGGGTTCTTCAACCTTGTTAGTCGCTCGCCGTCTTCCTGACCCGGCACCAAGGGCACATTGGCGGCGCGGATGCCCCGATTGGCCAGATAGATGCAGGTCGGGGTCTTGGAGGTCCGACTGACGCCGCACAGGACCACGTCGGCATGCTCCAGCTGTTCCAGCGTGCCCTGGCCGTCGTCGTGGGCGATGGCGAAATCCAGGGCGCCGATGCGGTTGAAATAGCCGTGGTCCAGGGCGTGCTGGGCCCCGACGCGGGTCGAGATGTTCGTTCCCAGATAGCCGGACAGCGCCCCGACCAGGGGATCCAGGGCCCCGATCTGCGGCGTCTGCAGGCGACGACAGCCTTCTTCCAGCTGTTCGCGCAGTTCGCGGTCGACCAGGGTGTGCAGCACCACGCCGGGCGCCCCGGCGACTTCCTCCAGCACCCGCTCCATCTGCTTGGACGAGCGAACCAGGGCGTAGATGTGTTCGATGGGAATGACGCCGTCGAACCGGGCGATCACGGCCTTGGCCATGGCGTTCAGGGTCTCGCCGGTCGAGTCCGAGACCAGATGGACATGGAAATAGGTGGCGAGGCGCGGCGACGGGCGGGCGGGGCTCATGGCTCTGATCGTCTCCTCATCCTTCGCGCCCGGATCGCGTCGGACTCTGTCCCCGAAGCCTGTGCAAAAGCCGGGGCGCCGTTCGACATCGCCTGGGCGCCGACAGGGCGCCGATTGGGCGCCGAATCCTCTAGCAAGCTCCAACGCCGGTCGCGAGCGGGGATCGCGGGCGCCGATCGCGAAACGGCGCCTGGAGTCGTTCATACAGGCGCCGAATTTCTATCCTCACCAGGGGATAAGGCGCCTTGTCCAAATTTGGCGCCCGGCGCCTTTCCCACAACGGCGCCCAGACCGGACTCCCGTCATACCGGGCCTGAAGCGGGTTATCCCCGCTATGAACACCCCATCGGGCCCTCCCCGGAATTCATTCTTTCGAAAACGGGGAGAAACCTGTCGATCGAAGGGGAATCCGAATTCTATCCCCGCAGTTCAGCACCCTGCTTCCATCCTCCAATTTTCTATCAATTCTTATTCTTGAATAGGGATTGAGGCTTGGGGGTGTGCATCCTAAAGCCCAAGGCATGAGCACTCCTCTTCTGATCCAGGCTCTCCAGGGCCAGACTACGACCCGTCCGCCCGTGTGGTTCATGCGTCAGGCCGGGCGCTACCTGCCGGAGTACCGCGAGCTGCGCGCCAAGGCGCCGGACTTCATCGCCTTCTGCATGAACCCGGAGATGGCGGCCGAGGCGACGCTTCAGCCCATGCGTCGGTTCGGCTTCGATGCGGCCATCGTCTTCGCCGACATCCTGCTGATCCCCGGCGCCCTGGGACAGAAGGTTTGGTTCGAGGCTGGCGAAGGTCCGCGCCTGGGCGCCCTGCCGTCGGTGGAACAGATGCGGGAGCTGGCCTCCAGGGCGGGGGAGGCCCTGAAGTCGGTGGGCCAGACCCTCAGCCTGGTGCGCGCTGAACTGGACCCGTCCAAGGCCCTGATCGGATTCGCCGGGGCGCCCTGGACCGTGGCCACCTATATGCTGGACGGCGAGGCCCGCACGATCGGCAAGGGCGAACGGGCTCAGGCTCGCACCTACGCCTATGCCGAACCCGAAAAGGTCGAGGCGCTTCTGGAGGTTCTGGTCGAGGCCACCGCCCACTATCTGAAGATGCAGCAGGACGCCGGCGCCCAGGTGCTGAAGATCTTCGAGAGCTGGGCCGAGGGCCTGCCCGACGATCTGTTCGAAAGTCTGGTCCTGAAGCCTCACCAGGCGCTCGTGGCCCGCGCCCGGGCTTTGGGGGTCACCGTGCCGCTCATCGGCTTCCCAAGAGGCTCTGCGGCGCTTGCGGAGCGTTACGCGGCGGAGTGCGACGTCCAGGCCGTGGCGCTGGACACCGCCTGTCCTCTGGAAGTCGGCAAGCGCGTCCAGGCCATCAAGCCCATCCAGGGCGCGCTCGATCCCCTCTTGCTGCGCGCCGGCGGTTCCTTGCTGGATCGCCGCGTCGATCAACTGCTCGAGGCCTGGGGCCAGGGTCCGTGGATCTTCAACCTGGGTCACGGCATCCTGCCGGACGTGCCGATCGCCCATGTCGAGCAGGTCCTGCGTCGGATCGGAGCCCAATGATCATGTCTGGGACCATGACCGCCGAGACCCGTCGTCCGAACCGGCGCGTGGCCGTCGTCCTGACCAATCTCGGCGGGCCGGACGGGCCGGACGCGGTCAAACCCTTCCTGTTCAACCTGTTCAACGATCCGGCCATCATCGGTTTGCCGGGCATCGTCCGCACGCCTCTTGCGCGCTTGATCTCGTCGCGGCGCGAAAAGTCGGCCCAAGCCAACTACGCCCGGATGGGCGGCGGCTCGCCCCTGCTGCCCGAGACGCTGAAACAGGCGGCGGCCCTGTCCGAAGCCCTGGCCGACGGGGCGCCCGGCGACGAGACCGAGGTCTTCATCGCCATGCGCTACTGGCATCCCCTGACCGAGGATACGGCGAAGGCGGTGGCCGAGTTCCAGCCCGATCATGTCGTCCTTCTGCCCCTCTATCCGCAGTTTTCGACCACCACGACGGCGTCTTCGCTCAAGGCCTGGCGCGAGGCTTACAAGGGGCCGGGTGAGCTTCATGCCGTCTGCTGCTATCCCGACGCCGAGGGCCTTATCGAGGCCCAGGTCCGTCTGATCCGCGAGACCATGGACAAGGCCGAGGGCCGGCCGGTCCGCGTGCTGTTCTCGGCTCACGGCATCCCGGAGAAGCTGGTCGCCGCCGGCGATCCCTATCAGGCCCAGGTCGAGGCCACCGTGGCCGCCGTCGTCGCCCGCATGGGTCTGAGCGACTGGGCCATCTGCTATCAGAGCCGGGTCGGGCCGCTGAAATGGCTGGGCCCGTCGACGCCCGAGGCCATTGAACAGGCGGGCCGGGACGGCGTCGGCGCCGTGGTCGTGCCCATCGCCTTTGTGTCTGAGCATATCGAGACCCTGGTCGAGTTGGATCACGAATACGCCGAACTTGCCGAACAGGTCGGCTGCGCCCCCTATCTGCGGGCGCCTGCCGTCGGTGTGGAGCCGGCCTTCATCGCCGCCCTGGCCCAGGCCGTCGAGGCGGCGCTGGAAACCTCGGGCATAGCGCCGCAGGGCGCGTCCAGGGGTGGACCATGCGCCCACTTGAAAGCCTGCCCCGGCGGTTGTTCAAAGGCGGCCTGACCGGTCGAGGGGGAGCCTCATGGACTATTACAACCTCGCGCGCGGGCTTCACATCCTGGCGGTGATCGCCTGGATGGCCGGGATGCTCTTCCTGCCGCGCCTGTTTGCCTATGACGCGGAGCAGAACGCCAGGCCCGAGCCGCTGCGCGGCGAAATGCAGGCCCTGCTGCGTCTGTGGCAGACGCGTCTGCTGCGGATCATCATCAATCCGGCCATGATCCTGGCCTTCATCTTCGGCGGTTGGCTTCTGTGGCTGCGCAGCGGCGAGGGCGCGGACTGGTCCTTCGCCCATCAGCCCTGGATGGTGACCAAGCTGACCGGCGTCTTCCTCCTGGCGGCCTGGCACGGTTTCCTGGCCGGTCAGAGGAAGAAGATCGCCGCCGGGACCTCGAAATATTCGGGTCGTTTCTGGCGCATGACCAACGAGATTCCCTTTGTTCTGGCCATCATCATGGTTCTGTCCGTCACGCTGGAGTGGACGTTCTAGGGCGCTAGCGCTCGCGACGCGGTCGCTTGCTGTTTGAGCGCGAGTTCTTTTGAAAGGGCTGTGCTTGACGCGGTCGGCCCTTTCGTGGTTCCGCTCATGGTGAACCGTTCGGCGTGATCCCATTGTGATCCGCAGGGCGGTCCCTCTCTTCTTGCGACGCCTGCCGGTTTGACCCTGCGGGACCCCGTCGCCCTCCCTCTGGCCGCAAGGCCGCGACATCGACAGACGAACCGCCCTCGACGCCTCTCGCGTCCGAGCGCGTGAGCGAGCACGCCATGACCGACACGCCCGAAAACAACGACCAGGCTCCGGAAGTCGTTGAAACTGTTGCGGAACGTCCGCGCAAGACGCTGACCCTGGGCGGCTCGAAGGCCGCTGCAGAGCCCGCGCCGGAACCCGAAGTCGAGATCGAAGCGGTCGCGGAAATCGTCAACGACGACACCGGCGTCGACACCACGGCCGACGACGAGGACGAGGACGGCGAGCCGATCGTCCCCAACGGCCGCATCACCCTGCAGGAACTGAACGAGAAGACGCCGGAGGATCTGGTCGCCTTCGCCGAGGGCCTGGACATCGAGAACGCCGGCAACCTGCGCAAGCAAGACCTGCTGTTCGCCATCCTGAAGACCCTGGCCGACGAAGAGGTCGAGATCATCGCCTCGGGCGTGCTGGAGATCCTGCCCGACGGCTTCGGCTTCCTGCGCAGCCCCGACGCCAACTATCTGCCGGGCCCGGACGACGTCTATGTCTCGCCGTCGCAGATCCGCCGCTTCGGCCTGCGCTCGGGCGACACGGTGCACGGCGCCGTGCGCGGCCCGCGCGAGGGCGAGCGCTACTTCGCCCTGCTCAAGGTCGATACGATCAACTTCGAAGATCCGGAGATGGTCAAGACCAAGGTCCTGTTCGACAACCTGACGCCGCTCTATCCCGAAGAGCGTCTGCACATGGAAATCCAGGACCCGACGCTGAAGGACCGCTCGGGCCGGGTCATCGATATCGTCGCCCCGCTCGGCAAGGGCCAGCGCTGCCTGATCGTCGCCCCGCCGCGCGTCGGCAAGACGGTCATGCTGCAGAACATCGCCAAGTCGATCGAGAAGAACCATCCGGAGGTCTTCCTGATCGTTCTGCTGATCGACGAACGCCCCGAAGAAGTCACCGACATGCAGCGCACGGTGAAGGGCGAGGTCGTCGCCTCGACCTTCGACGAGCCGGCCACCCGCCACGTCGCCGTGGCCGAAATGGTCATCGAGAAGGCCAAGCGTCTGGTCGAGCACAAGAAGGATGTGGTTATCCTGCTGGACTCCATCACCCGCCTGGGCCGCGCCTACAACGCCACCGTTCCGTCGTCGGGCAAGGTGCTGACCGGCGGCGTCGACGCCAACGCCCTGCAGCGGCCCAAGCGCTTCTTCGGCGCCGCGCGCAATGTGGAGCAGGGCGGTTCGCTGACCATCATCGCCACGGCCCTGATCGACACCGGCAGCCGCATGGACGAGGTCATCTTCGAAGAGTTCAAGGGCACGGGCAACTCGGAAATCGTCCTGGACCGCAAGGTGGCCGACAAGCGCATCTTCCCGGCCATCGACGTGCTCAAGTCCGGCACCCGCAAGGAAGACCTCATCACGCCGAAGGATCAACTGGCCAAGACCTATGTCCTGCGCCGCATCCTCAACCCCATGGGCCCGCAGGACGCGATCGAGTTCCTGCTCGACAAGCTGCGTCAGTCCAAGAACAACGGCGACTTCTTCCAGTCCATGAACACATAATTCCGGCCCTAGCGCCGCCCGCACGGCGGGCGGCTGCTTGAGGGCATGTTTCACGTGAAACACGCGAGGGCGTTATGAAGCTGAACATCGAGATCGACTGCACCCCGGCCGAGGCCCGCGCCTTCCTCGGCCTGCCGGATGTGACGCCGCTCAACGACCATCTGGTCGCCGAGATGCAGAAGCGGATGGACGCGAACATGGCGGCCATGCAGCCCGACGAACTGATGAAGACCTGGACCAGCTTCGGCGTTCAGGCCCAGGACCAGTTCCGTCGTCTGATGGAAGCCGCCGTCACGGGCGCGCCCAAGGGCTGACGACTTGAGTTCCAACACCGACACCATCTTCGCCCTGGCCACTCCGCCGGGGCGGGGCGCCATCGCCATCCTGCGCCTGTCCGGGCCGGGCGTGGACGGCGCCCTGGCCGCTCTGGGGGCAGGGGGGCTGACGCCGCGTCTGGCGTCGCTGCGGACGCTTTGCCACGACGGCGAGATGGTGGATCAGGCCCTGGTCCTGCGCTTCCCGGGACCCAATTCCTACACCGGAGAGGACTCGGCCGAACTGCATCTGCACGGCGGTCGCGCTGTGATCGAGGCCGCCAGCCGCGCCCTGATCGCCCTGGACGTTCGCCCCGCCGAACCGGGCGAGTTCACCCGTCGCGCCTTCCAGAACGGCCGCATGGACCTGGCCCAGGCCGAGGCCGTGGCCGACCTGATCGACGCCGAGACGACCGCCCAGAAGACCCAGGCTCTCGGCCAGCTCGACGGCGCCCTCAGCGCCGCCTACGCCGGATTCCGCCGTGATCTGCTGAAGGCCCTGTCCTTGGTCGAGGCCGAGATCGACTTCCCCGACGAGGAAGTGCCCGACAATCTGGCGCGCACCGCCGGTCCGGTTCTGGACCAGCTGGCCGCCGATCTGCGCGCCGCCTTGGCGGATTCCGATCGGGGACGGCGGGTGCGCGAGGGCTATCGCATCGTCCTGATCGGCGAGACCAATGCGGGCAAGTCGTCGCTGTTCAACGCCCTGACGGCGCGCGAGGCGGCTATCGTCACCCCTATCGCCGGCACCACCCGCGACGTCCTCGACGCCGAACTGATGATCGGCGGCTACGCCGTCACCCTGTCCGACACCGCCGGTCTGCGCGATAGCGACGACCTGGTCGAGGCCGAGGGCATCCGCCGGGCGCGGCTGCGGGCGCAGGAAGCGGATCTGCGCCTCTGGGTCCGGGCGCCCGGCGTGGGGCAGGATGGGGGGCAGGGGGATGATCCCGCCGCCGCGTTTGCGTGGGCCGACGACCTG
Source organism: Brevundimonas sp. NPDC007368 (assembly GCF_042869015.1). Taxonomy (NCBI): domain Bacteria; kingdom Pseudomonadati; phylum Pseudomonadota; class Alphaproteobacteria; order Caulobacterales; family Caulobacteraceae; genus Brevundimonas; species Brevundimonas sp. NPDC007368. Next base: position 194,082 of record NZ_JBIAFA010000006.1, on the reverse strand, counting down.
CAGATTCTCAACAAGGCCGACCTCGGCGCCGCCGCGCCCGACGACCGCCTCGAAGCCCTGTCCATCAGCACCACAACCGGGCAGGGGCTGTCCGAACTGCACGACTGGATCGCCGCTCGGCTCGCTCGCGACCTGTCGGGCGCCGACTTCCCGGCGGTGACGCGCGAGCGCCATCGGCGCCGTCTGGTCGAGGCCCTGGCGGCGGTCGAGGCCGGGCGCCGCGCGCTCGACTTGGCGCCGGAAATGGCGGGCGACGACCTGCGCCGGGCGGCGGACGCCCTGGCCCGCGTCACCGGCGCCATCGGGGTCGAGGACATCCTGGGCGAGGTCTTCTCCACCTTCTGCATCGGTAAATAGCCACAGAACTTCGGTGTTTCACGTGAAACATCGGTGTCGGGGCTGTGGCGATATCGGGCTGGATGGACTATGTCCTCGGCCATGACTTCCTCCCCCTCCAACACCTTCGACGTCATCGTCATCGGCGGCGGACACGCCGGCTGTGAGGCCGCGGCCGCCTCGGCGCGGGCCGGCGCCCGCACCCTGCTGCTGACCCAGAAGCTGGAAACCGTCGGCGAGATGAGCTGCAACCCGGCCATCGGCGGTCTGGGCAAGGGCCATCTGGTGCGCGAGATCGACGCCCTGGACGGCGTCATGGGGCGTCTGGCCGACGTCTCGGGCATCCAGTTCCGTCTGCTGAACCGTTCCAAGGGCGCCGCCGTACGCGGCCCGCGTAGCCAGATCGACCGTCGTCTGTATCGTGAGGCCATGCAGGCCGAGCTGGCCCAGACGCCGAACCTGACCTTGATGGCGGGCACGGCCGAGGCCCTGATCCTGAACGGCGACCGCGTGGTCGGGGTGACGACCGGGGAGGGGATTGAGCTGCGCGCCGGAGCCGTGGTTCTGACGACCGGCACCTTCCTCAACGGCGTCATCCATCGCGGCGAGGAGCGGATCGCCGCCGGTCGCTTCGGTGAGGCGCCGTCGACGGGTTTGGCCGCCGACCTCTATGGCGCGGGCCTGATGATGGGCCGTCTGAAGACCGGCACGCCCGCGCGTCTGGACGGCCGGACCATCGCCTGGGAGCGGTTGGAGATGCAGGCGGCGGACGACGAGCCCGTGCCTTTCAGCTTCCTGACCGACAAGATCGAGGTGCCGCAGATCGCCTGCGGCGTCACCCATACGACCGAAGAAACCCACCGCATCATCGCCGAAAATCTGGGCGAAAGCGCCGTCTATGGCGGCAAGCTGTCGGGGCGCGGCCCGCGTTACTGCCCGTCGATCGAGGACAAGGTGGTCCGTTTCGCCGACAAGACCAGCCACCAGGTCTTCCTGGAGCCCGAGGGTCTGGACGACCCGACCGTCTATCCCAACGGCATCTCGACCTCGGTGTCGGACGCCACGCAACTTGCATTTCTGAAGACGATGCCCGGCCTGGAAGCGGTCGAGGTCTTCCGGTTCGGCTACGCCATAGAATACGACTATGTCGATCCGCGCGAACTGACCCCGGCGCTGGAGGTCAAGAAACGGCCCGGCCTCTATCTGGCCGGCCAGATCAACGGCACGACCGGTTATGAGGAGGCGGGGGCGCAAGGCCTGATCGCCGGGCTGAACGCCGCCCGCGCCGCCGCCGGTTCGGATCCGATTATCCTAGGCCGCGACCAGGCCTATATCGGGGTCATGATCGACGACCTGGTGACCCGCGGGGTCACCGAGCCCTATCGCATGTTCACCAGCCGGGCCGAGTACCGCCTGACGCTTCGGGCCGACAACGCTGATCAGCGGCTGACGCCGGTCGGCATTGCGGCCGGGATCGTCGGCGCAGATCGCGCGAAAGTATGGCTGGACAAGGCCGAGCAGTTGGACCGGGCGAACCGTGTTTCACGTGAAACACGGTTCACGCCCAAGGAGGCGGGCGCCCTGGGCATCACCGTCAACGCCGACGGCCAGCGTCGTTCGATCCGCGACCTGCTGTCCTTCCCGAATGTGGCCCTGGATCAGTTCGTCGCCGTCCGGCCCGAGATCGCTGATTGGGCGCCGGCTGTGCGCGAGCAGATCGAGATCGACGCCGTCTACGCCGGTTATCTGGATCGCCAGGTCCAGGATGCCGAGGCTCTGCGCCGGGAGGAGGGGCTGTCGCTTCCTGCTGACCTCGACTATGCCGCCATTGGCGCCCTGTCGAATGAAGTGCGCGAGAAGCTGGCTCTGATCCGGCCCCTGACCCTGGGGCAGGCCGGGCGCATCGAGGGCATGACCCCGGGGGCGCTGACGGCGCTTCTGGCCCATGTGAAGAAGGTCAGGGGCGTGGACGCCGATCTGGCGGCGGTCGTCGCCTGATGTCAGACGCTATTGAGACCTTCCGCGCCCAGACGGGCGCCACCGACGCCAATATCGTCGACTTGCAGACCTTCCTCGTCATGCTGACCGAGGCCAATGAGGTGATGAACCTCGTTGGTCCGGACACCATCCCCGACTTCTGGAACCGCCACGCCTGGGACAGCGCCCAGTTGCTGAGCCTGGCGCCCGAGGCGAAGACCTGGGCCGATCTCGGGGCCGGCGCCGGCTTCCCGGGCGTGGTCCTGGCCATCCTGCTGAAGGGGCGGCCGGGGGCCCATGTCTGGCTGATCGACAGCCTGGGCAAGCGTTGCCGCTTCCTGCAGACCATCGTCGACGCCCTTGATCTGCCGGCCACGGTGATCAACGGCCGGGCCGAGGAGCAGAGGGTCGAGGTCGAGATTGTCACCGCGCGAGCCGTGGCGGCGATGGAGAAATTGCTGGGTTATGCACAACCCTACTTCCAACGCGGTGCACAAGGCCTGTTTCTGAAGGGCGAGAAGGCCGAAGTCGAGTTGAAAGACGCGGCCAAGCTCTGGCATTTTGAGAGCGACCTTTCCGTCTCGCGCAGCGACCCGCGCGGCCGTATCGTTTCTGTCCGGAGTCTGCGCCGTGCCCGTTGATCACCAGAAACAAACTCGCGTCCTGGCGGTCTCGAACCAGAAGGGCGGGGTGGGCAAGACCACGACCGCCATCAACCTGGGCACCGCCCTGGCCGCCATCGGCGAAAAGGTGCTGATCGTCGACATGGACCCGCAGGGCAATGCCTCGACGGGTCTGGGTGTTCCACGTGAAACACGCCGAGCGACGATCTATGACGTCATCGTCGACGGCCGCCCCATCGACCTGTCGGCGGTGGAAACCGCCGTGCCGGGCCTGTTCATCGTTCCCGCCGACGCCGACATGTCGGGCGTCGAGATCGAACTGAGCCAGGCGGATCGCCGCTCCTATCGTCTGCGCGACGCCCTGGCGGCGCAGGGCGGGGAGGGTCATTCCCGGTATGACTATGTGCTGATCGACTGCCCCCCGTCGTTGAACCTGCTGACGCTGAACGCCATGGCCGCCGCCGATGCGGTTCTGGTGCCGCTGCAGTGCGAGTTCTTCGCCCTGGAGGGCCTGACCCAGCTGATGCGGACCATCGACATGGTCAAGCAGAGCCTCAATCCGGCGCTGGAGATCCAGGGCCTGGTCCTGACCATGTACGACCGCCGCAACGCCCTGTCGGGCCAGGTGGCGGCCGACGTGCGCGCCCACTTCGGCGACAAGGTCTATGACAGCGTCATCCCCCGCAATGTGCGGGTGTCCGAGGCGCCGTCCTTCGGCAAGCCGGTGCTGATCTATGATCTGAAATGCACCGGCAGCCAGGCCTATCTGAAGCTGGCGCGCGAACTTGTGGCCCGTGAACGCCAGCGTCGTCAGGCGCTCGCCGCCTGATCGGCGGCTTTCCCGATTAAGTAGAACGGAATCAGCATCTTGTCCGAACGTCAACGTGGTCTGGGTCGCGGCCTGTCGGCCCTTCTGGGAGAAAACGTCGCCGAGAGCGCGCCGGTGGACGGCGGCGCTCAGCCGACGGGCGTGCGCGCCGTGCCGATCGAGAGCCTGAAGCCCAACCCCGACCAGCCCCGCAAATACTTCAGCGCCGAGAACCTGGAAGAGCTGACCGCCTCGATCCGCGACAAGGGGGTGCTGCAGCCCATCCTGGTCCGCCCCCAGCCGGGCGAGGACGGCATGTGGCAGATCATCGCCGGCGAACGTCGCTGGCGCGCGGCCCAGGCGGCGCGCCTCAAGGCCGTGCCGATCATCGAACGGGCCATGGACGACGTGGAGGTGATGGAGGTGGCCATCATCGAAAACGTCCAGCGCGCCGACCTGAACCCGGTCGAGGAGGCCCTGGCCTACGGCTCGCTGATGTCGCGCTTCGGCCGCACCCAGGACGCCCTGGCCGGCGTGGTGGGCAAGAGCCGCAGCCATGTGGCCAATACGATCCGCCTGCTGCAACTGCCCGACAGCGTGCTGGACCACGTCATGGAGAACCGGCTCTCGGCCGGCCACGCCCGCGCCCTGATCACGGCCCCCAACCCCGAGGCCCTGGCCGAACAGGTCCTGTCCAAGGGCCTGAACGTGCGTCAGACCGAGGCCCTGGCCCGCCGCGCCGCCGAGGGACCGAAGCCGTCCAAGGCCAAGCCGGCGCTGAGCGGGGAGGGCGCCGCCGACGTCGCCGCCCTGGAGCAGGACCTGGCCGACGCCCTGGGCCTCAAGGTCCTGCTGAGCGACAAGGGCGGCAAGGGCGAGATCACCATCAAATACGGCACCCTGGAACAGCTCGACGACCTGTGCCGTCGCCTGATGCGCGGCTGACGGGCCTTTTGGGTCAGGTCGTGCTAGGGTGCGGCCATGACTGAACCGACCGACAAGACCAGCGCCACCGAAGCCCTGAAACGCGCCCTTGCGGCCAAGAAGGCCGGGACCCAGGCGGGACCGGCCGGGACCAAGGGCGGGGCGCGCGGGGCGGAAAAGGTGATGCAGCGTCAGGCTGCGGCGGCGAACAAGCCCGCCTTCCGCAAGGCGTCGAAGCGGGGCTGATTTAGAAGGCCTAGCCTAGTGACGGCTCCCTTCTTCCCTTGGGTGAGAAGAAAACAGGCGTTTGATTAAAGCCCGATGCGCCTGGCGCGGGCGGCGATTTCCAGCAGCAGGCGCTCTGCGATCAGGGCCTCGGGCAGGCCCGTGGTCTTGGTGGCGACGTCGGCCGTGTTGACGCTGTCCTGCACCTCGTCGAGCAATTCTAGCCGCCAGGCGCGGACCTGACGCAGGATCTCGGCCTCCTGTTTCCAGAAGACGCCGGCGGCCTTGGCCGCCTCCTTGGGACCGGCGCCGGAGGCCAGAAGCACATTGATCCGGCGCAGCTTGCCCAGGTGGATGGCGGCCATGCGCACGGCCATGACGGCGCTTTCGCCCTCGGCCAGGGCGCGGCGCAGACCCGACTGGGCCGGCGCGGGGCGTCCGCCGAAGGCCTGAAGGGCGGCGTCGGACAGGGAGGCGTCAGGCTCGACGCCCAGATGGTCTTCCAGTTCGGGCGTGTCGATGGTCCGGCCGGAACCGGGGCCGATATAGAGGACCAGACGCTCGATCTCCTGACGCATCAGGCCGCGTTCGCGGGGCAGGCGGCCGACAAAACGCTCCAGGGCGTCGGCGGTCAGGCCCACCTTGTCGGCGCCCAGGGCCTCGCGCGTCATCCGGGCCACGTCGCCGACCTCGTCCTCGTAGCAGGCGATGCCGACGGCGCCGGACGACTTCTCGGCGGCCTTGCGCAGGGCGGATTCACGGCCGAGCGCCCCGGCCTCGACGACCAGCATGGCCTCGGGATTGTAGCCGCCCTCGGCGTGGACCGTCAGGGCGGCGGCTATGGCCTTGTCGACCCCGGCCTTGCCGTCCGACAGGCGGATGCGCACCAGGCGGCGCCCGCCGATCATGGACAGCGCCGTCAGGGCCTCCTCCAGCTTGACCGCATCGCCGTCGATGTCGGCCTCGGTCAGGAAGGTGACGTTGAACGGGTCGTTCAGGTCGGGCGTGATGGCCTTGCACAGGGTCAGGGCACGCTCGGATACGCCCGAGCGGTCCTTGCCGTGGATGACGGCGGCGCGGATGCCGGCGTCCGGCGACCTCAGGAAGCGGTCGACCTCGGGCCGCTTGGCCAGGATCACGCGGCCACTCCCTCGGCTAGGCCCTTCAGAACAGGCCTCACTGGCCCGCCAGGGCGCGCATCATGTCCAGCCGGATCAGGCGCGCCAGATCGGCGGCGGCGCGGTCCTCGCCATCCTGCTGGGCGGCGATGGCGGCATAGGGCTGATCGGCGGCCGCGTAGGTGGTGGTGGTGGTCTGAGATCCCTTGACCGGAGCGCCCCCGCTGACCGGGGTCAGGGTCCAGTCGGCCTTGACCGTCAGCTCATAGCGGCTGGCTGTGTCGTCGATGCGCCGGCCCAGGGGGCGCCGTTCCTGCTGGACCTCGGTCGTCAGACGATAGAGGGGCTGGGCCGAGCCGTCGCGGCCGAAGGCGTCCTCCAGCTGCTCGCGCAGTCGGTATCCCAGACGATTTTCCGGCGTGGTCACGGCGATGCGCGACAGGCCCGCGCCCACGCCCATTTCACCATACATCGGCGTGAAGCCGCAGCCCGAAAGCAGGGTTGCGCCCGCGACGGCGATGAGGGCGAGGGCGCGACGCATCAGCCGGCCACCAGATTGACGATACGGTCGGGCACCACGATCACCTTGCGGACGCTGAGGTTGTTGGCGGCAAGGTAGGCCTGAACCGTCGGATTGGCGAGAGCGGCGGCTTCAACCGTCGCATTGTCCGAGCCGCGCGGCAGGACGACCTCGCCGCGACGCTTGCCGCCGATCTGGACGGGCAGGGTCACTTCGTCGTCGGCGGCTAGGGCCGCGTCAAACACGGGCCAGGGGGCGTCCAGAACCATGCCCTCTTCGCCCAGGCGCGCCCAGGCTTCTTCGGCCAGGTGAGGCGTGAACGGCGCGATCAGACGGGCAAGCGTGCTGAGCGCGGTCTTCTTCGCCTCGGCCCCGGCCTTGTCGTGTTGGCGAACGGTCGCCAGGAAGGCGTAGAGCTTGGCGATGGCCGAGTTGAAGCGGAAGCCTTCAACGCCCTCGCTGACGGCCTTGATGGTCTTGTGCGTCTCGCGGATCAGGCTGGCGTCCACGTCGGGATTGGCGGGGGACGCTGGGTCGAAGCCGTCGAACTCGGTCCAGACGCGCTGGACGAAGCGGCTCGCGCCCTCGACGCCGCCGGCCGACCATTGCACGTCGCGCTCGGGCGGGCTGTCGGACAGGACGAACAGGCGGCCAGCGTCGACGCCATAGGCCTCGATGATGTCCTGGGGCGCGACCACGTTCTTCTTGGACTTGGACATCTTCTCGATGTCGCCGATGGTCAGGGCGGCGCCGTTGGACAGGCGGGTGGCGACGCGCTGGCCGTCCACCGTCTCGATGCGCACGTCCGAGGGCTCGATCCAGCGCGGCTTGCCGCTGGCCTCATGGCCCTCGAAATAGGTCTCGTGGACCACCATGCCCTGCGTGAACAGACCGGCGAACGGCTCCTTCACGTCCATCAGGCCCGCATCCGACAGGGCGCGGGTGATGAAGCGGGCGTAGAGCAGGTGCAGGACCGCGTGCTCGATGCCGCCGATATACTGATCGACCGGCAGCCATTTCGAGGCGGCGGCCTTGTTGATCGGGGCCTCAGCCTTGGGATCGGCGAAACGGGCGAAGTACCAGCTGGAATCGACGAAGGTGTCGAGCGTGTCGGTCTCGCGACGGGCTTCGCCGCCGCAGGTCGGGCAGGCGACGTGTTTCCAGGTCGGGTGGCGGTCCAGCGGATTGCCGGGCACGTCGAAGGTCACGTCCTTGGGCAGCTCGACCGGCAGCTGGTCGGCGGGAACCGCCACCGGACCGCAGGTCTCGCAGTGGATGATGGGGATGGGGCAGCCCCAGTAGCGCTGGCGGCTGACGCCCCAGTCGCGCAGGCGATAGATGGTCTTGGCCTCGCCCTGACCCGCCGCCTCGATGCGGGCGATGGCCTCGGCCTTGGCGGCCTCGATATCCAGGCAGTTCAGGAAGTCCGAATGGAAGATGGAGCCGGGGCCGGTATAGGCCTCATTGGTCACGGCGAAGTCGTCGCCGGCGCCTTCGGGACGGACGACCGGGATCACCGGCAGGTCGTACTTGCGGGCGAAGTCGAGGTCGCGCTGGTCGTGGGCCGGGCAGGCGAAGACGGCGCCCGTGCCGTACTCCGACAGGATGAAGTTGGCGATCCAGACCGGGATCTCGGCCCCGGTGAAGGGATGGACGACCTTCAGACCGGTGTCCCAGCCGATCTTTTCGGCCTGTTCAATCTCGGCCTGCGAAGCGCCGCCCTTGCGGCATTCGGCGACGAAGGCGGCGATCTCGGGATTGGCCTCGGCCAGTTGCTTGGAGATCGGATGGTCGGGGGCCAGGCCGACGAAACTGGCGCCGAACAGGGTGTCGGGACGGGTGGTGTAGACCTCGACCGCCTCATGACCGGCGGGCGCGGCGCCGGACGCGAAGGCCCACTTCATCTGCAGACCCTTGGATCGGCCGATCCAGTTTTCCTGCATCAGACGGACCTTGTCGGGCCAGCGGCCTTCCAGCTCGGACAGGCCGTCGATCAGATCATCCGCGTACTGAGTAATGCGCAGAAACCACTGGTTCAGCTTGCGCTTCTCGACCAGGGCGCCCGAGCGCCAGCCGCGCCCGTCGATGACCTGTTCATTGGCCAGGACCGTGTTGTCGACCGGATCCCAGTTGACCACGCCATCCTTGCGATAGACCAGGCCGCGTTTGTACAGTTCCAGGAACCAGGCCTGCTGCTTGCCGTAATAGGCCGGATCGCAGGTGGCGAACTCGCGGCTCCAGTCCAGGGACAGGCCCAGCAGCTTCAGCTGGTCGCGCATGGCGGCGATGTTGGACCAGGTCCAGTCGCCGGGGTGGACGCCGCGCTCCATGGCCGCGTTCTCGGCCGGCATCCCGAAGGCGTCCCAGCCCATCGGATGCAGGACGTCGAAGCCCTGCGCCCGCTTGTGACGCGCCACCACGTCGCCCATCACATAGTTGCGGGCGTGGCCCATGTGGATGTTGCCCGAGGGGTAGGGGAACATCTCAAGCACGTAGTACTTCGGACGGCCGGTGTCGTCGTTGGACACGGAGAAGGCGTCAGCGGCCGCCCAGCGGGCCTGCTGGCGGGGTTCGGCGGTCTTGGGCTCGTAACGAGTGGCCACGGCGTATCCTGAGGTATCGCCTCAGGCGCGAAGCTTGAGGCGGCCCTGAGGTCTGCGTTGGGGAGCGAAAGCGGAGAGGGGGCTCTTAGCGAGCCGCGTTGGCGAGATTAAGTTGGCGCGCCTTGGTCAGGATGGCGTTTTCCAGATCGGTTTCCGTCTGGGCCGCGACCGGGGCGGCGGTCCAGGCGCCGGCGGCGTCCTTGACTTCCTTGGTCACCGACACGTTCAGGGCGTCGGCGCGCAGGCGACGATCCAGGATGAAGACGGTGGCCTTGAAGCGCTCGTTCGGCGCCTGCGGATTGACGTACCAGTCGTAATTCACCACGCCGCCCCACGGGTCGGCGTTGGTCAGGGGCATGAAGGACAGGGTGTCCAGGGTGGCGCGCCACAGGTAGGCGTTCACGCCGATGCCGAGCTGGGCGTCGGCCTTGGGGGCCTTATCCTTGCCGCCGACGAAAGGCAGGCTGGAGCAGCCGCCCAGCAGCAGTCCCGACGCGATCAGGGCGACCGCAGCGCCGCGAACAAATGCCATTCCGAGGTCTCCGTAAAGGTTCGTGGCCAAGCGTGGTGCGAACCCCGGGCGCGCGCCCGTAAAATCCGCGCACGTCTGCGCCGCAGCTACGCTCTATAACACGGGCGAAAGGGGCGATGACAAGGCGAACCCGTGTTCAAGGGGCGCTAAGTCGACTTATTGGCGTGGTGTCAGCGCCACAGGACTCGCAAGAGTCGTGCGGAACGACCTGTGGATGACTACGTTTCGTTGACCGGGTGGACCGGCGGTGTCTAATCGCTGTGGTCTCGAGCTTCGGCTCGGGTTCAGGAAACAAGGATCGGCGTTCAAGCCGGTCTCAAGGGTTGGAAGATGCGTTTCGTTGCGATCATCGCTGCGACTGTGGGCGCCCTGGCTATCGCCGGGACGGCTCATGACGCCTCGGCCCAGGCCCGCCGGGCTCCGGCCGTGTCCCTGACCGAAGCCGCCCAGACCCCGCATTCGACCGCGACGCCGCCACGCCGCGGCCTGCGCTGGAACGACAGCGGCCGCTGGGGCCTGAACTTCAACCTGAATCAGCCTGTCGGCCGCGAGACTGACTGGGGCGATGTCGAGGCGGGCGCCTATTATCGCCTCAGCCCGCGCCTGCGCGTCGGCGCCGCCGCCAACCTGGCTTCGCCCGAGGTCGACCCGGCCCGCGCCCCTGAAAGCGCCGCCGACCGCCGCGCCGCGCCGCGCGTCCGTCTGGAAACCATCTTCAAGTTCTGATCGGGTCCGGCTCTAGGACCTGAAAGCGGTCTGCACGGCGTCCACGCCGGCGATGCCGTACGCGCCCAATTCCAGCAAATCAGCGGCATTGGCCGCGCTGATCCCGCCCAGGGCGTAGGCGGGGCAGGGGGCGAGCGCCGCCAGAGCCTTGAAGCCGTCGATTCCCAGCGCGGGCTTGCCGGCCGAGGCGCCGCCCGCCGGGAAGACGGGCGACAGCACCAGGGCGTCCAGATCGCGCGCGCCCTTTACGGTCTCAATCGAATGCGCCGCTCCGGTCAGAAGCCAGTCGGGACGGCGTCCCGACAGGGCGTAGGCCGCTGACAGCGCCCGTTCCGGCAAATGCACCCCGTCGGCGCCGATCCGCTCCGCCAGATCAGCGTCCAGCCCGACCAGCAGACGCACGCCCGCCTCCCTGGTCGCCGCCCGCAGCCGCAGGCCGGTTTCCAGCGCGTCCGCCGCGCCGAAATGGCGGAAGACGACGCCGGCCCCGGCAGGCAGGCGGGCCGCCGTTTCCCAAGGCCGGGGCGTTCGCGTCGGGTCGGTGAAGAAGAGCAACGGGGGCAGGGGACGTTTCGGCGGGCTGACAGCCGCCGCCGCACGGGCTAGAGCCGTCGCCGTCTGCCACAGCGTGCGCGCGTCCTCGGACAGGGTCATGACCGCCTCTAATCCCGCTTCCGCCGTTCCGTCCATCCATGATCGTTTCGCCGCCGTGCGGGAACGCATCGTTCAGGCCTGCGTCGAGGCGGGCCGCGACCCGGCCTCCGTGATCCTGACCGCCGTGTCCAAGACGCAAGGCTCCGAGGCGTTGGACGCGGCCCTGGCGACCGGCCAGCGCGTCTTCGGCGAGAACCGGGTGCAGGAGGCGCAAAGCCACTGGGCCGGGCGCCGCGCCGCCCTTCCCGATCTGGAACTGCGCCTGATCGGCCCGCTGCAGACCAACAAGGCGGTCGAGGCGGTTGAAGTCTTCGACGTCATCGAGACCCTGGACCGCGACAAGCTGGCCGCCGCTCTGGCCGCCGCCATGGCCAAGACGGGCCGACGCCCCCGCGTCCTGGTCCAGGTCAACACCGGCGCCGAACCGCAGAAGGCGGGGGTGCTGCCGGACGACGCCGACGCCCTGATCGCCGCCGCGCGTGACGTCCACGGCCTGAGCGTGGAGGGCCTGATGTGCATCCCGCCCGCCGACGAAGCGCCCGAACCGCATTTCAGGATGCTGGCCGAAATCGCCGCCCGAAACGGCCTGTCGGTCCTGTCGATGGGCATGAGCGGCGACTATGAAACCGCCATTCGCCTCGGCGCGACCCATGTCCGGGTCGGTTCGGCCCTGTTCGGGGAACGAAATACGCTCCTAAAGCCCTCTTAAAGCGATGAAATAGCGGAGCACCCTTGGCGAACCCCTCAAGCCTCGCCATTCTCTAGACATGGCGACCCCCAAGACGATCCTGATCATCGACGACGACGACGACCTGCGCGAGGCGTTGGCCGAGCAACTGGCCCTGCACGAGGAGTTTCGTCCCGTCCAGGCCTCGACCGCAACCGACGGGGTGCGTCAGGCGCGCGAGGTCCGTGCCGACCTGATCCTGCTGGACGTCGACCTGCCCGACATGGACGGCCGCGAGGCCTGTCGTCTGATCCGCAAGGCGGGCGTCTCGACCCCGGTCATCATGCTGACGGCCCAGTCGTCGGACTCCGACGCCATCCTCGGCCTCGACTCGGGCGCAAACGACTACGTCACCAAGCCCTTCCGTTTCGCGGTCCTGCTGGCCCGCATCCGCGCCCACCTGCGCAGCCACGAGCAGTCCGAGGACGCCGTCTTCCAGATCGGTCCCTACGAGTTCCGTCCGGCCTCGAAGATGATGCTGGACGACAAGGGCAAGAAGGTCCGGCTGACCGAGAAGGAAACCAACATCCTCAAGTACCTCTATCGCGCCGGGGCCAAGCCCGTGTCGCGTGAGGAGCTGCTGACCGAGGTCTGGGGCTACAACGCCGGGGTCACCACCCACACCCTGGAAACCCACATCTATCGACTGCGTCAGAAGATCGAGCCCGAGCCGGGCCAGGCGCGCCTGCTGCTGACCGACGCGGGCGGCTACCGCCTGCAGCCCTGACCTTGGCCTGACGAACTGATGAGCGAGCGTCGTCCGACCCCGCCTCTGGTGGCGCTTCGGGCCTTCGACGCCGCCGCCCGCCTGGGCAGCTTCCGAGAGGCCGCCGAGGAGTTGGGCGTCACCCCCGGCGCCGTCAGTCGCCACATCAAGGCGCTGGAGATGCGGCTGGGCCTGCGCCTGTTCGACCGCTTCAACCGTTCCGTGGTCCTGACCGCCGACGGGCGCCGTCTGGCCCAGGGCGTGGCCGACGCCTTCGAGCGGCTGGAAAGCGCGCTGGAGGCCGTGCGCCCTGGGCGTTCCCGCCAACTGCGGATCTCGGCCCTGCCGTCGCTGGCGGGCAAGTGGCTGTCGCCGCGCCTGCACCGTTTCAGCGAGGACAATCCCGACCTGGATCTGATCGTCTTCGCCGAAGACCGCATCGCCGACCTGTCCAACGGCGAGGCCGACGTGGCCCTGCGTTACGGCGAAGGGCCCTATCCCGGCCAGACGGCGCGTCGGTTGATGAGCGAACGCCTGATCCCGGTCTGCGCCCCGTCGCTGGCGGCGGCGCGCAAGGTCAACACCCCGGCGGACCTGCTGGACGCGGTTCTGATCCACGAAAGCTGGCACGACATGCCCTATTCGGACCGCATGGGTTGGAAGGCCTGGTTCGAAAGCGCCGGCGTGGTCGATCCGCGCGTCCACAACCTGCGCGGCCCCGTCTTCAGCCACAGCCATCTGGCGCTGGAGGCCGCCCTGTCGGGCCGCGGCGTGGCCCTGACCTCGGCGCCCCTGGCGGCGGACGACCTCAAGGAAGGGCGACTGATCCAGCCCGTCGATCACGCCCTGACCAACAACCTGGCCTATTGGGCCGTGGTCCTGCCTGAGCGCGCCGACGAGCCCAAGCTGCGGCGCTTCCTCAACTGGATCGAGGCCGAGGCCCACGTCGATCCTGTCGGGTGATCGGAACTCACGCGACCTAGCCTAACCGTGGTTTGTCCACAGGGGCGCGAGGGTCCATGTTCGAGGGGTTCGGATCTCCCCGCCGACAAGGAACCTCATCATGAAACTCGTGCATCCCCGCGCCCACGGCCTGTCGTTTGAAGCCGTCGTCGTCTTCACCGGCAGCGTCACCCTGATCCTGCTGAGCGTTCTGGCCGGCGCCAAGCTGCTCGGCGCCGCCTAAAACCGAGCCGGGCTGAGTTCAGCTCAACGCGGGCGCCATTCGCTGAGAAGGGCGCCCGTGGCTCCATCCTCGAAGGCCAGCCGGTCCAGCCGCAGCGCGGCGACGCAGACCGGCCGGCTCTCGGCGTCCTTCTGGGCGCACTTCACGGCCTTGCCGTCGGCGAAGGTCGTCAGCCGTCCCTCCAGTCGCAGCGCATACCCGCCCGGCGCCGGCGTGGCTGCTGCGCCCTTTTCTCCCCGAATGACATGGGCGTAGGCCTGACCCTGGCGTCGGCCCAGGCGTGAGCCGTCGGCTTCGATAACGGCCGCCAGCCCCGCCGTGCGTTCCGGCGGGACCACCACAGGCGGCGGCGGCGTCTCGCCGGGCTTGGCGGATTTTGACGCCTCGGCTTCGACCTTGGCCGCGTCGGGCTGCATTGCGGGCGCAACGACAGGCGTCGCAGTCGCTGTCGCGGGGCAGGCGTCCAGCCCGCTCCATGGCCGTGCGATCCAGAAGCCTTCGACAGCCTCCCATTGATCCAGACCCGCTTCCAGCGCGGGCCCGGCGCCGCTGGCCAGAACCCTGGCCTTCAGGTCTTCGGGCGTGACCGTCAGGGTCAGGCCGCCGTCGGGGTTGCGGATCAGGCGGGGCAGGCCGGGCACCGCAGAGCCGGCGTCGCGGATCATCCCGCCGCAGCCGAAGGGCAGGCGAACCGACACGGTGCGGCCGCTCAGGGCGGCGTCGCGGTCACGGCCCTCGGCCAGGGCCGAACCGGCCTCGGTCAGGGCGGCCAGAAAGGCGGCGCGGTTCAAGGTGGAGTCGATCACGACCGTCGGCGCGGGTGAAGGGGCGGGGGGCGCCGCCGCTGGCTCGGGCTCGGGGGGGCGCTGACACCAGACCAGCAGCGGCAGGGCGGCGAGGACAGCGACGGGCGCGACGAGACGGGTCGTTGTGATCGGCATGGAACCAGCCTAACACGAGAAACGCTGAAGGGCGCCCCCAGCCGAACGACCGGCATCCGCAGCGGGGGCGAGGGCCGGGGAGGGTCCGCGCGCGCGTGACGCTGGATCAGATCATCGCACTCATTGTCCTGGTCGCCGTGGTCGGGGTGATGATCCACGGGCGGATGCGGTCCGACGTGGTGGCCCTCAGCGGGGCGGCGGCGCTGCTGCTGCTCGGCGTGGTGCGCCCGGTCGAGGTCCAGAGCGCCTTCGCCAGCCCCGCGGTCATCGCCCTGGCCGGGCTGTTCGTCATCGCCTACGCCATCGAGCTTTCGGGCCTGCTGGGCCTGATGATCCGCAAGGCCACAGCCCTGTGTCGACGTTTCGGCGCGGTCGGCATCTGGGCGGTGATCGGCCTGTGCGGCTCGGTCGGCGGCTTTCTGAACAATACGCCGGTGGTGGTTCTGGCCGCGCCCGTGGTGCGCGACATGGCCAGGTCGCTGAAGCTGTCGCCCAAGCGTTTCCTGATGCCGCTCAGCCATGTGACCGTCCTGGGCGGTCTTCTGACCCTGATCGGCACCTCGACCAACCTGCTGGTCAACGACATGGCGCGCAATGCGGGACAGCCGGTGTTCAGCCTGTTCGAGATCACGCCCGTGGGCCTGGTCATCGCCCTGGTCGGCGGGTTGTGGCTCTACTTCTTTGGCGCCCGACAACTGGGCCGCTCGGCCACGGCTGAGGAAGAGGCCGAGGCTGAACGTGAGCGTCAGCAGGCCGAGGCCTTGGCCTTGGCGGAAGCTCAGGCGGGCGGACGTCGGCTGCGTCTCGGTCGCTGGCGCCTGCCCTTCGCCTGGCCATCCTTGCTGCATTTGGGGGAAAGCCGCAACCAGCGCGACGGCACCGGCGACGCCCACCTGGGCGACGTCGAGATGTACGCCTCGGCCGACCGTCCCCTGCAATGGAAGCGGGCGCTGATCGCCCTGACGGTCTTTGTCCTGGTGGTGGCGGCGGCGGGGCTGGGGATCGCGCCCATCGCGGCGGCCGCCTTCGCCGGGGCGGTGGCCCTGATCCTGCTGGGGGTGCTGACGCCGGACGAAGCCTATTCGGGGCTGAAGCCCGACATCCTGCTGCTGATCGCCGGCATGGTGGTGGTCGGCACGGCCATCGAGGTGACGGGTCTGGCCGCCCAGGGCGCGGGCCTGCTGATCAAGGTGATCCGTCCGTTCGGGCCGCTGGGCGCCCTGATCGTCCTCTACGGCGTGACCCTGTTCGCGACCGAGCTTCTGTCCAACGCCACGGTGGCGGTGCTGGTGACCCCGATCGCGGTGGCCCTGGCCGAGAGCCTGGGGGTCGATCCGCGCCCCTTCCTGGTGGCGGTGATGATGGCCGCCTCGGCCGCCTTCGCCACCCCCTTCGGCTATCAGACCAATGTGCTGGTCTATCAGATGGCCGGCTACAGCTACCTGGATTTCGTGCGGGTCGGTCTGCCCCTGAACCTGATCACCTGGGCGGCGGCCATGATCGCCATCCCCATCTTTTTCCCGTTCTAGGGCCGGTGTTGCGGCGTCAGACGTCCAGATCCATCACGACCGGAGCGTGGTCGCTGGGCCGTTCCCATTCGCGCACCGTGTCCAGAATGCGGGCGCTGCCCTTGACCACGGCGGGCGTCAGGCCCGGCGAGGTCCACAGATGGTCCAGCCGCAGGCCCCGGTTCGACACCCGGAAGTCCTTGGCGCGATAGCTCCACCAGCTGGCCAGCTTGACCGGGTCCGGGATCTGGTCGCGCACGACATCCGCAAAGCCGCCGGCGTCCTGCAGGCGGCGCAGGGTCTCGATCTCGCCCGGCGTATGGCTGACGACCTTGAGCATGAACTTGTGATTGAAGACGTCGTTGTCGCCCGGCGCGATGTTGAAGTCGCCGGCCAGGACCAGGGGCCGCTGCCGGTCGCGGGTCTTCATCTCTGCGGTCAGCCGCTCATAGAAGTCCATCTTGTGATCGAACTTCGGGTTCAGCTGGCGGTCGGGAATGTCGCCGCCGGCCGGGATGTAGAAGTTCTGCACCTCGACCCCGCCGATCAGGCCCGAGACGCAGCGGCCGTGACCTTCGCGACAAACGTCGAGCGCAGGGCCTTCGCCGTCGAGGATGGGCAGCTTGCTGGCGATGGCCACGCCGTGCCAGCCCTTCTGGCCGCGGATCTTCAGATAGGGCAGGCCCATCTGCTCAAAGGCTTCTCGCGGGAACTGGTCCTCGGTGCATTTGATCTCCTGCAGACACAGGACGTCGGGCGCGTATTCGGCGACGAAGCGGGCGATCTGGTCGACGCGCAGACGGACCGAGTTGATGTTCCAGGTGACGATGCGAAGGGTCATGGCCCGGCCTTAGCACGGCCAAAAGCGCGGATGGGCCATGAAAAAAGCGCCCGGAACGGGTCCGGGCGCTGTTCAGTTCGTCTCTCTCGCCGCCGGGAGGGGATGATTCCATGGCGGACAGAACGGCCGCCGCCGTTCTGTGGTCAGAATGTCACACGAACGAAAAAAGTCAAATCAAGAAAATGAGTCAAGGTTGTGCCGTTCCTGCGACGCTCCGCTCTGGTTGCGACGCCTAGTTGCGGCTGGGGCGGCGCGTGGGATCGCGCAGCTGGAACAGGCTGGCGGCCAGGCCCGAGGCGGGCTGCAGCGAGGTCAGCTGGATGCGGGTGCGCGACCCTTGCGCGTCGGTGATGGTCCATTCCTGCAGGCGCAGGGGCGACCCGGCGAAGGCCAGGATGACCGAGCCCTCGTTGGGCTTGGAGGCGTCGCGGGCGGTGATGGCGAAGGCGCCCGACGCCATGCGGGTGACGCGGTCGACGCGCACGCCCTGATCCAGCCGGACTTCGCGCGCCAGGAAGGTCGACAGCGGGGTGGCCCGCAGCGGCACCTGGCGGAAGACGTTGAGGCGCGGGTCGTAGCGCTTGACGTTGTTGCCGTCGGCCACGACCAGCAGGCCCGCCGGCTCGCTGTATTCGAAACGCATCTTGCCGGGACGCTGCAGCCAGAACTTGCCGGAGCGCTGCTGGCCGCCGGGGCCGGTCTCGACGAAGTTGCCCTGCGCCGCCGTCAGGGCGGTCAGATAGGCCTGGGCCTGACGCAGGGTGGCCTGATCTTCGGCCGACAGGTTGGACTGGGCCGAGGCGGGCGCGGCGGCGATGATCGCCAAGGCGGCGGCGCTGAAGCCGAAGGCGCGGCGTGAAAGGGTCATGTCTTGTCTTCTCCCGTTCGGGATGGTGATCGGATGGTCATCAAGCCGCAGGCAGACGGCGACCCCATGACGCCAGCCTGACCATATTTCGGCGGCCCGATGAAGCGGTGTTCATTGTTTTTAGGGTCCTAACGCTCGCCGCGCGGCGGCTCGCTGCTTGAGGACGTGAGGGGTTCCAACGGGTGCAGAGGGCGCGCGGTTCCGTTTTGTGACCGGCTTTCGGCGCTGAAGCAGCGAGGCTCCGCGAGCCGAGCGATAGCGCCCGGCGACGAAGCCGCCGCCCTCGGCGCAGCCGAGACTACATCGGAGGAGGCCCGGCCAGGATGTCGCGCTTGCCGGCGTGGTTGGCGGGGCTGACGACGCCTTCCTGCTCCATGCGCTCGATCAGGGTGGCGGCGCGGTTGTAGCCGATCTGCAGGCGGCGCTGGATGTAGGAGGTCGAGGCCTTGCGATCGCGAGTGACCACGGCCACGGCGCGGTCGTAGAGGTCGTCGCCCGACATGCCGTCGCCGTCGCCGCCCATGGCGCCGTCGCCGTCGCCGTCCGGCTCGTCGGTGATCAGGTCGAGGTAGTCGGGCTCGGCCTGGAGGCGCAGATGCTTGCACACCTCCTCGACCTCGTTGTCGCCGACGAAGGGGCCGTGCAGGCGGGTGATGCGGCCGCCGCCGGCCATGTAGAGCATGTCGCCCTGACCCAGCAGCTGCTCGCCGCCCTGTTCGCCCAGGATGGTGCGGCTGTCGATCTTGGAGGTGACCTGGAAGGAGATGCGGGTTGGGAAGTTGGCCTTGATGGTGCCGGTGATGACGTCCACCGACGGGCGCTGCGTGGCCATGATCAGGTGGATGCCGGCGGCGCGGGCCATCTGGGCCAGGCGCTGGACGGCGCCTTCCACGTCCTTGCCGGCGACCAGCATCAGGTCGGCCATCTCGTCCATGACCACGACCAGATAGGGCATGGGCTCGGGGCGGATCTTCTCGCTCTCGTAGACCGGGCGGCCCTGCTCGTCGAAGCCGGTCTGGACGGTGCGTTCGAAATGTTCGCCCTTTTCCTGGGCTTCGCGGGCGCGCTCGTTGTAGCTGGCGACGTTGCGGACGCCGAGCTTGGACATCCGGCGATAGCGGTCCTCCATCTCGCGCACGGTCCACTTCAGGGCCACGACCGCCTTCTTGGGATCGGTCACGACCGGCGCGAGAAGGTGCGGGATGCCGTCATAGACCGACAGCTCCAGCATCTTGGGGTCGATCATGATGAAGCGGCACTCGGCCGGCGTGTGGCGATAGAGGATCGACAGGATCATGGCGTTGACCCCGACCGACTTGCCCGAGCCGGTGGTGCCGGCGATCAGCAGGTGGGGCATGCGCGCCAGGTCGGCCACGTAAGGCTCGCCGCCGATGGTTTCGCCGAGCGCCAGCGGCAGGAGGTGGCTCTTCTTGTCGTATTCACCGGACGCCAGCAGGTCGCGCAGGAAGACGGTCTCGCGCTTGGCGTTGGGTAGTTCGATGCCGATGGCGTTGCGGCCCTGCACGACCGAGATGCGGCAGGCGCGGGCGGACATGGAGCGGGCGATGTCGTCGGCCAGGGCCACGACGCGACCGTGCTTCACGCCGGGGGCGGGCACCAGTTCATAGAGGGTGACGACGGGGCCGGGGCGGATCTGGTCGATCACGCCGCGCACGCCGAACTCCTGCAGCACGCCTTCCAGCATCTTGGCGTTCTGCTTCAGCGACTCCTCGTCCACGGCGCCGCCGCGCTGGCCGGGCTTGGTGAGGATGCCGAGCGAGGGCAGGTCGAAGCCCTCGCCGGGCTCAAAGTCGAAGGTTTGCTGGTCGGCGGTGTCGCGCGGCTTGGGCGCCTTGACCGCCGCCACGCGGGGCTCGACCGTTTTCGGCGCGCGGGCCGAGGGCGGGGCGATCGGCGCGGCGGGGGCGGCGTCTTCCCACGGCGGGGCGTAGGCGGCGGCCTCGTCGTCGGCGTAGGGATCGGCCGCATAGGGGTTGTCGTCGACGGCGGGCCCGGCGGCGGGCATGGCTTCTGGTTCGAAATCGGGCTCGGCTTCAGGCAGGCGGTGGCGCGGCTTGCGGGCCGGAGCGGCGGCTTCAGCCACGATCCGGGCGTCACCCTTGAGCCCGGCCCTGGACGGCGTCTTGACCTTGGCGGGGCGGTCTGCGCGATGGGCGGCGTGCTGTTCGGCGGCCCAGCCGGCCGTGTCAGTGAAGTCGCGCAGGCGTAGGCCCACGGCGTAGCCCAGGCTCCACAGACCCAGCATCAGGAACAGGCCCCCGGCGATCCAGCGCCCGGCCGGGATGTGCAGGGCGGCCAGCCCTTGCGCCGACAGGCCGGTCACGCCGTCGCCCCACAGACCGCCCAGGCCGGCGGCCAGCGGCCATTTAGCGGGCGCGGCCAGGGCCGAGAGGGCGGCGGACAGCAGCAGGACCCCGGCGATGGCGCAGAAGACCTTGAAGGCCGTGGGCTGCAGCCGGTGTTGAAGGGCGTCGCCGATGGCCACCGCCAGCCCGAAGGCGATCAGCAGCAGGACGGCGGGCCAGGCGGCCAGCCCCAGGGACTGCATCATCAGGTCGGCGAAGGTCGCGCCGGTTCCGCCCAGCCAGTTGGTCGCGCCTTGCGTCGAGGCGGCGTTGAGGCTGGGGTCGGCCGGGTTCCAAGAGATCATGGCCACCAGCAGCAGGCTGGCCAGCAGGGCTTGCAGCACGCCGCGGAACCGCACGGCGAAGGGCGCGCCCCAGACGATGCGGGCGGTGGACCAGGCGCGTTGGCCGAGCGCGAGGGCGACGGACATGAAGGCGAACCTCAGAAGACTAGGTCTCCCTTGTCGCGCGACAGGGTTAAGGGGCTGTTTACCAGGCGACGATCCGGTCGCCGCGACGTCTGGCCCCGCTCGTCGCCTCTGGACGCGGACGGCCATCGGCGCGACACAGGCGGCATGGCTCAAACGGACTACGACATCATCATCGCGGGCGCGGGACTGGCGGGGGCGACGTTCGCCCTGGCGGCGGCGCAGGGCGGACTGAAGCCGGTGCTGGTCGATCCCCAGCCGTTCGACGCCCAGCTGGCGCCGACCTTCGACGGGCGCTCGACCGCCATCGCATATTCGACCTTCCGGATGCTGGACGCGCTCGGTCTGGGCGAAAGCCTGCGGCCCCACGCCTGCCGCATGGATCGGATTCTGGTGACGGACGGCAAGCGCCCGGGCGCCGCCAGCCGTCCGCCGTCGCCAGCCTATATCCGCTTTGACGCCGATGAGATCGGCGACCGCAACGGCGGCGAGCCCCTGGGCTACATGCTGGAGAACCGCCGCATCCGCACGGCTCTGGCCGAGGCGGTGACCGCCGCCGGGATCGAGGTCCGGGCCCCCGCCGCCGTGGCCGGGGTCGAGGTCGGGCCAGGGCTGGCCACGGTGCGGCTGAAGGACGGATCGAGCCTCAAGGCGCCTCTGGTCGTCGGCGCCGAGGGGCGCGGCTCGACCGTGCGCCAGGCGGCAGGCATCGACACCTTCGGCTGGGGCTACGGCCAGAGCGGCGTGGTGGCGACGGTCAAGCTGGGCCGCGATCATGGCAATGTCGCCCATGAGTATTTCCTGCCGGACGGCCCCTTCGCCATCCTGCCCCTGACCGAGCAGCGCGCCAGTCTGGTCTGGACCGAGAGCACGCGCCGGGCCGAGGCCCTGAAGGCGGCCTCGGACGAGGCTTTTCACGCCCACCTGATGCGTCGCTTCGGCGAGTTCCTGGACGGGGTCGAGGTGGTCGGGCCGCGTTTCGTCTATCCGCTGTCGCTGCAACTGGCCGAGAAGCTGACCGCGCCGCGCATCGCCATCCTCGGCGACGCCGCCCACGGGGTGCACCCGGTGGCGGGGCAAGGGCTGAACATGGGCCTGAAGGACGCCGCCGCCCTGGCCGAGGTGCTGACCGACGCCGTGCGCATCGGCGAGGACATCGGCTCGGAGCTGGTGCTGGAGCGCTACGCCCGCTGGCGTCGGTTTGACAATGCGGCCCTGGCGGCGGGCTTCGACGGTTTCGTGCGGCTCTTCTCCAACGACATTGCGCCGGTGCGGCTGGCCCGCGACCTGGGCATGGCGGCGGTGAACCGCATCGCCCCCCTGCGCCGCGCCTTCATGCACGAGGCCGGGGGCGCGACGGGGGATCTGCCCCGCCTCCTGCGCGGCGAGAGCCTCTAAAGCGAAGAGGCCCTATCGCTCGCGCCGCGGGCGCTCGCTGCTTGAGGGCTCTCCTCCCCATGCAATGGGGAGGTGGGATCGGCGGCGCAGCCGACGAGACGGAGGGGCTCGGTCGAGCTTGGCGCCGCCGGCCCCTCCACCGCTACGCGGTCCCCCTCCCCACGAGTGGGGAGGAAGGATCACCTAGTCGTGGGTGTGCAGAAGGACGTCGGCGTCGTCGCGGCGGTCGGCCTCTTCCACCGCGCAGCGCAGGGCCGAGGCGCGGGTCTGGAACAGGCCGAAGAAGAGGCCGTCTGAGGAGGCCAGGCGCCAGACCCGGCCCAGGCGACGGATCTCGAACAGGACAGGCGCGGTCATGGGCGTGGCTCGATGTGGTGCAGGCGGTCGGCCTGGCGCTGCAGCTGGCGGGCGATGCGCAGGGCGGCTTCGCGGTCCTTGAAGGGGCGGGTGGCGCAGTCGTCCAGGGTGACGCACCAGCCGCCGTCGCGGGCGACGACGCCATAGGCGCGATGACGGTGGGGCGAAGCGGGCCGCGCGTCGGGATAGCCGCTCATCATCGCGGGCGGCCCTGGTTGCGGGGCGTGCAGCCGAGATAGAGGGCCAGAACGGTCTGGGTCATGCGCCAGACCGTGGGCGGAGCGGCAGGCTTCAGGGACTGGTTCAGCAGGGCGCGGCGGCTCATGGGGGTCTCCTTCATGAGGCGAAGAAGACACCCGGGCGGCGTAAGGGCGCGATGAGGAAAGCGGGGCGCCGCCTAAGGGCGGCGTAAGGGTCAGTCCAGCGAGCGGGCGTCCTCGGCCAGCATGATCGGCACGCCGTCGCGGATGGGGAAGGCCAGCTTGGCGCCGGCCGAGATCAGTTCGTTGCGCTCGCGGTCATAGGTCAGGCGGCCGCGCGTGACCGGGCAGACCAGGACCTCCAGCAGGCGGGGATCGACCGAGACGGGGGTGTTGAAGGCGTCGCTCATAATTTTAGGGCCCTATCGTTCGCGCCGCGGGCGCTCACTGCTTGAGGGCGTTTTGCGCCCAAATTTCCGCCGCGCGGCTGTTGCCTCTTAGCGTTCTGATGTGTCCGGCGCCAACCGCGTGCGCGACTTCACTGCATCGCCGGGCCGTCGTCGTCATCGTTGGCGGCGGCCTCGATGCGCAGGAGGGCGGTCAGGGCCTCGGCGCGGGCGTCAAGGGTCTCGGCTTCCAGCAGGGCCTGCTTTTCGGGGGCCTCGAAGGGCAGGGCCATGGCCAGGCTGTTGATCAGGGCCTCCTGCGGCGCGGCCTCGGCGGTCTCCCAGTCCACGTTCAGGCCCCGGTGCTCCAGATAGGGGCGCAGGGCGTCGAGGAAGCCGTGACGGTCGAAATCAGCGGCGGGATCGGGCGCGCGCAGATCGGCTTCGAACGGCGCGAAGTCGGCGCGGACCTGACGATAGGGCGTCTTGACCTGCAACTCTCCGGCCACGTTGAAGCGGCAAATCCCGGTCAGGGTGATCAGATAGCGGCCGTCCGAGGTCTCGTTGAAGCTGGTGATGCGCCCGGCGCAGCCGACGCGGGCCAGCGGCGGCTGGACGCCCAGACCGCCTATGGGCTGGATCAGGCCGATGACCCGGTCCCCGGCCATGGCGTCGTCGACCATGTTCAGATAGCGCGGCTCGAACACGTTCAGCGGCAACTGGCCGCGCGACAGCAGGATCGACCCCGGCAGGGGGAAGACCGGGATCACCTGGGGCAGCTCGATCGCCTTGATATAGCCCTGGGCCATCGCCGGTCTCCGATCAGGCGAACAGGATCGACGACAGGCGGCGGCGGCCGTCGCGGGCGACCTCGCTGGTCGCGCCCGCCGCCTCGAAGACAGTCAGCAGCTGCTTGCGCGCCGCCTGATCGTTCCACTCACGGTCGGCCTTGACGATGGCCAGCAGCTGATCGACGGCGCCGTTCAGGTCGCCCGTCGAAGCCAGGGCCAGGGCCAGGTCGTAGCGGGCCTGATGATCGTTGGGATCGGCGGCGATCCTGGCCTCCAGGTCGGCGTTGGCGCCGGTCGGGGCCGAGGCGGCCAGGGCCAGCTGGGCGCGCACGCTCTGCACCATGGGGTCGGCGGAATCGGCGGGGGCCATGGCGATGGTCTGGCGCGCCTGTTCGGCGTCGCCCTCGGCCAGATAGACCCGGGCCATGCCGGCGATGGCCTTCTGGTTGTCCGGCTCCATGGTCAGGACGTGGGCGAAGGCCTGGGCCGCGCCGCCGAGGTCGTTCAGCGACAGGGATTCCTCGCCCAGCGACAACAGTTGTTCGACGTCGGTGTTGACCCCGGCGCCGCCGGTCAGCTTGTCGATGAAGGCCTTGATCTGGCTTTCGGGAATGGCGCCCTGGAAGCCGTCGACCGGCTGGCCGTTGACGAAGGCGTAGACGGTCGGGATCGACTGGACCCGCAGCTGGCCCGCATAGGCCGGGTTCGCATCCACATCGATCTTGACCATCTTCACCGCGCCGGCGGCGCCGCGCACGGCCTTCTCCAGAGCGGGGCCGAGGGTGCGGCACGGACCGCACCAGGTGGCCCAGAAGTCGACGATGACCGGCTGATGTTTCGAGGCCTCGACCACGTCGGCCATGAAGCTGGCGTCGGTGCCGTCCTTGATCAGGTCGTCGGAAAGCTTGGGATCGGCGAAGGTCATGATCGGGTCCGCATCAGGGTCGAAGAATCGTAACGGATCAGATGGCGTCGGGATGCCTCCTCATCAAGCGCCAAGTGAGAGGCCTGAGGCGTCTGGCCGCAAGGGGCGCCGGTCCGGCGTTGAAAAACAGAGTCCAATTCGTCTGGGCCTGACGGGTCTGGGCCTGACCCGCGGGGCGGCGACCGCCGAGCCGATCAGCAGGGCGCCGGCCAGGGCGCCGCCCGCCGCCGGACCGCAGATCGCGTTGAGCGTCCCCGGCCTCGAGGCGGGCAGAGGCGACAGGGCGGTCGATCCGGTCAGGGCCAGACCGACGCCGCCCACGGCGAGGGCTTTCGACAACAGTCGCATGCACCGTCTCCCTTTGAGGGTCTGAGGCCACGAACATCGCTCGCGCCGCGCGAGCGCAGGGCGAAATAACGACGATACTAGGCGGGGCGACGCCGGGGAGACAGGGCGATTCCGGGAAACGCGGCGTTCCGCAAGCGGAAGCCGGAAGACGCCGAGAGGGAGCGTCGATTTGACAATCGGGATTTATACAACATATTGCGCAATATATTTCAGGATTGAATCGATGATGACGTCACGCGCTTTTTTCTCCTTGGTGGCGTTGGTGATGCTGACCCCCGCGTCCGTCCGGGCGCAGACCCTGGATCAGGGGGCGCAAAGAGAGGTGGTGGCGCGCCTGGAGACGGCGCTGAAGCAGAACTACGTTTTTCCCGACCGCATCCCCGCCATCTCGGCCGAACTGGACCGGCGGGTTCAGGCCGGGCCGATCGAGGCCAGGCCGTTCGCCGAGAGCCTGTCGCAGGGTCTGGTCAAGGCCAGCGAGGACCTGCACTTCAGCGTGTCCTTTGATCCCGACGAGGTCGCCGCCGACCGTCAGGCCAAGGCGGGCGGGGAGAGCAGCACCCAGGCGCGACGCGACATCGAGCGCGCGGCCAATTTCGGTTTCCGTGAAGCCCGAAGGCTGGACGGGGACCTGGCCTATATCCGCTTCGACTTCTTCGCCGACCCGCAATACGGCCAGGAGGCGGCGGTGGGGGCCATGCGCTTCGCCGAAGGGGCCAAGGGGCTGATCTTCGACCTGCGCTACAACAACGGCGGGGTTCTGGAGATGGCCCAGTTCCTGATGAGCTACCTCTATCCGGCGGGCAAGGATCAGCTGTTCTTCGACTACAACTACAACGAAAAAGGGGTTCAGGTGGCGCGCAGCCAGTGGAACCTGGCCGCCGTGTCGGGCCCGAGGTTTGCGGACATGCCGGTCGTGGTCCTGACCGGTTCGACCTCCTTTTCCTCGGCGGAATGGATGGCGTTCTCGCTGCAGCGCCTCGGCCGGGCGACCGTGATCGGCGAGCAGACCGCCGGCGGCGCCCATCCCGTCACCCGGGCGCCGATCGACGACCGCTTCATGCTGCAGGTGCCCTTCGGCCAGATCCGCGATCCGATCAAGGGTCAGGATTTCGAGGGGGTCGGGGTGACCCCCGACCTGATCGTCCCGGCCTCGGACGCCCTGCTGGCGGCGCAGAAATTCCTGCTGCAGAGCCGGGCGGAGGCCGAGGATGCGGACGCCAAATGGGCGCTGGTTCCGGTCGAATGGGCGATGACGGGCCAGAGGCCCAGCCCCCGCGATCTGGATGAGGCGGCGGGGACCTATGAGGGGCGGGCCCTGGTGCGCACGTCCGGCGGCCTGGCCTATCATTGGCGCGAGCGCTTTGTTCTGGCGCTGGACCCGATCGGCAAGGATCTGTTTGCGGTTCAGGGCACGGATGACTACCGCTTTCGTCTGGTGCGGACGAACGGCGCCGTGGTCGGGTTGGAACGGGTGTGGAAGTCCGGCGAAACGGCCGCCTATCGTCGCCTGGATTGAGGAGACGTCAGGCGAATGATCGAGTTGAACCGGACCTATCTGGGCCGCCTCAGCGAGCAGTTGAGCGAATTGATCGAGCAGCAGTCGGCCGAGGTGTTCAAGCGCGCCGGCCTGGTCATTCCGGTCAAGTCGTCGTCGCTGTTGAGCGCCATCGCCATGCTGGGTCCGGTCTCGGTCGCCGATCTGGGGCGGGCGCTGGACCGTTCGCACCAGCTGCTGCAGCAGAAGATCCCCAAGCTGGTGACCCTGGGGCTGGTCAGCCGCCAGCCCGATCCCGCCGACCAGAGGGTGAACCTGATCGCGATCACGGAACGAGGGCGCGATCAGCTGGCCCTGCTCGATAGTCTGGATGGCGCGTTCGAGCGGGCCTACGCCGAGATGGAGCAGGACGCCGGCCCCGTGTTCGACGCGATCAAGCGCGCCATCCAGTCCCTGCAGGCCCGGTCTCTGGCCGCGCGCATGGACGTCTAGCGACTCAGTCCAGGGCGTCGAAATCCACCACCAGGGGCGCGCGGTCCAGCAGGCTCAGGAGGCGGCGGAAGTCGGCCTGAGACAGGGCGGTGGTCGCTGTATTGGTCAGGGGGTGGAAGTTGACGATGTCGGCCTCCCACAGGCGCTGGTCCAGGACGAAGGTGACGCGGCGATTGACGTCGTTGATCAGGCCGAGCGCCGTGACCGAGCCGGGGCGCACGCCGAGGGTCTCCCACATCAGCACCTCGTTGCCGAAGGACAGGCGGTCGGAGCCGAGGGTCCGATGGGCGCGCTTCAGGTCGATGACCGTGTCCTGGGCCGCCGAGATCAGCCACAGCCGGCCCTTCTTGTCCTTGAGGAAGAGGTTCTTGGTGTGGAGGCCGGGCAGGTCGGCCTTGAGCTCCAGACCTTCCTCCACCGGGAAGACGGCGGGGTGGTCGTGGGTGGTCTGCGTGATCGCGTTGTCGGCCATCCAGGCCAGCAGGCGGGCGCGGTCATAGGACGGAACAGTCAGTTCAGGGGCGGTGTCGGTCATCTCGGCCTTGTCGGACGGGCGGGGGGGGCGATAGGGGAGAAGACGATATCGTTACCCCCTGTTCGACCTGTTTGGGAGCCCGCGTCTTGGAACTGGAATGCTATCCGATGACCGCCCGGCCGTGCGACCTGGTGCCGGGCCGCCAGTCGCGCAACTGGATGGACGCCTTCGCCAGCCGGCACCCCTATCGCTGTCTGCCGCTGAACATGGCCAACACCACGGGGTGGGAGATCCTCTGTCCCTTCGGCTTCACCGCCGAGTGGAACGGCGGGCCGGCCCAGTCCGACATCAAGATCACGCCCGACCGGCACCAGCCGGAGATGGACCACTTCGTCACCTCGCACTTCTCGCGCGGGGTGCTGACCATGCACCCGCAGTATCTGTTCAGGACCCCGCCGGGCTGGGGCATGCTGGCGCAAGGCTCGCCCAACCACGTCAAGGACGGCATCCAGCCGCTGACGGGCCTGATCGAGACCGACTGGCTGCCCTTCCCCTTCACCATGAACTGGATCTTCACCCGGCCGGGCAAGGTGCGGTTCGAGAAGGGCGAGCCCTTCTGCTTCATCCTGCCGATCGAGCATCGCAAGGTGGAGGCCTTCGAGCCGGTGATCCGCTCGCTGGACTCCAACCCCGGCATGAGGGGCCAGTTCGACGCCTGGAACCGGGCCCGCACCGACTTCAACACCCGCCTGGCCTCGGGCGACCCGGACGCGGCCAAGGAGGCCTGGCAGCGCTTCTACTTCAAGGGCGAGGTGCCGGAGGACCTGGGCTCGGCGCCGGCCACCCACGCCAACAAGCGCCGGCTCAAGACGCCTCGGGTCGGCTGATTTTTTTTTGGGGCCTACCGCCCTTCGGGCTACTTGAGGCCGTGATCACAGACAGAAACGCCCGCCTCAGCGATGAGGCGGGCGTTTTTTAGCGCGGAAGTCTTCGCTTAAGCAGCGAGCCGCCGCGCGGCGAGCGATAGCGCCCTTGCGTCTTACCTGGGAGCCGGCCGCGTCACGCGCGGCCCGAGGTTGTTGATGACCTCGCGCGCGTCGAAGGCGTTGACGTCGCCGGCGGGCTTGGGTCCGCGACCCATGACGATCTCGGCCGTGGCCTCATAGCGATCGACCTGACGGATGTCGCGGTCGCGACCCCAGTAGGGATCCCAGGTGCTCCAGTAGCCGCGCTGGTAGAAGCGCCACGACGGACCCCAGTAGGGGCCGTAGCGGTCGTAGTAGAAGGGATCGGGCGTCGTGTAGAAGCGGGTGTCGCGGTCGGTGGCGCGGGTGACGGTGGCGAACCAGTCGTAGCCGTTCTCGACCGTCAGCTCGGCCGAGCGCAGCAGCAGGGACATCTCGACCTGATCGCGCGAGGTGACCGAGTTGCCCGAGAAGCTGACGGCGTAGCGATTGGCTTCCAGACGCTGCTCGGCGTAGCCGCCGCGCTGGCCGTTGAGGCCGGCCGGCTGATAGGGGGTGGCGGTGGCGCAGGCGCCCAGGGCCAGAGCCCCGGCGAGGGCGACCAGAACCGACGTCTTACGAAGATTTCTCATGGGAGGTTCTCCTTGAGCGTTCACTGAACGTCCTTGGTGCTGAACGACAGGTGAACAGCCAAGTTCCTGAGGCTGCGACACAGACGCCTATCCGTGCAATCTGGTGACGATCAGTATCGCCGCAAGGATCAGCAGGGCGCCGACGAAGATGCCGAAGCCGCGCTTGAAGCGGGGCTGGTTCATCCGGTTGGCCAGGGCGGCGCCGCCGAGGCCGTAGGCGCTCATCGACAGGACGTCCATGCCGATGGTGGCCAGGGCGAACAGGGCCAGCTGGGGCGCGACCGGGCGGTGCACGTCGAGAAAGGGCGGCAGGACGGCGGTGAAGAAGAGGATGGCCTTGGGATTGGCGATTTGGACGGTGAAGCCGTCGATCAGGGCGCTGCGCCCCCGCCTGACCTCGACATGATCCGGTTCAGCGGCGGTGGCGAAGGCGCCGCGCAGGGCCTTGATCCCCAGCCAGGCGACATAGAGGGCGCCGAGGACGGCGATAATGCGAAAGACCTGGGGGAAGGCGGCGACCAGGGCGCCGAGGCCCAGGGCGGCGGCGGCGAACCAGACCAGGGTGGCGGCGTTCATGCCGACCACGCCGATCAGGGCCGAGGCGCGGCCCTTCTCCATGCCCGTCGCCACGGCGAACAGGTTGGCCGGGCCCGGGGTGATGGCCATGACGGCCATGACGCCCAGGAAGGCGGCGTAGAGATGCGGATCGACAGGAAGCGCGGCCATGGCGTCCCCTTTCCGGCGGGGGACGGGTCAGGTCAAGCCTTGTCGGACGGGATCAGGCCTCGGCGGGCGGCGCGGGCGGAGCCGGAGGCGCGAGCGGGGCGTCGAAGGCCTCGTGGACCTCTTCGATGGCGTCCAGCGACTGGCCGACGGCGTAGTCGGCCATGAGGCCGTAGGTCACCATCTGGTCGGGGTCGGGCTGGGCCCAGGCGCTGTTGACCGCCAGGCCCTGAACCAGGGGGGCGACGCCGGCCATGGCCTCGGCCACGACGGCTTCGATGTCCACATCGGCGAGGGCCTGCTGGGCGATCAGGTTCGCCTGTTGCGCGGCGACGCCGGTGAAGGCGGTCACGTGGGGCTGGTACTCGGACCACAGGGCGGCGATGCGCAGGCCCTTGGCCGTATCGCCCAGAGATGCGTCCGCCTCGATGGCTTCGGCGCGTTCGCCGAACTCCTCCATCTTCTTCTCGAAGTCGGCGGCGGCGGATTCCAGCTGAACCTCGGCGGAGGTCTTGGCCTCCTGCGCCACGGCGGCGGAGACGGGCAGCAGGGCGAGGGCGGCGGCGAGCGACAGGGCGCGGATCATCACGGGGCTCCTTGAGCGGACGCCGCAAGGTCCGCCGAACGCCGCCCGGCCTCAAGTGAAATCGCGGTAAGGCAGGGGCGGCCTCGACCTGAAGCCGGACCGCCCCCCGTTCTGACCTCAGTTGGGCGTCGCGACGACCGTGGCGGCCGGAGCGGCGGCGGCCGCCGTGATCGCCTGCTGGACCGCGACGCGGATCTGCGGGGCGATGCCGCGAATGGCCGTGCCGACCTTGCCGCGGGCGTCGGTCAGCTGCTGGCGTTCGGCTTCGTCTGTGGACGCCGCCAGTTGACCGTCGAGGAAGGTCTCGAAGGCCGAGGCGAAGG
Organism: Brevundimonas sp. NPDC007368; assembly: GCF_042869015.1. NCBI lineage: Bacteria > Pseudomonadati > Pseudomonadota > Alphaproteobacteria > Caulobacterales > Caulobacteraceae > Brevundimonas > Brevundimonas sp. NPDC007368. The sequence continues at coordinate 163,366 of NZ_JBIAFA010000006.1, read as the reverse complement.
CGTCGAAATCGGGCTGGTAGCTGGCCAGGATGGTGTCGGCGGCGGCCATGCGCTTGGCTTCGTCGCCGCCGTCGGGGCCGTCGACCACGGCGCTCAGTTCGGTCTGCAGGCTTTCCATGCGGGCCTGGAAGGCCTCGGCCTTGGCCTCCATCTCGAGCTCGGCGGGGGACTTGGGCTTGGCGGGGGCGGCGGCCTCGGCGGGGGCGGCCGGGGCGGCGTCCTGGGCGAAGGCGGGCGCGGCGAAGGCGAGCGTCGCCGCGGCGGCGGCGAGGGTCAGACGCAGGGACATGTAAGGAAGGCTCCGGCAGGGCGGGAGTGCGATACTCGCCGCAAGACAAGACCGAGGGTTCGGTTGAAGGCGAAGTTGGCCTTGTCAGACGCCGAGAGCAAGCGTCAGCATGGGGGCATGAAACGATCTTTTTTTCTGCTCGGCCTGACCGTTGCGGCGGGTCTGTTGTCCGGCGGGGCGCCGGCGGACGCCCAGACAGGCAGCCCGGCGCGGGCCTATGCGACGTCCGGCGACTGCGCCGGGCGGCCCGCGACCACGGTGCGGACGGCGCCCGGCCTGTGCCTGGGTCTGGTCTGGCAGGGCGCGGGACACGAGGGGCCGAGGATGCCGCGCGGCCTGATGCAACTGGCCGACGGCGACTGGCTGGTCACCGACCTGGGCGGCTGGGAGGCCGGCAGGGGGGCGGTGTGGCGGCTGTCGTTCAACGCGGACGGCGCGGCGCAATGGCGGCGTCTGGCGCGGGGCCTGTCGATGCCGCACACCGTGGCGCGCGGGCCGGACGGACGCATCTATGTGTCCGAGATGAACCGCATCCTGACCCTGGACCCCGAGGCGGCGGACCCGGCGGCCAGCGTGCGGACCGTGATCGGCGACCTGCCGGACAACCGGCTGCACGACAACCGCCACCCGCTGTCGAGCTTCGTCTTCGACGGGAACGGCGACCTGCTGGTCAATGTCGGGGCGCCCAGCGACCGCTGTCTGGACGCGGCGGGCAAGTCCAAGGCGGATGCACGCGGGGCCTGCGTCGAGGAGGCCGTCACCGCTCAGGTGCGACGCCACGCCTATCTGGGCGCCCATGAGGGGGAGGGGCGCTGGGCCGAGGAGAGCAGGGTCTTCGCCAGTGGGCTGAGGAACTCCATCGCCCTGGTGCGGCATCCGTCGGGGACGGTGCTGCAGGCCGAAAACTCGGTCGATCTGGCCACGCCCGAGCATCCATTCGACGAGGTCAATGTGCTGCGTCAGGGCGGGCATTACGGCTGGCCCTATTGCGTCGATCTGCAGACGCCCTTGCCGGGCTGGCCGGCGCGTCAGGCGCGCTGTGGCGAGCGGGATCGGCCCGTCGCCCTGCTGCCGCCGCACGCGGCGCCGCTGGACATGATCTATTACGAGGGGGCGATGTTCCCGGAACTGCGCGGGCGGCTGCTGATGACCTGGCACGGCTATCGGCGCACGGCGGGACGGATCACGGCGGTGGAGACGGATGCGCAAGGCGTGCCGCTGACCGATGTGGGCGGGCGTTACGCCATCTATCCGCGTGGATCGCTGGCCTATCCGGCCGGGGCGCCGAGCGTGAAGGGCAGGGTGCTGACGCCGGGCTGGGACCGGGTGGCGGGGCGTCAGCCGCGCGGCTCACCGGTGGTCATGGCGGTCGCCGCCGACGGCTCGATCTGGGTCACGGACGACCGCAGCCGGGCGATCCTGAGGATCGCCCGGCCCTAGTCGTTAGGGCTTAGCCCTGGGTGCGGGCGTCGCGCTTGGCCAGGACGCGCAGGCGCAGGGCGTTCAGCTTGATGAAGCCGGCGGCGTCCTTGTGGTCATAGGCCTGGACGCCTTCCTCGAAGGTCACCAGGTCCTGATCGTAGAGGCTGTAGGGGCTTTCGCGGCCGATGACCGTGGCGTTGCCCTTGTAGAGCTTGACCTTGACCGTGCCCGAGACCTTCTCCTGGCTCTTGTCGACGGCGGCCTGCAGCATCTCGCGCTCGGGCGAGAACCAGAAGCCGTTGTAGACGAGGTGGGCGTATTTGACCGCCAGTTCGTCCTTCAGGTGCATGGCGCCGCGGTCCAGGGTGATGGACTCGATGCCGCGGTGGGCGGCCAGCAGAATGGTGCCGCCCGGGGTTTCATAGACGCCGCGCGACTTCATGCCGACGAAGCGGTTCTCGACCAGGTCCAGACGGCCGATGCCGTTGTCGTGGCCGTACTGGTTCAGGGCGGTCAGCAGGGTCGCCGGGCTCATGGCCTCGCCGTTGATCGAGACGGCGTCGCCCTTCTCGAAACCGATCTCGATGACCGTGGCCGCGTCAGGGGCGGCTTCCGGCGAGATGGTGCGCTGGTGCACGAACTCGGGGGCCTCGACGGCCGGGTCTTCCAGCACCTTGCCCTCGGACGAGGAGTGCAGAAGGTTGGCGTCGACGGAGAAGGGAGCCTCGCCGCGCTTGTCCTTGGAGATCGGGATCTGGTGCTTCTCGGCGAAGTCCAGCAGGGCCTCGCGCGAACGGAACTCCCACTCGCGCCAGGGGGCGATGACGTGGATGTCGGGGTTGAGGGCGTAGTAGCCCAGCTCGAAGCGGACCTGGTCGTTGCCCTTGCCGGTGGCGCCGTGACAGACGGCGTCGGCGCCCAGCTGGCGGGCGATCTCGATCTGGCGCTTGGCGATCAGCGGACGCGCGATCGAGGTGCCGAGCAGGTACTGGCCTTCATAGAGGGCGTTGGCGCGGAACATGGGGAAGACGAAGTCGCGCACGAACTCTTCACGCAGGTCGTCGATGAAGATGTTCTCGGGCTTGATGCCCAGCTTCAGCGCCTTTTCCTTGGCGGGGGCCAGCTCTTCACCCTGGCCCAGGTCGGCGGTGAAGGTGATGACCTCCGCGCCGTATTCTTCCTGCAGCCACTTCAGGATGATCGACGTGTCCAGCCCGCCCGAATAGGCGAGGACGACTTTCTTGGGGGCGGGCGAGGTCATCGGTCGAAACTTCCTTTCGGGAAAACGCGGGGAGGCGTGTCTGGCGCGCTTAAAGGACCAGACGCCGCCTGATGCAAGGGCATGATTGTGTTGCGGGCGCCGGATGCGAAAAGGGCGCCGCGACCGAAGCCGCGACGCCCTTTCTCATTCAGGCGGCTGCGGGGCTCAGACGAGGGCCTTCAGCTTGTCGACCAGATCGGTCTTTTCCCAGCTGAAGCCGCCGTCGGCGTCGGGCGTGCGGCCGAAGTGGCCATAGGCGGCGCTGCGGCGATAGATGGGCTTGTTCAGGCCCAGGTGCTCGCGGATGGCGCGCGGCGAGGCGCCGCCGATCAGCCTGGGCAGCTCGGCTTCCAGCACCGCCTCGTCGATCTTGCCCGTGCCGTGCAGGTCGACGTGGACCGACAGGGGCTTGGACACGCCGATGGCGTAGCTGATCTGGATGGTGCAGCGGTCGGCCAGGCCGGCGGCGACCACGTTCTTGGCCAGGTAGCGGCAGGCGTAGGCGGCCGAACGGTCGACCTTGGTCGGGTCCTTGCCCGAGAAGGCGCCGCCGCCGTGCGGGGCTGCGCCGCCGTAGGTGTCGACGATGATCTTGCGCCCGGTCACGCCGGCGTCGCCGTCAGGCCCGCCGATGACGAAGGTGCCGGTCGGGTTGATGTGCCACTCGGTCTCGTTGGTGATGAAGCCCCGCGGCAGCACCTTCTCGACATAGGGTTTGACGATGGCGGCGACCTGCGCCTGGCTGAGGCCGTCCTTGTGCTGGGTCGAGACGACGATCGAGGTGGCGCGCACCGGGCGGCCGTTTTCGTAGAAGAGCGTGACCTGGCTCTTGGCGTCGGGCTCCAGGCCCGGCTCCTGGCCCGAATGGCGGGCGTCGGCCAGAGCCTTCAGGATGTTGTGGCTGTACTGCAGGGTGGCCGGCATCAGCTCGGGCGTCTCGTTCGAGGCGTAGCCGAACATGATGCCCTGGTCGCCGGCGCCCTCGTCCTTGTCCTCGCCGGCGTCGACGCCCTGGGCGATGTGAGCCGACTGCGGGTGCAGGTTGTTCTTGAAGCGGAAGGTCTTCCAGTGGAAGCCGTCCTGCTCATAGCCGATGTCGCGCACCACGCCGCGCACCGTGTCCTCGATCTCCTGCTCGACGCCGGGCGCCCAGTTGCCTTCCGTGTCCATGATGCCCTCGCCGCGGATCTCGCCGGCCAGAACCACCAGATTGGTCGTCGTCAGGGTCTCGCACGCCACGCGCGCCTCGGGGTCCTTGGACAGGAACAGATCGACGATGGAGTCGGAGATCTGGTCCGCGACCTTGTCGGGGTGGCCTTCCGAGACGCTCTCGGAGGTGAACAGAAACGACGAACGGGCCAAGGCAGGCTCCTGCAAGACGGTGAGGCCGACAGACATATAAAGATATGCTTATACCTTCAAGTGCGCTGTCGTCGCGTCAGGCGAAGTCCAGGCGCGTCTCGCCGCCCGGCGGGATCTTCACGGTGCGGACAAGGTCGGCGTGGCGGACGCGCGTTTCGTCGCCCGGCGCGCCGCGTAACACGACCTCGGTCGGTCGTCCGTCAGCCCAGGCGACATCGAGGCCGAAGCCGCCGCGCGCCCGGACGCCGCGCAGCCAGCCCTTCGGCCAGGCGGAGGGCAGGGCGGGCAGGATCTCGATCTCGCCCGGGCGCGACTGGACGATCATCTCGGCCATGCCGTTGGTTCCGCCGAAATTGCCGTCGATCTGGAAGGGCGGATGGGCGTCGAACAGATTGGGGTAGGTCCGTTCCGGGCCCAGCAGCAGCCTGAGCACGCGGTGGGTTCGGTCGCCGTCGCCCAGGCGCGCCCACAGGTTGATGCGCCAGCCGATGGCCCAGCCGGTGGACAGGTCGCCGCGCTGCTCCAGAGAAGTCTGCGCCGCTCGCGCCAGAGCCGGCGTGTCGCGGCGTGAGATCTGCCAGCTGGGGAAGAGGGCGTAGAGGTGCGAGACGTGGCGGTGGTGCGGCTCGGGCGCCGCCATGTCCCAGTCGTCCAGCCATTCCTGAAGCTGACCGGCCTTGCCGATGCGGTCGGCGGGCAGGCGGGCGCGGGCGGCCAGCACCTCGCGGCGGAAGGCGGCGTCCTTGCGCAGGATCTGCGAGGCCTCGGCGACATGGGCGAACAGGTCGCGCAGGATCTGGCTGTCCATGGCGGGACCGGCGCAGACTGCGGCCCCGAACGGGTGCAGGTTTTCCGGCGACAGCGACGGACAGGTGACCAGACCCGAGCCGTCCGGGTGTTCGACCAGGGTGTCGAGGAAGAACTGGGCCGCCCCCTTCATCACCGGATAGACCTCGGCCAGATAGGCCTTGTCGCGACCGTAGTCATAGTGGTCCCACAGGTGTTCGCACAGCCAGGCGCCGCCCATGGGCCACAGACCGAAGCGGGCTCCGTCGATGGGGGCGGTGGCGCGCCACAGGTCGGTGTTGTGATGGCAGACCCAGCCGCGCGCGCCGTAGTTGACGCGGGCGGTGACGGCGCCGGTCTCGGCCATCTGCTTGACCATGGCGATCAGGGGCTCGACGCACTCCTGCATGGCCAGGGGCTCGGCGGGCCAGTAGTTCATCTCGGTGTTGATGTTGATCGTGTATTTCGAGCCCCACGGCGGGCTGGTCTTGTCGTTCCACAGGCCCTGAAGATTGGCCGGCTGGGTCCCCGGGCGCGAACAGGACAGCAGCAGGTAGCGGCCGTACTGGAAGTAGAGGGCGGCCAGGGCCGGATCGTCCAGGGTGGCGGAACTGGCGACCCGCTGGTCGGTCGGCCTTTGCGCGGCCTCGGTGGTCCCGACGGCGAAACCGACGCGCCGGAACAGGGGCTGATAGTCCGCCAGATGACGCGCCTTCAGCCGGTCGAAGTCCGCATCCAGCCTCGCCAGGGCGGCCAGGGTCCGGGCGCGCGGATCGCCGCTGACGTCCTTGGGTCCCACGTGGCTGGTGGCCATGGCGATCAGGATCAGGGCCTCGTCGGCGCCTTCGACGCGCAGGGCGCCGTCCTTGCCGAACGCGCGCCCGCCGCGCGGCAGGATGCGAACCCGGGTTTCGAATCTCAGGGCGGCGGGGATGTCGAACTGGGAACCGTTGCGGCCGGTCAGGACCAGATCCCCGTCCTCGACGGCGGCGTCGCCCGCCTGGGGCGTCTCGAAGCCGGCGTCGAAGCTCAGCGCGCCCGGGCGGTCGGCGGTCAGCCGCACGACGATGACGTCGTCGGGGCGTGAAGCGAACACTTCGCGGCGATAGCCGACGCCGTCCAGGCGGTACTCCGTCGTGGCCAGGGCCTGATCCAGATCCAGCTCACGCCGATAGCCGCTCGCGCCCGATCGGACGCCGAAGGTCAGGAGCAGGTCGCCGATGGTCTGATAGCTCATCTGCCGGATCGGCCGGGCCATCATCCGGGCCTGGGCCAGAGCCTGCGCCTCCGGATAGCGGCCCTCGAAAATCAGGCGGCGCACCTCGGGCAGGGCCTCGAGCGCGTCGGGGCTGGAGGGATCATAGGGGCCGCCGGCCCACAGGCTGTCCTCGTTCAGTTGCAGTCGCTCGCGGGCGACCCCGCCGAAGACCATGGCGCCCAGCCGGCCGTTGCCGACCGGCAGGGCCTCGACCCAGGCCTCGGCCGGACTGCGGTACCAGAGCTTGGGCTCGGCCTCGTCGCCGGTGCGCGGCAGGGGAACGACGGTCGGCTGGGCCAGGACCATCGGCCCTGCGCCCGCGAAGGCCGCCGTGGCCGCGGCGCCCATCAGCAGTCGCCGTCGATTGAAGCCTGCCGCACCCGCCTTGAACGTCGTCATTCCCCGCCTCGCACCCTTCTCGGATCAATTAGTAGTATGATACGATGAAGAGCAGCGGCGCAATACGGCGCGCACGCAGGCTGGCCCGAGGCGGTCGGGTCAAAACGATTCAGGCTGTCTGAAGAGAGTGGTGCCGCTTAGGTGACTCGAACACCTGACCCCATCATTACGAATGATGTGCTCTACCGGCTGAGCTAAAGCGGCTCCGGTCGGCGGCCTGACGAGTGTCGGTGGCCGCGCGAGGTCGGGTCTTTATACGGGTCCGGCGGACTTGCCAAGCGCTGTCAGCACGGAGTTTTCATCCGGGGCGTCGGCGGTGCGGATTTCGGTGAAGCTGAAGGCCGTCAGCGGGGCCGCAGCGGCGGCGGAAATGCAGACGGCGAGGCGGTTTGCGGCGGTCTCGGGTGTCGCGATGCGGGCGAAGGCGCGGGCGGCGCGGGGGGAATGCAGCAGGACGGCGTCGAAATCGGCGGGCGTGTCGGCGTCGGTCTCCTCGGCGGCGTAGACCGGCAGGCGTCGGACGGCGTGTTCGGGCAGGAGAGCGGGCAGGTCGCCGGCGGGCTCGCGGGCGCCGGGGGCGAGGATCAGGCCGTGGATCGGGCTGGCGGCGATGAGGCGGGCGAGGGCGTGGATGTCGCCGGCGGCCGAGCGGGCGTCGGTGAAGCCGGCGTCGCGGGCGGCCTCGGCGGTGGCGTCGCCGACCGCGAAGACCGGAAGGTCGCGCAAGTCCGGCGTCAGGGCGGCGAAGGCGGAGACGCCGTTGGGGCTGGTGAAGGCCAGGGCCGCGACCGAGGCGAAGTCAGGCGCGGCGTCGAGGGCGTCGGGCAGGGGGCGAATGGCTAGCAGGGGGGCGACTACAGGCTCGAAGCCCAGCGCCGTCAGCCGGGCGGCGGTGCGCGCGGCGCCGGGCTGGGCGCGGGTGATCCAGATGCGGCGGATCGGCCGCATGGCCTAGAGGTCGATCTTCTGGTCGCCGGCCTCGGCCTGGACCTCGCCGCCGAGACGCAGGCCGAGGGCGCGAGCGTGGTCGAGGGCGGTTGAGGACGAAACGCCCGAGATTTCCCCGACGCGGCGCCAGCGGGCCGAGCCGTCGGGGCTGAGCATTTCCGTGGTCAGGCGCAGGGTCCCGTTCTCGATCAGGGCGTAGGCGCCGATGGCGGTGCGGCACGAGCCTTCCAGCGCGGTCATGGCGCCGCGCTCGGCGGCGACGGCCAGGGCGGTCAGGTCGTGGTTGAGGGCGTGGGTCCAGTAGGCGTCGGCGTCGCCTTCGCGGGTCTGGATGGCCAGGGCGCCCTGGCCCGGCGCGGGCAGGAAGGCGTCCAGCGACAGACGCTCGCGGATGACCTCGGAGAAGCCGAGACGGTTCAGGCCCGAGCAGGCCAGGAGGATGGCGTCGAAGTCGCCGTCCTTGAGCCGCTTCAGCCGGGTGTCGACATTGCCGCGCAGCATCTCGATCTGCAGGTCGGGGCGCAGGGCCAGGGCTTGCGCTTGTCGACGCAGCGAGGCGGTGCCCAGGCGGGCGCCGTGGGGCAGGTCGGCGAAGCTGGCGAAATGCTCGCTGATAAAGCCGTCGCGGGCGTCTTCGCGCTCGGGGACGGCGGCGATGGCCAAGCCCTCGGGCTGTTCGGCGGGGACGTCCTTCATCGAGTGGACGGCGACGTCGACGCGGCCGTCGAGCAGGGCCTCCTCGATCTCCTTGGTGAAGAGGGCCTTACCGCCGACTTCGAGCAGGCGGCGGTCCTGAATCCGGTCGCCGGTGGTGACGATCTCGACCAGGGGGACCAGGGTTTCGATGTCGGCCTCGGCGACGCCCAGCGCGCGCCCGATGGCGCGCTGCATCATGCCGGACTGGGCCAGGGCCAGCCTGGAGCGGCGGGTGCCGATGCGGAGAAGCGGGGTCATGAGGTCGCGCAGCCGTTGCGAAAGGGGAACCGGGCCGCTACCTCGACCCGATGAACACTGGCGCGGACTATAGCAGCGGAACGACGGGGGCAACCGAACGGCGGTCGGACGGATTGACCGTGCTGGGTCTGGAGACCAGCTGCGACGAGACCGCCGCCTCGGTGGTGCGCCTGTCGGCGGCCGGGGCCGAGGTCCTGTCCAGCGTCATTCACAGCCAGATCGACGAGCACGCGGCCTTTGGCGGGGTGGTGCCGGAAATCGCCGCCCGCAGCCATGTCGAGATGATCGATGGCGTGGCGCGCCGGGCCATGCTTGAGGCCGGGATCGACTACGCGGCGCTGGACGGGGTGGCGGCGACCGCCGGGCCGGGACTGGTCGGCGGGGTCATGGTGGGGCTGAGCTACGGCAAGGCCGTGGCTCTGGCGCGCGACCTGCCGCTGATCGCGGTCAACCATCTGGAAGGCCATGCGGTGTCGGCGCGGCTGGGGGCGGAGACCGCCTATCCCTTCCTGCTGCTGCTGGTCTCGGGCGGGCATTGTCAGTTGCTGGAGGTGCGCGGCATCGGCGACATGAGCCGGCTGGGCACCACCATCGACGACGCGGCGGGCGAGGCCTTCGACAAGATCGCCAAGGCCATGGGGCTGGGCTACCCCGGCGGGCCGGCGCTGGAGAAGCTGGCGGCGTCCGGCGACGGGTCGCGCTTTGACCTGCCGCGCGCCCTGCTGGGACGCAAGGACTGCGACTTCTCCTTCTCGGGCCTGAAGACGGCGGCCTCGCGGCTGGCCCAGACCTGTACGAGCGAGCAGGACAAGGCCGATCTGGCCGATGCGGTGCAGAAGGCCATCGCGCGTCAGCTGGCCGAGCGGACCGAGCGGGCCATGGTCGCGTATGCAGAGCAGCATGAGGTTCTGCATTTCGTCGTCGCTGGGGGCGTGGCGGCCAACAAGACGATCCGGCGCACGCTGGAGGATCTGGCGACCAGGCACGGCTTCAGCTTCCTGGCGCCGCCCATGGTCTATTGCACCGACAACGCGGCCATGATCGCCCTGGCGGGGGCGGAGCGGCTGGAAAAAGGCCTGACCTCGGACATTGATGTCGCCGCCCGGCCGCGATGGCCTCTGGACGAGGCGCGCGCGAACGCCGATCCTGTGCACAAGAAAACGGGCCGCAAGGGCGCCAAGGCTTGATCTGCCGGCGTTCGAGCGGTGGTCGGGGGACCGGAGAAGACATGGAATTTCATACGGCAGGCGTGATTGGCGGCGGCGCATGGGGCACGGCCCTGGCGCAGAGCGCGGCGGCGGCGGGCCTGGCGGTCGTGCTGCAGGCGCGTGAGCCGGAGGTCATCGAGAGCATCCGCACGCGGCGGGTCAATGACGCCTTCCTGCCGGGGATCGAGCTGGACTCGGCCATCAACGTCACCTCGAACCTGGCCGATCTGGCCGACTGCGATCTGATTCTGGCGGTGCCGCCGGCCCAGCATATGCGCGCGACGCTGACGGCTTTTGCACCCTATGCCCGGCCCGGCCTGCCCATCGTCCTGTGCGCCAAGGGCGTCGAGCGCGGCTCGCTGAAGCTGATGACCGAGGTCTTGGCCGAGACCATCCCCTCGGCGACCCCTGCCGTCCTGTCGGGCCCCAGCTTCGCCGCCGAGGTGGCGCGCGGCCTGCCCAGCGCCGTCACCATCGCCTGCGAGGACGAGGACATGGCGGTCGCCCTGGCCACGGCCCTGTCGGGGCCGGTCTTCCGTCCCTATCTGGCCGACGACCTGATCGGGGCCGAGACGGGCGGGGCGTTGAAGAACGTCCTGGCCATCGCCTGCGGCATCGTCGAGGGCCGCGAACTGGGCCGCAGCGCCCACGCCGCCGTCATCACCCGCGGCTTCGCCGAGATCGTCCGCGTGGCCCAGGCCCTGGGCGGCAAGGCCGAGACGGTCGCCGGCCTGTGCGGTCTGGGCGATCTGGTCCTGACCTGCTCCAGCCCGCAGTCGCGCAACATGAGTCTGGGTCTGGCCCTGGGTCAGGGGATGAGCGTGGAGCAGGCCCTGGCCGGCAAGCGGTCGGTGGCCGAGGGCTACGAGAGCGCGCCCGCGGTGCGCGAGCTGACGCGCAAGCTGGGCGTCGAGACCCCCATCTGCGAGGCCGTCGCCGCCGTCCTGGCGGGCGAAACCACGGTGGACGCCGCCATCGAGGCCCTGCTGACCCGGCCGCTCAAGCCCGAACGCGAATAGTCAGCCCGCATTTTTCCGCTCATCCCCGCGGAGGCGGGGACCCAGTTCGAGCCGTTTCTCAGACCCATGCCCATCTCTATTCAACGTGCGCCGTCTCTGGCCAAAGCACTTCTGGCCAAAGTACTGGGTCCCCGCCTCCGCGGGGATGAGCGGGTGTGGGGATGACGGACCAGCCCGTCGCCGAAGAGCGTAAGCGCGTCTGGAAAACGCCGCCGAACGTGCCCCTGTGCGCGGAAGACGACATTGCCGATCCCGGCTCGCGCGGTTTCGTGCTGCAGATCGGCGAGGCCTTCTTCCACGGCTTCGTGGTCAAGAAGGACGGCGCGGTCGCGGGCTGGGTCGACCGCTGTCCGCACGCGGGCTTCCCCATCGCCATGGAACTGGACCGCTATCTGACGCCGGACGGGTCGCTGATCCTGTGCGGTTGGCACGGAGCGGTGTTCGAGCCGCTGTCGGGCGCCTGCGTCGGCGGACCGTGCGCGGGCGGCAAGCTGACGCCCTGGCCGGTCGAGGCCAGGGGCGGGATCATCCGGACGGCCTGAGGCTTTCCCGCACCTCTGCCGTCATCCTCGGGCTTGACCCGAGGATCGAGCCGTCGGCTCCGTTTTGGTGGCAGGAAGACCATCGCCCCGTCTTCAGCCTGACGCCGACTGCGCGCGGAGCGCTCGATCCTCGGGTCAAGCCCGAGGATGACGGGGAGTTGGGTGACGGCGGATAGAGGGCGGGGACGCTATTCCTTCGGGACGATCTTGGGGTCCTTGGTGAAGGCGTCGTCGACCTCTTCCTCGGTGATCCGCTTGGACGGGTCGCCGGGCTGGTTGAGGTTCTGTTCCTCGGTGCCGTCGCCCATCATGCCGGGATGGGGATCGGTCTTCTTGGGGTCTTCGGCCATGTCGGACTCCTTGCTGGACACGCAAGCAACACGGGCGGCGGGACGGCGTTCCATCACGCCGCCTTGAATCAGGGTTTCAGGCGTTCGGCGTTGGCCACGACGGCGGCGTGGATCGGCGACAGGGCCTCGGCCTGAAGCTTCAGCATAGACTCGCCCATGGTCCAGCTGTCGGACAGGGCGCGCGACCAGACGCCCATGCCCCAGGCCGCCTGCAGGGCTGCGGCGCCGGCCAGGCTGTCGGCGCGGGCCAGCCGCGCCAGATGGGCCGAGGCTTCGACGCTTTCGCGGTCGGCGATGCGGCGGCCCTGATCGGCCAGATCGAGGGCGCCTGTGGCCACGGCCCCGGCCGAGGCTGTCAGGGCCTCGACCTTTTCCACGCCCATCCGCCCCAGCTCGGCGTGATCGGCGCGCAGGGGGTCGGCCAGGGCCTCGCCCATGATGGCCAGACGCCGGGCGATGACCTGGGCCGAGGCCTCGGCGGTCTCCTGTCCGACGCGGGCGGTGCGGGCGGCGCGAGCAATGGGGTTCATGCGGTGAGCCTGGGCCTGTTCCGCTCGCGGGGCAAGCGGATCAGGCCCCCTAGCTTCAGGGCAGGACTTCGGCGGCGAAGGCCGAAACGTCCTGGATCAGGGCCGGGATGGAGGCGTCGATGATGCGCTGGCCCTTCTCGGGGCTGGCCTGGGCCGGGTCCGAGCCGATGCGACCGTCAGGGAAGCGGGCGCGGTAGTCGAGCGCGTCGCGGATCGGGCCCATGGGGGCGATCTTGGGGCTGTAGTCGGCGATCTTGATGTGGTCGGGATAGGCGGCCTGGGTCACCGCGATCTCGGACGGGGTGGCGTGGGCGCCGTGGCCGACGGGGAAGATCTCCTCGCACAGCTTGTGCACGCCGGGCAGGTCCCACCAGTTGCGCAGCTTCAGGACAAACGGAGGTTGCTCCTCGACGAAGGACCACTCGGCGTAGATTTCCGAGAAGGTGGCCTCGATGGTGGCGACGTTGCCGCCGTGGCCGTTGAGGAAATAGATGCGCTCGAAGCCGTGACGGGCCAGCGACGACACCCAGTCGGTGATCGCGGCCATGAAGGTCGAGGGGCGCAAGGAGATGGTGCCGGGGAAGGCCAGGTGATGCTGGGCCATGCCGATGTTGAAGGTCGGAGCGATGATCAGGCGCTCGTCGCCCTTCTCGGCGGCTTGGGCGATGATCTCGGGACAGAGCCAGTCGGTGCCGAGAAGGCCGGTCGGGCCGTGCTGCTCGTTCGAGCCGATCGGCACGATCACCGTCTTGGACAGGGCGGCGCCGGATTTCAGGCGCGCGTCGATCTCGGGCCAGGACGACAGGTGGATCAGCATGGGGGAACTCCGCGAGGGGGGCAGAAAGACCTCGGCGCTTTACGCCGATCCGGCGAAAGGGCCAAACGCCGCGCTCGGGTTGGCGCCTAGGTCGGAGCGAAGGCGCGGATGAAGCGGCGGGCCGTCTCGCGGGCGCGACCCGGGACGTCGTCCTGATGCGGGTGCGGCAGGCCCAGGACCGACCGCAGGTGGCCGTGGCCCAGGACCATGCCGGCGAACATCTCGGCGGCGGCGGCGGGATCGGGCACGGACAACAGGCCCAGTCGTTCCTGCTCGGCCAGCCAGGCGGCGATGCGGCGCACGCTTTCGCCCGGCCCGGCGTCGTAGATGGCGCGAGCCAGTTCAGGGGCCTGGGGCGACATCAGGGCCACGCCGCGCAGGGAAGCGCCCTTGCCCTCGCTGCAGATCTTGCGGATCAGGGTCTCGGCGATGGCGCTCAGAACCTCTTCGGGCGCGGCTCCGGATTTCAGCGGCGCCGTCACCGCGTCCGAGCGCCGGGCGGCCAGGGCGCGGGCGATGTCGAGCTTGGTCGGAAAGCGGTTGTAGAGCGTCTGTTTCGACACGCCGGCGCGTCGGGCGATCTCGGTCATCGAGGCGCCCGCCCCCTTTTCCACGAACAGGTCCGAGGCGGCCTGGAGGATGGCTTCGCTCTTGTGTTCGTCGACCTGACCGGGGGCGCGGGGCATCAGTGGACCTCGGACGGGCCGGCCGAGGGATCGGGCTTGCCGGGCTTGGACAGCAGGGTGACGAAGGCGGCGCAGGCGCAGGCCACCGCCAGCAGGGCGAAGGCGTCGCCGAAGGCCAGGGTCGTCGCCTGCTTCTGCAGCATGCCGTAGAAGGCCTTCATCGCGGCGGCCTGGGGGTCGATGGAGGCCGAGAAGCGCTGGGCCATGCCGGCGATCATGTTGCGCGCCGCCGTGTCAGACTGGTTGATGGCGCTGGTCAGCTCGACCATGTGCAGGGCCGAGTTTTGGGTCAGGGAGGTGTTGAGAATGGCCAGGCCGAAGGCGCCGCCGACGTTGCGCGACAGGTTCACCAGACCCGAGGCGTTCTTGACCATGTGCGGCGGCAGGGTGGACATGGTCACCTGCTGCGAGGCGATCATGGCGATCATGACGCCGCAGCCGCGCACGGCCTGAACCCCGGCGAACTCCCAGAAGCCCCAGTCTCCGGTCACCAGTCTCGCGTCCCACATCCCCCAGGCGCACAGCATGAAGCCGAGGAACATCAGGATGCGGGGGTCGACGGCGCGCACCAGCCGCCCGGCGAAGGGGGCGGTGAGGAACATGGCCAGCCCCGAGACGACCATGGTGGTGCCGACCTCGGCCGCCGAATACTCGCGCACCCGGCCGAGGAAGAGGGGCAGCAGGAAGGTGCCGCCGAACAGGGCCGCGCCGACGATGAAGGTCATGACGACCCCGACGACGAAGTTGCGGTTGGCGAAGGCGCGCAGCTCGACGATCGGATTGAAGTAGGTCAGCGAGCGCCAGATGAAGGCCGGGCCGCAGATGGCCGCGACCAGGCTGAGCAGCAGGATGTGGTCGTCGGCGAACCAGTCGTTCTTGGCGCCTTCTTCCAGCACGAATTGCAGGCTCATCAGGAAGGCCGCCATCAGGCCCAGCCCCCACCAGTCGAAGCCCTTGGCCAGCGACGGGTCGCCCTTGTCGAAATGGGCGTAGCGGCTGACCAGGAAGAGGACCAGAACGCCCGGAAAGACGTTGATGAAGAAGAGCCAGCGCCAGCTGAGCGCCTCGGTCAGGTGGCCGCCCAGGGTCGGGCCGACGGTCGGGGCCAGGGTGACGATCAGACCCATGATGACGCTGGCGGTGACGCGCTTCTCGGGCGGGAAGGCGGTGAAGGCCACGGCGAAGACGGTCGGGATCATGGCCCCGCCGAGGAAGCCCTGCAGCGCGCGGAAGAAGATCATCATCTCGACCGAGGACGACAGGCCCACGACCACGCTCATGATCAGGAAGCCGGTGCAGGAGGCCAGGAACAGCTTCTGCGTGCCCCACAGCCGCGACAGGTATCCCGACAGGGGGATCATCACGACCTCGGGGATCAGATAGGCGGTCTGGATCCAGCTGATCTCGTCGGCCGAGGCGCCGACCCCGGCCTGGATCTGGGGCAGGGAGGCGGCGACGATCTGGATGTCCAGGATGGCCATGAACTGGCCGATGACCATGCCGGCGAAGCCGAGCAGAAGGACGGTCCAGTTGATCTCGGGCTTGTCGGCGACCGCTGGGGCGTCCGCAGGAAGGACGCCGTCTCTCACCGGCCCGCGTCCAGAGAGGCGGTCTCGACCTCGCCCAGATGGGCGTCGGCGAAGGCGGCGCCGCCCTGGCTCTTGAGATCCACCTTGACCTCGACGGACAGACCGGGGCGCAGGGTGACGGGCTCGCCCGAGGCGCGGCGGTCGACGACGATGCGGACGGGGACGCGCTGGGTGATCTTGGTGAAGTTGCCGGTGGCGTTCTCGACCGGGATCAGGGCGAACTCAGAGCCGGTGGCCGGGGCGAAGCTGTCGACGCGGCCGACGATGGCCTGGCCCGGGAAGGCGTCGGCCTTGATCTCGACCGTCTGGCCCAGACGCATGCGGCCGACCTGGGTCTCCTTGAAGTTGGCGACCACATAGGTGTCCTGCACCGGCACGATGGACATCATCTGCCCGCCCGCCTGCACCACCTGGCCGACGCGCACGCCGCGAGCGCCGACGACGCCGGCGACGGGGGCGCGGATGACGGTGCGGTCGAGGGTCAGCTGGGCCTGTTCGACCAGGGCGCGGGCCTGCTCGACGGCGGCGACGCTCTGGCTGCGGGTCGAGCCGAGGACGGCGGCGGTGCGCTGTTCAGCGGTCAGGGCGGCCTGGGCCTGGGCGACCGAGGCGCGGGCGGTTTCAGCGGTGGCGCGCTGGGTCTCGATGCGCTGCTGCGACACCCAGCCCTCGGCGGCCAGCTTGCCGTAGCGATCGACCTCGGCGCGGGCCAGCTTGGCCTGGGCGTCGGCCTGGGTCACGGCGGCGGCGCGAGCGGCGATATTGGCCTGTTCCTGTTCGGCGCGGGCGTCGACATTGGCCACGGCGGCGGTCAGGGCCGACAGATTGGCCTGGGCCTGGGCCAGCGCCGCCTTGGCGTCGGCGTCGTCCAGACGGGCCAGGACCTGACCGGCCTCGACGCGCTGGTTGTCCCTGACCAGGACCTCGATCACCGAACCGCTGATGCGGGGGCTGACCGAGACGGTGTCTGCCTGGACGAAGGCGTTGTCGGTCGCCTCCCAGCGCTGCTTGCCCTGCCACCAGACCACGCCGCCGGCGATCAGGGCGAGGCCGACGACGCCGCCGACGATCAGGGGCAGGCGTTTCTTGAGAGTGGCGGGGAGGGCCATGGGGAGACAGCTCGCTTCGATTTCGGCGCGTAAAATGGACAGAAGCGTCCATAAATCAAGAGGCGTCTGCGCGATTTTGTCGCACCGTGTCGATTCCGTTCGGTTGACGCCGCGTTCGCGGAAGGCGAAGCGGGAGCATGACCGTCCGCCAACGTCCCCCGTCCAAGGCTGTCCGCGCCGCCCTCAGCCCGCCGCCGGGCAAGCGGTCGCGCGCGCCGAAGAAGGCGCCGGTCGGGGCGGTGATCGGCTGGCCGCCGGACGAGGACCGGGTGGAGGAGATTTTCACCCGGCTGTCGGGGGTCATGCCCGATCCCAGGACCGAGCTGGACTTCGTCAATCCCTACACCCTGGTCGTGGCCGTCGCCCTGTCGGCCCAGGCGACCGACGTAGGGGTCAACAAGGCGACCAAGGCCCTGTTCGCGGTGGCCGACACGCCGCAGAAGATGCTGGCCCTGGGCGAGGAGGGGCTGATCCCCCTGATCGCCTCCATCGGCCTCTATCGCACCAAGGCGAAGAACGTCATCGCCGCAGCGCGGATGCTGGTCGAGCAGCACGGCGGAGAAGTGCCGCTGAACCGCGCCGATCTGCAGGCCCTGCCCGGCGTGGGGCGCAAGACCGCCAGCGTGGTGCTGAACGAACTGGGCATCGAGCCGGCCATCGCGGTGGACACCCACGTGTTCCGCGTCTCGCACCGGTTGGGTCTGGCCAATGCGGCGACGCCGGACAAGGTGGAGCAGCAACTGCACAAGGTGGTGCCCGAGGCCTGGCTGCCCAAGGCCCACCACTGGCTGATCCTGCACGGCCGCTACACCTGCCTGGCGCAGCGGCCCAAGTGCGGGGCCTGCGTCATCGCGGACCTGTGCCCGTCGCGGGCAAGCTTTGTGGGCGTTTGACTTCTGTCGTCATCCTCCGGCGAGCGTAGCGAGACCGGGGGACCCAGCGGCGCCCGGAGGGCGAAAGCTCCGCACGCCGCGCTTGTCGTGAAGATCGCCTTCGGCGCCGCTGGGTCCCCCGGTCTCGCTACGCTCGCCGGAGGATGACGGAAGAAGAGGGGACGGGCTGTTAGAGCCCCAGCCGCTCCGCCACGGCGCGGCCGAAGCGGGCGCCGGCTTCAGGCGCGGCGCCGAGATAGAAGTCGGGCTCGATCAGTTCGGCCTCCATCAGCAGCCACTGGCCGTCGGCGTCGGGCACCATGTCGATGCGGGCGTAGAGCAGGGGCTCGTCGATGGCGGCCAGCGTCCGCTCGGCGAGGGCCAGCGCGCCCTCGGGGGCCTGATCCAGCCGCTGGTACTGACCGCCGTACTGGACCTGGATGCGGAACTCGTCGGCGTGGGCCGGGCGCTTGTTGACCACGTGGCTGAGTTCGCCGCCGAAGAAGAGGAGCGAGGTCTCGCCGGCCGTGGCGATGGTCGGCAGGAAGGGCTGGATCATGGCCCCACCCTGCGGGGCGTCCGACAGGACGTCCTCCAGCAGGTCGCCGGCCGCGACCTTGAGCGTGCGCCAGGCGCCGCCGGACACGGTCGGCTTGACGATCAGCTGTTCGGCGCCGGTCGCGGCGAAGGCGGCCTCGACCACGGCGGGGCTGGCGTGGTCGGTCCAGATGGTCGGCGGGATGGCCACGCCCTTTTCCGCCAGCCGGGCCAGGTAGCGCTTGTCCGAGTTCCAGCGCAGGACTTCCGCCGGATTGGCCAGGGGCGCGCCCGCGTCGGCCCAGGTCGCGCAGGCCTGCATCCAGCGCTCATGGTCGCGGTGGTAGCCCCAGACGATCAGGGGCAGGACTAGCGGGAAGTCCATCAGGCCGTGGGCGTTCTCGATGTGATCGGTCCAGGGCGTCGGACGCGCCTTGATCCCCGCCGTGGCCAGGGCCGCCGCCAGTCGGTCCAGCACGCCCGGCCATTGCCCCGCGTAGGAGGGGTCGGCGGGGTCGGGGGTCAGGACGGCGACTTCGGTCATGCGATTGCTCCTCGGAGGCGACCTGCATAGGCTGTTTTCGGCGGCGTCGAAAAGCCCGGCGCTGGCGTCGCGGCCCTTGTCCCGCTATGGGGCGCGCATGACCCAGAACGCCATCTCCACCGCCCGCTTCGACGTCTGCGCCGTCGGCAACGCCATCGTCGACGTGCTGAGCCCGTGCGAGCCCGCCTTCCTCGAGGCCCAAGGCCTGACGCCCGGCTCGATGCAGCTGGTGGACGAGGCCCAAAGCGCGGCCCTCTATGACGCCATGGCGGCGGGGGTCGAGGCCTCGGGCGGGTCGGCCGGCAACACGGTGGCGGGCGTCGGCTCGTTCGGCGGTCGCGCGGCCTATATCGGCAAGGTGGCCAGGGACACCCTCGGCGAGGTCTTCACCCACGACATCCGCGCCGCCCACGTCCACTTTGACACCCCGGTGCTGGAAGGCGGCGCGGGCTCGGGCTTCGGCACCGGCCGCTGCCTGATCAACGTCACGCCCGACGCCCAGCGCACCATGTGCACCTTCCTGGGCGCGGCCAACCAGCTGACGACCGCCGACATCGACGTCGAGCTGATCGGCGCCAGCGAGATCGTCTATCTGGAAGGCTATTTGTTCGACCCGGCCCCGGCCCGCGCCGCCTTCGAGGCCGCCGCCGCCGCCGCCCATGCGGCGGGCCGCAAGGTCGCCATCACCCTGTCGGACAGCTTTGTCGTCCACCGCTGGCGCGCCGAGCTGCTGGCCTTCATCGAGGCCTCGGCGGACATCGTCCTGGCCAATGAAGGCGAACTGCACGCCCTGTTCGAGACCGAGGACTTCGACCACGCCGCCGCCCACCTGGGCCGCATCGTCGAGGTCGCCGCCGTGACGCGCGGCGAAAAGGGCTCGGTCATCTTCCGTGGCGACGAACGGGTCGAGGTCGCCGCCTTCCCCGTCGACAAGGTGGTCGACACCACAGGCGCGGGCGACCAGTACGCCGCCGGCGTCCTGCTGGGTCTCGCGCGCGGCCTGTCGCTGGCTGAGGCCGGCGCCCTGGGGTCGCTGGCCGCCTCGGAAGTCATCGCCCACTGGGGCCCGCGTCCCATGGTCAAGCTGGAGGCCCTGGCCGGCGAGCACGGGCTCAAGCTCTGATAGCAACCAAGGGCCACGCGCGGGGGGCGCTTGCCGTTCCCCGTCGCGCCGCGTAATCGGCGGACCATGTTCGGCCTCGCCAATCCCGACCGCTTCATGCGCTTCACCCGCCCGCTCACCCCGGTTCTGTGGGGGCTGGCCGTCGTGCTGCTGGCGGCGGGGATCTGGCTCAGCTTCGCCGCGCCCGCCGACTATCAGCAGGGCGACACGGTGCGGATCATGTTCATCCATGTCCCCGCCGCGACCCTGGGCCTCGGCGCCTATGCGGCCCTGGGCGTCTCCAGCTTCTTCGCCCTGGTGTTTCGTCATCCGCTGGCCGACGCCGCGGCGCGCGCCGCCGCCCTGCCGGGCGCGGTGCTGACGGGTCTGGCCCTGATCACCGGCTCCTTGTGGGGCCAGCCCATGTGGGGGACCTGGTGGGTCTGGGACGCGCGTTTGACCTCGGTGCTGGTCCTCTTCCTGTTTTACCTCGGCTACATGGCCCTGCGCGCCTCGATCGACGACGAGGCCAAGGCCGGGCGCGCTGCGGCGGTCCTGGGCCTGGTCGGGCTGATCAACCTGCCTATCGTCAAGTTTTCGGTCGACTGGTGGAACACCCTGCATCAGCCGGCCTCGCTGCTGCGCGCGGGCGGGACCAGTCTGGACCCGGCTTACCTTGCGCCCCTGCTGACCATGATGGCGGCCTATGGGATGCTGTTCGGGGCCATCTGGCTGACCTCGATCCGCACCGAGGTGCGTCGTCGCCGCGTCCTGACGCTGCGCGCCCGCGCCGCCCAAGAAGCCTGATTGGAAGCCTAAGGAGCCGCCGATGCTGGATCTCGACATGAGCCCCTACGGCGTCTTCGTCTGGTCGTCCTGGGCCATCAGCGCGGTCGCTCTCGCCGCCATTTCGCTGCGCGCCCTGCTCGCCGCCCGACGCTGGAAGCGAGAGCTGACCCGTCTGGAAGAGGCCCGCAAATGAACCGCTGGTTCGCCCTGATCCCCATCGCGGCCCTGGCGGCGCTGGGCGTCTTCCTGATGGTGCAACTGAACACGATGTCCGGCGCGCCGGGCGAGGGGCGCGAATACAAGCCCGACGCCCTGGTCGGCCAGCCCATTCCCGAGACGGTCCTGCCCATCCTGCAGGGCGAGGTCGAGACCGATCAGCGGCTGGACCTGAAGACGGCGGGCGTCGGCAAGCCGATGATCGTCAACCTGTTCGCCAGCTGGTGCGCGCCCTGCCGACTGGAGCACCCGCAGCTGATGAAGCTGAAGGCGCAGGGGATCAATGTCATCGGCGTGGCCTACAAGGACGAGCCGGTCGCCACGCGCGCTTTCCTCGACGAACTGGGCGATCCCTACGCCTTGGTCCTGGTGGACCGCGAGGGGCGGGCGGGGCTGGACCTGGGGGTCTCGGGCGTGCCCGAGAGTTTTGCCGTGGACGCCTACGGGACCATCGTGGCCAAGTCGTCGGGGCCGGTGCTGACCGACGCCGATCTGCAGAAGATGGTCGATGCCCTGAAGGCGCCGGTTCGCTAAAGCCCGCCCGCGTGAAACAGGGTGAATCGCGCATTAACCATATCTAGAGTCTTTGGGCGGATCGTCGGTCCATGTCCGCGATTCCTTCAGACCGTCCGGCCTTTCCGCCCCCCGCAGGCGGCGCGGCCCATGCGCTGAGAACCTCCCAGTCCGCCTTCTTCCGGGCGGCCATGGGCATGAGCGCGCCGACGCCCGCCGCCGCTCCGGTCGAGACGCGCGCGGATACGCCGGTGCGGTCGGTGTCGACGCAGGAAGCCCCGTCGACCGCGCGCTATCAGCGGCCGGGCTCGCTGCTGGATATTCGGGTCTAGGCTTTCGCCACGTCCTTGAGCGGGATGATCACTGCGTCGGTCGTAACCGCGTCAGCCGCTGGTTCGACGACCTTCTTCTTCTTTTTCGGCTTGGCGCCGTCCAGCGCCTTCTTGGCGGCCTTCTCGGCCTTGCGGGCCTCCTTGGCCGCCTTCTTGGCGATCTTGGCTTCGGCCCTGGCCTGTTCGGGGGCGGCGTCGGCGGCGTCGGTCAGGCTGGTCAGCAGGTCGAGGAAGCCCTCGCGGCGGGCCTTGGGCAGGAGGGCCAGGATGCGCTTGTCGGCGGCGGCGACGCGGGGGCGGGCGGCCTCCAGCGCGGCCTGACCGAGCTCAGAGAGGCGCACGGCCTTGGCGCGGGCGTCCAGCGCCGAGCGTTCGCGTTCCAGCAGGCCCTTGGTCGTCATGCGGGCGACCAGATCGGCCAGGGTCGAACGGTCGATGCCGGTGGCCTTGACCAGATCGGTCTGGGTCAGGCCTGAGCGCACCGAGACCGCCTCCAGCACGGCGAACTGGCGCTGGGTCAGGCCGTCGGGACCGGCCTCTTCGGCGTAGATGTCGAGGGCCAGCTGCAGAACCCGGTGCATCAGGTGGCTGGGCGATTCCGCCAGCCCGCCCTTGATCTTCGCCTGCTTGCCCGACTTGACCATCGTCTTCGATCCCCGTTCCGGCCGCGAGGAGAGGGCCGGATATGGCGCGACAGCTAACAGTCGCGCTTTACGCTTTGACGACGGAAAGCCTGACGGTTTGAAGACATTTTGTCTGGTCCTACCGCGCTTCGCGCTACTTGAGGCGCAACGTCATCGTCATCCCGGAAGCAGCGTAGCCGCTATCCGGGACCGCAGAGGAACGCCACGCGCAGGCCAAGGTTGCGCTTGTAGCGGTCCCGGCTCGGCGCCCTGGCGGGCTTGGTCGGGATGACGGAGCTTAAAGTCCCGTGTCGGGCGATATGGGGCCGGGCTCCTCGTCCTTGATCATGTTCTTCATGATCAGCGGCACCTGGCACAGGCCGAAGATGGAGGCGGCGATCCACAGGACGCCGCGGAAGGCGGTCCAGACGCCGTTGGGGTCGGGCGTCCCCAGGTTCAGCGCCGACCAGATGGCGGTGACGGCGGCCGGACTGCGGAAGACCTCGTTGGCGATGGCGACGGCCAGGAAATAGAGGCCGTAGCGCAAGGTCAGGGTGCGCCAGGCGGCGTCCGTCACCTTGATGGCCGAGCCGAGAAGGGCCTTGAAAGGGGACTTGTTCAACGGCAGCGAGCCGAGAAGCACGGCGGCCAGCAGGCCGTTCTGCACCGTCAGCTTCAGCTTCACGAACAGGTCGTCGTCGGTGAGGATGGTCAGGGCGCCGAAGACCAGGGCGAAGCCGCCGGTGATCAGGGGCATGGGCGCCAGGCGACGCTCGATGATGAAGCCGACGGCCAGGGCGATCATCGAGGCGATGACCAGGACCCAGGTGGCCTTGATCATGTCGCGGGTGATGAAATAGGCGGCCATGAAGGCGATCAGGGCGCCGAAATCGACGGCCTGACGGATCCACTGCGGACGCTTGGTTTCGACGGCTTCACTCATACGCTTTAGTCCTCAAGCCCGACCAGTGATCGGGAAAACGCGCGCGCGTCGAAGGGTTGCAGGTCCTCGACGCCTTCGCCGACGCCGATCAGCTTGATCGGGGCGTCCGAGGCCTGGGCCACGGGGACCAGGACCCCGCCGCGCGCCGTGCCGTCCAGCTTGGTCATCACCACACCCGACACGTAGGCGGTGCGGCCGAAGATCTTTTCCTGCTCCAGGGCGTTGCGGCCCACGGTGGCGTCCAGCACCAGCAGGGTCTCGTGCGGGGCCTCGGCGTCGACCTTCTTGAGCACGCGGACGATCTTCAGCAGTTCGTCCATCAGGGTCGACTTGTTCTGCAGGCGCCCGGCGGTGTCGATCAGGACCACGTCATAGCCCTCGGCTTTCGCCTTCGTATAGGCGTCGAAGGCCAGACCGGCGGCGTCGGCGCCGTCGCGGCGGCTCTCGAAATCGGCCCCGGCGCGTTCGGCCCAGACCTTCAGCTGTTCGCGGGCGGCGGCGCGGAAGGTGTCGCCGGCGACGATCATGACCTTTGCGCCCCTGGCCGTCAGGTCCGAGGCGATCTTGCCCAGCGTCGTGGTCTTGCCCGAGCCGTTCACCCCGACGAAGAGGACGACATAGGGCTTGGGTCCCGACAGGGGATCGAAGGTGGCCTGGCGCGGCGTCAGCTCGGCGGCCACGGCCTCGGCCAGGGCCTCCTTGATCTCGCGCTCGTCCGAGCTCTTGCCGAAGCGTAAGGCGCGGAAGCGCTCGACGATGCGGGCCGAGGCGGCGGGCCCCAGGTCGCTCTCGATCAGGTGCTCTTCCAGACGCTCCAGCGCCTCTTCGGACAGGGGCTCCTTCACGAAGGTCGAGACGACCTGTTCGGTCATCTGCTTGGAAGACCGGGACAGACCCGCGCTCAGTCGCTGGAACCAGCCTTTTTTGGGCGTATCGCTCATGGTGCGAGCCTTAGCCGACGCCGGTTCTCAGGTCACGCGCGATCCTTGCGACGCCTTTTTCTTACGTCATTCTCGGGCTTGTCCCGAGAATCCATAAACGTCGGGGTTGACGGGGGGGCGCTGTCGGCCGACCTCGAGTCCATGGATCCCCGGCACAAGGCCGGGGATGACGGCGGAGGGGACGCGCGGCCGGAGGCCTTGGACCGAGCGCGTTCGAAAGGAGCGAAAAATCGATGACGAAGACGCATCCCTTCCACCCCCCGCGCCGCCACGGCTTCGTGCGCGTCGCCGCCGCGACCCCGGTGGTCCATGTCGCCGACCCGGCCGCCAACGCCGAGGAGCACGAACGGCTGATCCGTCAGGCGGGGGAGCAGGGCGTGGACCTGCTGGTCTTCCCCGAACTGTCGCTGAGCGCCTACGCCATCGACGACCTGCTGATGCAGGCGGCTCTGCTGGAAGAGGTCGAGCGCCGGATCGCTGAACTGGCCGAGGTCGCGGACGAAGCGGGCGTGATCGCCGTCATCGGCGCGCCGCTTCGCAACGGCGACGCCCTGTTCAACTGCGCGGTTGTGCTGGGCGGGGGCGAGGTGCTGGGCGTGGTTCCGAAGACCTACCTGCCCAACTACCGCGAATATTACGAAAAGCGCTGGTTCGCGCCGGCCGCCAGCCGCAGCGAGGACGCCATCGTCCTGAACGGTACGAGCGTCGACTTCGCGCCGGGTCTGGTGTTCGAGGCAAGCAATCGGCCCGGCTTCGTCTTCGCGGTCGAGATCTGCGAGGACTTCTGGGCGCCGCAGCCGCCCTCGACGCGGGCGGCGCTCGCGGGGGCGCGCATCCTGTGCAACCTGTCGGCCTCCAACATCGTCATCGGCAAGGCGGACGAGCGCGCCCTGCTGTGCGCCAGCCAGTCCAGCCGCACCCTGTCGGCCTATGTCTTCGCCGCCTCGGGATGGGGCGAGAGCACCACGGACCTGGCCTGGGACGGTCAGGCGACCATCCACGAACTGGGCGCGCGGCTGGCTGAGGGCGAGCGGTTCGCGCTGGAAAGCCATCTGACCGTCGCCGACGTGGACGTGGACCGCATCGGTCTGGATCGCCTGCGCAACGGCACCTTCGCCGACTGCGCCCGGCTGGAAGGCGAGGCCGCGACGGTGGTCCCGTTCGAGGCCGGAGAGGGGCCGGGCGACGCCCTGATCCGTCCGCTGGACCGTTTCCCCTTCGTGCCGGACGATGCGGCGCGTCTGGATCAGGACTGCTTCGAGGCCTTCAACATCCAGGTTCAGGGCCTGATGCGGCGGATGACGGCGACCGGGGCGAAGACCCTGGTGATCGGCGTCTCGGGCGGGTTGGATTCGACCCAGGCCCTGCTGGTGGCCTGCCGCGCCTTTGATCGGTTGAAGCTGCCGCGCACCGGCATCCTGGCCTTCACCCTGCCGGGCTTCGCCACCTCGGACGGCACCAAGTCGAACGCCTGGGCGCTGATGAAGGCGCTGGGGGTGACGGGGGCCGAGATCGATATTCGTCCCGCCGCCGAACAGATGCTGCGCGACATCGGCCATCCCTTCTCGAATGGCGAACCGGTGCATGACATCACCTTCGAGAACGTGCAGGCGGGCCTGCGCACCGACTATCTGTTCCGTCTGGCCAATCAGAACCACGGCTTCGTCCTGGGCACCGGAGACCTGTCGGAACTGGCCCTGGGCTGGTGCACCTATGGCGTCGGCGACCACATGAGCCACTACAACGTCAACGGCGGGGTGGCGAAAACCCTGATCCAGCATCTGATCCGCTGGGTGGCCGAGCGCGGTCTGGTGGGCGAGGCGGCGACCCCGACGCTCCACGCCATCCTGGCCACGGAGATCTCGCCCGAACTGGTCCCGGCGGGCGCCGACGGGGCGATCCAGTCGACGCAGTCTATTGTCGGCCCCTATGCGCTGAACGATTTCTTCCTCTTCTACATCAGCCGCTTCGGGCTGAAGCCGTCCAAGGTCGCCTATCTGGCGCATCAGGCCTGGGGCGATGCGGCGACGGGCGCCTGGCCTGCCGGTCTGCCGCAGGCCGAGCGGGTCGCCTATGACCTGCCCACCATCAAGGCCTGGCTGCGCAAGTTCCTGATCCGCTTCTTCCAGACCAGCCAGTTCAAGCGCTCGGCCGTGCCGAACGGGCCCAAGGTGGTGACGGGGGGCTCGCTGTCGCCGCGCGGCGACTGGCGGGCGCCGTCGGACAGCAGCGCGCGGGTCTGGCTCGACGAACTCGACAATAACGTCCCCGATTGAGTAGGACCGTCGCCCCGGCTTTCTGCCGGGATGACGAGAAAGAGACGACCATGACCGACGACGTGACCAAGGACTCCAACGGCAACATCCTGGCCGACGGCGACAGCGTGACCCTGATCAAGGACCTGAAGGTCAAGGGCTCGGGCGGGGTGACGCTGAAGCGCGGCGCCCTGGTCAAGAACATCCGCCTAACCGGCGACCCCGACGAGATCGAGGCCAATGTCGAGAAGGTGCGCGGCCTGGTCCTGCGGACGGAGTTTGTGAAGAAGGCATAGGGCTAGAGCGACCCCTCTTGCCGTCACCCCGGAAGCCCGCAGGGCTGTCCGGGGCCCAGACGGTCGAGATCAACACGGGCCATGCCGGTTGCACAACCGCCTGGGTTCCGGGTTCGGCTTCGCCGCCCCGGAATGACTGCGGATATTAGCTAAGCTCGCCAGGAAGGTCAGGATCGCCGCGCGGGCCTCGGGCTCGTCCAGCATGGGGGCGTGGCCGATCCCGGGAACCTCGACATAGGCCATGGACGGCGCCGCTTCGCGCATCCGGCCGGCGATGTCTGCACTGAGCAGGTCCGAGGTTCCGCCGCGCACCAGCAGGGTCGGGCGCCCGGTCGCCAGGCCCATAAAGGCCGGCCACAGGTCGGGGACCAGGGCTGCGGCCCCCGCCGCCCGGATCGGGACCGAGATGTCGGGGTCGTAGTTCAGCACCGGTCGACCATCCTCGCCCTCGCGGAAGATGCGGCGGGCGAAGGCGTCCCAGTCGGCGTCGTCGTAATGGGGGAAGGCGACGGCGTTGATGTCGAGGGCGTAGGCGGCGGCGTCGGCCCAGTCGTGGATCTCGATCTTGCGGCCGGTGTATTCGGCGATGCGGGCCAGACCCTCGGACGCCACCTCCGGCCCGATGTCGTTGAGAACGGTGGCGGCGACGCCCTGAGGCCTGATCGCCGTCAGGGCCATGGTGATCAGGCCGCCCATGGAGGTGCCGAGGAAGACCGCCTTCTCGATTCCGGTCTGCTCCATCAGGGCGATGACGTCGCGGGCATAGACGTCGGGCGTATAGGTCATGGGGTCGGATGCACGGTCGGACAGGCCGCGTCCGCGCACGTCCACCGCCAGGACGCGGCGGCCGGTTTGAGCGATCAACCCGGCGATGACGCCAAAGTCGGCGCTGTTGCGGGTCAGGCCGTGGATGGCGATGACGGGCAGCGTGGCCGGACCCTCGGCGGGGGCGTAGTCGCGGGCGTAGAGGCTCAGGCCGTCCGGCGAGGTCCAGCGACGCTCGACGTAGCGATCTGCGAAGGGCGAGGCATGGGCGGGCATGGGCGTCTTCTCCGGCGGCTTCTTCTGACCTTGGCGGCAGAGTAATTCACCAGATGAAGAATTGCGATCAGGTCGAAAGGATGGCCGCGACGAATTGATCGAGGTCGCCGCCTTCGGGGAAGCGATGCCCGGCCACGCCCGCGCGGCGCGCCGCCTCCATGTCCGAGGGCTGGTCGCCGATCATCAGCGAGCGGGCCGGGTCCAGATCGTGCTCGGTCATGGCGCGCAGCAGCATGCCGGGATTGGGCTTGCGGTCGGGATGGTCGGGGTGGCGGTAGCGTTCGTCCACGGCCTCGGCATGGTGGGGGGCGGCGTAGACGGCGTCGATGCGGGCGCCGCTTTCAGCCAGACGCTCGACCAGCAGGGCGTTGAAGCCGTGCATGGTCTCTTCGCTGAACAGGCCGCGCGCCACGCCCGACTGGTTGGTCACGATGACGACGACATAGCCCGCGTCGTTCAGCCGCTTCACCGCCTCGGCGGCGCCGGGGATCAGCACCAGCTGGTCGGGGCGGTGGGGATAGCCGCAGTCGACGATCAGGACGCCGTCGCGGTCGAGGAAGGCAGCCGGTCGGCTCATGCGGGTTCCGTCAGCAGGGCCGAGAAGGCGGTCATCAGGTGATAGAGGGTCGAGGCGGGGACCGAGGCGTCCTGCGGGCGGCCTTGCGCGTCGTAGCTGTCGACCCAGAGGCCGGGCGTCGCCGTGGCCAGATGGGTGGCGAAAACGCCCTCGATCAGGCGCAGGGCGTGGTCGGTGCGACCGCGCAGGAGGAGGGTGCGCAGGGCCTCGGTCTGAGCCCATAGACGACGACCGTCGTCGCGGACCGCGCCGATGCGGTCGACCTCGCGGATCGCCATGCCCTGGGCGTCGAAGCCGTTGGTGAGGGCCGAGGCGAACAGGGCGTCGGCCTTGCGGTCGTGGCCGTCGAGGCCCAGGCGGCGGGCCTGATCCAGCAGCCAGACCCATTCCATGTGGTGGCCGGGCTCGATGACCTGACCGGCGCCGCCGGGCGCGATGGCCCAGTCGGCGGTGAAGAACTCGCCCAGCATCAGGTGTTCGCGGTCGAAGAAGCGGGCGGCGAACAGGTCCAGCACGCGGCGCGCCGCCGCCTCGAAGGCGGGCTCGGGGGCGATCACCTGCCAGGCCAGAACAGCCTCCAGCATGTGCATGTGCGGGTTCTGACGGCGCGGCAGGACCGGAGGCAGGGCTTCCTGCCAGCCGCCATAGGCCGGATCGGCCATCCGCGCCTCGATGGCGGCGAGGGTCGAAAGCGCGAGGGGCAGGGCGCGTTCGTCCTTCAGCACGCGATGGGCGGCGGACAAGGCAAACAGGACGAAGGCCAGGTCGTAGAGGTCGGGCGTGGCGTCGATGACGGCGCCCGCGTCGTCAACGGCGCGCACCCACAGGTCGTCGTCACGGCGGTGGTCGCGGATCAGGGCGTCCAGCCCGCGTCGGGCGATCGTTTCGCCCCCATTTTCCTCTTCTGGCCAGCCGAGCGCCGCGGCTTCGGCGAAGACATAGACCTGGCGCGCCTGCACCCGCGTGCGGCGGGGGACGCGGGTGATCGGGCGGCCGTCGAAATCCAGCTTCTCGAAAAAACGGCCCTCGGCGTCGATCCCGGCCGACGCCCACAGCGGCAGGGCCTGGTGGAACAGCCAGTCACGGGCCCGGTTCTGTGCGTTCGAAAGCGTCATGGTCAGCCGGGCTTAGGCAGGGTCGCCAGTTTTGCCAAGCATGGCTTTCGTTGCAACCGGCAACGCGAAGTGACCCTCGCGGGTTTGTCGAGAGCCCCCGGGCTTTGGTAGGAGGCGCTCAAGATAGTTGATCCGCCTTCGCGCCCGCCCGCCGAACCCGAGTTCCGCCTGCGCGGCCCCTACCGAGAGAGCGACCCTTCATGACCATTCCCTTCATCGACCTTCAGGCCCAGCGGCTTCGCCTCGGCGGCAAGATCGAGGCCGCCGTTCAGGAAGCCGTCGTCGGCGGCGCGTGGGTCATGGGCCCGCAGGTGCGCCAGTTCGAGGCCGATCTGGCCGCCTTCGGCGCCGCCAAGCACGCCCTGGGCTGCGCCAACGGCACCGACGCCCTGGCCCTGCCGCTGATGGCGTGGGGCGTGGGACGCGGCGACGCCGTCTTCGTGCCCAGCTTCACCTTCGCCGCCACCGCCGAGGTGGTGCCCTGGTTTGACGCCGAGCCGGTCTTCATCGACGTGGACGAGGCCACCTACAACATGAGCCCGGCCCATCTGGAGGCCGCCATCGAGGCGACGCTGAAGGAAGGCCGTCTGAAGCCGCGCGTGGTCATCGCTGTCGACCTGTTCGGCCAGCCCGCCGACTATCCGGCGATCAAGGCGATCTGCGACAAGCATGGCCTGAAGCTGATCTCGGACTCGGCCCAGGGCTTTGGCTGCACCATCAACGGCGAGCACCCGCTGAAGTGGGCCGACATCACCACCACCAGCTTCTTCCCGGCCAAGCCGCTGGGCTGCTACGGCGACGGCGGGGCGGTGCTGACCAATGACGACGAACTGGCCCAGCTGATCGATTCCATCCGCGTCCACGGCAAGGCGGTGGCGGTCGACCTGAAGGACAAGACCTTCGACCACGACCCCAAATACCTGAACATGCGCATCGGCCTGAACAGCCGTCTGGACACCATCCAGGCCGCCGTCCTGATCGAGAAGCTGAAGGTCTTCGGTCAGGAGATAGAATGGCGCAACCGCATCGCCACTCGCTACAACGAGGGCCTGCGTCCCCACGTTGCGGCCGTGCCGGACGTGCCGACGGGCAATGTCTCGAACTGGGCGCAATACACCATCGAGCACGAGGACCGCGACGGTCTGGCCGCCCACCTGAAGGCCGAGGGCATCCCCACGGCGGTCTATTATCCGATCCCGCTGCACCTGCAGCCCGCCTATGAGATGTATCCGCGCGGACCGCAGGGCCTGCCGGTGACCGAACGCCTGATGGAGCGCGTCATCAGCCTGCCGATGCACTCGGATCTGGACGAAGCGACCCAGGATCGCATCATCGCCGCCGTCGCCAGCTTCAAGGCCTGATCCTCATGACCCAGCACACTCCCCTCAAGATCGGCGTCGCCGGCGCCGGCGTCATGGGCCGCAACCACGCCCGCGTCCTGTCCGAACTGCGCGACGTCGAGCTGACGACCGTGTTTGATCCCGACGCGGTGACGGCTGAGGGCGTGGCCGAGGCTTACGGCGCGACCGCTGTGACGACCGCTCAGGCCTTTGTCGCCGCCGGTCTGGACGCCGCCGTCATCGCCACGCCGAACCGCTTCCACGCCGAGCTGGGCGTGGCCTTGCTGAACGCGGGCGTGCATGTCCTGGTCGAAAAGCCCATCGCGGCCACGACCGCCGACGCCCAGGCCATGATCGACGCGGCCAAGGCCAACAACCGCGTCCTGATGGTCGGCCATGTCGAGCGCTTCAACCCGGCGGTGGACACGGTCAAGCGCGCCATCGACGGCGACGAGATTATCTCCATCCAGATCACCCGCGTCGGCCCCTTCCCGCCGCGCATGGGCGAGGTTGGCGTGGTCATCGACCTGGCCGTGCACGACATCGACATCATCCGCCACCTGACGGGCTCCGAGGTCGTCGAGGTCCAGTCGCTGCTGGGCCACACCCACGCCTCGCGCGAGGACTCGGCCCTGCTGCAGTTCCGCATGGCCAATGACGTGATCGCCCACATCACCACCAACTGGGTCACGCCCTACAAGACCCGCACCCTGCAGGTCGCCACCAAGAACCGCTTCATCGTCGCCGACCTAATCACCCGTCAGGTGACGGAGTATTTCGGCCAGCAGCCGGACGGTTCCTACTCGACGCGGATGCTGAACTCGTGGCCCGCCGAGCCGCTCAAGAAGGAGCACGAGGCCTTCGTCCACGCCATCCGCAGCGGCGAGACGGCGGCGGTTTCGGGCGAAGACGGTCTGCGCAATCTGGAAGTCGCCCTGCGCTGCCTGGGCGAGCCCTAGGCGTTCGGCGCGCCGCCGGGCCGGAAGGTCAGGCGGCAATGCAGGCGACCGTGAGCATAGTCCATGGTCGCCGACCCGGCGAGCGTCGTGCGGATGCTGGTGTCGATCAGGCGCGAGCCGAAGCCTGTGCGCGTCGGCGGCTCGACCTCCGGGCCGCCGTGCTCGATCCAGTCCAGCGAGACCAGGCCGCCGTCGTCAAGGCCGCTCCAACGGACCTCGACCCAGCCCGCCGCCTCGTTTGGACATTTCAGCGGACCGTATTTGGCGGCGTTGGTGACCAGTTCATGCAGGATCAGGCCCATGGACAGGGACTGTTCGGCGCCCAGGGTCACGTCCGGCCCTGTCATGCGCAGGCGATCCTCGGCGTAGGGGCGGAATTCCTGAACCAGCAGATCGCTTAACCGCGCCTTTTCCCAGCCGTTGGCGGTCAGCAGGTTATGGGTGTCCGACAGGGCGATCAGCCGCGCCTCGAACAGGCGCATGAAGTCCTCGACGCTGCTGGAGCGGCGCGCGGTCAGGGCGGCGATCGACTGGATGGTGGCCAGGGTGTTCTTCACCCGGTGGTTCAGCTCATTGATCAGCAGGCGCTGGCGATGCTCGCTGGTGGCCAGGGCGGCGAAGGCCTGATGGCGGTCGGTGACGTCGGTGATGACCCCGGCCAGCTTGATCGGCTTGCCCGACCGCGAGCGGATCAGCCGACCGCGCACCTGAAGCCACCGGCCGCTGTCGCGGATCTGATATTCCGCGGCGTAGTCGCCCTCTCCCCTGAGGGCGCGCTCCAGGGTTTCCGTTCGTCGTGCCATGTCCTCGGGCTTCAGCTTGCGGGGGAGGTCGCGCGCCGAAAAGGGCTCGCCGCGGGCCAGGCCGAGGTATTTGCGCGCCCGGCCGGACAGCCAGAGGTCCTGCCGTGGAAGGGCCAGCTCCCAGTAGCCGACCCCGCCCGCGTCGATGATGGCGATCAGCTTGTCGCGCTGGTCCACCATGGCGACCGC
Organism: Brevundimonas sp. NPDC007368; assembly: GCF_042869015.1. Classification (NCBI taxonomy): domain Bacteria; kingdom Pseudomonadati; phylum Pseudomonadota; class Alphaproteobacteria; order Caulobacterales; family Caulobacteraceae; genus Brevundimonas; species Brevundimonas sp. NPDC007368. The sequence continues at coordinate 130,850 of NZ_JBIAFA010000006.1, read as the reverse complement.
CAGGGCCAGAAACAGGATGAGGATCGTCACCCCGGCGACGCCGACGGCCAGCAGCAGGGGCGGGGCGCCGGGGGGGGCGAGCGTGGCGGCGGTCTGGCTCGGCGCGACCGTCAGGGCCGCCATGGCCACATGGTGCATCCCGACCACAGCCATGCCCAGGACCAGGGCCGCCGTCAGCCGCCACAGCCGTGAGCGGTCCTGATTGACTGCGAACAAGGCGGCGATCGAGGCCAGAAGAGCGACAGCCGCCGACACGGCGACCAGGCCGGGCGCATAGGTCAGGACGGCCGAAGTCTGCAGGGCCGCCATGCCGACATAGTGCATGGCGCAGATGCTGGCGCCCATGACCAGGCCCGCCAGGATCATGCGAGGAGAGTTTGCGCGTCCTGCCGCGATGAGGAAGGCGAGGCTGGATCCGGCGACCGCCAGAAGGAAGGAGATGACGGTCAGCGTCAGGTCATAGCGGACCGGCGAACCCGGATCGAAGCCCAGCATGGCGATGAAATGCATCGACCAGACGCCGCCGCCCATGGCCGTGGCCGCAGTGCCCAGCCAGGCCAGGCGCTCGCCGCCCTGGTGGGACCGCACCTGCTGGAACAGGTCCAGCGCCGTCCAGGCGGCGAAGACGGCGACCAGAAAGGACAGGCCGTCGAAGACGGAAACGCCGTGAAGGTGCACTGTCCAGCCTCCCTCGATCTGACCGTGCCCGGACTATGGTTACTGGAGCGCCGTTATCCTGTCCTTGTCCAGCACCGGAAACGGGTGAGATTCAGGCCTTCACCATCTGCATGCCCAGCCATTCGGCGATCAGGGCGGGTTTGTCGCCACCCTCGATCTCGACGGTGAGTTCGTGCTTCAGCAGCCAGCGGCCGCCTCCCTTGTCTTCGGCGGACAGCAGCTTGAAGCGGCCGCGCACTTTCGATCCGGCCGGAACGGGAGCGAGGAAGCGCAGCTTGTCGAAGCCGTAGTTGACCCCCATGACCACGCCGTCCAGCGGCGCGACGGCGTCATAGCTCATGGCCGAGGCCAGGCTGAGGGTCAGGAAGCCGTGAGCAATGGTTCCGCCGAAAGGCGTCGCCCTGGCCCGTTCCGGGTCGACGTGGATGAACTGCTCGTCCTCGGTGATGCGGGCGAAGGCGTCGATGCGGGCCTGATCGACCTCGATCCAGCGGCTGACGCCGACCTCCTGTCCGATCAGGGATGGCAGATCGCTCGGCTTTGTCATCGGGCCCCTCCGTTTGATGCAGCCTTGCCTGCGTCGGGGGCGGGCGCAAGAGGCGCATCCTGCGTCATCCCGGACATTGCGTTAGCGATGATCCGGGACCGCCGGAAGCGCGGACGGCGGCGTCTTGGGCGGTCCCGGATCGCCCTGCGGGCGTCCGGGATGACGATTTATGCGCTGAGCCGCCCCTCGATGACGGCGCTGAACAGGCCCGGATCGACGTTGCCGCCGGACAGGATGATCCCGGTGGTCAGGCCCCTGGCTGCGACCTTGCCGGACAGAAGCGCGGCCAGGGACACGGCGCCGCCCGGCTCGATGACCAGCTTCAGCCAGCGGAAGGCGAAACGCATGGCCTCGGCCACCTCGGCGTCGGTGACGGTCGCGGCGCCCGCCAGGCGTCGGTTGATCGGCCAGGTGATCTCGCCCGGCATGGGGGCCATCAGGGCGTCGCAGATGGAGGGGGCTCCTTGCGGACAGGCGACGCGCTTTCCGGCCTCCAGCGAGCGGCGGGTGTCGTCGAAGGCCTCGGGCTCGACGACGATGACGCGGGTGTCGGGGCTCTGTTCGGCCATGACCAGATTGAGCCCCGCGATCAACCCGCCGCCCGAGGCGCCGCAGAGCAGCTGGTCCATTTCGATCCCGGCCTGCTCCAGCATCTCCAGGCCCACCGTGCCCTGGCCCTCGATGATGAAGGGATCGTCGAAAGGCGGGACCAGGATGGAGCCGCGTTCCGCCGCGATCTCGGCGCCGATGGCCTCGCGGCTCTCGCTCCAGCGGTCGTAGAAGCGCACCTCGCCGCCAAAGGCCCGCACGCCCTCGACTTTCACCGTCGGACTGTCGGACGGCATGACGATCAGGGCGCGGGTGCCGACGGCCTGCGCCGCCGCCGCCACGCCCTGGGCGTGGTTGCCCGAGGAATAGGCCACGACGCCGCGCGTTTTCTCCGCGTCCGTCAGGCGGCTGATGCGGTTGTAGGCCCCGCGAAACTTGAAGGCGCCCGCGACCTGAAACGTCTCGGCCTTCATCAGGACGCGCCCGCCGACGGCCTGGTTCAGGGCCGGATGCTCGATCAGCGGCGTGCGCACGGCGGCGGGGGCGATCTGGCGGGCGGCGTCGAGGACGCCGGAGAAGGAGGGCGTGTGCATAGGATGCCAATACCCCCATCTGCTCGCTTGTCGATACGGCCTGCACCCCGCAGGATCGCCGTCATGGACCCCTATTCGATCATAGACGCGCAACTGGACCGCCGGGCCGCCGAGAATGGCTGGACCGTGGTCAAGGAATGGGCGGAGGCGCCAGCCAGATTTTTCTACATCGGCGGCCGCGCGCCTTTTGACTGCTTTCAGATTGTGATTGATCCGCCCGCCGCCGACGCGGTTGTCGTGACCGCCCGTTCGGTGGACAGCAACGACGATCAGGAATTCGAGCAGACCTGGCGTGGAGGTGTGGCCGAGTTTGACAGCCTTCTGAGTTCAGCACTCGCCTTGGTCGAAACCTGGAGAAGCCGCGCGCCATGACCCGTCTCATCCTCGCCATCGACCAGGGCACGACCTCGACGCGGGCCATCGCGTTTGAAGTCACGCCTCAAGGGGGCTTCTCCGCCGTCGCGGTCAGCCAGATCGAACTGGCGCAGCATTTCCCGCAGTCGGGCTGGGTCGAGCACGACGCGGCCGAGATCTGGCGCGCGACCCTGCAGACCTGTCGCGAGGTAGTGCGCAAGGCCGGCGGCGTCGGTCGCTTCGCCGCTGTCGGCATCACCAACCAGCGCGAGACCTCGGTGCTGTGGGATGCGACGACGGGCGAGCCGCTGCACCGGGCCGTCGTCTGGCAGGACCGGCGCACGGCGGACGTGACCACGCGGCTGGCGGCGGACGGGCATGAGGCGGCGGTGCAGGGCGCCACCGGCCTGATCCTCGACCCCTATTTCTCGGCCTCGAAATACGCCTGGCTGCTGGACGCCGTGCCGGGCGCGCGCGAGCGGGCGGTCAAGGGCGAGGTCAAGCTGGGCACCATCGACGCCTGGCTGATCTGGAAGCTGACGGCCAGAGAAGGGGGAGTGGGCACCAGCCACGTCACCGACGCCACCAACGCCAGCCGCACCAGCCTGATGGACCTGAAGACGCTGCAGTGGCGGTCTGATCTTTGCGACCTGTTCGATGTGCCGATTGAGGCCCTGCCCGAGATTCGGGGCTGCGCCGATCATCTGGGCGACTGCGACGCCAGCCTGTTTGGGCGGGCCCTGCCGATCCACGGGGCGGCGGGGGATCAGCAGGCGGCCCTGGTCGGGCATGGGGCGCTGGCGGCCGGGGACGCCAAGATCACCTACGGCACCGGGGCATTTCTGGTCGCCAATGTCGGGGATCAGCCGGTGGCTTCGACCTCGCGGCTGCTGGGCACGCTGGGCTACGCCGCCGATGGTCAGGTCGCCTACGCCCTCGAAGGCTCCATCTTCTCGGCCGGGTCGGCGATCCAGTGGCTGCGCGACGGGCTGAAGGTCATCTCGGACTCGCGCCAGTCCGAGGCCATGGCCCAGACGCTGAAGGACAATGGCGGGGTCTATCTGGTTCCCGGATTCACCGGCCTGGGCGCGCCCTGGTGGCAGCCCGAGGCGAGGGGGACGGTCATCGGCCTGACCCGCGACAGCGGCCCGGCCCACTTCGTTCGCGCGGCGCTGGAGAGTCTGGCCTATCAGACGCGCGATCTGCTGGACGCCCTGAAGGCGGACGGGGCGCCGCCGCTGACGCGGTTGAAGGTCGACGGCGGGGTCACAGCCAACGCCTTCGCCATGCAGTTCGTCGCCGACATCTGCCAGGTCGAAGTCGAACGTCCGGCCTTCCAGGAGATGACGGCCATGGGGGCGGCCAGGCTGGCGGCCTTCGGCGTCGGCCTTACCAGCGAACTGTGGACCGCGCCGCTTGAGGCCCCCGCCGTCTGGTGGCCGCGCATGGGCGACGAGGAACGGGCGCGGCTGCTGAAGGGCTGGCGCGGGGCGGTGAAGGCCGCCATCATCGCCGCCGAATGATCGCACGCGCGCCGCAGAGCGCCGGCGAGGGAGACGAACCATGACCGACAGTCTGGATGCGCAATCGGCCTTTTCCGGCACGCGCGAGGTGGACGAGCGCTATCGCCTCGACGAGGCGGCGCTCGACGCCTGGCTGACCGCAAACGTCGAGGGCTACGCCGGGCCGCTGACGATCCGCCAGTTTAAGGGCGGCCAGTCGAACCCCACCTATGAACTGACCACGCCGAGCCGGACCTATGTCCTGCGCCGCAAGCCGCCGGGGACCCTGCTGGCCAGCGCGCACGCCGTGGACCGCGAGTTCACCGTCATCTCGGCCCTGCACGCCAAGGGCTTTCCGGTGGCGCGGCCCTATGTTCTGTGTGCGGATGAAACCGTCATAGGCTCGATCTTCTATGTCATGGACAAGATCGAGGGGCGGGTCTTCTGGGACCTGAAGCTGCCCGGGCTGGCCCCGGCCGAGCGTCGGGCCATCTATGAGGCGCAGACGGATACGCTGGCGGCGCTGCACGCCTTCGAGCCGGCCGCCATCGGTCTGGGCGACTACGGCAAGCCGGGCAACTACTTCGGCCGTCAGGTCGGGCGCTGGACCAAGCAATATCGCGCCTCGGAGATCGAGCCGATCCCGGCCATGGACCGGCTGATCGCCTTCCTTCCCGACAGCCTGCCGCCGGAGGGACCGACGCGGATCGTTCATGGCGATTTTCGCCTCGACAACATGATCCTCGCCCCCGACGCGGCGCAGGTGAGGGCGGTGCTGGACTGGGAGCTGTCGACCCTGGGCGACCCGATGGCCGACTTCTCCTACCTGCTGATCGCCTGGGTTATTCCGGCGTCGCTGAGGAATGGTCTGGCGGGGGCGGACCTGAAGGCCCTGGGCATTCCCTCGGTCGAGGAGACGGTCGAACGCTACGCCGCAAAGACCGGGACGGCGCCGCTCCAGAACCTGGACTGGCTGTTCGCTTACAACCTGTTCCGGCTGGCGGCCATCTGTCAGGGAATCGCCGGTCGGGTGCGCGACGGCACCGCCGCCAGCGCCCACGCCAGGACCATGGCGGCCCAGGTCGAGCCCCTGTCGGACGCGGCCTGGAGCTTCGCCCGGAAGGCCGGGGCGTGAAGCTTGGCGATAATTAAAACAGTTTTTGTTGCGGTTGGATTTGTGAAACGGCGGCGGAAGCCCTACCTTCCGGTCTGGAGCATTGATCAAGATGTCTGACAGCCAAAGATTCCCCGTCGCCGCACACGCCCTGGCCTATCTGGCCCACAAGGGCGCCTATTCGGCCGCCGACGCCGCGCCCAGCGCCGTACTGGCCGCCTCGGTGCCGACCAATCCGGTGGTCATCCGCCGGGTGACGGCCCTGCTCGCCAAGGCGGGCCTGATCGCCACGCGGCCGGGCGCCTCGGGCGGATCCTGGCTGCTGCGTCAGCCCGAGACCATCCGCCTGGACGAGGTGTTGAAGGCGGTGAACGGCTGCGCCCATCTGGGTTCGACCCCCGCGGGGGCCAAGGGCTGCCCGGTGGGCGAGCATATCCCGCGTCAGGTGGCCAAGGCCCTGACCGCCGCCGATCAGGCCGCGGGCGCGGCCCTGTCCAAGATCACCATCGCCGACCTGCTGGAGGCCGACCCGGCCTCGCTGCGCGACTTCGCGCCGCATTCCTCCTGTCCCGTCGCCGCCTGACGCGCGTCGCTTGGGGGAGCATCGCCGAACCATCCTGATCACGGGGGCCAGCGCCGGCATCGGCGCGGCGCTTGCCCGCGTTTGCGCCGCGCGAGGATACGACCTGATCTTGACGGCGCGACGCGAGGGACCGTTGCAGGCCCTGGCCGAGGAGGTGACGGCGCAGCACGGCGTGACCGTCAGCGTGATCACGACTGACCTGGCCGAGTCTGGTGCGCCAGCCGCTCTGGTCGCGGCCATTGCGGCGAGGGGCCTCAAGGTCGACGGCCTGGTCAACAACGCCGGCTTTAGCCGCACCACGGGCTTTCTGGCGACCGATCCGGCCGATCACGCCGCCATGATCCGCGTCATGCTGACCGCGCCGGTCGAGCTGTCGCGCCTGCTGCTGCCCGGCATGGTCGAACGCAACTGGGGTCGGGTGCTGAACGTCGCCTCGCTAGCGGGTCAGATGCCGGCGACCGGCGGGGACACCCTGTACGGCCCGATCAAGAGCTTCCTGATCAGGGCCTCGCAGGGCCTGTGGCTGGAGACCCGGAGGACGGGGGTTCACGTCACGGCGCTCTGCCCCGGCTACACCTATACTGAGTTCCACGACGTCAACGGCTCGCGCGAACAGGTCTCGAGCGCCTATCCGAAATGGATGTGGATGGAGGCCGACCGCGTGGCCCGCATTGGCTGGGACGCGGTCGAGGCCAACCGGCCGCGCGTCACGCCGGGCGTGGCCAATAATGTGCTGGCGGCGCTCGGGGGGATGCTGCCCGACGCCCTGGCGTTAAAGATGGTCGGCGGCCACGCCAAACGGCTGGACCGCCTCTAACGTCCCTAGTGACCGCCGGCGGGGTAGGGGGCGGTGACGCCCAGGCTGAACATGCCGGGGATGGCTTCGCCCAGACCGGCGATGATGAACTGGATGGCCAGGGCGCACAGGATCAGGCCCAGGACGCGGACCACGATGGCCATGCCGACGTCGCCGAGGATGCGGCTGATCGGGCCGGTGCAGGCGAAGCAGATGAAGGTGACGACGCAGGCGGCGGCCATGGCTGCGAGCGACGAGGCCGTGCCCGCCGCGCCCAGTTTCTGGGCCTCGCCGGCGTTGATGATGATGGCCGAGATGGCGCCGGGGCCGATCATCAGCGGAATGGCGAAGGGCACGATCAGGCGCTTGAAGCGGCGCTTGGCGTAGCCGCGCACGTCCTTGGCGTCGGTCACGGCGTCGGCGTCGGCGAAGATCTTGAGGAAGTCCTCGCGCGCCATGTCGAGGCCGAGCAGCAGCAGCAGGATGCCGCCGGCGATGCGGAAGGCGGCCAGGGAGATGCCGAAGAACTGCAGCAGGCCCAGGCCCGTGAAGAAGAAGAAGCCCAGGAAGACCGCCGCGAAGGCGCAGATCATGGCCGAGACGGTGATGCGCTGGCGCAGCGAGGCCCCGGCGGTGGCGGCGGCGAAGATCGGCACATTGCCGATGGGGTCCAGCAAGGCGAACAGCGCCACGAACAGGTTGACCCCCAGATCGACCGCGTTCATTGCTTGCCCCCGCCTTAAATCCCGCCGCGCGACCCGCGACCCTTGGTCTCACCTATCGGGGCATCCGCGCGCGCCTGCAACCCGCCGAGAGCCGGAAATGTCCGAAGCCCATCCAATTGACCTGGCCAACCGCCCGTTTGATCCCCGCGTCATCTGCGCCCTGGACGTGCCGACGACGGACGAGGCCCGCGCCCTGGTCGAGCGGATCGGCGACGCGGTCGGTTTCTACAAGGTCGGGCTGCAGCTGTTCGCCTCGGACGGCATGGGCCTGGCGCGCGAGCTGAAGGCGGCGGGGGCTCAGGTCTTCCTCGACTGGAAGCTGCACGACATCGGCGCGACGGTGGAGAAGGCGACGGCGGTTCTGGCGGGCGCGGGCTGCGACCTGCTGACCGTTCACGCCCGGCCGCAGGTGATGGCGGCGGCGGCGCGCGGGGCGGCGGGCTCGGATCTCAAGATTTTGGGCGTCACCGTCCTGACCAGCCTGACCGAGGCGGACCTGAAGGCGGACGATCACAGCCTGTCGGCGGCGGATCTGGTCGAGCTTCGGGTGCGGCAGGCTATGGAGGCCGGGATCCACGGCGTCGTCTCCAGCCCGCACGAGGCGGCGCGCGTGCGCGAGATCGCCCTGGCGGCCGGCCGCGAGGACTTCCTGATCGTGACGCCGGGCGTGCGTCCGACCGGCGCGGCCCAGGATGATCAGGCGCGGGCGGCCACCCCGGCCAGCGCCCTGCAAGCCGGCGCCACCCATCTGGTGGTCGGGCGTCCGATCACCGCCGGGGCTGATCCGCGCGCGGCGGCGCAAGCCATTTCGGCCGAGATCGCGCTGATCTGATCGCGCGCAACCTGTTGATCCACGTGAAACAAAAAGGGCGGCCTCCTCGCGGAGGCCGCCCTTTGTCCTGATCAGCCCCGCTCGCCGGGCTCCTGCATATAGGGCCGCTCGGTCGGCGACCGGTGATGGTGCGGCGGCGGAGGGGGCGGGGGAGGCGGCGCGTCGGGCACGGCGTAGTATCCCTGTTCGAAGTTCACCACCGGAGGCGCGGCCTCGACGCGCGGCGGGGCGACATGGACCTGGGGCCGGGCGACCTCGACCTGAGCCGGGGCGACGCGGACATCGGCGGGCGCCACATAGACGGGCGGCGGGGCGACATGGACGCGCGCCGGTTCGACATAGACCGGGGCCGGCTGCACATAGACCGGCGGGGATTCCACATAGACGGGCGGCTGCGAGACATAGACCGGGGGTTGGCTGACATAGACCGGCTCGGGACGGTAATGGACCGGCTGAGGCGGCGGGCCGCAGCGACAGTCCGAGGCATAACCGCCCTGCTGGTATTGGCCCTGCGCGTATTGGGTCTGCTGGTAGCCGCCGCGGGCCCAGGGATAGCGGCCATAGCCGTCGACGACATAGCCGAAGGGCATGGAGCGGGACACGCCGCTGTAGGCGTAGCCGCCGTGGCGGATCGGCTGCTGTTGCGGGGCGACGACGACGGGCGGGCGATAACCGGCGCCGCCGTAACCGTAGCCGTAGCCATAGGCCTCGACCGGGCCGTAGCCGCCCTGCCAGCCGGTGTCGCTGTAATAGGTCTGGACCCGGCTTTCGACGATGGGGCCGCGATGGGCATAGGCCTGCTGGGCGTAGCCGGAGGCGGCGTTATGGCGCACCTGGCGCTGATGGGCCTCGGCGGTTCCGGCGGCCAGCAGGGCCGCGCCGACGGCGATGTATGCGACTGCCTTCATGGCCACGCTCCTTGTTTCAGCCGCAAAGGTTAATGCGGTTTCGGCCGAAGCGTTCACTATTCTCCCCTCGGGCGAACGGCGTCCGGCTCAGAAGTCGACGGCCAGGCCCTTCTTCTCCCAGTCGCCGTAACGGGTCGGCTCGGGGCCGCGCGGGCCGCCGTGCTCGGTATCCAGCACCGGCGCTTCGGCCGCCTTGCGACGTTCGGCCGCTTCCATGAGGGCGCGACGTGCGATCGCGTTCAGGGGCCGCTCGGGCGTGGCGTGGGGGACATCGGCGTTGAAGGCGGGGGCGCCTTCTTCGGCGGCGTCGTCGTCCGCGGGGGGCGGGGTGGGCTGTTCGGTCACAGGGGGACTGCCTTGAGGGCGAGGATACAGGGCCTCACATAGACGTTCAGGACTTCTTCGCCACCCCTGACGACGCCCGGACCCGATGAACCATCTCAAGACCTTCGCCCTGCTGGCCGTGATGACCGCCCTGTTCATGGGGATCGGCTATCTGATCGGCGGCGCGACCGGCATGATGATCGCCCTGCTCGTGGCGGCGGGGATGAACCTGTTCAGCTACTGGAACGCCGACAAGATCGTGCTGAAGATGTACAAGGCGCAGCCGGTGGATGAGACCCATCCCAACGCCGTGGTCCGCGCCTATGTCGCGGACATCAGGCAGATGGCGGCCGACGCGGGGCTGCCGCAGCCGACCATCACTATCATTCCCAATGACCAGCCCAACGCCTTCGCCACGGGCCGCAATCCGCAGAACGCCGCCGTGGCCGCGACCAGCGGCCTGCTGGACATGCTGACGCGCGAGGAGGTGCGCGGGGTGATGGCGCACGAACTGGCCCATGTGAAGAATCGCGACACCCTGACCATGACGGTGACGGCGACAGTGGCGGGGGCCATCGCCATGCTGGCCAACTTCGCCATGTTCTTCGGCGGCGGCGACGACCGCGAGCGGCCGGGCGGCATGATCGGGACCATCGCCCTGATGCTGCTGGCGCCCATGGCGGCGGGTCTGGTGCAGATGGCCATCAGCCGCGCCCGTGAATACGAGGCCGACCGCGTCGGGGCCGAGATCGCCAACGACCCTCAGGCCCTGGCCTCGGCCCTGCAGAAGATCGAGGCCTATGCGCGGGGGGCGGTGAACGCTCCGGCCGAACGCAATCCGGCCACGGCCCATATGTTCATCATCAATCCGCTGAACGGGAAGGGCGCGGACAACCTGTTCTCGACCCACCCGGCCACCGGCAACCGCGTCCGCGCCCTGATGGAGATGGGGGCGAAGATGGGCATGAGCCGACCCCCGGCGGCGGCTCCTGTCGCAGCCGCCCCGTCGGGCGGCGCGCCCCGGACCAGCGTGCCGACGACGCCCTCTGCGCCGAGCGCGCCGCGCGGTCCCTGGGGCTGATCGCCTTTGCGCCTTCGGGCGTAAACGGTTAGAGCGCGCGCATGACCGACAAGTCCGAACCCGCCGATCTGCCCGTCTTCGACAGCGACCGCCCCGAGTGGGCCCAGGCTCACGGCCCGCTGCGCTCGTTCGGGCGCATCAAGTCGCGGCCGATCAAGGCGCGCCAGGCGGCCCTGTTCGACACCCTGATGCCTCAGATCGCCGTGCCGGACCCTGCCAAGGGCGCGATTGACCCGGTCGCCCTGATGCCCGAAGCCAAGGAAGTCTGGCTGGAAATCGGCTTCGGCGGCGGCGAGCATCTGGCGGAACAGGCGACGCGCAACCCCGACGCCCTGATGATCGGCTGCGAGCCCTTCCTCAACGGCGTGGCCTCGGCCCTGCGTCATGTGGAGGAGGGCGGTCTGAAGAACGTGCGCCTGCACGCCGACGACGCCCGCGCCGTGATGACGGCCCTGCCGGACGCCTCCCTGGACCGGGTGATGATCCTCTTCCCCGACCCTTGGCACAAGGCGCGCCACAACAAGCGCCGCTTCCTGCAGGACGAGACGGCGGTGGAGATCGCCCGCCTGCTGAAGCCCGGCGGTCGCGTGCGTTTCGTCACCGACTGGCTGGACTATGCCGAATGGGCCCTGGAGCGGCTGGATCGCACGCCTGGCCTGACGCGGATCATGGCCGAGGGCGAAGACTGGTTCGCCGTCCCGGCCGACCACGTCGTCACTCGCTATGAGGAAAAGAAGCTGGGCGACACCACGCCGATCTTCCTTGAGTTCCGGCGCGCCTGAACGGTCTGAAGTCCGATGCTGAGGCGTCGGGCGTTACGGGAAATTACGCAAGGGATATTCCGCAGGCGCCGCTTCGCCTGCCGTTTACCCGTATCAACGATTTTCGCTGAAATTTCGTCAGGGGAGGCGCGTCGTCGCTCGTCTTCTGACGGGACCTCCGCGCGGCCGCCCCGGGCCGTCGGCGACGCCTGACCTTTTTCAAGCTTGATCCATCGTGTCGGCGCGCGCCGGTGCGCGTGCAGTAACAGGACTAATCCCGGTGAATCTGGACAACGTAAGAATTTCGCGGAAGCTGGCGGGCGCCTTCGCCCTGATCGTGGCGGTGATCATCGCGCTCGGCGTGGTGGTCTTCATGCAGGTGAGCGCGCTGGAGAAGGCCAAGGAGACGGTGGCTCTGGCCGAGGCGGTCACCGCCAAGACCAGCCAGCTCAAGCGCTCGGTGGATCAGCAGGAAAGCGCCGTCCTGGCCTATATCCTGACCGGAAAGCCGGATCACCTGGAGCGGATCGAGCGGCACAAGGGCGGCTTCCGTGACGGCGTCGCGGAAATGAGAGCCATGACCGCGCATCTTCCGGGCGCCGGCGAGCGTATCGATGATCTGGTGAAGGCCGTGAGCGCCTATCAGGCTGCAGTCATTGATCCCGAGGTGCGTCTGGCCAGCCGTCCGGAAACGCGGGCGGAGGCCATGGCGCTGACGGAAAGCGCGATCCCCGACCAGTTCATGGAACCCGTCGACGCGGCCTTTGATGCGATCGTTGAGGCCCAGGCCAATCGTAAGAAGGCGGCGGTCGAGGATCAGAGCCAGGCCTTCGCCGCCACCAAGGTCGCCTTGGGCGTCGGCATCCTTTCGGCTCTGGCCCTGTCGATCCTGTTCGGTCTGGGGCTGGCCAAGATGATCGCCACGCCGATCGCGGCCATGACCTCGGCCATGCGCCGTCTGGCCGGTGGCGACAAGACCATCATCGTGCCCGCCGTGGGCCGCAAGGACGAGGTCGGCGAAATGGCCGGCGCCCTGCTGGCCTTCAAGGACGCGGCCATCGCCAACGAGCGTCTGGAAGCGGAAGCGGCGGCCCAGCGCGCCGCCGCCGAGGAAGAGCGCGCGCGCGTCGAGGCCGAGAAGGCCCGCACCGCCGAGGAGGACCGCATCGCCGTCACGGCCCTGGGCCAGGGTCTGCAGGCCATGGCTAACGGCGATCTGACCCACCGCATGACCGCCCAGGTGGCGTCGCGCTCGGAGCAGCTGAAGACGGACTTCAACACCGCCATCGCTCAACTGGAGCAGGCTGTGGCCGTGGTCGTCGACAACGTCGCCGCCATCCGTTCGGGTTCGAGCGAGATCTCGCAGGCCTCCGACGATCTGTCGCGCCGCACCGAGCAGCAGGCGGCCTCGCTGGAGGAAACCGCCGCCGCCCTGGATCAGATCACGGCCACGGTGAACCGCACCGCGGACGGCGCCCGTCAGGCTTCGGGCGTGGTCCAGTCGGCGCGCGGCGACGCCGAGAAGAGCGGCGTCATCGTCCGCGACGCGGTCGAGGCCATGAACGCCATCGAGCAGTCCTCGGCCCAGATCGGCAACATCATCGGGGTGATCGACGAGATCGCCTTCCAGACCAACCTCCTGGCCCTGAACGCGGGCGTCGAGGCGGCCCGCGCGGGCGACGCCGGCCGCGGCTTCGCGGTCGTGGCCTCGGAAGTGCGGGCCCTGGCCCAGCGCTCGGCCGAGGCCGCGAAAGAGATCAAGACCCTGATCTCGGCCTCGGGCCAGCAGGTCGGCGCGGGGGTGACCCTGGTCGGCCAGACCGGCGAGGCCCTGCAGCGTATCGTCAGCCGCGTGGCCGAGATCGACGGCCTGGTCTCGGAAATCTCGGCCTCGGCCCAGGAGCAGGCCACCGGCCTGCAACAGGTCAACACCGCCGTGAACCAGATGGATCAGGTCACTCAGCAAAATGCTGCGATGGTCGAGCAGTCGACCGCCGCCAGCCACTCGCTGTCGCAGGAGGCCGACGTCCTGGCTGCCTCGGTGTCGCGCTTCCGCACCGGCCAGGCCGCCGCGCCTGTCGCCGCAAAGAAGCCGGCCCCGGTCCGCGCTCCGCAGCCGGTGGCCCGCACGCCCGAGCCGGTGGCCCAGACCATCGCCGCCCTCAAGACCGTCGGCCGCGGCGGCGCCGCTCTTAAGGCGCAGCCCATTGAAGACGGCTGGGAAGAGTTCTGATCACGGCTGAGACGACGAGGGGCGGCTTGCGCTCCTCGTCGTCGGCGTCCCTCGGTCTGCGGCCATCCATCTTGACGTCGCGGCAATAGGGAATTGTACGCAGGGATTTCTACGCACCGCCGGTTTTCCGCTGCGTTTACCGGCGTTCTTCATTCTCCCCCTGACAGTCAGGGGATATGACGATGCGTAGTTTGACGATCGGCGGCAGGGTGAACCTGCTGTCGGTGCTGGCGGTGGCCGGCCTGCTTCTGGTGACGGGCCTCTCCTTGTTGAAGCTCGACGGCGTGATGCGCGCCGAGATCGCCGACCGGACCAGGAAGACGGTCGAGGTCGCCCATAGCGTCGTGTCCCACTATCAGGCCCAGGAACAGGCGGGCGTCATGACGCGGCCCCAGGCCCAGGCGGCGGCCCTGTCGACCCTGCGCGCCCTGCGCTACGGCCAGGACGATTATTTCTGGGTCAACGACATGCAGCCGCGCATGGTCATGCACCCCTTCAGCCCGCAGCTGGAAGGTCAGGACCTGAGCGCCAAGACCGACGCCGACGGCGTCTTCATGTTCCGTGAAATGACCGAAATCGCCCGCCGAGACGGCGCGGGCTTCCTCAACTACCGCTGGGCCAAGCCTGGGCAGGAAGAGCCGGCGTCCAAGGTCTCCTACGTCAAGGCCTTCAAACCCTGGGGCTGGGTCATCGGTTCGGGCGTCTATACGGATCAGATCGTCGCGGCCGTGGCCGGCGCCGCCCTGACCCTGGGCGGGATGGCCCTGGCCGTGGCTGTGGCCATGGGCGTGGCCGGCTGGATGCTGGGGCGTTCGGTCGCCGGGCCGGTCGTGGCCCTGGCCGACCGCATGAAGCGGCTGGCTGACGGGGACAAGGCTTCGGCCATTCCGGGACTGGCGCGTCATGACGAGATCGGCCGCATGGCCGGGGCTCTGGAAGTGTTCCGCGACGCGGCCATCGCCAACGAGCGTCTGGAAGCGGAAGCGGCGGTCCAGCGCGCCGCCGCCGAGGAAGAGCGCGCGCGCGTCGAGGCCGAGAAGGCCCGCACCGCCGAGGAGGACCGCATCGCCGTCACGGCCCTGGGCCAGGGTCTGCAGGCCATGGCTAACGGCGATCTGACCCACCGCATGACCGCCCAGGTGGCGGCCCGTTCTGAGCAGCTGAAGACCGACTTCAACACCGCCATCGCCCAACTGGAGCAGGCTGTGGCCGTGGTCGTCGACAATGTGGCGGCCATCCGTTCGGGTTCGAGCGAGATCAGCCAGGCCTCGGACGACCTGTCGCGCCGCACCGAGCAGCAGGCGGCCTCGCTGGAGGAAACCGCCGCCGCCCTGGACCAGATCACCGCCACGGTGAACCGCACCGCGGACGGCGCCCGGCAAGCCTCGGGCGTGGTCCAGTCGGCCCGCGGCGACGCCGAGAAGAGCGGCGTCATCGTCCGCGACGCGGTCGAGGCGATGAACGCCATCGAGCAGTCCTCGGCCCAGATCGGCAACATCATCGGGGTGATCGACGAGATCGCCTTCCAGACCAACCTCCTGGCCCTGAACGCGGGCGTCGAGGCGGCTCGCGCGGGCGACGCCGGCCGCGGCTTCGCCGTGGTGGCCTCGGAAGTGCGGGCCCTGGCCCAGCGCTCGGCCGAGGCGGCCAAGGAGATCAAGACCCTGATCTCGGCCTCGGGCCAGCAGGTCGGGGCGGGCGTGACCCTGGTCGGCCAGACCGGCGAGGCCCTGCAGCGCATCGTCAGCCGCGTGGCCGAGATCGACGGCCTGGTCTCGGAAATCTCGGCCTCGGCCCAGGAGCAGGCCACCGGCCTGCAACAGGTCAACACCGCCGTGAACCAGATGGATCAGGTCACTCAGCAAAATGCTGCGATGGTCGAGCAGTCGACCGCCGCCAGCCACTCGCTGTCGCAGGAGGCCGACGTCCTGGCCGCCTCGGTGTCGCGCTTCCGCACCGGCCAGGCCGCAGCCCCTGTCGCCGCGAAGAAGCCGGCCCCGGTCCGCGCTCCGCAGCCGGTGGCCCAGACGGTGGCCGCCCTGCGCAGCGGCGCCCGCAAGCCGTCTCTGGTGGTGGTCTCAGACGGCTGGGAGGAGTTCTGAACCTTTGCGACGACGGCGGGGGCTGACACGGCCCCCGCTTTCGCCTATATGACCGCTCACATCGTTAGACCGGCGTCCAACGGCGTCGTTTCAAGCGGCGGCCCGGACGGACCGCCGCTTTTGTATTTGGACCTGACCCTTGCGCGCCAAGACCGCTGAAGACCGCGCCCTGCTGGAGATGATCGACCCCGTGGCCGAGAGCCTGGGGCTGGCCGTCGTGCGCGTGCGCCTGATGGGCGGCACCCTGCGTCGCCGTCTGCAGATCATGGCCGAGCGCGTGATCGACAATGACATCTCGGTCGAGGAATGCGCCCGCCTGTCGCGCGCCGTGTCGGAAGTGTTCGACGCCGCCGATCCGATCTCGGGCGAGTACCTGCTGGAGGTCTCGTCGCCCGGCATCGACCGCCCGCTGACCCGCCTGATCGATTTCGACCTGTTCGAAGGCTATGAGGCCCGCCTGGAAACCGACCGCATGGTCGAGGGGCGCAAGCGCTTCAAGGGAATCCTGGCCGGGACCGAGGGCGACAACGTCGCCATCGATCTGGACGGCGAGGAGGACACGGCCCTGATCCCCTTCGAATGGATTGCGGACGCCAAGCTGGTGCTGACCGACGAACTGCTGAAGCGGGGCGCGGCCCTGCGCGCGGCGCGCGGCGAACCTGAAGACGACGGCCTGCCGGAAGGTGCGGCTGAAGACGAACAAACCACCCCGACCTCGACCAAGGACAAAGCCTGATGGCCGTCACCGGTATTTCCGCCAACCGTCTCGAACTGCTCTCGATCGCCGACGCCGTCGCGCGTGAGAAGAACATCGACAAGGAAATCGTCATCGAGGCGATCGAGGAGGCGATCCAGAAGGGCGCCAAGTCGCGCTACGGCGCCCATCACGACATCCGCGCCAAGATCGACCACAAGACCGGCGAACTGTCGCTGACCCGCCACGTCACCATCGTGCCGGACGACTGGCAGCCGGAAGACGAACTGGAAGAGTTCAACGACAGCGCCATGGTGCGTCTGCGCGACGCCTCCAAGCGCGACCCGGAAGCCGAGGTCGGCAAGGAATACGTCGAGGTCCTGCCGCCGTTCGAGTTCGGCCGCGTCCAGACCCAGATGGCTCGCCAGGTCGTGACCGGCAAGGTCCGCGAAGCCGAGCGCGCCAACCAGTACGAAGAGTTCAAGGATCGCGTCGGCGAGATCGTCAACGGCACGGTCAAGCGCGTCGAATACGGCAACACCATTGTCGACCTGGGCCGTGGCGAAGGCATCATGCGCCGCGACCAGTCGATCCCGCGCGAGGTGTTCAACGTCGGCGACCGCGTCCGCACCTACATCTACGACGTCCGTCCCGAGGCCAAGGGGCCGCAGGTCATGCTGTCGCGCGCCCACCCCGGCTTCATGGCCAAGCTGTTCGCCCAGGAAGTGCCGGAAGTCTATGACGGCGTAATCGAGATCCGCGCCGCCGCCCGCGACGCCGGTTCGCGCGCCAAGATGGCCGTCCTGTCGAACGACAGCTCGATCGACCCCGTCGGCGCCTGCGTCGGCATGCGCGGCTCGCGCGTTCAGGCGGTCGTCGCCGAACTGCAGGGCGAGAAGATCGACATCATCCAGTGGAACGACGACGAGCCCACCTTCATCGTCAACGCCCTGGCCCCGGCCGAAGTGGCCAAGGTGGTCATGGATGAAGAGGCTGACCGCGTCGAAGTCGTGGTGCCGGACGAGCAACTGTCGCTGGCCATCGGCCGTCGCGGCCAGAACGTGCGCCTGGCTTCACAGCTGACCGGCTGGCAGATCGACATCATCACCGAGTCGCAGGACAGCGAGCGTCGCCAGAAGGAGTTCGCCGAGCGGACCGCCCTGTTCCAGGAAGCCCTGGACGTCGACGAGACCATCGCCCAGCTGCTGGTCACTGAAGGCTTCGCCACCATCGAGGACCTGGCCTTCGTGGAATCCTACGAAGTCGCCGAGATCGAGGGCTTCGACGAGGAGACCGCCGAAGAGCTGCAGACCCGCGCCCGCGAATTCCTGGACCGCAAGGCCGCTGAGCTGGACGCCAAGCGCGTCGCCCTCGGCGTCGAGGACGCCGTTCTGGACGTCCCGGGCGTGACCGGCGCCATCGCCGTCGCCCTGGGCGAAGGCGGGGTGAAGACGGTCGAGGACCTGGCCGACCTGGCCACCGACGAAATCCGCGGCGGTTATGAAGTCCGCAACGGCGAGCGCGTGAAGGTCGCCGGCGTGCTGGAGAGCTTCAACCTGTCGCAACAGGACGCCGAGCTGCTGATCCTGCAGGCCCGCGTGGCCGCCGGCTGGATCGACGCCTCGGAGCTGCCGCAGGTCGAAGAGCCCGAGTATGAGGAAGAAATTTTCGCCGAGGCCGGCGAAGAGGGCGCCGAATACGAGGTTGAAGCCGTTGATGCTGATGCGGAGGTCTTCGCTGAAGACCTCGAGCCGTCGCAAGACTGATGGGAGCCGCAGCCGTCCATGACCCCGAACGAGGCGCTGATCGATAGAGACCGTCAGGACCTGGTGACCCGCCAGGTTCTCGATGAATCTCGCCTGATCCGCTTCGTGCCGGCGCCGGACGGCTCGGTCGCGCCCGACCTGGCGCGCAAGCTGCCGGGCCGGGGGCTCTGGGTCGAAGCCTCGCGGGCTTCGATCGAGACGGCGGTGAAGAAGAACCTGTTCGCGCGGTCGGCCAAGGCGCCGCTGAAACCCGCGCCGGACCTGGCCGATCTGGTCGAAAAGCTGCTGGTCCGGCGCTGTCTGGACCAACTGGGTCTTGCCCGGCGCGAAGGCGTGCTTATCTCTGGCTTCGAAAAGAGCGCCGCCGCCATTCGCGGCGGGCGAGCGGCTTGGGTCATCGAGGCGGCGGACGGTTCCGCTGACGGTCGAGGCAAGCTTCTGGCCCTGGCGAAACATCCGTCCCCGGCGCCCAAAATCTGCGGCGCATTCAGCGCGGACGATTTGAGTTTGGCCCTTGGGCTGGAAAATGCGATACACGCCGTCCTGCTGCAAGGCGGGCGAGCTGATCGCTGGACCCTCGAGGTCGAGCGGCTGGCGGGATTTCGGCCTCTGCGTCCAGAGAGCTGGCGCCGGGACGGTCCCGGCGACGGCGCCGAGGACGACCGGGGCGAGACCCTGGAACGAGAGCCTGAGGCTTTTGGCGGGCGAGGACCTGTTTCCTGATCAGGAAGCGGGACCACGCCCGGCTATGGGTGTTTGACGAGACGATGGCGGAATTCTCCGCCCCGAGTAAAGCGACCGGATGAGCGACGAAAACGACAAGACCGAAGACGGTAAGACCCCTGCCAACGCGCCTTCTCAAACGGGGCCGCGCGCTCCGCTGAGCCTGAAGCCGCGGACGGCCGGATCGGTCTCGACCGGCACCGTGAAGCAGAGCTTCAGCCATGGACGGTCCAAGACCGTGGTCGTCGAGACGAAGCGCCGCGCCGGCGCCGCGCCCGGACATCAGCGTCCGCAGGGCTTCGACGTGTCGCGTCCGCGCGCCGAGCAGGGTGCGCCGCAATCGCCGCGCGCCAATGCGCCGCGTCCGGCCGGCGGAGGCCTGTCGGTCGAGGAGCAGGAAGCGCGTCGCCGCGCCATCGCCCTGGCCACCCAGGCCCAGGCCGAGCGTGAACGCGCCGCCGTGGCTGAAAAGGCCGCCCGCGAAGCCGCCCAGCGCGATCAGGCCGCCGCCGCCGAGAAGGCCGCTGAAGCCGCTCGCGCCGAAGCCGCCGCCGCCAAGGCCGCGGCCGACGCCGCCCGCGCCGAAGCCGCCAAGCTGACGGCCGCCGCGCCGCCGGCCACCCCGGCCAAGCCCAAGATCGAACTGCCCAAGCCGATCGTGCCGGCTCCGGCTCCGGCTCCGGCTCCGGCTCCGGCCGCGCCCGCCGCTCCGGCTCGTCCGGCCGCGCCCGCGCGTCCGGTGGTCAACTTCGGCCAGCGCGCGCCCAAGATCCCGACCGGCCGCGCGCCGATCGAGCGTCCCGCCTTCGGCGGCCGCTCGGCCCGCGAGCAGGCCATGGGCGACGGCGATCGCCCGCAGTCCGATCGTCCGCAGGCCTCGGACCGTCCGCAAGGCGGCCGCCCGCAAGGCGATCGTCCGCAGGGCGCCCGTCCGGCCGCCAGCCAGACCGTCCGCTATTCAGCCCTTAACCCGAAACCGGCGCCCGGCGCCGCCCGACCCGGCGCGGCCCGCACCGGCCCCGGCGGCCGCCCGACCCCGAACCAGCCGCCGGCGACGCCCGATGTGGCCCGTCCCAGCCGCGCGCCCGGCGCCGGCTTCGGCCGTCCGGTCCGTCCCGAGGACGACCGCGACAAGCGCTTCTCGGACGCCGGCAAGGCCGTCAGCCGCACGCGCGGCGAACCCAAGCGCCGCGAAGGCCGCCTGACCATCCAGTCGGTCGCCGGCGACGGCGACACCGCCGAGCGCATGCGCTCGCTGGCCTCGGTCCGCCGGGCCCGCGAACGCGAGAAGGAAAAGCGCAAGGGCGGATCGACCGATGCGCCGAACCGGCCGCGTGAAGTCGTCATTCCCGACGTCATCACCGTGCAGGAGCTGTCCAACCGGATGGCCGTCCGCGGCGTGGACATCATCAAGTTCCTGATGCGTCAGGGCATGATGATGAAGATCAACGACGTGATCGACTCCGACACCGCCGAACTGGTGGCCGAAGAGTTCGGCATGGCCGTCAAGCGCGTGTCGGAATCCGACGTCGAGGAAGGCTTCATCGCCGAGGCTGACGACGAAGGCGCCACCACCCTGCGCGCCCCGGTCGTGGCCATCATGGGCCACGTCGACCACGGCAAGACCTCGCTGCTGGACGCTCTGCGCACGACCGACGTGGCCGGCGGCGAAGCCGGCGGCATCACCCAGCACATCGGCGCCTATCAGGTGCGCCTGGAAGACGGCCAGCGGGTCACCTTCCTGGACACCCCGGGCCACGCCGCTTTCTCGGCGATGCGGGCGCGCGGCGCCAACGTCACCGACATCGTGGTCCTGGTCGTGGCCGCCGACGACGGCGTCATGCCGCAGACGATCGAGGCCATCCGTCACGCCAAGGCCGCCAACGCGCCCCTGATCGTCGCGGTCAACAAGATCGACAAGCCGGACGCCAACTCGCAGAAGGTGGTCAACGAGCTGCTGCAGCACGAAGTCATCGCCGAAAGCCTGGGCGGCGACACCCAGATCATCGAGGTGTCGGCCAAGAACCGCATCAACCTCGACGGCCTGATCAACGCCATCCTGCTGCAGGCCGAGGTCATGGACCTGCGCGCCAACCCGGACCGTTCGGCCGAAGGGGTGGTCATCGAGGCCAAGCTGGACAAGGGCCGCGGCCCGGTCGCCACCGTCCTGGTCAAGCGCGGCACGCTGAAGCGCGGCGACATCGTCGTGGCCGGCTCCGCCTGGGGCAAGGCCCGCGCCCTGCTGGACGAACGCAATGCTCAGCTGACCGAAGCCGGTCCTTCCGTCCCGGTCGAGATCCTCGGCCTGTCGGAAGCGCCCTCGCCGGGCGACGTCTTCGCCGTGGTGGAGAGCGAGGCCCGCGCCCGCGAGCTGACGGAATACCGTGAGCGCGTGAAGCGTGAGAAGAGCCAGGTCTCGGGCGGCAGCCTGTCGCTGGCCGACATGATGGCCAAGCTCGGATCGAAGAAGATCAATGAGCTGCCGGTCGTCATCAAGTCCGACGTCCAGGGCTCGGGCGAAGCCATCTCGGCCTCGCTGGAGAAGATGGGCAACGACGAGGTGCGTGCACGCGTCGTCTATTCGGGCGCCGGCGGCATCACCGAGAGCGACGTCAACCTGGCCAAGTCGGCCGGGGCGCCGATCCTCGGCTTCAACGTCCGTGCGTCCAAGCAGGCGCGCGAACTGGCCGACCGCGAAGGCGTCGAGATCCGCTACTACTCGATCATCTACGACCTGCTGGACGACATGAAGGGCGTGCTCTCGGGCATGCTGGCGCCGCTCCAGCGCGAAACCTTCCTCGGCAACGCCAAGGTGCTGCAGGTCTTCGACATCACCAAGGTCGGCAAGATCGCCGGCTGCCGGGTGTCGGAAGGCGTGGTCCGCAAGGGCGCGCGCGTCCGCATCATCCGCGACGACGTGGTGGTGCTGGAACTGGGCGTGCTCAACACGCTCAAGCGCTTCAAGGACGAGGTCAACGAGGTGCCCTCGGGCCAGGAGTGCGGCATGCAGTTCCAGGGCTTCCAGGACATCAAGGAAGGCGACTACATCGAGTGCTTCACCGTCGAAGAGGTCAAGCGCACCCTGGACTAGGGGTCGCCGGACTGACGAAGGCCTCAGGGGCGCGGTTTCGAAAGGGACCGCGCCCCTTGTCTTTTCGGGGCGAGGGTTCACGGCGGCGGCCGATGCCGTTACGGTCCGCCGGTCGCCGGGGGGCGTGTCCATCGACGGGGTCGCCATGCGTCGCCACATCCTGATTTCGCTTCTTGTGACCGCCTCCGCGGCGGCGGGACCGGCCATGGCCGACACCCGCTTCCTGGCCTTCGACGCACGCGACCGCACGACCCAAGCCCTGACGCGCGGCGTGACCCTGGAGGTCGAGCGCGGCCTGTTCGGCGCCGTGGCGGTGCGCAACCTCTTCTCCAGCACCTCGCGCGGTTCGGCCCGTTTCACGCCGGGCGGGCCCGACGCCGTGCGCCGCGCCCTGCCGGCGGGGGCGAGCGAGAGCGGAGTCTACGCCATCGTTCAGGAGGGCGACGGGCGGGGTCTGTCGCGCGCCCTCTGCCCCGGCTCCGACGAGAGCTGGGTCGTGGTGGGCCGGGTCAAGGCGGGGCGTCCCATGACCATGCACGCCGTCGGCCGCTGGAGCGACGGCCAGTACCGCCACTGCGTTCAGCTGAACTACGACTATCGCGGCGAATGGGCGACGCAGCAGGGCGCCAGCCCGGCGCGGGACGCCCCCGTGGCCTACGGTCCGGGCTGAGGCCCGGATGGGGGCGCTCGGGCGGTTTCTGATCGCGGCCCTGATCGGCCTGCTCGCCGCCCTGTGGACCCTGACCCGATCCGGCGATCCGGCTCTTTTCCCTGCGGCGCCGGGCGAGCCGGGGGTGACCGTCTATCTGCTCGACAACGGCTTTCACACCGACCTGGCCGTGCCGCGCGCGGCCCTGCTGGAAGGGGGAGGGGCGCTGGCCGAGGCGACGGCGGGGCTGGCCCCCGGCGACTGGGTGCTGATCGGCTGGGGCGATGCGACCTTCTATGTCGATCAGAGCCCGATCCCGGGGCGACTGGCCGACGGGGCGCGGGCCTTCTTCCGGCCGGGCAACGCCTCGGTCGTCATGCTGGACCCCGAGGCGCGCGATCCGACGCGGCGGTTCCGGGCCGAGGATCGACAGGCGCTGCGGCTGTCCCGGGCGGGCATGGCGGCGCTGCGGGCGCGGGTCCAGGCGTCGCTGGCGACCGACGCGGCCGGGCGTCCGATCCTGGCGGCGGCGCGGCCCGGCGACGACGCCCGCTTTTTCGTCAGCCGCGAGACCTTCTGGATCGGCCACCTGTGCAACCACTGGACGGCGGAGCTGCTGTCGGCCGGGGGCCTGCCGGTTCGGCCTTTCCGCGCCGTGAGCTCGGGCGAGGTGATGCGGACCGCCGCTCGCGCGGAGCAGGGCGCCGCCAAGCTGGACTTGGAGCCCGTCCGCGACTAGACCGCGCCCTTCGCTTTTTCAGCCGGCGTCCGATCCCCGGCGAGCGACCCAGGAGGCGCGCCATGAGCCGCAAGCAACATACCCGCAACGCCACCGGACCTCAGGGTCCGTCGCAGCGCCAGCTGCGCGCCGGCGAACTGATCCGTCACGCCCTTGTCGACGTGCTGCGCGAACAGGAAATTCACGACGAGGCCCTGCTGGGCGTGTCGATCACCGTGACCGAGGTGCGGCTGTCGCCGGACCTGAAGCACGCCACCTGTTTCGTCGAACCCCTGGGCGCGGGCGTCGAGGCCGCCGTGACCGCGGGCCACGAGAGCGAGATCATCAAGGCGCTGAACGCCCACGCCAAATTCCTGCGCGGCCAGCTGGGCCGCCACATCGACATGAAGTTCACCCCGGATCTGCGCTTCCGTCATGATGAAAGCTTCGATGCGGCCAGCCACATCGACCGTCTGTTCGACGACCCGCGCGTGCGCGCCGACGTGGCGCGCGCCGAAGACCAGGACGAAGACTGACCCATGGCGCGTCGCAAGAAGGGCGAGATCGTCAACGGCTGGGTCTGCCTGGACAAGCCCTATGAGATGGGCTCGACCGAGGCGGTGACCAAGATCCGTCGCCTGTTCGACGCCCAGAAGGCTGGCCATGCCGGGACGCTGGATCCCCTGGCCTCGGGCATTCTGCCCATCGCCCTGGGTGAGGCGACCAAGACCGTGCCCTTCATGATGGACGCCGAGAAGGTCTATCGCTTCACCATCCACTGGGGCATCTCGACCGACAGCCTCGACCGCGAGGGCGAGATCATCGCCCGCTCGGACGTGCGGCCCTCGGTCGAGGCGGTGAAGGCGGCCCTGCCGGCCTTCGTCGGCGAGATCGATCAGGTCCCGCCCCAGTTCTCGGCTATCCGTGTCAACGGCGAGCGCGCCTATGACCTGGCGCGCGACGGCGCCGAGTTCGAACTGGAAGCCCGCAAGGTCATGATCCATGAGGCGGCGGTGACCGACGCCCCGGACGCCGACCACGTCGAGATCACGATGCGGACGGGCAAGGGCGTCTATGTCCGCTCGCTGGCGCGCGACCTGGCCGCCATGCTGGGCGCCGAGGGGCATGTTTCGGCCCTGCGGCGCGAGCGGGTGGGGCCGTTCTCGACCGAGAACGCCGTCACTCTGGATTTTCTCGTCGATCTGGCGCATAAGGGCGCCGCCTTGGAAGGCCTGCTGCCCGTTTCGACCGCTCTGGACGACATCCCGGATCTGGCCGTCACGGAACAGGACGCCTTCTCGCTGAGGCAGGGACGGCCGATCGTTCTGCTCCCCCGTCAGGTTGAAACCTTGAAGAGCCAGCTTTCCGCCGGTTCGCGCACGGTGTCGGCCTTCGTGGGAGAGACCCTGGTCGCGCTCTGCACCATGCGGGCCGGACGGCTAGAACCCGACCGTGTTTTCAATCTCCCCTAGCGCTCGTCTTCGGGCGGCGCGACAGGGCTCCAACATGGAGACTCTCGATGTCGATTACGGCTCAACGCAAGGGCGAAGTCATCGCTGACAACGCTCGTTCGGCTGCAGACACCGGCTCGGCCGAGGTCCAGGTCGCGATCCTCTCGGAACGCATCGCCAACCTGACCGAGCACTTCAAGACCCACAAGAAAGACAACCACTCGCGTCGCGGCCTTCTGAAGATGGTCTCGCAGCGTCGTCGTCTTCTTGACCACCTGATCAAGGTTGATCGCGAGCGTTACACCGCTCTGATCACCAAGCTGGGCCTGCGTCGCTAAGGCGGCCGACCGGCAGCGGATAGATTTCTCGAGGCGCGGGCGGACACGTCCGCGCCTCGTTCCGCACCTAAGAGCCCTTTGTCGAAGCGGACGCGGTTCGCCTCGAGAAGCGCTCGACCAGTGAGCTTCCTGCGCGCCGCAGGTCTTTCAACGGCGCAGACGCGAGGGCCAGGACGGTCCTTGCTCCATCCCTCCGGACGCGATGGCGCGACCGGGTTTTCGGGGACCGAGGGACTGAACAGCCCAAGGCTCCACACACCCCCGTCGGGAATACGCCCGCGGGAGACGAAAGAAGAAAAATGTTCGATATCAAACGCAAGACGATCGAGTGGGCCGGCCGCCCGCTGACGCTGGAAACCGGCCGCATCGCCCGTCAGGCTGACGGCGCCGTGCTGGCGACCTACGGCGAGACCGTGGTCCTGGCCACCGTCGTCTATGGCCGCCAGCCCAAGCCGGGCCTGGATTTCTTCCCGCTGACCGTCAACTACCAGGAAAAGACCTTCGCCGCCGGCAAGATCCCGGGCGGCTACTTCAAGCGTGAAGGCCGTCCGAGCGAGAAAGAGACCCTGGTCTCGCGCCTGATCGACCGTCCGATCCGTCCCCTGTTCGTCAAGGGCTTCAAGAACGAGACCCAGGTCGTCATCACCGTGCTGCAGCACGACATGGAAAACGACCCGGACGTCCTGGGCATGGTCGCCGCCTCGGCCGCCCTGACCATCTCGGGCGTGCCCTTCATGGGCCCCATCGGCGCCGCCCGCGTCGGCCTGATCGACGGCGAGCTGGTGCTGAACCCGGCCATCGACCAGATGGGCGAAAGCGCCCTGGACCTGGTCGTCGCCGGCACGCAAGACGCCCTGATGATGGTCGAATCCGAAGCCAAGGAGCTGTCGGAAGAGAAGATGCTCGAGGCCCTGATGTTCGCGCACGCGGGCATGCAGCCGGTCATCGACGCCATCATCGACCTGGCCGAGCACGCCGCCAAGGAGCCGTTCGACTTCCAGGCCGAGGACCACTCGGACGTCGTCGCCTCGATCAAGAAGCTGGTCGGCGACGACATCAAGGCCGCCTACGCCCACCCGGGCAAGTATGATCGCCGTTCGGGCGTCGACGCGGCCAAGAAGACCGCCGCCGCCGCCCTGGTGAAGACCGACGAGAACCCCGAGGGCGTCGACAGCTCCAAGTTCTCGGCCGCCTTCAAGGAATGCGAAGCCGACGTCCTGCGTCGCGACATCATCGAGAACGCTCACCGCGTCGACGGCCGCGCCCTGGACAAGGTCCGCGCCATCGTTTCGGAAGTCGGCGTCCTGCCGCGCACCCACGGTTCGTCGCTGTTCACGCGCGGCGAAACCCAGGCCCTGGTCGTCGCCACGCTCGGCACCGGCGAGGACGAGCAGTACATCGACAGCCTGCAGGGCACCTACAAGGAGTCCTTCCTGCTGCACTACAACTTCCCCCCCTATTCGGTGGGTGAAGCCGGCCGCATGGGTTCGCCCGGCCGTCGCGAAATCGGTCACGGCAAGCTGGCCTGGCGCGCGATCCGTCCGATGCTGCCGTCGAAGGAAGACTTCCCCTACACCATCCGTCTGGTGTCGGAGATCACCGAGTCCAACGGCTCGTCCTCGATGGCCACGGTCTGCGGTTCGTCGCTGGCCCTGATGGACGCCGGCGTGCCGCTGGTCCGTCCGGTCTCGGGCATCGCCATGGGTCTGATCCTGGAGCCGTCGGGCGAGTTCGCCATCCTGTCGGACATCCTGGGTGACGAAGACCACCTGGGCGACATGGACTTCAAGGTCGCGGGCACGTCGGAAGGCATCACTAGCCTTCAGATGGACATCAAGGTCGCCGGCATCACCAAGGAGATCATGGAGCAGGCCCTGACGCAGGCTTCGGCCGGTCGTCTGCACATCCTCGACGAAATGTCGAAGGCCATGGACGCCCCGCGCGCCGAGCTGGGCGAGCACGCTCCGAAGATCGAAACCATCAAGATCCCGGTCGACAAGATCCGTGAAGTGATCGGTTCGGGCGGCAAGGTGATCCGCGAGATCGTCGAGAAGACCGGCGCCAAGATCGACATCGGCGATGACGGCACCATCAAGGTCGCCGCCAACGACCAGGAGAAGATCGACGCCGCCAAGAACTGGATCAACTCCATCGCCGCTGAGCCGGAAATGGGCGCGATCTACACCGGCAAGGTGGTTAAGGTCGTCGACTTCGGCGCCTTCGTGAACTTCTTCGGCGCCAAGGACGGTCTGGTCCACGTGTCCCAGATCGCTCTGGAACGCGTCGCCAACCCGGCCGACGTCCTGTCGGAAGGCCAGGAGGTCAAGGTCAAGTTCCTGGGCTTCGACGATCGCGGCAAGACCAAGCTGTCGATGAAGGTCGTCGACCAGACCACCGGCGAAGACATCACCGACAAGATCAACGCCGAGCGCGCTGAACGCGGTGAAGCCCCGCTGTCGGAAGACACCGGCGGCCGTCCCAAGGGCGACCGCAACGGCGGCGACCGCGGCCGTCGCCGTCGCGACTAAGCCTCACGGTTTGAGATGAAGAGGGCCCCGCTGGAAACGGCGGGGCCTTTTTTCTTTTTGGGGTGCTATCGCCCGCGACGCGGTCGCGGGCTGTTTGAGCGCTGGTTCTCCCTCCCCCTTGTGGGGAGGGAGGCTGGCGCGAAGCGCCAGACGGGTGGGGGCGCTTCGGCAGGTCAGACGCTGCGGATAATCAGCCTGGCCCTCCCCACCCGGTCGCTGCGCGACCACCCTCCCCATGAAGGGGAGGGAGAGGCGGCGGCATTTGGAATCAGCCCCCGCATTCCTTCGGCTTGGTCTCATCCGGGCCGTACATGGCGCAGGACCGGTCGATCTCGCCCTGGATCATGTCGCAGGGGTTGGCGCTGTTGCAGGGCGGACGGGTGGCGGGGCTGACGGCGATGCAGCGCTCGACCAGACGTTTGGAGCGGGCCTCGCCGATCTCGGCCAGGCAGGAGCCGGGCTCGCCGACGGGCGTGACGGCGGGCGTGGCCGCTGGCGTCTCGGCTTCTGGCGTGACGGGCTCAGGCTTGGGTTCGGCCTTGGGCTTGGGCGGAGCGACGGGCGTATCCTTGAGCGGCACGGCGTCGATCGGTTCCTGCGACAGCCTGGTGTCGACGCCCGCCGACGGCGTCTCGGCCGGCGCGGGCTGCGGCTGGCCGCAACCGGCCAGAAGGGCGGCCGACAGGGCCAGAAGAGAGGCGGCGAGGGCGGGGCGCATGAGGCAGTCTCCGTTCGCGGAAGACCCCACCATGCCCCGATCGGCCCTCGCGGCCTAGTCTGTGGTTTTAGCGGCCCAGTTTACTTGCCGAGGGCGGCCCGCTGCAGGGCGAACAGTTCGCCGCAGCCGATGCCGGCCAGTTCGAACAGGCGGTCGAACTCTGGGCGCGAGAAGCCGCGCTTCTCGCCTGTGGCCTGGATCTCGACGATGCCGCCGGCGCCGGTCAGGACGAAGTTGCTGTCGGCCTCGGCGGTGGAGTCTTCCTCATAGTCGAGGTCCAGAACCGGCAGGTCGTTGAAGATGCCGCAGGACACGGCCGCGACCTGATCGATGATCGGGTCGGCCTTCAGCACGCCCTCGTCCTTGAGGTAGTTGAGAGCGGTGGCCATGGCCACCCAGGCGCCGGTGATCGAGGCGGTGCGGGTGCCGCCGTCGGCCTGGATGACGTCGCAGTCGATCAGGACCTGACGCTCGCCGAGCGCTTTCAGGTCGACCACGGCGCGCAAGGAGCGGCCGATCAGGCGCTGGATTTCCTGGGTGCGGCCCGACTGCTTGCCGGCGGCGGCTTCACGACGGCCGCGCGTATGGGTGGCGCGGGGCAGCATGCCGTATTCGGCGGTGACCCAGCCCTGGCCGGTGTTGCGCATCCAGCCCGGCACCTTTTCCTCGACCGAGGCGGTGCAAAGGACCTTGGTGTGGCCGAAGGTGACCAGGCACGAGCCCTCGGCGTAGCGGTTGACGCCGGTCTCCAGCGTGACGGCGCGGAGTTGTTCGGGGGTGCGTTCAGACGGGCGCATGGGATTTCCTTGGAACCTGAGTGGGGCGTGCTTATCCTGAAAGCGTGAGCCTGTATGCCCCCCATCCGTCGCCGTTCGGAAGCGCCCCCGCTGGCCTGGGGACGCTGGACGCGCGCGCGCGCGACATCTTCCGCCGCATCGTCGAGACCTATCTGGAGACGGGCGAGCCGGTCGGATCGCGCACCATCTCGCGCGGCGGGCTGGCTCTGTCGCCCGCCTCGATCCGCAACACCATGCAGGATCTGACGCTGGCGGGTCTGCTGGCCTCGCCCCACACCTCGGCGGGAAGGGTGCCCACCCACGCGGGTCTGCGCCTGTTCGTCGACGGCCTGCTGGAGGTCGGCGACATCGGTCAGGAAGAACGCCGCGAGATCGACGCGCGGCTGGCGGGGAAGGGGCGCAACTTCGAAGAGGCGCTGGACGCCGCCAGCAACCTTCTGTCCGGTCTGGCCGGCGGGGCGGGCATCGTCGCCAGTCCGGTGCGCGATGCGGGCGTCAAGCACGTCGAGTTCGTGGCCCTGGGCCATGATCAGGCTCTGGCGGTTCTGGTCGGGGACGACGGCACGGTCGAGAATCGGCTGATGCCCCTGTCGGCGGGGGTGACGCCCTCGACGCTGTCCGAGGCCTCCAACTTCCTTAACGCCCGGCTGAAGGGCCGCCCTCTGGCCGAGGCGCGCACCGAGATGAGCGCCGAACTGGACGCCGCCCGGCGCGAGCTGGACGCCGCCGCCGCCCGTCTGGTTGAGGACGGTCTGGCCGCCTGGTCCGGCGGGGGCGAACGCGACCGGGCGCTGATCGTGCGCGGCCGGGCCAACCTGCTGCAGGACGCGCAAGCCGTCGAGGATCTGGAGCGGGTGCGGGTCCTGTTCGACGATCTGGAGCAGAAGGAACAGCTGATCGGCCTGCTGGACGGGGTCGGCGCCGCCCAGGGCGTGCGCATCTTCATCGGCGCCGAAACACGCTTGTTTTCGCTTTCGGGTTCCGCCGTGATCGCGGCGCCCTATATGACGGGTCGGCAGCGGATGCTGGGCGCCATCGGCGTCATCGGCCCTGCAAGACTGAACTATGCCCGTGTCATCCCGTTGGTGGACTATACCGCCCGGGTGCTGGGCCGGATTCTGGACGGACAAGAGACGTGAACGACATCAACGACGAGACCCGGGACCAACTCGAGCAGGACATGGGAGAGGCCGCCATCGACGCCGCGCAGGAAGCCGCCGAAGACGGCGACATGGCCGTGGTCGACGCCCTGATCGCCGAGCGCGACCAGTGGAAGGACCGCGCCCTGCGCGCTGTGGCCGACGCCGAGAACATCAAGCGCCGCGCCGAGACCCAGGCCAACGACGCCCGCGCCTACGCCATCCAGCGTTTCGCCAAGGACCTGCTGAGCGTGGCCGACACCCTGGAACGCGGCCTGCTGTCGGCGCCCAAGGTGCTGGAAGGCGCCGAGACCGACAGCGCCGCCGCCGCCATGGTCACGGGCCTGGAGCTGACGCAGAAATCCCTGCTGTCGGCCTTTGAATCCAACGGTCTGACCCGCGTGGCGCCCGAGCCGGGCGAGGCCTTCGACCCTCATCTGCACCAGGCCGTGATGGAGCAGCCCTCGGACACGGTTCCCGGCGGCACGGTGATCCAGACCCTGCAGCCCGGCTACGCCCTGTTCGGCCGCACCGTGCGCGCCGCCATGGTGGCGGTCGCCGCCAAGGGCTCTGGCCCGGCGGGCGGCGCCTATTCGGAAGCCAATACGACCGGCGGGAATTTCGACGCTAAGGCGTGAGCCTCGGCCGAGTGAGAATGAAAAAGGCCCGGGGCGGATGCTCCGGGCCTTTTTTGCTTGGGGCGGTTCGCTTCCAATTTCCGCTCATCCCCGCGGAGGCGGGGACCCAGTGTTTTGGCTTCCAAGCACTTCGATTGACGAGTGAGGTCTCCGACTGGCGCTCTCACTGGGTCCCCGCCTCCGCGGGGATGAGCGGGTTAGGTAGCCTTAGTGCTTCAGCCGATGCTCGAAAAACGCCAGCAGCCGTCGCCACCCATCCTGCGCATCCGCCTCGCGGTAGCTGGCGCGGTAGTCGGCGTGGAAGCCGTGCGGGGCGTCGTCGTAGAGGATGATCTGACTGTCGCTCTTGTCGGCGGCGGTCAGGGCCGCACGCATGGCCTCGACGCTGGCGACGGGGATGCCGCCGTCCTGCCCGCCGTAGAGGCCCAGCACCGGGGCCTTCAGATCAGCCGCCAGATCGACGGGCCAGGGACGGCCCGCCGCCTTCTGTTCGTCGGTGGCGTTGGCGGCGGGGGCCAGGCGGCCGTACCAGGCGACCCCGGCGTCGAGCGCGGCGAAGCGGGCGCAGGCCTGCCACACCACCTTGCCGCCCCAGCAGTAGCCGGTGATCCCGACCTTGTCGGCCTTGGCCCAGGACTGCAGGCCGATCCATTCCAGGGTCGCGCCCACGTCGCCCATGACCTGTTCGTATCCGGCGGCCCCGACGATGGTCATGATGGCGGCCATGTCGCTGAGCGGGGCCGGGTCGGCCTTGCGCACGAAGAAGGCCGGTGCGACGGCGGCGTAACCGGCCTTGGCCAGGCGGCGGCAGATGTCGCGGATGTATTCGTGCACGCCAAAGATCTCGGACACCACGATGACCACAGGGAAGGGGCCGTCGCCCTCGGGCCGCGCCAGATAGGCGGGCAGTTCGAAGCCGTCGGGAGCCGGGAAGGAGACGGTGTGGGCGATCAGGCCGGCGCTGTCGGTGGTGATCGGGCTGGCCGTCTGGCTGAGGGCGGCGGGGGCGTAGGCGGCGAAGGCCACGCCGCCGAGGGCCGCGACCCCCAGGCTGCGGCGGCTGGGGGCGATCTGGTCGGCGCTCAGGCCCTCGGGCCGGGTGATCAGGGTCATCGCGGGTCTCCGGTGCTGCGTCACAAATGAGGCCGGGACTGTGGCCCGGCTTTGACGTCCCCGTCGAGTCCCGATCAGCGCGCCCGTCTCAGCGTCAGATTGATCCGTCCGCCGCCGGGGACCAACTGCGACGAGTCCGCCAGCAGGCGGTCGATGCCGTGCCGGGCCAGGCGGGCCGGGCCGGTCAGGGCGCAGACGTCGCCGGACGCCAGTTTCAGGCTGTGGGTCTTGCCGCCTTCGGCCGCGCCGATGCGGAAGACCGCCGTATCGCCCAGCGACACCGACAGGACGGGCGCCGACAGATCGGCTTCGTCGCGATCCTGATGCAGGCCCATCTTCGCCTCCCCGCGATAGAGGTTGACCAGGCAGGCGTCCGGCGGGGCGGGCCAGCCGGTCAGGGCGTCCCACAGGTCGAGCAGGGCCTGCGGCATCGGCGGCCAGGCCTGGCCGGTGACCGGGTGGGCCGGCTGATAGCGATAGCCCGCCCGGTCCGAAACCCAGGCCAGAGGCCCCATGCCCGTCATCTCGACCGAAAAAGGACGCCCGCCGGGCGTGACGGGGCGATAAAAGGGAGCCGTTTCAGCCGCCGCCAGCACCTGATCCAGCAGGGCCTTTTGCGCCGTCCCGTCGAGCGCGCCCGGCCACAGGCGAAAGCCGGGCAAGCCGGTCGGGGTTTCGCGAGGTGGAGACATATTCCCCGTTTAAGACCCATCCCTCAGTGGGAGAAGCGTCTCGTCCATCCTTGCCGTCATTCCGGGGCGCGAAGCGAACCCGGCACCCAGGACCCAACATTCCGCCGAGTCGTCCTCGGATCCAGCGACTGGGCCCCGGATCGTCCCTTCGGGCCGTCCGGGGTGACGGCGAGGTGCAGGCTTCGCTTGGAGGCTCGAGCTCTCAGCCGCCGGGAGAGGGTCTATTGCGGTAAACGGCGCCGAATCCGTCCTGAACCGCACGAAACCCTTGCGGCCCCTGCGGTCTTTCCCATATCCGGGCCAGTCTGGAAGAAACCCCGAAGTTGCTGGGGCTTTCGACCGCAACCATCCAACCCGCCTGACCGGACGACCGGAACGGCTTTCAGCCCAACTGGGGGCGGTCACGCGCGGCGCTTTTCGAAGGCCGCCGCATCGCCCGCCGCAAGGAGTGAAAAGACAAGCTCATGGCCAAGATCATCGGCATCGACCTCGGCACGACCAACTCGTGCGTCGCCGTCATGGACGGCAAGAACCCCAAGGTCATCGAGAACGCCGAAGGCAACCGCACGACCCCGTCGGTCGTGGCGATCCAGGACAGCGGCGAAGTGCTCGTCGGCCAGCCTGCGCGTCGTCAGGCGGTCACCAACCCGACCAACACCTTCTTCGCCATCAAGCGCCTGATCGGCCGCAATTTCGATGACCCGGTGGTGGCCAAGGACAAGGGCATGGTGCCCTATGAAATCGTCAAGGGCCCGAACGGCGACGCCTGGGTGCGCGCCCACGGCAAGGACTATTCGCCGCAACAGGTCTCGGCCTTCACCCTCGGCAAGATGAAGGAGGCCGCGGAGGCCTACCTCGGCGAGACCGTGACCCAGGCCGTCATCACCGTTCCGGCCTACTTCAACGACGCCCAGCGTCAGGCCACCAAGGACGCCGGCAAGATCGCCGGCCTGGAAGTCCTGCGCATCATCAACGAGCCGACCGCGGCCGCCCTGGCCTATGGCCTGGAGAAGAACGACGGTCAGAAGATCGCCGTCTATGACCTGGGCGGCGGCACCTTCGACGTCTCGATCCTGGAGATCGGCGACGGCGTCTTCGAGGTGAAGTCGACCAACGGCGACACCTTCCTGGGCGGCGAGGACTTCGACCTGCGTCTGGTCGACTACCTGGCCGACGAGTTCAAGAAGGAGCAGGGCGTCGATCTGCGGACCGACAAGCTGGCCCTGCAGCGCCTGAAGGAAGAGGCCGAGAAGGCCAAGAAGGAACTGTCCTCGACGTCGCAGTACGAGGTCAACCTGCCCTTCATCACCATGAACGCCTCGGGCCCGCTGCACCTGAACATCAAGCTGTCGCGCGCCAAGCTGGAAGCCCTGGTCGATGACCTGATCCAGCGCACGATCGAGCCCTGCAAGAAGGCCCTGGCCGACGCCGGTCTGAAGGCCGGCGACATCGACGAGGTCGTCCTGGTCGGCGGCATGACCCGCATGCCCAAGGTCGTGGAAGCCGTGAAGGCCTTCTTCGGCAAGGAGCCGCACAAGGGCGTGAACCCTGACGAAGTCGTGGCCCTGGGCGCCGCCGTTCAGGCCGGCGTTCTGCAAGGCGACGTCAAGGACGTGCTGCTGCTGGACGTGACCCCGCTGACCCTGGGCATCGAAACCCTGGGCGGCGTCTTCACCCCGCTGATCGAGCGCAACACCACCATCCCGACCAAGAAGAGCCAGGTCTTCTCGACCGCCGACGACAACCAGTCGGCCGTGACGATCCGCGTCTTCCAGGGCGAGCGCCCGATGGCCGCCGACAACAAGGTCCTGGGTCAGTTCGACCTGATGGGCATTCCGCCGGCGCCGCGCGGCATGCCGCAGATCGAGGTCGCCTTCGACATCGACGCCAACGGCATCGTCCACGTCACCGCCAAGGACAAGGCGACCAACAAGGAGCAGTCGATCCGCATCCAGGCCAACGGCGGCCTGTCGGACGCGGACATCGACAAGATGGTCAAGGAAGCCGAGGCCAACGCCGCGGCCGACAAGGCCCGCAAGGATCTGGTCGAGGCCGCCAACGGCGCCGACAGCCTGATCCACTCGACCGAGAAGGCCCTGTCGGAACACGGCGACAAGATCGACGACGCGACCAAGGCGACCATCCAGTCGGCCCTGGACGACCTGAAGTCGGCCAAGGACGGCACGGACCCCGAGGCTATCCGCGAGAAGACCAACACCCTGGCCCAGGCTTCGATGAAGCTGGGCGAGGCCATGTACGCCGCCCAGCAGGGCGCCGGTGAAGACGGCGCCTCGGAAGCTCCGGCTGACGACGGCGTGGTCGACGCCGAGTTCGAGGAAGTCTCGGACGCCGACGACGACAAGAAGAACGCGTAACGAAACGCGGCTTATGACGACCGGCCCCGCTTGCCAGACGGCAGGCGGGGCCGTTTCATAAAACTTGCATCATTCGACCGGGCGCCCATGTCAGCAGACATGGCCGTTGGGTCATCCGCGAACGTACGATCCTCGGCTTAACGGGGACGGCGGGCGCGACGGGAAAGTAAGAGGACGAACGCCTGATGGCGCAGCGTGACTATTACGAAATTCTGGGGGTCGAGCGGACCATCGACGCCGCAGGCCTGAAGTCGGCCTATCGCAAGCTGGCCATGACCCACCACCCCGACCGCAACGGCGGCTCGGAGGAATCCCTCGCCAAGTTCAAGGAGATCTCCGAGGCCTATACGGTGCTGTCGGACGATCAGAAGCGCGCGGCCTATGACCGGTTCGGTCATGCGGGCGTGAACGGCGGCGCCGGCGGCGGCGACCCGTTCGGACGCGGCGGCGGTCAGGGCTTCCACGACATCAACGACATCTTCTCCCAGGTCTTCGGCGACGCCTTCGGCGATGCGTTCGGCGGCCGGAGCGGACGTCAGCAGCAGGGCGGTCCGCGTCGCGGCTCGGACCTGCGCTATGACCTCGAGATCACCCTGGAGCAGGCCTACAAGGGCGCCGAGGTCGAGATTTCGGTCCCCACCACCATGACCTGCGAGGTCTGCGACGGTTCGGGCGCCAAGGCCGGCACCAAGCCGACCATCTGCTCCACCTGCGGCGGCGCCGGGCGCGTGCGTCAGGCCAACGGCTTCTTCCAGGTCGAGCGCACCTGCCCCCGCTGCGGCGGCTCGGGCGAGATGATCGCCGACCCCTGCAACGCCTGTCACGGCCACGGTCAGGTCCGCAAGAACCGTCAGCTCAGCCTCAAGATCCCGGCCGGCGTCGACGACGGCTCGCGCATCCGCCTGTCGGGCGAGGGCGAGGCCGGCCAGCGCGGCGGGCCGCGCGGCGACCTCTATGTCTTCCTGTCGGTGCACGACCACGAACTGTTCGAGCGCGACAACTTGGACCTGCTGGTCACGGTGCCGGTGCCGATGACGGTGGCGGCGCTCGGCGGCGTCGTCGACGCCCCCTGTCTGGTGTCGGAGGCCTGCGACGGCAAGTGCAGGGCCACGGTCGAGGTGCCCGCCGGCGCCCAGACCGGCAAGACCGTCCGCATCAAGGGCAAGGGCATGCCCCACCTGAACGGCCGCCAGCGCGGCGATCTGGTGGTCGAGCTGTTCGTCGAGACCCCGACCGATCTGACCCCGCGTCAGAAGGAGCTGCTGACCGAGCTGGCGGCGTCGCTGGGCGAGACCCAGACCCCGCGCAACACCAGCTTCGCCGGCAAGGCCAAGCGCTTCTGGGCCGACATCCTGGGCGGCGACGCCGACAATCCGAAAGAGACCGCGTGAGCGACATCTTCCACGCCGGCATCTCCGGCGCCCGGGGCCGCATGGGCCGCGCCGTTTCGCAAGTCCTGGACGCCCGCGAGGACGTGGTGGTCGCCGCCCGTTTCGACCGGGGCGAGACGCCCGACCTGAACCTGTGCGACGTCATCATCGACTTCTCGACGCCCGAGGCCTCTGTCGAGTTGGCCAGGGCCTGCGCCGCGCGCGGAGGTCCGGCCCTGGTCATCGGCTCCACCGGCCTGTCGCCCGAACAGGACGCGGAACTAGAGGCGGCGGCGGAGAAGATCGCCATCGTCCGCAGCGGCAACTTCTCGCTGGGCCTCAACATCCTGATCGGTCTGGTCGAGCACGCGGCCCAGCGTCTGGACGGCCGCGACTGGGACATCGAGGTGCTGGAGACCCATCACCGGCGCAAGGTGGACGCGCCCTCGGGCACCGCCCTGATGCTGGGCGAGGCCGCGGCCAACGGCCGTGGCCGCGATCTGGAAGACCTCAAGACCGCCCCCTATGACGGCATCACCGGTCCGCGCGAGCCCGGCAAGATCGGCTTCGCCTCCCTGCGCGCCGGCGGCGTGATCGGCGAGCACACGGTCCTGTTCGGCTCGGACGACGAACTGCTGACCTTGTCGCATTCGGCCATCGACCGCTCCCTATTCGCCAAGGGGGCCGTGGCCGCCGCCGCCTGGGTGCGCAACCGCCGCCCCGGCCTCTACGACATGCAGGACGTGCTCGGATTCCGTCAGGCCTGATCGGCGTATGAGCCGGCCGGGCGTCAGACAGGGGAGCAGCTACGGCATCATGCTGCGGGCGGCGGCGGCCCTCAGCTTTTCGCTGATGTACGCCCTGATGAAGTGGGCGGCGACGATGGAGCCCGTCTCGGCGGGCGAGATGGTCTTCTACCGTTCGATCTTCGGCCTGCCGGTGGTGCTGTTCTGGGTGCTGAACAGCGGCGGGGGACTGGCCGCGATCTCGACCCGGCGGCCCATGGTTCACGTCTGGCGCTGCGCCCTGGGGGTGACCGGCATCCTGCTGATCTTCCAGGGCTTGCGGTTGCTGCCCCTGGCCGACGCCACGACCATCGGCTTCACCGCCCCCATCTTCGCCACCCTGCTGTCCATCGTCTTTCTGAAGGAGAAGGTGGGGCGTCATCGCTGGACGGCGGTCATCCTGGGCTTCGTGGGAGTTCTGGTCCTGGTGCGGCCCGGCGCCGAGGGGGCGCCGCCGCTGGGCGGTCTGCTGTTCGCCCTTGGCGGAGCCTTCGTCGCGGCTTCGGTCACCGTCACCCTGCGCCAGCTGGGCAAGACGGAATCGGCGACCGCCATCGTCT
Organism: Brevundimonas sp. NPDC007368; assembly: GCF_042869015.1. Classification (NCBI taxonomy): domain Bacteria; kingdom Pseudomonadati; phylum Pseudomonadota; class Alphaproteobacteria; order Caulobacterales; family Caulobacteraceae; genus Brevundimonas; species Brevundimonas sp. NPDC007368. Next base: position 93,023 of record NZ_JBIAFA010000006.1, on the reverse strand, counting down.
TCTGGTTCTTCGTCGCCTGCGCCCTGGTGGGCGGGAGTCTAGCCCTGATGGACGGGCACAGCCACAGCTGGCCGGTGCTGGCCGTGCTGGCGGCGGGCGGATTGGCGGGCGGGCTGGCGCAGTTGCTGATGACCAGTTCGCTGCAGCACGCCCCGGTCTCGGTCCTGGCCCCGCTGGACTATCTGCAGATGGTCGGGGCCGTGGTTCTGGGCTGGCTGCTGCTGAGCGACGCGCCGACGGGGGCGACCCTGATCGGGGCCGCCCTGATCACCGGCAGCGGTCTCTACACCGCCTGGCGCGAGCGGGTTCTGCACCGCGAGATCACGCCGCCGTCGCCCAGTTCGACGGTCTGACGCCTGGCCTATTTCCCGGTCGAGCCGAAGCCGCCGGCGCCGCGCGCGGTCTCGTCCAGGGCCTCGACCTCGGCCATGACCGCCTGGGCGTAGGGGGCGATGACCATCTGGGCGATGCGTTCGCCGCGCTGGATCTCGAAGGCGAGCTGGCCGTGGTTGATCAGGATGACCCCGACCTCGCCGCGATAGTCGCTGTCGATGGTGCCGGGCGAATTCAGGCAGGTGACGCCATGCTTCAGCGCCAAACCCGAACGGGGCCGCACCTGGGCCTCATAGCCGGGCTCCAGCGCGATCTTCAGGCCCGTCGGGATCAGCTTGCGCTCGCCGGGGGCGAGGATGACCGGCTCGAATTCCGGCAGGGCGGCGCGCAGGTCCATGCCCGCCGAGCCCGTCGTCTCATAGGCGGGCAGGGCCAGGCCCTCGGCGTGGGGCAGACGTTGGACGCGGACGGTGGTCATGAAGGGATCTTTCAGGCCTTGAAGTGATCGGCGATGCGGCGGGCGAGCTTTCTCGCCACCTCGGTCTTGGACTGGCGCGGCCAGGGTTCGGCGCCGTCCCGGGTGAACAGGGTCACGGCGTTGCCGTCCGAGCCGAAGACCTCGCCCGAGACGTCGTTGCCGACGATCCAGTCGCAACCCTTTCTGGACAGCTTGGCGCGAGCATTGCCCTCGAGGTCGCTGGTCTCGGCGGCGAAGCCGACCACCAGTTTGGGGCGCTTCGGGCCGGGCGCCGAGACGCCGGCCAGGATGTCGGGGTTCTCGATCAGGGCCAGGGAGGGCGGACCGCCCGGCTTCTTCTTGATTTTGCCGGAGGCGACGCCGTCCACGCGCCAGTCGGCGACGGCGGCGCTCATCACGGCGATGTCGGCGGGAAGATGCGCCTCGACGGCGGCCTTCATCTCGGTCGCGGCCTCGACCCAGAGGCGGGTGACGCCGACCGGCGCGTCCAGGGCCACGGGGCCGGAGATCAGGGTCACCTCGGCGCCCAGTTCAGCCAGGGCGGCGGCGACGGCGTATCCCTGCTTGCCGCTGGAGCGATTGGTCAGGCCGCGCACCGGGTCGATGGGCTCGAAGGTCGGTCCGGCGGTGACCACGGCGGTCTTGCCGGTCAGCGGGCGGCCGTCAGGGCCAGCCAGCAGGCGGGCGATCGCGTCGAGGATGACGGCGGGCTCGGCCATGCGGCCGGGGCCGAACTCGCCGCAGGCCATCTCGCCGTCGTCAGGGCCGACCACGGCCGCGCCGTGGAAGCCGTCGAAGCTTTTCAGCCGCTCGACATTGGCCTGAACCGCCGGGTGCAGCCACATGCGCACGTTCATGGCCGGGGCCAGTAGAACCTTCTTGTCGGTGGCCAGAAGCGTGGTCGAGGCCAGGTCGTCCGCCATGCCGTTCGCGGCCTTGGCGATCAGCCCCGCCGTGGCGGGCGCCACCACCACCAGATCGGCCCAGCGCGACAGCTCGATATGGCCCATGGCCGTCTCGTCCTCGGGCATGAACAGGTCTTGCCGCACCGGATGGCCGGTCAGGGCCGCCAGCGACATGGGGGTGACGAACTCGGCGCCGGCCTTGGTCAGCAAGCTCATCACCTCGGCCCCGGCCTTCTTCAGCAGGCGCGTCAGCTCCAGCGCCTTGTAGGCGGCGATGCCGCCGCCGACGATCAGCAGGACCTTGCGGCCGGAAAGCGAGGATGCGGTCATGAGGAATCTCTAGCGGGGCCGCATGACGCCGTCGAGACAAAGCCGCGTCGCATCGGGTGGTCAGTCATGGAACATTGCCAGAACAAATAGTTTATGCCTAACTGTGTTCGGCGGGTTTTTCAGGGAGGGTGACCCATGCGAATTCAAGTGACGGCGGGCGTTCTGGCGCTGCTGGTTCTGGCGGCCTGCGACAGCGGCGGCTCGGCGGTCGAGACGCGCGACCGGGCGGCGGCCGAACCGGTCGCCCTGATCTCGGCGGCGGCACCTGAAAGCGAAGCCGTCGAGGCGACGCCCGAGGCCAAGCCCCCGGTCACGGCCAACCGGCGCGAAACCGTCGACGCCAAGGTCCAGCGCCTCTATGAGCGCAACGGCGCGGCCTTTGGGGCGAAGTCGGCGGACGACTATCTGACCAAGGTGCGGGCCTTCACCGAGGCGACGCCGCGCGGGACCGAGACGGTCAAGCGGCCGAACGGCGACACCCTCTATTACCAGGCCTCGACCAACACCTTCGCCGTGGTGGACCGCAACGGCGTGCCCCGCACCATGTTCAAACCGGACGACGGCCCGGCCTACTGGGCGCAGCAGAAGGAGCGGGCGCCGACCTTCGGACAGCGCCGCTCAGGGACACGCTCCGCCGAATAGTCAGGCGGCGTCGAAGGTCAGGGGCGCGCCCCAGAAGCGGGCGATCAGCTCCGACTGCGGGCCCGGCGTGCCGGTGGTCAGGAAGTCGCGGCGACCGGATGAGCCCAGGTCGTATTCGGGGTGGCGCGCGAAATAGCGCTCCAGGGAGTCGGCCACTGCGCTCGGCTGGCTGATCACCTGCACGCCTGCCGGCAGGGCGTCGGCGAACAGGTCGGCGACGATTTCGTAGTGGGTGCAGCCGAGGATGGCCTTGTCGGGGTGACGGCCGATGCGACGGCGCAGGGCGTCGACGTGGTCGTTGACCACCACCCTCAGCTCCTCGGTCGGCGCGCCCAGTTCGATCAGGCCGGCCAGGCCGGGGCAGGGCTCGGTGAAGACGGCCAGGTCCTCGCGGCGCTTGTCGATCTCGATCTCATAGACGCGGCTCATGGCCGTGGCGGCCGTGCAGAAGACGCCGGTGACGTCGATCGCCTGTTTCTTCTCGCCTTCCAGTCGGCCGTTGCGCTCGGCCTCATAGGACCAGGGCAGGCCAGTCGCCGCCTCGATCGTCGGGACGATGATGCCCAGGACGTTGACCGGACGGCCCAGCTTCTCATGCATGCCGGGAATCCAGGTCTGCTGCAGGCGACGCAGCGCGATGGCCGAGGCCGTGTTGCAGGCCAGGACCACGACCGAGGCGCCGGCCTCGAACAGACGCTCGCACCCGGCGCGCGTCAGTTCGACGATGTCCTCGCCGCCGCGCCCGCCATAGGGGGCGTGGGCCTGGTCGCCCAGATAGATGAAGTCCCGCGTCGGAAAGCGGGTCGTGAGTTCGCGGTGGACCGTCAGGCCCCCCACGCCGGAGTCAAAAACGCCTATCGCCATGCAGCGGCCTTTAGACCCGTGGGGTTCCGTCGTCCAATGGTTAGGATTACATCGAGGCATAAGCCCGCCCGGACGAGCACGTCGGGGCGGGTCGAAAACAGCTATGGTTGGGAGACCTGGATGCACAGACGCCATCTTCTCATCGGGGGCGCGAGCCTCTTCGCCCTTTCGGGCTGCGCCTCCGCCGGCGCTCTGGAGAACGGAATGACCGGATCGGCCGCGGCCCTTTCGACCGCTGATGAAGCCCGCATCGCTCGCGCCGTCCTGCCGACGACCGCCCCGCGCGCCGAGCTGCTGCAGCCCTGGACCGGCCCCTATGAGGGCGTGCCTCCCTGGGACAAGGTGACGGTGCCCAAGATGCGCGAAGCCATTCTGGAAGGCATCGAGCTGCAACGCGCCGACGTCGCCGCCGTCGCCAACAACCCCGACGCCCCGACCTTCGCCAACACCCTGGTGGCGATGGAGCTGGCCGGCGAGCCGCTGGACCGCGCCATGAACGTCTTCAGCGTCATGACGTCGAACATCGGCGGCGACGCCTGGGACGCGCTGGAGACCGAGCTGTCGCCGATCCTGTCGGCCGCCTCGGACGAGATCACCTTCAACGAGAAGCTGTTCCAGCGCATCAAGGCCGTGGCCGACGGCGCCGACGCCGCCGGCCTGAACGCCCAGCAGAAACGTCTGGCCGAGCGCAGCCGCGACGCCTTCGTGCGCAACGGCGCCGCCCTGGACGCCGCCGGCAAGGCCGAGCTGGGCCGCATCAACACCGCTCTGTCGAACGCCTTCACCGGCTTCGGTCAGAAGGTGGTGGCCGATGAGAACACCTGGACCGTCATCACCAGCGAGGCCGGCCTGAAGGGCCTGCCGGACTCGAACAAGGCCGCCGCCGCCGCCGCCGCCCGCGCCCGCAACGTCCAGGGCTGGGCCATCGTCAACACCCGCTCCAGCGTCGATCCCTTCCTGACCTTCGCCGACGACCGCGCCCTGCGCGAGCAGGTGTGGAAGAAGTTCGTCAAGCGCGGCGACAACGGCGACGCCAACGACACCAAGTCGACCATCGCCCAGATCGTGGCCCTGCGTCAGCAGCGCGCCAGGTTGCTCGGCTTCGGCAACCACGCCGAATGGCGCATGCAGGACACCATGGCCAAGACCCCGGCCGCGGCGATGGAGCTGATGCAGCGCGTCTGGGCCCCGGCCAAGGCCCGCGTCGCCGAGGAGGTCGCCGACATGAAGGCGATCGCCGGTTTCGACATCGAGCCCTGGGACTACCTCTACTTCGCCGAGAAGGTCCGCAAGGCCAAGTACGACCTCGATCAGAACGAGCTGAAGCCCTACTTCGAACTGCACGCCGTGCGCGCGGCCTCCTTCTACATGGCCGAGCGCCTGTACGGCTTCGTCTTCAAGCCGTTGGCCAAAGGGACTGTCTCGACCTTCGAGCCGGACGTGACCACCTATGAGGTCACCGACAAGGCCACCGGCAAGCTGATCGGCCTCTACTACGCCGACGACTTCGCCCGTCCGGGCAAGCGTTCGGGCGCCTGGATGACCACCTACCGGTCCTTCTCGCAACTGACGGGTTCGAAGCCCATCCTGGCCTCGAACAACAACAACTTCGTCAAGGCCGAGGCCGGTCAGCCCCTGCTGATCTCGCTGGACGACGCCGAGACCCTGTTCCACGAGTTCGGCCACGCCCTGCACTACTTCTCGTCGGTGGTGACCTATCCGTCGTTCGGCAACACGCCGCGCGACTTCGTGGAATATCCGTCGCAGGTGCACGAGCACTGGGTGCTGAGCCGCCCGATTCTCGACGGCTACATGAAGCACGTCGAGACCAAGCAGCCGATGCCGCAGGCGCTGGTGGACAAGATCGAGGCCTCCTCGACCTTCAACCAGGGCTACGCCACGGTCAGCTACCTGTCCTCGGCCCTGGTCGACATGGACCTGCATACGCAAGCCACGCCGCCGACCGATATCGGCGCCTTCGAGAAGGCCTCGCTGGATCGTCTCGGCATGCCCAAGGAGATCGTGATGCGGCACCGCCTGCCGCAGTTCAACCACCTCTTCACCTCGGACGCCTACTCGGCCGGCTACTATTCCTACCTGTGGTCGGAAGTGATGGACGCCGACACCTGGGCCTACTTCGAGGAGTCGGGCGACGTCTTCAATCCGGACATCGGCGGACGCTTCAAGTCGATCATCCTGGCGCCGGGCAACACCACGGACCGCGGCGAGGCCTATCGCCAGTTCCGCGGCCGCAACCCCGACGTGGCGGCCCTGCTGAAGGTGCGCGGCTTCCCCACTTCCTAAGGGGGCCTACCGCCCTTCGGGCTACTTGAGGCCCGTTGAGCGATAAAGTTGGAGAGGGCCCGGTGGAGTAATCCGCTGGGCCCTTTTCTTTGGCCGTCATCATTGCGCAAATCGCGCCGTCACCCCGGACGACCGGAGGGGCGATCCGGGGCCCAGGCGCTTGATCGGCCAGGGCGCGACAGGAGTCGGCGTCTGGGTTCCGGGTTCGCTGCGCGCCCCGGAATGACGGCGAGGAAGAGGCTTGTCGGCAAGTCCATTCTGTTTCCGGCTGAGGTGGCGTAAGCCTTGGCCGTTGGAATGAAGGAGCGCCCATGAGCGTCGTCGCCTCCTACGTCTACAAGGACGGCAAGCGCGTGCGCGAGGCGCCGCTGACCGACGCGGGGCTGCGGCTCAAGCCGGGCGAGTACCTGTGGATCGGTCTCTATGAGCCGACCGACGAGGAGTTCGAGGGACTGGTGCGGCGCTTTCGTCTGCACCCCCTGGCGGTCGAGGATGCGCTGTCGGCGCACCAGATGCCCAAGATCGAGGTCTATGGCTCCGAGCTCTTCATCGTCGCTCGCACGGCCCAGGCCGTGGACGACGCCATTCTGTACGGCGAGACCCACGTCTTTGTCGGGCCGCGCTACGTCATCACCATCCGCCATGGCTCCGCCCGCGCCCACACCCAGCTGCGCGCCCAGCTGGAGGCTTCGCCCTTGCAGCTGAAGCACGGCGCCGACTTCATCCTGCACGGGGTGCTGGACTTCATCGTCGACGCCTATGTCCCCATCATCGACGACATCGAGGACAGCGTGCTGGAGATGGAGCAGCGGGCCCTGGACAGCTTCCTGTCGCGCGCCGACATCAAGCGCCTGTTCCAGCTGCGCCGTGAACTGTTGAAGTTCAGCCGCGTCCTGGGGCCGATGGAGGAGGTGGCGGTCAAGCTGCAGTCGCTGGACCTGCCCTGCATCGACCGCGAGGTCCGCCCCTATTTCCGCGACGTGGCCGACCATGTGCGGCGCGTCTCCAGCCGGGCGGCGAGCTTGCGCGACATCCTGTCGTCGGTGTTCGAGGTCTCCAACCTGCTGGAGCAGCAGCGCCAGGGCGTCATCACCCGCAAGCTGGCCGCCTGGGCCGCCATCCTGGCCACCCCGACAGCGGTGGCCGGCATCTACGGCATGAACTTCGAGCACATGCCGGAGCTGCGCTGGGTCTATGGCTACCCCATGGTCATGGGGCTGATCGTGGCCATCTGCCTGGGCCTCTACGTCACCTTCAAGCGGACCAGGTGGTTGTGATCAGCCGCTGTTTCGCAGGCCCGCCGCCACGCCGTTGATGGCCAGGAGGATGCCGTTGCTGACGCGGGGATCGTTGTCGCCGGCGCGGCGGCGGCGGATCAGTTCGATCTGCACATGGTTCAGCGGCTCGACGTAGGGCATGCGCTGGCGGATCAGCCGGTCCAGCTCGGGCTGGCCGCCCAGCAGGTCGTCGTGGCCGGTGATCGACAGGACGGCGGCCCGGGTAAGCTCCCATTCGTTGAGAATCTCGCCGTAGATGCGCTCGGCCAGGGCCGGATCGGGGACCAGTCCGGCGTAGCGGCGGGCGATGGCCATGTCGGCCTTGGCCATCACCATCTCCATGTTCTGGACCACGGTGCGGAAGAAGGGCCAGGCGGCGGCCATGTCGCGCAGTTCATCCGGGTCCTCGCCCTGAACCGCTGAACCGAAGCCGAACCAGCCGGGCAGCATGACCCGCGACTGCGACCAGCTGAACACCCAGGGAATGGCGCGCAGGTCCTCGATGGCGGGCGAGGTCGAGCGGCTGGCCGGGCGCGAGCCGATCTTCAGGTCGGCGATCTCGGCGATGGGCGTGGCGGCGCGGAAATAGTCGATGAAGCCGGGCGTCTCATAGACCAGGGCGCGATAGGCCTTCATCGACGCCGCCGACAGGCGGGCCGCCGTGGCGCCGTGCTCAAGGCTGTAGCCGCCGTCGGTCTGCGGGCCCAGCGAGGCCAGCAGGGTCCCGCAGGTCAGGGCGTCGAGGTTGCGCTGCGCCACCTCCGGCTCGCCGTACTTGTTGGCGATGACCTCGCCCTGCTCGGTGACGCGGATGCGGCCAGCCACCGTGCCCGCCGGTTGGCCCAGCACGGCGGAGAAGCTGGAGCCGCCGCCGCGCCCGACCGCGCCGCCGCGACCGTGGAACAGCTGCAGACGGACCCCCGCCGCGCGGGTCACGTCCAGCAGGGCGCGCGAGGCCTCGTGCAGTTCCCAGCCCGAGGTCAGGTAGGAGCCATCCTTGTTGCTGTCGGAGTAGCCGATCATGACCTCCTGCACCCCGCGCGCGGTCGCCACGGCGCGAGCGGACGGCTCGGCCAGGACACGCTCCAGCGTCGGCTGCGAGGCGCGCAGGTCCTCGATGGTCTCGAACAGGGGCGCGGCCTGGATGGGGCAGGCGGCGGGGTCGGCGGGGTCGTAGAGGCCGACCTCCTTGAGCAGCAGATAGACCTCCAGCATGTCCGAGGCCGCGTCCGTCTTGGACACGATATGGGTGCGGATAGCCTGGGGGCCGAAGGCGGCGAGCGCCTGCGCCGCCGCCTGCAGGATGGCTCGCTCCTTCAGGGTCTCGGGGGCATAGTCGGCATAGGGCGAGAACAGCGGGCGCGGATTGGCCAGTTCGCGGGCCAGCAGGGCCAGTCGCGCCTCTTCGTCCAGGGCGATGTAGTCGGGGCAGACGCCCGCGACCTTCAGCAGATCGGCGACGATCCGTTCGTGCACGTCCGAGTTCTGACGCAGGTCCAGGGTCGCCATGTGGAAGCCGAAGACGTCGGCCGCTGTGATCAGGCGCGCCAGCCGGTCGTCGGCGAAGACGGCGCCGTGGGTGCGGATCAGGCTGTCGTGCAGCACGGCTAGGTCGGCGCGGAAGGCGTCGGGCCCCTCATAGGCCGGGGCGTCGAACTGGGCGGGCAGGGGGGCGGGGCCGCCGGCCAGGGCCGCATGGGTGGCCGACAGGCGGGCGTAGATCTGGCTCAGTGCCCGGCGATAGGGCTCGTCCGCCCGCTGGATGGAGGCGTCGCCGGACGTCTGGGCCAGTGTCGCCAGTTCGGGCGTCACGGCGGTCAGGTCGGCCGAGAGGCTGAGCTCCTCGCCGAGCGCATTCGTCTCCTCCAGATAGAAGCGCAGCACGGCGCGCGACTGGGTGCGGAAGGCGGCGGCCAGAACCGCGCCGTCGACATTGGGATTGCCGTCGCGGTCGCCGCCGACCCAGGTGCCGATGCGCAGGAAGGGCGGCAGGTCGGGCGCGTCCAGCAGAGTGCGCCACTCGGCCAACTGGGCCGGGGCGACGTGCAGGAAGATGCGCTGCAGCCAGTCGGTGACGGTGTTGATCTCGTCCTGCACCACCAGGCCCGAGGCGCGGGTCAGGCGCGTGGCCCACAGGATGACGATCTGACGGCGCAGTGCCGCCTTCAGCGCCGTGGGCGAACAGGCGATCCCGTCGCGGTCGCAGCCGTCCAGCAGGGCGCCGACGGCGCCGATACGGTCGATGACGCTCTTGCGGCGCACCTCGGACGGGTGGGCGGTCAGGACGGGAGAGATCAGGGCGGTGGCCAGCAGATCACGCACCGCAGCCCGGTCCACGCCCGCCGCATCCAGCCGCTTCAGCGCGCCCTCGGGCGTATCGGCGCGTTCGCCGGCCTCGGCCTGTTCGCGGGCGCGGCGCTTGCCCGCCCGGTCCTCGGCGACATTGGCCAGCAGGGAGAAGGCGGCGAAACCGTGGGTCAGGCCGATGGCCTGATCCAGCGACAGGTCCTTCAGCAGGCCTTCCAGTTCGGCGGCGTCGTGCGAGGCCGGATCGCGGTGGTAGGCCACCGAGGCCTGACGCACCGCCTCGATCCGGTCGTAGAGTTCCTGTCCGCCTTCATCGCGGATCACCTCGCCGAGCAGGGCGCCCAGCAGGCGAACCTCGTCGCGCAGTCGGTCGTCGGCGGCCTGGATCATTATGCTGTCCTTCAGCGGGGAGGCTGGGAGCGGAACCGTATCAATGGAATCCGAGGGGGCTAGTCCCATGGGCAACGCTGAAACCCTTTGTGTGGTTGTAGGGGGCCTCAACCGGGAGTCGACATTTGCTTGTGAATGCTCCATAAGCCGCCGCTTCCGGCGCAATTGAACCTGCGCCTCCTCCGGTACGACAGCTTTTTGGTCGTGCTACCGCGCTGAGCGCTGCTTGAGCACAGCCCATTCGGGCTCGAGTAGGCCGACCGGCCGATAGCCCCAAAAAGAACGAGCCCGGCGAGGACCCTCTGCCGACGTGATCGTCGCCAGAGGTCGTTTCTCTATGGAGGTCAGGGTTCGCGCATGAAAGGTTTTGAATGTTCGAGGCTCTGAACGAGCGGCTGACAGGCGTCTTCGACCGGATCACCGGCCGCGGCGCCCTGTCCGAAAAGGATGTCGAGGAAGCGCTGCGCGAAGTCCGCGTCGCTCTGCTCGAGGCCGACGTCGCCCTGCCGGTGGTCAAGGACTTCATCAGCCGCGCCAAGGAACAGGCGACCGGCGAAGAGGTCATCCGTTCGGTCAAGCCGGCCGATCAGGTGGTCAAGATCGTCTATGACGGTCTGGTCGAGATGCTGGGCGGCGAAGAGCCGGTTCCGCTGAACACCAACGCCACGCCGCCCGCCGTGATCCTGATGGCCGGCCTGCAGGGCTCGGGCAAGACCACGACCTCGGCCAAGCTGGCGCTGCGCCTGACCAAGTTCGACCGCAAGAAGGTCATGATGGCCTCGTTGGACACGCGTCGTCCGGCGGCCATGGAGCAGCTGGCGACCCTGGGTCAGCAGATCGAGGTCGCGACCCTGCCCATCGTGGCGGGCCAGTCGGCGGTCGAGATCGCCAAGCGCGCGCTGCAATCCGCCAAGCTGCAGGGCTTCGACGTCCTGATCCTCGACACCGCCGGCCGCATCACGCTGGACGAGGCCCTGATGGCCGAGGTGGCCGAGGTGGCCCGTGTCGCCAATCCGGTCGAGACCCTGCTGGTCGCCGACAGCCTGACGGGTCAGGACGCGGTCCGCACCGCCGCCGCCTTCCACGAGCGTCTGCCGCTGACCGGCCTGGTGCTGACCCGCGCCGACGGCGACGGCCGCGGCGGCGCCATGCTGTCGATGCGCGCCGTCACCGGCCTGCCGATCAAGTATCTGGGCGCCGGTGAAAAGGTCGACGCCCTCGACGTCTTCGACGCTCGCCGCGTCGCCGGTCGCATCCTGGGTCAGGGCGACATCGTCGCCCTGGTCGAAAAGGCCGCGACCGAGCTGGATCAGGCCAAGGCCGAGAAGATGGCCCGCAAGCTGGCCAAGGGCCAGTTTGATCTGGACGATCTGGCCGGCCAGCTGGGCCAGATGAAGAAGATGGGCGGGCTGCAGGGCATCATGGGCATGCTGCCCGGCGTGGCCAAGCTGAAGGCCCAGATGGCCGACAGCAACGTCAACGACAAGATGATCGACCGCCAGCTGGCCATCATCTCTTCAATGACCAAGGCCGAGCGCAAGAAGCCCGACCTGCTGAACGCCAGCCGCAAGAAGCGCGTCGCCGCCGGTTCGGGCGTCGAGGTCCAGGACATCAATCGCCTGCTGAAACAGCACCGGCAGATGGCCGACATGGTCAAGTCCCTGTCCAAGGGCGGCGGCAAGAACCTGCAGAAGATGGCCGCCATGATGGGCGGTCTCGGCGGAGGCGGCGGCATGCCCGGCCTTCCCGGAATGGGCGGTCCCGACATGGCCCGCCTCAAGGCCCTGGGCGGCGGCAAGATGGCCGAACCCAGCGCCGACGACATGAAAGCCATTCAGGACCGGCTTGCCGGACTGGGCGGCGGACAACTTCCGGGAGGCCTTCCGGGCCTGCCGGGCTTCCCGAAAAAGAACTGATTTCGATTTTCTAGAAAGAGACTGAAAATGCTGAAGATTCGTCTGGCCCGCGGCGGCGCCAAGAAGCGCCCCTACTACTACATCGTCGTGGCTGACTCGCACGCTCCGCGCGACGGCAAGTTCATCGAGCGCGTCGGCAGCTACAACCCGATGCTGCCCAAGGACAGCGCCACCCCGCGCGTCGTCCTGAAGGCCGACCGCATCTCGGAATGGCTGGCCAAGGGCGCTCAGCCGACCGACCGCGTCGCGCGCTTCATCAGCCAGTCGCAAGACGAAGCCCTGGTCGGCAAGGTCGCCTGGACCAAGTCGAACAACCCGAACAAGGGCACGCCGGGCAAGAAGGCCCAGGAACGCGCCGCCGAGCGCGCCCAGCGCGAAGCCGACCGTCTGGAAGCTGAAGCCGCCGCCAAGGTCGAGGCTGCCGAAGCCGCCGCCCGCGCCAAGGAAGAAGCCGCCGCTGCCGCCGAAGCCGCCAAGAACGCTCCGGCTGCTGAAGAAGCCCCGGTCGAAGCCGCTGCTGAAGAAGCTCCGGCCGCTGAAGCGACCGAAGAACAGGCTTAAGCCTTTCGTGCGTCATCCCGGAACCGTCGGCAGGCGGTATCCGGGACCGCCAAGGGCGCTGCAGTTCCACATTGTCTCGCCTGCCGTGGCCCCGGATATCGCTTCGCGATTCCGGGGTGACGTTTATGAGGAGCTCCCATGTCTGACCCGAAACTGATCCTCGTCGCCCAGATCGGCGGCGCCTTCGGCGTGAAGGGCGAGGTGCGGATCACCGCCTTCACCGCCGATCCCAAGGCCCTGCTGACCTATCAGCCCCTGCTGAAGGCGGACGGAACGCCCGCCCTGACCCTGCTGTCCGCGCGGCCGGACAAGGCCGGCGTGGTGGCCAGGGTCAAGGAGATCGCCACCAAGGAACAGGCCGACGCCATGCGCGGCCAGAAGCTGTTCGTGCCGCGCGACCGCCTGCCCGAGCCCGAGGAGGACGAGTTCTACCTGACCGACCTGGTGGGGCTGCAGGCCCGCGACCTGGACGACGCCGTGGTTGGCACGGTCAAGTCGGTGCAGAATTTCGGCGCCTCGGACATGCTGGAGATCAGCCCCAAGGAGGGCGGGCCGACCTGGTACCTGCCCTTCACCCGCGAGGCGGCGCCGGACCTGCGCATTTCCGAGGGCTGGCTGCGCATCGTGCGCCCGACCGAGGTGGACGAGCGCGACGAGGCCTGATCGACCGCCACCGACGCGGTGGCTATTGCGGCGGGCGGTTCGGCTTCCAACATGGGAGGTTCAACCCGCCCGGAGCGCCCCATGGCCGACCTGTCCGCCTTTCCGATCACCCGCCAGTACCCGCCGGCTCATCCCGACCGGCTGCAGCTCTATTCCCTGTCGACGCCCAATGGCGTGAAGGTCTCCATCCTGCTGGAGGAGCTGGGTCTGGCCTATGAGCCGCACCTGGTCGATATCGGCAAGAACGAGACCTGGACGCCCGACTATCTGTCGCTGAACCCCAACGGCAAGATCCCGGCCATCATTGATCCGGACGGTCCGGGCGGAAAACCGCTGGCCCTGTTCGAGTCCGGGGCCATCCTGGTCTATCTGGCCGAAAAGACGGGGCGCTTCCTGCCCGTCGATCCGGCGGCGCGCTACGAGACCCTGCAGTGGGTCTTCTTCCAGATGGCGGCCATCGGCCCGATGTTCGGTCAGGTCGGCTTCTTCCACAAGTTCGCCGGGCGCGAGTTCGAGGACAAGCGTCCGCGCGACCGCTACGTCGCCGAGTCGCGGCGTCTTCTGGGCGTTCTAGAAGGGCGTTTAGAGGGCCGGGACTGGATCATGGGCGACGACTACACCATCGCCGACATCGCCATCCTGGGCTGGGTGCGCAACCTGATCGGCTTCTATGAGGCGGGCGATCTGGTCGGCTTTTCTGACTTCCCGCGCGTGGCCGCCTGGCTGGAGCGGGGTCTGGCGCGCCCGGCGGTGCAGCGGGGTCTGAACATCCCGGCGCGGCCGTAGGAGAGATAGCGGGGGCGCGGACGCCGCGCCCCCGCGAAACTCAGACTTCTTCGGTCGGGGCGTCGCCGACGTGCTTCTTGATCGACTCGATGGCGCGCTTGGCGCCCGACTTGTCCGAGTAGCCTTCGGTCGAGAAGATGATCTCGGAATTGTACTTGAACCGGACGCGGAACTCGCCCGCCTTGTCCTGATAGACTTCGAACTTGTGCGCCATGATCGCCTCGCTCTGACGGCCGCCAGTCGGCCGGACGTCAGGCTGTCACAGTCACGCTGGGGACGGAAGGGCGGGAAATGTAAAACCGGGTCAGGCCGGATCAGGCGCGCGGCCGGATCCAGCGCCGAGCGGCCAAGGCGACGAAGCCGACAGCAAGACCCCAGAAGGCCGAACCGACCCCGAACAGGGCCACCCCCGACGCCGTGGCGGCGAAGGTCAGCACCGCCGCCTCGCGGTCCTCGACCCCGCTCATCATGCCGCCCAGCGACCCCGTCAGCGGGGCGATCAGGGCCAGACCGGTGATGACCGCCAGCGCCCCGGTCGGCATGGCGATGAACAGGCCCGCCAGCGGCGCGGCGAACAGGGCGACGACCAGATAGATCAGGCCGTAGAGGACGCCCACGGTCCAGCGCCGGCCGGCGTCGGGATGGGCCTCGGGTCCGGTGCAGATGGCGGCGGTGATCGCGGCCAGGTTGACGCCGTGGGCGCCGAAGGGGGCCAGGACCGTGCTGGTCAGCCCGCCCCAGAAGATCAGCTTTCCGGCGGGCGGGGCGTATCCGGCGGCCCTCAGCACCACCAGACCGGGCAGGTTCTGCGAAGCCAAAGTCACCAGATAGAGGGGCAGGGCCAGGCTGATCGCCGCCTTCCAGTCAAAGGCGGGCATGACCGGCGACAGCTGGCCGAACAGGCCGGTCCCGGCGGGCAGGCCGACCTGACCGCGCAGGGCCAGCACCGCGAAGGCCGCGACCAGAACGGCGGGCAGGGCCCAGGCGGCGGCGACGCGGCGCATGATCAGGAAGACCGCCAGCAGACCCGCCGCCAGCCCTATGTCGCTCGGGAAGACCAGACACAGCTTCAGACAGAAGGGCAGCAGCACCCCCGCCAGCATGGCCGAGGCTATGGCGGCGGGAATGCGCTCGGCCAGCCGTCCCAGAGCCGGGGCCAGGCCGGTCAGCACCATCAGCAGGCCAGCGATGACGAAGGCGCCGACGGCGGTCGACCAACCCAGCCCCAACGTCGAGGCCGCCAGCAGGGCCGCCCCCGGGGTCGACCAGGCCAGAACCACCGGCATCTTCAGCCGCCAGCTCAGCACCGCGCCGGGCAGGCTGATGCCGAGGCAGAGCGCCGTGACCATGGAGATGATCTGGGCGGGCGAGGCGCCCAGCGTCTGACCCGCCTGAACGATCAGAGCCACCGTGCCGCCGAAACCGACGACCATCGCCACGGCGGCGGCGGAGAAGCTGGCGGGCGGGGGCAGGCGCGACGAACTCATGCGTCGAAGCTAGGCCGGGCGGCGGCGCCCGGGAAGCAAAAAGGGCCGCCGGTGGATCCGGCGGCCCCTTCTATTCTGAACCCGGAGGGGATCAGCCCTCCATGTCGTCCGGCAGACCGACGGCGTGGAAGCCGGCGTCGACGTGGACGACTTCGCCCGTGGTCGAGCGGCCCAGGTCCGAGCACAGCCACAGGGCGGCGCCGGCGACGCCTTCCATCGAGGTCTCTTCCTTGATCAGCGAGAACTGCGCCGACTTGGAGTGCAGGCCGCGCCCGCCCGAGATGCCGGCCAGGCTAAGGGTGCGCATCGCGCCCGCCGAGATGGCGTTGACGCGGATGTTCTTCGGACCCAGGTCGCGCGCGATGTAGCGGGTCGCGGCTTCCAGGGCGGCCTTGGCCACGCCCATGGTGTTGTAGTTGGGGATGACGCGTTCCGACCCCAGATAGGTCAGGGTGATCATCGAGCCGCCGTTGGGCATCAGCTTGGCCGAACGCTTGGCCACGTCGACGAAGCTGAAGGCCGAGATGTTCATGGCCAGCAGGAAGCTGTCGCGCGTGGTGTTGTCGACGAAGGAGCCCTTCAGCTCGTCCTTGTTGGCGAAGGCCACCGAGTGGACGACGAAGTCGATCGTGCCGAATTCCTTTTCCAGCTCCTCGAAGGCCTTGTCCATCGAGGCGTCGTCGGTGACGTCGGCCTGGATCAGCAGCTTGGCGCCGACGCTTTCGGCCAGGGGGCGCACGCGGCGCTCAAGACCCTCGCCGAGGTAGGTGAAGGCCAGCTCGGCGCCCTGGGCGGCCAGCTGCGAGGCGATGCCCCAGGCGATGGAACTGGAGTTGGCCACCCCCATGATCAGGCCCTTCTTGCCCTTCATCAGGTCGCCGGTGGGCATATCCCAGCCTTCGCTCGTCGCCATGGGTCGTCTCCGTATCTGAACTTGAACCGCCTTTTGGACGGGTGCGGCGCGGGTGACAAGTCGCGGCGCCGCTGGCGTTCGGCGCAAGGCCTCTTAAGTTGAGAAGCGATGAGCCTTGATCCGCACAGTTCAGACGCCTTTCAGCCCGGTCCGGTCTTCTTTGATCGACAGGAACTGGGGCTGGTGCTGCGGGTCTATGGCCGGATGGTCGCCGCCGGGGAATGGCGCGACTACGCCATGATCGGCCACAAGGAGGTGGCCGAGTTCGCTGTCTTCCGCCGCTCGGGCGACGCGCCGCTTTATCGGATCGAGAAACGCCCGGCCCTGCGCCTGAAACAGGGCCAGTGGGCCGTGATCGGCGAGGGCGGCCATGTGCTCAAGCGCGGGCGAGACCTGGCCCAGGTGCTGCGCGTGTTCGACAGCCGCAAGTTCAGCGTGGTGGAATAGCCACCCACCGCTCATCCCCGCGGAGGCGGGGACCCAGTGCTTTGGCTTCAAGACACTTCGATCAACGGATGAACGCTCCGCCCGGCGCTCTTACTGGGTCCCCGCCTCCGCGGGGATGAGCGGATAGAGTTGCTGTCCGTGCAATGAAAAAGGCCCCGACGTTTCCGCCGGGGCCTTTCATTCTTTTGGGCCTATCGCGCTTGCGCGCGACTTGAGGCTTTTATTCCCGGCTGCCGCCCATGAAGGCCAGCAGGAACTGGAACAGGTTGATGAAGTTGATGAACAGGCTCAGGGCGCCGAAGCCCGTGGCCACGCCCATGGCTTCCTGATTACCGCCGAGCGCGTAGTAGGTCATCTTCAGGCGCTGGGTGTCATAGGCGATCAGACCCGAGAAGATCAGCACGCCGAGGCCCGAGATGATCAGGTACATCGTACCCGACTGCATGAAGATGTTGACGATCGAGGCGATGACCAGGCCGATCACGCCCATGATCAGGAAGCTGCCCATGGCCGTCAGGTCCTTCTTGGTCGTGTAGCCGACCAGGCTCAGACCGGCGAAGGCCGCCGCCGTGACGAAGAAGGTCGAGGCCAGCGAACCGCCGGTGTAGCGCAGGAACAGGATGCCCAGACCGGCGCCGATGGTCGAAACCACGGCCCAGTAGAGCATGTTCACGCCCTTGGCCGTCGGGTTCTTCATGAAGAACATCGAGCCGAACAGCATGACCAGCGGCGAGAACTGGATGATCATGCCCAGCAGGGTCAGGCCGATGCGGCCGTCGTCGGTGCGGGCGAACAGAAGCTGCTGCACGGCGGGCACGTTGCCGGTGACATAGGCGAGGGCGCCGGCGACCACGAGGCCGAGGGCCAGCTTGTTGTAGACGCCCAGCATGAAGGCGCGCAGACCGGCGTCGACGGACATGTCCGCCGACTGCGGAAGCGGGCGCGCATAGCCGTTGTTGAAGTCGCTCATCGCGAAAGAAGTCTCCTAAATGGACGGCAAACGCCGACCTTGACCGGAAATATCGGGACGGACGGCCCGCCTTGCAAGGAAAACCCGACTTCCGAACGGTCGTTCCGCCCGCTACCAAGGGTCGCATGCTGCGTCTGTTCACCGCCATCGCCATTCCCGAAGACGTCGCCGAGACGCTTCAGCGCCGCCAATCCGGCCTGCCGGGCGCGCGCTGGCGGCCGCTGGACGCCCTGCATGTCACCCTGGCCTTCTATGGCGAGGCGTCCGAGCGGACGGCTGACGACCTGGCCTCGGAACTGAGCCGGGCCGAGGGCGGCGGGGCCTTCGAGATCACCCTGAACGGCGTCGGGGCCTTCGGCGACGCCCACCGCACCCACACCCTGTGGGCCGGGCTGGAACAGTCTGAGCCGCTGAACGTCCTGGCCGGACGCTGCCGTTCGGCGGGCGAGCGGGCGGGGGCGCCGCCCGAGAAGCGCGAGTACCGGCCCCACGTCACCCTGGCCTATCTGAAGCCCCAGGCGAACCCGGACCGCATCGGGGCCTGGATCGCTGGACACAACCTGCTGCATTCGCCGCCGATCCGGGTGGACCGGTTCGGCCTCTATTCCAGCGTCCTGACCGGCGACGGCAGCGTCTACAGCCTGGAGCGGGAGTATCTGCTGTGATCGAACGTCCGACGTCCCCGCTTGGCCCGACGCTGGAGACCGAGCGCCTGTTCCTGCGTCCGCCGACGCTGGAGGACTTCCCCCGCTGGGCCGACTTCATGAGCGACCCTGAGACGACCCGCTTTATCGGCGGGGTGCAGTCGAAGCACGAGGTCTGGCGCGCCATGGCCTCGGTCGCCGGCATGTGGGCCTTGCACGGCGAGGGCATGTTCTCGCTGATCGAGAAGGCGACCGGGAACTGGATGGGCCGCATTGGACCGCTGCATCCCTATGACTGGCCGGGCCGCGAGGTGGGCTGGAGCCTGCACCGCGACGCCACGGGCAAGGGCTATGCGGTCGAGGCCGCCGCCGCCGCCATGGACTACGCCTTCGACGTCCTGGACTGGCCCGATGTCATCCACTGCATCGATCCGGACAACTTGGCGTCGGAGAAGGTGGCCCTGCGTCTCGGCTCGACCAATCGCGGCCCGGGCGTCATGCCGCCGCCGTTCCAGCATCACCCCGTCAACCTGTGGGGCCAGACGCGCGAGGAATGGCGGGTCAACCGCGCGCGTCTGTAGCCGCCGCGTCATCCGAAGCCCGGCGTCGAGCGTAAGGACCCCGTCGGGACTTTCGGAGGACGCCGCATGAGACACCGCACCTTGCGCCCCTTGGCGACGCTGGTCGTCGGCCTCAGCCTTCTCGCCGGGCCCGCCCTGGCCCAGGCCGAGGCGGTGGACCTGGACCGTTTCGACGGGCGCTGGTTCGAGATCGTGCGCAATCCCAATGATGTTCAAAAGGATTGCAGCCGCGCCCAGATCGATTTCACGTCTCAGGGTCGGGCCGGGCGCTACGGCATCGTCGTGACCTGCACCCGGCGCCCGGGCGGACAGATCGAGACTTTGCACGCCAACGCCCGCGTCACCGACGCTTCCACCAGGGCCAAGTTCCGTTTCACCCTGACCGGCCTGCTCAGCTTCGGCGGTTTGGCGGGGCAGAACTACTGGGTCTGGGACCACGCCCCGGACTACAGCTGGGCCATCATGGGTTTGCCGAACAAGTCGAACTGGTGGATCTGGCACCGCAGTCAGAGCCCGTCGGAGGCGACCCGGACCCGGTTGATCGCGCGGGCGCGGGAACTGGGCTTTCGCGGGGAGCCGGTTCACACCGGCCGCTGACGGCGCCGCTTGCGGTGGGAACATAGGCGGAACATAAAGGCCGCATGGCCGCCTCCGCCCTGCATCTCGAATTGGTCTTCAGCCGTCCCGAGACCACCCTGTCGGTCACGCGCGGGGCGGCGCGGCTGATGCGCGACCTGGGCTATGCGCCCCTGCTGGAGGTCTGTCTGCCCAATGGCCGGCGCGCCGACGTCATGGCCCTGGGCCCCAAGGGCGACGTGGTCATCTGCGAGGTGAAGTCGGGGATCGACGACTATCGCGTCGACCGCAAGTGGCGGGAGTACGGGCCCTTCTGCGACGCCTTCTACTTCGCCGTGGCGCCGGAGTTTCCGCAGGGGGTTCTGCCGGACGAGCCGGGCCTGATCGTCGCCGACGGTTTCGGCGGGGCCGTGGTGCGCGAGGCGCCGGCCACGCCCCTGGCCCCGGCGCGGCGCAAGGCGCTGACCCTCGCCTTTGCGCGACTGGGGGCGTTGAGGACGATGCGGGCGTGATGTCCTTCTCCCCTTGTGGGACAAGGTGGCCCGCCAGGGCCGGATGAGGGGTGTCGGCGCGACATTAAAGATTGAGGCGCCGACGAGGGAGCTTTCAGGCCGAGGCGCTTACACCCCTAATCCGTCAGGCTTCGCCTGCCACCTTCTCCCACAAGGGGAGAAGGGAGTTAGCGCGGCGCTCTTTTCGCCAGGATGCGTTGCAGGGTGCGGCGGTGCATGCCCAGGCGGCGGGCGGTTTCCGAGACATTGTGGTCGCACAGCTCGTAGACGCGCTGGATATGCTCCCAGCGCACCCGGTCGGCGCTCATGGGGTTTTCCGGCGGCTCGGGGGCTTCGCCGACCGACAGCAGGGCCTTGACCACGTCGTCGGCGTCGGCGGGCTTCTGCATATAGTCGACGGCGCCGGCCTTGACCGCCGCGACCGCCGTGGCGATGGCGCCGTAACCGGTCAGCATGACGATGCGGGCGTCCTCGCGCCGCTCGCGGATGGATTCGACCACCTTCAGGCCGTTGCCGTCCTCCAGCCGCATGTCCAGCACGGCGAAGGCGGGGACGGAGACGCGCAGGGCGTCGCCGGCCTCAGCCACGGAGCCGGCCAGGGTCACGGTGAAGCCGCGCGCTTCCAGCGCCCGGCCCATGCGCGTGCGCAGGGCTGCGTCGTCGTCCAGCAGCAGCAGGGTCTTGTCGGCGAGGGTGGCGATACGCGCTTCGAGTTCGGACATTTAGTTCTCCTGACGCTCAGGTCGTGCGTCCGCGCGGCATGGTCAAGGTTTTAGCTCCCGACTGCGACATCAGGTTCCACCTAGGCGTTGCTTGGTTCAAGGGCGGGATCTGTGACTTCGAGCGCCTGGCGCGGCCAGCGGACGGTGACGCGCGCGCCCTTGGGCTGGCCTTTTTCGCCGCCGCCGGATCCGACTGAAACCTTGCCCCCGCTGCGCTCCAGCAGAGTGCGGGCGATGAAGAAGCCCAGCCCCATGCCGCCCTGGCTGGGCGCAATGGGGGCGGTGATGGGCGGGGGGGCTGCGGTGGGGCGGCCCGCCTTGCGCGGGCGGGCCGAGGCGGCGGCGATCTGGGCCGCGAGGGCGCGGCGCGCCTTGGCCTGGGGCCGGCTGGTGACATAGGGCTCGCCCAGTCGCGGCAGGATTTCCGAAGCGAAGCCGGGCCCGTCGTCGACGATGTCGATCTCGATCCAGCCGGCGTCGACTATGGCCGTCACGCGCACGCGACTGTGGGCGAAGTCGGCGGCGTTCTCGATCAGGGTCGACAGGCCATGAACGACCTCGGGCAGGCGATGGACCCGCGGCAGGGGCTGGCCCGGCGGGGCCTTCACCGCCGTCTGGAAATCCAGATCAAAGCCGCGGTGCGGCTCGACCACCTCCTCCAGCAGGGCCTTCAGGTCGACGTCGGCGTAGAGGGGGTCGCCGTCCTCGGGCTGGGCCGACAGCTGTTTCAGGATGTCGCGGCAGCGTTCGGCCTGTTGCAGCATCAGGGCGGCGTCCTCGGCGGTCGGGCTGTCGGGCGGGGAGGCGCGCAACAGCTCCTTGGCCACGACCTGGATCGTCGCCAGGGGCGTGCCCAGTTCATGGGCGGCGGCGGCGGCCAGACCGCCGAGCGCCGCCAGCCTCTGTTCGCGCTGGAGCACGTCCTGGGTGGTGGCCAGGGCCAGTTCCAGCTTCTCGGCGTCGGCGGCCACCTTCCAGGCGTAGCCCGAGGTGAACAGGACCCCGGTGGCCAGGGCCAGGCCCATGCCGAACCGATAGAGGGGCGGCAGGACCAGATGCTCGTGCAGGCGCCAGGGCAGGGGCAGGGACCAGGAGAAGAGAACGGCCAGAGCGATCAGGGCCATGACGCCCAGCACCAGGGCCTGACGCGAGGGCAAGGAAGCCGCCGCGATGGTCACCGGCGCGACCAGCAGGAGGCAGAAGGGGTTGTCCAGCCCGCCGGTCAGGGCCAAGAGCGTGGCCAGCTGCAGGATGTCGAAGCCCAGCTGCGTCGCAGTCTGAAGGCCGTTGGGCAGGCTGCCGTCGATGCGCCGCGCCCGCGCCATGGTGGCCAGGTTCATGACCACCCCCGCGCCGATGGTCGCCAGACATTCCCACAAAGGCAGGGGGAAGTGCAGGGCGAAATAGGCGGTCAGGATGGCGCAGGTCTGGCCGAAGACCGCCAGCCAGCGCAACACGATCAGGGTGCGCAGCGACAGGCCGCGCCCGCGTCGGGGCCGCTCGCGCAGGGCCTCCATCGAGCCGGACGGAACGGCGGCCACCCCCGCTCCCACGCGTTGGGCGGCCTGCGACAGGGAGGGGGCTTCTGTGCTGCTCACGCCTCTTCTATAGACCGCGACGTCGGCGGCCGCATCCGCCGCTTGAGGAGAAGTCGATGCCGCGTCGTCCTGTCATCCTGTTCGCGTCCGCCTGTGCGGTCATCGCCCTGGCGCTCGGCCTGATCACCATGGTCGTGGTCAAGGGACGCGAGCAGTCGGCTCAGGTCGCCGAGACCGGCACGGGGCAACCGATGGTGGGCGGGCCCTTCACCCTGACCAACCAGGACGGACAGGTCGTCGATCAGTCGATCCTGAAGGACAAGTGGACCCTGGTCTTCTTCGGCTTCACCTACTGCCCCGACTACTGCCCGACGACGCTGGGCGTGCTCAACGCCGTTCAGGAGCGGATGGGCGACAAGGCCAAGGATCTGCAGATCGTCTTCATCAGCATCGACCCCGAGCGCGACACGCCGCAGTTGCTGAAGGACTATCTGTCGTCGGACGGCTTCCCCAAGGGCGTCATCGGCCTGACCGGCACGCCGGAACAGACGGCCCAGGCGGCCAAGGCATACCGCGCCTTCTACCAGAAGGTCGGCGAGGGCGAGGGCTATACGATGAACCACAGCCTGACCGTCTATCTGATGGGGCCGGACGGCCAGTTCCGCAGCGCCGTGGCCCACGACCTGGGGCCGGACCGCACCGCCAGACTGATCGAGAACGCCATGGAGCGCGGCTGATCACCTTTCCCTGATTGGGGCGAGCTTGGTCTGTTTTGCGCTGAAACCTAATATATGCTGCACTGCCGCATCGGCGGGGGCCGCAGTCGGGGTTTCATGCTCTACGCATTTCACGAGCTCGCCTATCATTCAGCGACGCCGTTCCGGATCGGGGCCCAGATGGCCCGCCAGTTCTGGACGTCGCCCTTCAATCCGGCCTCGGACACGGCCATCGGCCGCACCGCCTACGCCTCGGCCGAGGTGTTCGAGAGCCTGACGCGGCGCTACGGCAAGCCTGCCTGGGGGCTGGAGATCCTCGACATCGACGGCCACGCCGTGCGGACGACCGAGCAGGTGGTCTGGTCCTCGCCCTGGTGCAGGCTGGTGCGCTTCAAGCGCGACGCGGGCGATCTGAAGAAGGCGGGCAAGCCGTCCGACGCGCCCGCCGTCCTGATCGTCGCCCCCCTGTCGGGCCACTACGCCACCCTGCTGCGCGGCACGGTCGAGGGCTTCCTTCAGGATCACGACGTCTATGTCAGCGACTGGAGCAATGCCCGACAGGTGCCGGTGCTGGAAGGCCGCTTCGACTTTTACGACTACATCGACCACGTCCGGGCCATGCTGACGGCCATCGGCCCGCGCGCCCATGTCGTCGGCGTCTGCCAGCCGGGACCGCCGGTCCTGGCGGCCTGCGCCGTCATGGCGGCCGAGAACGACCCGAACCGGCCCGCCTCCATGACCTTCATGGGCTCGCCCATCGACGCCCGCCTGTCGCCGACGGTGACCAACCAACTGGCCGAGGAAAAGCCCTTCACCTGGTTCCGGTCGAACATGATCCACACCGTGCCCTGGCCCTATCCGGGGTTCGGACGGCGCGTCTATCCCGGCTTTGTCCAGCTCTACAGCTTCATGTCGATGAACGAGGACAAGCACGTCGACGCCCATCATCGCTACTTCGAGAGCCTGGTCGACGGCGACGGCGACGGGGTCGAGAAGCACGAGCAGTTCTACGACGAATACCTGTCGGTGCTGGACCTGACCGAGGAATTCTATCTCCAGACCATCGACATCGTCTTCCAGCAGCACCTGTTGGCGCGGGGGCTGTTGGAGCATCGCGGACAGACGGTCGATCTGACGGCGATCAGCGACATCGGCCTGGCCACGGTCGAGGGCGAGAAGGACGACATCTCCGGCGTGGGTCAGACCCAGGCTGCGCACGGCCTGACGCCCAACATCCCCGACGACCGCCGTCTGCTTTACGTCCAGCCGGGCGTGGGCCATTACGGCGTCTTCAACGGCCGCCGCTTCCGCGACGAGATCTATCCGCGGGTGCGCGACTTCATCGCCCAGAACGAGTCCTTAAGTGCAGTACCGGAACGGCCAGCGGCTGCCGCTTGAGGGCGGGGGCGCCCTTCGCCTGTCGGTGAACCCGCGCGCTCGAAGGCTGTCGATCCGCATCGACGCCCGCGCTGGCGAAGCCGTGGCCGTGGCCCCGACCGAGCGGCGTCTGCCCGAGGTCGTGGCCTTCGCCCGCACCAGGGCCGAATGGATCGCCGACCGGCTGGCGGCGCGGGTCGCGGGGACGCCGCTGGAGCCGGGCGGCGAAGTGTCCTGGTTGGGTCGTCGTGTGCGGCTGGAAGCCGTCGGCGGGGCCGGCGCGGCGCGTCTGGTCGAGACGCCGGACGGGCCGGTGATCCGCTCGGGCGGCGAGGGCGAGGCCTTCTCGCGTCGGGTCGAGAACTGGTTCAAGCGGGCGGCGCGCGCGTTTCTGGTCGCCCGCACCGAGGTTCATCTGACGGCGCTGGGCCAGAAGCCGGTCAAGGTGTCGATCGTCGACACCCGCTCGCGCTGGGGCTCGTGCAGCCCGCACAACCGCTCGATCCGCTATTCCTGGCGAGTGATCATGGCCCCTGCCGAAGTGGCCGACTACCTGGCCGCCCACGAGGTCGCCCACCTGGTCCACGCTGACCACAGTCCGGCCTATTGGGCGGTGGTGCATCGTCTGGTCGGCGATCATCGGCCGTTCCGCCAATGGCTGCGCGACCACGGCGCGGCCCTGCACGCCGTGGGGCGGTAGAGGCCTAGACTCCCGCTCATCCCGGCGAAGGCCGGGATCCAGATCAAATGACGAGACGGCAGGTCCTGCACGCGGGATCGCACTACTTCCGCAGACGGCGCGCCTTACAATCTGGGTCCCGGCCTTCGCCGGGACGAGCGAGAAAGTATGCGTTCTTCCTCCCCTAGAAGAAC
Source organism: Brevundimonas sp. NPDC007368 (assembly GCF_042869015.1). Classification (NCBI taxonomy): domain Bacteria; kingdom Pseudomonadati; phylum Pseudomonadota; class Alphaproteobacteria; order Caulobacterales; family Caulobacteraceae; genus Brevundimonas; species Brevundimonas sp. NPDC007368. The sequence goes on along the minus strand of NZ_JBIAFA010000006.1, from coordinate 67,911 downwards.
ACCGCCTCGGGCTTCTTCTCGCTGCGCGGGGCGTCCTTGGGGGACGGCTGCGGCGAGGTGGGGCGAACGACCGGCTGGTTGTTGGGCAGGGGCGCGGGCGCCGGGACGGGCTGGCCGTCGACGATGGCGGGGCCGGGTTCGCCCTCGACCGACTGGGCGTAGGGATCCTCGACCTGGCCCATCATGTCGCCGACCGGATCGGGCGCGACCCAGCCTTCGGGCAGGGGCGGGCCGTTGGGGATGGGCTGGACCGCCAGCTTGGGCAGGGCGGCCTCCATGAAGCCGCGCCAGATGGCGGCGGGCGAGGAGCCGCCGGTCACGCCGCGCATGGCCTTGTTGTCGTCCTTGCCGACCCAGACGGCGGCGACGAAGCCGCCGGTGTAGCCGACGAACCAGGCGTCCTTGTAGTCCGAGGTGGTGCCGGTCTTGCCCGCGATGTCACGCCCGCCGATGGCCGCCGAACGGCCGCTGCCCGAGGTGATCACGCCGCGCAGCATCTGGTTCATGTAGTAGAGCGGCGGGTTGTTGATGGTTTGACCGTTTTCGCCCGTGCCGTGGCTGTAGATGACGCGGCCCGAGGGGGTGCGGATGCGGCTGATGCCATAGGCCTCGACCCGCTTGCCGCCGTTGGCGAAGGCGTCATAGGCCTGAGCCATCTCCAGCGGGCTGACCTCGACGGCGCCGAGCGCCATGGACGGCTGCAGGCCGATTTCGCTGGTGATGCCCAGGCGGCGGGCCGCGCGAGCCACGGCATCGCGGCCGACCTGATCGGCCACATAGGCGGCCACGGTGTTGGTCGACTGGGCCACGGCCTGGGCCAGGGTCATCTGGCCCGAGAAGTTGCCGGAATAGTTCTTGGGCGACCAACCGCCGATGGTCACGGGCTGGTCCACGACCGGCGTCGAGGGCGTGTAGCCGGCCTCGGTCGCCGCCAGATAGACGAAGGGCTTCCACGCCGAGCCGGCCTGGCGGCGGGCGTCGGTCGCGCGGTTGAACTGGCTGTCGGCGTAGGAGCCGCCGCCGATCATGGCGCGGACCCGGCCTTCGCCGTCCAGGGCGACCAGGGCCGCCTGTTCGACGCCCCGGCCCTTGTCGCGGTCGAGGATGCGGCGCACGGCGCGCTCGGCGTCGGTCTGCAGGGTCAGGTCGAGGGTGGTCTCGACCACCATGTCCTCGGTGGGTTCGCCGACCAAGCCGCGGATCTGCTTGTCCAGCCAGTCGATGAAATACTGGGCGTGCTGGCTGGCCAGGGTGCGCGAGACGCGGACCGGCTCGGCCACGGCGGCTTCGCGCTGGGCCGGGGTGATGGCGCCGACGTCGACCATTTCGTTCAGCACGACGTTGGCGCGGGTGGCGGCTCGCTCGCTCTCGGAGACGGGCGAATAGCGCGACGGGGCCTTCAGCAGGCCGGCCAGCAGGGCGGATTCGCCGACCGTCAGCTTGTCCGCGCTCTTGTCGAAATAGCGCTGCGAGGCGGCCTCGATGCCATAGGCGCCGGCGCCGAAATAGACGCGGTTCAGATAGAGGGCGAGGATCTCTTTCTTGGTGAACTTCATCTCCAGCCAGACGGCCAGCATCAGCTCCTGGACCTTGCGCTTCATGTTCTGATCGGGCGTCAGGAACAGGTTCTTGGCCAGCTGCTGGGTGATGGTCGAGCCGCCCTGGACCACGCGTCCGGCCTTGAGGTTCAGCGCCATGGCGCGGCTCATGCCGATGGGGTCGAAGCCGGGGTGGTGGTAGAAGCGGCGGTCCTCGATGGCCACGAAGGCGGCGGGGACATAGTCGGGCAGGGCGTCCAGATCGACCGGCGGGGCCATCTGGGTGCCGCGCACCGCGATCAGGGCGCCGGAGCGGTCCAGATAGGTGATCGAGGGCTGGCGCTCGACGTCATAAAGCGTCGAGGTGTCGGGCAGGTCGCGCGCGAAGATGGCGAAGAAGACGACCGCGAAGATCAGGCCCCAGACGGCCAGCACCGCGCCCCAGTAGAAGAGGTTGCCGAGGAAGGACCGACGCGGCTTCTTGCCGCCAGCCTGCTCGTTGCGGTCCGGTCCGCCGTCTTTACGCGCCATGAAAGTCCCTCTTGCAGCGGCGTGACCCTAGAGCGAAATCGGCAGGGACGCGACAGCGTCCAAACTCAGATATTCGCGCAAGCAAGATGCCGGGTCGCGCCGTCGCAGAAAACGCCGTCTTTTCTAATCACAGGAGCGTGAGGACCTATTTCGCCGAAAGAAAGGCGTCGAGGTCGCCGTAGAAGGCTGCCGGCTGGTCCAGCATGATGAAGTGGGCGCTGTCGTCGACGCGCTTCAGCCTGGCGCCCGGCAGGTTGGCGAACGACATCTGATAGATGGCGTCGGTGATGGCGTCGGTCATGCGCGGGTCGTTGAACTTGACGTAGAGGACCTCGGTCGGGGCGGTGATCTTGCCCAGTTCCGGGCGCAGATCGGTGACGATCAGTTCGCGGAAGGCGGCGGCCGAGACCTGCTGATCGCTGTTTTCGGTGTCCTGCAGCGGGCCGGAGCGGGCGGCCTCGGTCTTGATCATGCCGGTGACGGCGGCCTTGGCCTGGGTCAGGTACTGGTCGCGCGGCGCGGTCGACTGCGCGGTGAAGACCTGATCGGCGACGGGGACGACGCTCTGGGCCGTGGTTCCGGGCGGGCCGAACATGGCCCCCATGAAGGGGATCATGTCGACGACCATCAGCTTGCCGACGAGGTCGGGGTGCCGCGCCGCCAGCATCATGCCCATGGTCCCGCCCATGGAGTGGCCGACGACGGCGGGCTTTTGCAGACCCTGTTCGCGAATGTAGCGGGCGATTTCCTCGGCCACGGGGGCGGCGACAGGCCCGCTTGCATTGCCCTTGGCCGGGGCGCCGGCGAAGCCCTGAACATGGATGCGGTGGACGCGGTAGCGGCCCCCCAGATGATCGACCACGCCCTGCCAGATCTCGGGCGAGGACGAGAGGCCGGGGATGAGGATCAGGTCAGGGGCGCCTTCGGGGCCGTCGACGCGGACGTGCAGGCGGTCCGAGGCGAAGGCGGCGTGGGCGTGGCCGTGAGCGGCGTGGCCCTCGGCATGGTTTGTGTGGCCGTCCTGGGCCAGGGCGGGCTGGGCGGCGACCAGCAGCAGGGCGGCGGCCCCGGAAGCAAGAATGGAGGCGGTGCGGATCATGGCGTCTCTCCCCGGAGATTTTGACCCAGATTAATTCATCGGTTGGAGAAGGGAATGGGCTTTGGACGGGCGGCGGTCCCTGCTGCTAGAAAGCGGCCATGACCGCTGACGCTGCTAACTCCTCCGCGACCGCCCCCGAGGCCAAGGCTCCGCCGACCGCCTTCGGCAAGGGCTTCGTGCGCGACGCCTGGTATTTCGTGGCCCTGGCGCGCGACGTGCCGGTCGCCAGCCTGAAGCGCTATGAGGTGATGGACGAACCGGTGCTGGTCGGCCGGACCCGCGCGGGCGAGGTCTACGCCATGCGCGACATCTGCCCCCACCGCGCCGCGCCCCTGTCGGCCGGGCGGCTGGTCGACAAGCCCGGCGAGGGCGAGACGATCGAATGCCCCTATCACGGCTGGCGCTTCCGTCCCGACGGCGTCTGCGCCGCGATCCCGTCCCTGGTCGAGGCTCAGGACTTCGAGGCGAACCGCATCCGGGTGCGGTCCTATCCGGTGCGCGAGAGCCAGGGCCTGGTCTTCGTCTGGATGGCTTCGGACGCGCGCAACCCGTCCGAGCCGGATCACGAGCCGCCACTCTTCCCCGGCGCCGAGGGCGAGGCCAAGCTGGTCGAGGCCATGGACTTCGACAGCCATATCGACCACGCGGTCATCGGCCTGATGGACCCCGCGCACGGCCCCTTCGTGCATCAGCAGTGGTGGTGGCGCTCCGAACACTCGATGCACGAGAAGGCCAAGACCTTCGCGCCGCGCGACTATGGCTGGGCCATGGTGCGTCACGCCCCGTCGTCGAACAGCCGCCTGTACAAGATTCTGGGCGGGGCGCCGGCGACCGAGATCACCTTCCGCCTCCCGGGCTATCGCTGGGAGCATATCCAGGTCGGCGCCAAGCAGGTGCTGGCCCTGACCTGCCTGACGCCGGTGACGGAAAACAAGACCCGCATCACCCAGATCTTCTGGTCCGACCACTGGGTGTTCGCCATCGCCAAGCCCTTCCTGCGGATGGGCGTGGTCGCCTTCCTGAAGCAGGACGGCGGCATGGTGAACCTGCAGAACGAGGGGCTGAAATACGATCCCGCCCTGATCTGGATCGACGACGCCGACAAGCAGGCGAAGTGGTATCAACAACTGAAGCGCGAGTGGACCAAGAGCCGCGCCGAGGGCCGCGCCTTCGTCAATCCGATCAAGGAAATTGTCCTGCGCTGGAAGAGCTGAGCGGAGGGCTGGCCACAGTCAGTCGGCGCCGGGTCTGAAGCCAAGAAAAAGGCCTCTCCCCGCGATGGGGAGAGGCCTATCTGTTCGGCGGTCAGGGGCGCGTCGCCCCGCCGATTACTGGCGCGACAACTGGCTGGACAGGATGAGGTCCAGTTGCTTGCGGATGTGCGGCGTCAGTTCCTCGATGCCCCAGTTGTCGTAGGCGGCGTAGCGGAAGTTGGCGATGAAGACGTCCCAGATCATGCGGGCCATGACCAGCTGATCCAGGTCCTGACGCAGTTCGCCTTCGCGGATGCCGCCTTGCAGCACGGCGATGACGGCCTCGATGATGGGCTTGACGAAGGTGCGCGAACGGGCGTCGGCGGCCTCGGGCTGGAACCACGAGCGGGCGATCATGGCCTGCATCAGCGGCAGGTGCTCCAGCGAGCGATGGTAACCGGCGGTCAGGCCCTCGGCCAGACGCTCCGCGACGCGGCCTTCATGACCGGCGGCGGTCTGGATGTCCTGCAGCAGGCCGGCCATTTCCTCGGCGAAGACGCACTCGAACAGTTCGGCCTTGTCCTGGAAGTTGGCGAAGACGGCGCCGGTCGACATTCCGGCGCCCTTGGCGATGTCGCGAATGGTGGCGGCGTCGTAGCCGCGCTCGGCGAAGAGGGCGCGCGCGGCGTCCAGCACCTTCTGACGGGTGCGGATCTTGGCGGCCTGGCGGCGGTTCATCCGGACCGGGGCTTCGGTTTCGGCAGCCTCGGGGGCGGACAGGGTGGTCTCACGCATCAGTAAAATACTCTGGCTCGGGAGGGGCTTAGAGCCCGCCGGTCGTGAAGGACGTTAGCAGCATCGAACCAGATCCGACGCCGCCTCGGCGTGGACCACGGCAAGACGACGACAGGCGTCCCGTGGGGGGAGGCGAACTTTCATCACCGAACATTGACCAAAATGGGTCACGAACCGCGCTCAAATCTTGCTGAAGCTTGGCCTTAAGGTCAATCTACATAAGGGTTTTTACGTAGTCACGTATTCCCGGTCGGTGGCGAGAGCGCGGATCGCACGCTTCTGAAAGCCCGGGCGGGGCGGGCGCCGCGATCATCGGGCGCGGCCGCCTGGAAGGTTCTGCGGAAGCCGTCGCGGCGTTCATGGATCGACGCCAGCACAAGCCCCATGGGCACGCCGAGGTCGACCAGGGTGTTTTCGGCCAGTTGCAGGCTGGCCTCGGTGGTTTCCGGCACGGCGTCGGTGACGCCCAGGGCGTAAAGACGGGCGGCGTGTCGGTCGTCGCGTGCGCGCGCGATGAGGATCAGGTCGGGGCGCAGGGCGCGGGCGGCCTTGACCACCTCATCGACCTTGGTCGGGCTATCCATGGTGACGATCAGGGCGCGGGCGGATTCCAGGCCGCAGGCGTTGAGCATCTCGGGCCGGGCGGCGTCGCCGAAATAGACTTCGAAGCCTTCGGCGCGGCCGGAGCGAACCGAGGCGGGGTCGGCGTCGAGGGCGATGAACCTCTGGTCGTGCTCGGCCAGAAGTTCGCCCACCAGTCGGCCCACCCGACCGAAGCCGACCACCAGGACGGCGCCGTCGGGCGCCAGGACGGCGCCGTCCGGCGACAGGCCCTCAGCGTCGGTCTCAAGCGGAAGGGCGGCGCCTTGGGTCAACACCCGCGCCAGGACGGCCAGGGGCGGGACGGCGAACATGCTGAGGGTGGCCGCCAGCATGGCCTTGCGGGTCAGGTCGGGGTCCGCCAGGCCCTCGACCAGGCCGGTCGACAGGACGACGAAGGCGAATTCGCCCGCCGGGCCGAGAACCAGGGCGGTCTCGATAGCCGAACGCGCCGCCAGGCCCCAGGCGCGCGCCAGAATGAAGATGATCAAGGCCTTCAACAGGATCAGGCCGCCGGCCAGACCCAGCACCGTCCAGGGGTCGGCGGCCACGGCGTCCAGATCCAGGCCGATGCCGACGCCGATGAAGAAGACGCCGAGCAGCAAGCCCTTGAAGGGATCTATGGCCACCTCGACCTCGCGGCGGAACTCGGTCTCGGCCAGGAGCACCCCGGCCACGAGGGCGCCCAGGCTCATCGACAGGCCGACCGCCTGGGCCCCCAACCCGGCGACGACAACGACCAGAAGGCAGGCGGCGACGAACAGTTCACGGCCCTCGCCGCGATGCTGGGCCCGGGCCACCGAGCGGAACATGGGGCGCAGCACCAGCCGGCCTAGCAAGACCATCAGGAACAGGCCGCCAGCGGCCGGCAGCAGGGTAAAGAGGGCGCGTCCCAGGGCGGCGGGCTCTACGGCGCCGCCGGATGCGGCGCTTTGGGCCAAGGTGGCCAGAACGGTGACGGTGATCAGGATGGGCGCCACCGCCACGTCCTGGGCCAGAAGCACGGCGAAGGAAGCGCGGCCGGTCTCGCTGTTGATGCGGCCCTGCGCCGCCAGAACCGGCATGACCACGGCGGTCGAGGAAAGGGCCAGTCCCATGCCCAGAACCGCTGCCCCCGCCAAGGGCTGGCCCAGAACCATGAAGACGACGGCGATGGCGACGGCGCAGACGGCGATCTGCAGCATGCCGAGTCCGAAAACCAGGCGACGCATGGCCTTGAGCCGTTCCCACGACAGCTCCAGTCCGATCATGAACAGGAGGAAGGCGACGCCCAGCTCCGACAGCTGGCGGATCTGGGCCTGATCGCCGATGGTCAGCCAGCCGAGCCAGCCGTGCGTCTGGGCGAACCGGCCCAGGCCGTCGGGGCCCAGCAGGACGCCCGCGGCCAGAAAGCCCAGAACCGGACTGATCTTGAGGCGGTTGAACAGTGGCACGACCACGCCCGCGGCCGCCAGAAAGACCACAAGGTCCCGATACTCGCCGCCGTGCGCCTGGCCCATGGATCCTCCGTAAGGTCGCACTGTGATGCAGGCGATCACGTTCTGGCGATACCGCTCGCGTCTTTCATGAACTTTTTTTAAGACGCCGGGGCGCTCAAGGCGGGATTAGGGTCCGCGCCGAACCTGAGCATGGGTTAGTCGAGGGATTTGCTTATGAAGAAACTGCTGATCGGGGCCGCTGTCGGCGCCCTGTTCCTGCCCGCCGGCATGGCGGCGGCGCAAGACGGCCACGACCACGCCTGCGTGGACGAGAGCTGCACGGTCGTGGAACTGTTCCACGGCGCCTCGGCGCCCGAGGGCGGCGCTGCGCCGGCCGGCTGGGTCGGCACGGACGCCCCCAAGTACGGAACCTGGGGCTTTGACCTGTCGGGCCGCGACACCTCGGTCTCGCCGGGTGACAGCTTCTTCCGCTACGCCAACGGCACGGCCTTCGACAAGCTGCAGATCCCGTCCGATCGCACCTCCTACGGCTCCTTCCCGCTGTTGCGGGAACTGTCGGACAACCGCATGAAGGCCCTGATCCAGGGTCTGGTCGCGCGCACCGACCTGACGCCGGGCTCGGACGAGGCCAAGATCGCCGACGCCTATCGCAGCTACATCGACGAGGCGCGCATCGAGCAGCTGGACGCCCAGCCGCTGCAGCCCTACCTGGCCGCCATCCGCGCCGCGGACACCCATGAGAAGATCGCCGCCTACATGGGTCAGACCCAGGGCCGCGTCGGCTCGTCCTTCTTCGGCACCGGCATCACCATCGACCAGAAGAACCCCACCCGCTACGCGGTGACGACGGGCCAGTCGGGCATCGGTCTGCCGAACCGCGACTACTATCTGGACGCCCGCTTCGCGGACAAGAAAGAGAAGTATCAGGCCTATATTGAGCGGATGCTGACCAACATCGGCTGGGCGGACCCGGCCGGTCACGCCGCCGCCATCGTCGCGCTGGAGACCAAGATCGCCGAGGCCCACTGGACCCCGATCGAGAACCGCAACCGCGACAAGACCTATAACGAATACACCATCCAGACCCTGGCCGCCGAGGCGCCCGGCTTTGACTGGACCGGCTATTTCAACGCCGCCGGCCTGGGCTCGGTCAATCGTCTGATCGTGCGCCAGAACACGGCCATGCCCAAGATCGCCGCCATCTTCGCCGCGACGCCGATCGACACCCTGCAGGCCTGGCAGGCCTTCCACACCACGGACGACGCCGCCGGCAGCCTGTCCAAGCGTTTCTCGGACGCCCAGTGGGAGTTCCGTTCGCGCGACCTGTCCGGCCAGCCCGAGCAGCGTTCGCGTGAAAAGCGCGCCATCAGCTTCGCGGAAGGTTCGCTGGGCGAGGCGGCGGGTCGCCTGTATGTCGCCGAATACTTCCCGGCTGAATCCAAGGCCAAGATGGAAGAGCTGGTCGCCAACCTGCGCACCGCCCTGTCGCACCGCATCGACAACCTGACCTGGATGGGGACGGAGACCAAGGCGGCGGCCCAGGAGAAGCTGCGCAAGTTCACCGTCAAGATCGGTTATCCGGACAAGTGGCGCGACTATTCGGCCCTGGAAGTCCGCGCCGACGACCTGTTCGGCAACACCCAGCGTCTGGGCCAGTTCCAGTGGAACTATCAGCTGAACCGTCTGAATCAGCCGGTCGACAAGGCCGAGTGGGGCATGACGCCCCAGACGGTCAACGCCTACTACAACTCGGCCAATAACGAGATCGTCTTCCCGGCCGCCATCCTGCAGCCGCCCTTCTTCGATCCGAGCGCGGATCCGGCGGTCAACTACGGCGGCATCGGCGGCGTCATCGGCCACGAGATCGGCCATGGCTTCGACGACCAGGGCTCCAAGTCCGACGGCGACGGCGTGCTGCGCAACTGGTGGACCGATGAGGACAAGGCCAACTTCCAGGCCCTGACCACCCGTCTGGGGGCCCAGTACGACCAGTTCGAGCCCCTGCCGGGCTTCCACGTCCAGGGCGGTCTGACCATGGGCGAGAACATCGGCGACGCCGCCGGCACGGCGGTGGGTCTGGAGGCCTATCATCTGTCGCTGAACGGCAAGCCCGCGCCGGTGATCGACGGCGTGACCGGCGACCAGCGCTTCTTCTACGGCTGGGCCCAGGTCTGGCAGTCCAAGTACCGCGAGGACGCGCTGAAGAACCAGATCGCCACCGATCCGCACAGCCCGGCCGAGTTCCGCGTGATCGGCCCGGTCCGCAACATCGACGCCTGGTACGAAGCCTTCGGCGTCAAGCCGGGCGACAAGTACTACCTCGCGCCGGAAGACCGCGTCCGCATCTGGTAAGCGTGACGTCTGACGAATGAAGAGGGCCGGGGCGTCGCCGCTCCGGCCCTTTTTCATGGCTAACCGCTGGCTATCGAAACTTGTTCGACAATCGGCTGTCGCGTCGTCGTCCGAAGGCGGAGCTGCTGGATGTCAGGCATGAAAAAGCCCGCTGCGGGGGATACATCGCAGCGGGCTTTCACGCTCTCTAAGGAGCGGACGTTTCCTCCCCGAAACGCCTCCAAGATGTCGCTGCGTTTGATCGCTGCGCCTCCTGAGTGAGACCAAATGACGCGAAGGCCGGGGGCAAGTCAATCATGTCCATGCCAAAAGGCAGGTCTTTCGTGACTGAACGTCGATAATACACGCTCAGCGCCAAAAGTTAATCGAAGACTATTCGATAATGGACCGGATCGTGGCGATGAGGTCGCCGCGCGCCACCTTCTGCTGACCGGGACGCTCGGCCTTCCAGGCTTCGTTATCGGCGATGGCGCCGGCGCGGGCGCGCCCGGCGTCCAGATCCTTGATGGTGACTTCGCCGGCGGCCAGCTCGTCGCCGCCGAGGATGACCACGGCCGGCGCGCCGCGACGGTCGGCGTATTTCATCTGCGCCTTCATGCCGGCGCGGCCCAGATAGAGCTCGGCGGCGATGCCGGCGGCGCGCAGCTCGGACACGGCGTCGAGATAGTGCTGCATGTCGTCTTCCGCGAAGACGATGACCACGACGGGGCCGCGCGTCGCATCGTCGGCGCCGCGACCGGCGGCGCGCAGGGCCGAGGCCAGACGCGACACGCCGAATGAGAAGCCGGTGGCCGGGGTCGATTGGCCGGTGAAGCGGGCCACGAGGTCGTCATAGCGGCCCCCGCCGCCGATGGAGCCGAAGCGCACGGTGCGGCCCTTGTCGTCCTTAGTGTCGAGCAGAAGCTCGGCCTCGAACACAGCGCCGGTATAGTATTCCAGACCGCGCACGATGGTCGGGTCGAACTTCACCTCGGCCTCGCCGACGCGCATGGCGGTCAGGGCGCGGTCGATGGCCGACAGCTCGGCCAGGGCCGCTTCGCCCGCGGCGCCCAGGCCGGCGCCGGCGTTGGCCACGGCGTCCAGCACGCCCGCGCGGCTAAGGCCGGGGGTCTCGGCCGAGACGAGGAAGGCCTCGACCGCGCCGATGACGGCGGCAGGCAGGCGGGCGCCCTTGGTGTAGTCGCCGGATTCATCCAGACGGCCCTCGCCCAGCAGGGCGCGCACGCCCTCCAGACCCAGGCGGTCGTACTTGTCGACGGCGCGCAGGGCGGTCAGGCGCTGGACCGAGTCAGTCACGCCGCCGGCGTCGAACAGGCCGTCGAACAGCTTGCGGTTGGAGACGCGGATGACCGACTGGCCGCCGCCGAGACCGGCGGCGCGCAGGCCCTCGCAGCCCATGGCGATGATCTCGGCGTCGGCCTCGGGGCGGTCGGAGCCCACGGTGTCGGCGTCGCACTGCCAGAACTCGCGGAAGCGGCCGGGACCGGGCTTCTCGTTGCGCCAGACCGGGCCGTAGGCATAGCGGCGGAAGGGCTTGGGCAGGGTCTCCCAGTTCTGGGCGGCGAAGCGGGCCAGGGGCGCGGTGTGGTCATAGCGCAGGGCCATCCACTCGCCCGGCTCGTCCGATCCGGCGTCGTCCTGTAGGGCGAAGACGCCTTCGTTGGGGCGGTCGGCGTCGGGCAGGAACTTGCCCAGGGCGTCGGCGTACTCGAACGCCGGGGTCTCCAGCGCCTCGAAGCCCCAGCGTTCATAGACCTCGGACACGCGCGCCACGATGCGGCGTTCGGCGGTCAGGTCGCGGCCGCGACGGTCAGCGAACCCGCGCGGCGAGCGGGCTTCGGGGCGGATGGGGGCTTCGTCGGTCATGCCGCGCGATTAAGCCATCGGCGGACCGGCTGCAACTTGCTGTCCGGCGTCTTGGTCAGACGGCGCGGCGTAGAGGCAGATCGTGGCCATAGCTGAGGCGGCGCCACAGCCACTCCAGCGGCCCCATGCGGAACCGGCTCAGCCACAGCGGCGACCAGATCAACTGCAGGGCCCAGACGGCGGCGACGACGGCCCACTGGGCCGGGTAATCGACCTGTCCCATCAGGCGAGGCCCCCACGGCATGTAGAAGAGGGTGCACATGATCAGCGTCTGGCTTAGATAGTTGGTGAAGGCCATCTGCCCGACGGGGGCGAAGATCCGGCGCACCCACATGATCCCGCGCGAGGTCAGCAGGATCAGGCCGCTGGCGTAGGCCAGGGTGATGAAGATCGGGTAGGAGGCGACGACCTCGGCCCAGCCATGGGTGGCTTCAACGCCCGGTCCGGCCGTGATTTCACGCCATTCCAACACGCCGAGCAGGGCCAGGACCGCGCCGCCGACCGCGAGCAGGGTCAGATAGACGCGGGTCTGCAAGCGGCCATGGAAGAAGCCGGCCTTGAACAGGCCCAGGCCCAGCATCATCAGCGGGATGGTGGCGAAGACATAGCCGAACAGGCTGGCGCTTTGCAGGATGCCCCAGGCTTTCAGGTTCTCGATCAGGCCGGCGGGCCAGCCGCTGCGATAGGCGGCGATGCTGGCGGAGACAGCGCCTTCGGCCAGGTCCATGCTGTCGTCGCTCATGGCCTCGACTAGGGCGGCGGGGCCGTTGACCGTCAGCCACATGGTGGCGGCCTGCATGGTGGCCAGGGCCAGTGTGGCCGCCGCTCCGAACAGGATGAGCGAACGGGCCGACATCGAGCGCACCAGCATCATGAACAGGCCCGACCAGGCGTAGAGCAGCAGGATGTCGCCGTACCAGAAGGCGGCGCCGTGGATGACGCCGAACAGGGCCAGCCACATCAGGCGGCGGCGCAGCACGCGGCCGCGCGCCTCGTCCCCGCGTTGACCGCCGACCAGAAAGATCGAGACGCCGAACAGCATGGAGAACAGGGTGACGAACTTCTGGTGAAAGAAGACCTCGACCGTCCACTGGGCCACGGCGGCCGCGCCGACCAGGGGGAAGGGCGATTGCTCCGGCGACATCGCCGCCGACATGGGCAGGGCGAAGGCGGCGGCGTTGACCGCCAGGATGCCCAGCACCGCCACGCCGCGAAGGACGTCCAGGGTCTGGATGCGCGCGCCGGCGGCCACGGGCTGCGGGCTGTCCGCGAGAAGGATCTGATCAGTCATGGCGTCGGCTTTCCCCCGTCGAGGAGACCGGTCATGCGGGCTGCGGGCGGCGCCGACACCTTAAAACGCGGTAATGTTCAGGGCTGACCGTTCGGCATCAGGCCCATGCGGCCCTTGACCACGGGGGCGGGCGCAAAGGCGATGAAGGCCACGCACAGACCGGCCCACAGGGCGTAGCTGACGCCTACCAGCACCGCCAGCGGCAGACCGGCGACGCCGAAGATCAGCAGGGTGGTCTCCAGCGCGCCCAGCCCCTGGACCAGGCTCTGCGAGGCGATCACCGACAACAGGGACATGACCAGGGCGATCAGGGTCTGTACGGCAGCGGCCAGCAGCCCGCCGAAGACCATGAAGCGGCAGACCACGCCCAGACGCGTCGAGGGGCGGCCGACCCGCTCATGGGTCTGTCGCAGCAGCCACAGGCCCACGGGTGCGGCGATCAGGCCCAGCACCAGCAACACCAGCCGCCAGTCGGTGTCGACGCCCGAGGCCCAGTTTTCCGGCGGCCAGACGACCAGGGTCAGAATGAGCGGCGGCCAGGCGGCGGCGGCCAGGGCGGCCAGCACGAACCTCTGGGTCGAACGGCGCGGCGCGACGCGCTTGAGGCCCGGGAGGTCCTCGATCCGGTCGAGGCGCAGCATCAGCGGGTCGGGACCGGCGTCGCGCCGGAATAGTCGTAGAAGCCACGGCCGCTCTTCTTGCCCAGCCAGCCGGCCTCGACGTACTTCACCAGCAGGGGGCAGGGGCGGTACTTGCTGTCGGCCAGACCGTCGTACAGCACGTTCATGATGGCCAGGACCACGTCCAGGCCCATGAAGTCGGCCAGCTCCAGCGGCCCCATCGGATGGTTGGCGCCCAGCTTCAGCGCCTTGTCGATCGAGGCGACGTTGCCGACGCCTTCGTAGAGGACATAGATGGCCTCGTTCATCATCGGCACCAGGATGCGGTTGACGATGAAGGCGGGGAAGTCCTCGGATTCGGTGGTGATCTTGCCCAGGCTCTCGGCGAAGGCGACGGCGGCCTCATAGGTGGCGGCCGAGGTGGCGATGCCGCGCACGATCTCGACCAGCTTCATCGTCGGCGCCGGCTTCATGAAGTGCAGGCCGATGAAGCGGTCGGGCCGGTCGCTGACCGAGGCCAGGCGCGTGATCGAAATGGACGAGGTGTTGGACGCCAGCAGGGTGTCGGGGCGCAGGTGGGGCAGCAGGTCGACGAAGACCGATTTCTTGACCGCTTCGTCCTCGGACGCCGCCTCGATGATCAGATCGGCCTGGGCCGCCTCGGCCAGCGAGGCGACGGGCTGAATCCGCGTCAGGGCCGTATCGGCCTCGGCCTGGGTCATCAGCCCGCGCGCGGCGCGCCGCGCCAGGCTGGCCGCGATCTCGCCCTGGGCCAGGGGAATGCGCTCGGCCGACAGGTCGTAGAGCCGCACCTCATAGCCGCCGGCGGCCACCGTCTGAGCGATGCCCGAACCCATTTGCCCGGCGCCGATAACGGCGACTGTCTTGATCGTGGTCATAAATACGCGCAATCTGCGGTCCCGCGGGGACCCGTCGCGCGCACCTTAGGAGCCCGCCCGCCGGGCGCAAGGGGCGGAATGGGGCGGGATTAAGATTCCTGACCGCCCGTGTCCGAGTCTCAACGACCTAGTAGCCGCCCGCCAGACCCAGCGCCGCCTGATACAGCGGCGGCAGCAGATAGCCTTGCACGCCCTGGATGATCAGCAGGGCCACGATCGGGGTCAGGTCGATGCCGCCCAGGGGCGGGATGATCCGGCGCAGCGGGGCCAGGATGGGGCTGGTGAACCGATCCAGGAACTCGGCCACCTGGGCCACGAAGCGGTTGCGATAGTTGATCACGTCAAAGGCGAACAGCCAGCTGAGGATCGCATTGGCGATGATGGCGAACAGCAGAAGCTGCAGCAGCGCGCCCAGCACGAAGAAGATGAAGCCGATGACGCCGGCGCCGATGCCCATGAACCAATTCCCTTGAAAGCAGACCTGTTTCTAGCGGGGCCTTGCGGGAACGCCAAGGATTCCTCCGCGACCCGTTGACACTCCCCCGCGCCGCCCTCTATCTCCGGCATCTGCCTGTCGGTCGGGGCCGTAGCTCAGTTGGTAGAGCGCGTCGTTCGCAATGACGAGGTCAGGGGTTCGACTCCCCTCGGCTCCACCAGGGCTTTTCAGACAATCGGATGTCGAGACGGCGCGTGTGCGCGCCCGCTCAGTTTTCCCGATAGAAGTTGCAGTACCAGTCGACGAAATGGCCGACGCCGTCCTCGACCGGGGTCGAGGGGGCGTAGTCGAGGGCTTTCAGGGTGTCGGCGACATCCGCCTCGGTATTGGCCACGTCGCCGTCCTGCATGGGCATGAGGTTCAGCTTCGCCTTGCGACCCAGCTTCTCTTCCAGCACCTCGATGTAGCGCATCAGGGCGACCGGGCGGCCGGCGCCCAGGTTGAGGATGCGCCAGGGGGCGACGCCGCTGGTGGCCGGGTTGGGGGCGGTGGCGTCCCAGGTCGGGTCGATGGCGGCGGGGCGGTCCAGGGCCGCGATCACGCCGGTGACGATGTCGTCCACATAGGTGAAGTCGCGCGACATCTTCCCTTCGCCGTAGACGTCGATGGGCTCGTCCTTGAGGATGGCGCGGGTGAATTTGAACAGGGCCATGTCCGGGCGGCCCCACGGTCCATAGACGGTGAAGAAGCGCAGGCCCGTGGCCGGGAAGCCGAACAGGTGGGCGTAGGAATGGGCCATGGCCTCATTGGCCAGCTTGGTCGCCGCATAGACGGTCAGCGGGTGGTCGGCCGGGTCACGCACCGAGAAGGGCAGGGCGGCGTTGGCGCCGAAGACCGAGCTGGTCGAGGCGAAGACCAGGTTGGCGGCCTTCACCGCGCGGCAGCCCTCGAGAATGCTGAGGAAGCCGACGACGTTGGAGTCCACATAGGTCTCGGGCGCCTCGAGGCTGTAGCGGACACCAGCCTGGGCGGCGAGGTGGACGACGCGGCGCGGCTGGTGCTCGGCGAACAGGGCGGCGACGCCGTCGCGGTCGGCCAGATCGAGGGTGTGGTGGCGATAGGCAGGGTAGGGCTGAAGCTGGGCCAGACGGGCGTGTTTCAGTGCCGGGTCGTAATAGGCGTTGAGGTTGTCCAGACCGATGACCGTCTCGCCGCGCTCCAGCAGCCGCCGGGCGGTGTGAAAGCCGATGAAGCCGGCGGAGCCGGTGACGAGAACGGGATCGGTGGACATCGGGCTGCGATAGACGGTTGGACGCGGTTTCGCCAGCGGGCGGTCAGGACTGGGTCTCCGTCGCCGCGGGCGCGGGCTCGGCGAAACGGGCGGCGAGGCTGAGACCGCAGGCCAGGATCAGACAGGCGGCCGCGCCGATCAGCACCGGGCGGACCGCGCTGACCGGCGGGCTGAGGGGGCGCAGGAAGAGCAGGGCCAGCAGGCCGATCAGGGCCAGGGCGCCGGGCAGGTCCATGCCGACGCCGAGGAAGACGAAATGGCCCAGGCCCATGAGCCAGGCGCCGCCGAGCACGCCCGCGACGGCGGCGGGGATCAAGCCAACGGGCCGCGTCAGGCCGGGGCTGATCAGGGCAGCGAGCGCTGCGACGACGGCGGCCAGCAGGGCGGGCCAGACGAACAGCAGGGCGGCCTCGGGCGCTGCGCCCTGAACCACGCAACCGAGCAGGAAGACGAGGGCGATCAGGCCCAGCCAGGCGCCCCAGGTCGTGGTGGTGGCCTTGACCGGCCACAGCGACAGGGCGGCGGCGATGACGCCCGCGCCGAGCATGACCGGGCTGAAGCCGCCGATCAGCAGGGTCAGAAGCGTCAGGACGGCGACGGTCCCGGCGATCACGCGCGGACGTGACCGGCGCGCCCCGGTCAGGAACAGCAGGGCCAGGGCGAGGATGGTCAGGACGGCGCCCGCCTCCATCCAGGGCAGGCGATGCAGAAGGACATAGTAGGTTTCGGACGAGGCGGCGCGGCTCGACATCGGCCCGGCCAGCAGGCGCACGGCCTGGGCCAGGACCAGTCCGGCGGACAGGAACCACAGCCCGTCCAGCAGGCCGCGTCCGACCTGTGCGGCGGTCAGGCCGGTGGCGCGTCGGGCGCGCCAGGCGGCGAAGCCGCCGAGCAGGGCGGTCAGGCCCAGGAGGCCCCAGCCCATGGCGGCCGAATGGCTGAGCATCAGGCGGCCGAAGACGTCGGCATAGACGGTGTTCGGTCCCTTGGCGGGCAGGGCGGGGGCGCGCAGCAGGGCGTCGGCGGCCTCCAATGCCTGAGAGCCGAGATGCTGCAGGGCGCCCTGGTCGAGATTTTCGGGGGTGGAGTCGGCCGCATGATACTGGGCCGGGCGGCCGATGAAGGCGAAGTTCAGCCCGCCGACGCCGCGATCCTTGGGCACGGTGAAGTCGGTGCCGTTGGGCATCTGTTCGTACATGAAGACGGCCAGGGAGGTGGCGGTGGTCCCGCCGTCGGCGCGCATGGCGGCGCGGCGGAACAGGTCGACGGTGGGGCCGGCCTCGCGTCCGGTTTCGAACATGGCGGCGCGACCGCCGCCGCCGCGCGCCTCGAGGTTGACCACCGACCCGATGCGGTCGCGTAGCGGGTGCCCGCCGAAGAAGATGCGGGCGCCGTCCAGACCCAGTTCCTCGGCGTCGGTCAGCAGGACGACCAGGTCGCGTTCGATGGGGCCGCGCGCCTTGATGGCGCGGACGGCCTCCAGCACGGCGCCGACGCCGGTGGAATCGTCGGCCGCGCCGGGCGAGCCGACCACGGTGTCATAGTGGGCCATCAGCATGACGGCGGGCTGGCTGCGGTCCTTGCCGGGCAGGACGCCGATCAGATTGATGGCCTGATTGTTTGCGGCCTGCGGATCGCCGCCTTCCTTTTTCAGCCGCCGGATCGAACCGGGCGACAGCGGCCCGCTTTGCTCCTCCGGCGACAGGCCCAGCTGGGTCATGCGGTCGCTCAGATAGGCACGGACGCGGGCGTGCTCGGCCGAGCCGACCGGGTGCGGGGCGCGAGCGATCTGCTCGATGTCGGTCATGGCCCGGGCGGCCGAAAAGGCGGCGACGGGCGCATCCAGGGGACGGGGTCGGGGAACCTGAGTGGTCCAGACCGCCAGCAAGAAGGCGAGCGTCAATGATCCCAACAGCAAGGCCAGCCGCATTGTAGAAGATACTCCCCCTGATCCCGGAGCCAGTAAGGCCAAGCTGGCGTCGGATGGCAAGAGGGCGGCGGCAGGTCGCCCCGCCGCCGCCCTCCGATGTGACCAGCCGTGAAGGCGCTAGAAGCGCTTCGACAGCTCCACGCCGTACATGCGCGGTTCGTTGACGAAGGCCGTCAGGTTGTTGAAGTCGATGGCGCCGATGACGTTGGCCTCGTCCGTGATGTTGCGGACATAGGCGGCGGCTTCCAGACCGCGGTTCAGGTCGCGCCAGCCTGCGCGCAGGCCGCCCTCGAAGTTGGCGTCCTGACGGAACTCGACCGCCTCATAGAGGAAGAGGTTGAAGTCCTTCTGCATCACCCAGTCGGTCGAGGCGAACAGCTCCTGGGCGTCGCCGATGGGGCGGACATAGGAGAGGGTCAGGTTGGCGGTGTACTCCGGCGCCTGGGGGAAGGGGTTGCCGTCGATGGCGGCGCGGTCGCTGGCGCCCACCTTCACGATCGGATCGGTGATGGTGCACAGGTGGTTGCCGCAGATGGCGACCAGAAGGTCCTTGTCCTTGATCTCCGTGTGGTTCCAGGCCACGCCGCCGGCCAGGGTGAAGCCCGCGCCCAGATAGACGTCGCCGTCGATTTCCAGGCCGTAGCCCTGACCCTTGTCGGCGTTGATCAGGCGGTTGGAGTTGTCGATGCCGCCGATGGCGGTGAACTGCATGTCCTTGACGTCATACAGATAGGCCGTGGCGTTCAGACGGGCGCGGCCGTTCCACAGGCGGGACTTGAGGCCGGCCTCGTAGGACATGACGGTCTCGGCCTCGGCCGTGGTCAGGACCGGCAGGTTGCGGCCCTGGATCGACGGACCGCGATAGCCGCTGGCCACGCGAGCGAACAGGTTCAGGCTGCCGTTGACCTCATACAGGGCGCTGACGTCCCAGCTGACCTGCTCGTCGCCGACCGAGACCCGGCCCTCGGCGTTGGCCGGCGTGCCGATGACGATCTTGCCGTGATAGTCGCGGCTATCGTCGGTGTAGCGCACGCCGCCGGTGATCTTGAAGGCGTCGGTGACCTGATAGTTGGCCTGACCGAAGATCGACCAGGAGTCCGACTTCTGCACGATGTCGGTGGCCTTGGTGGGGATCAGACCGCCGGTGCCGTTGAAGGTGCCGGACACCAGGTTGATGCGCTCGTCCCAGTAGAAGGCGCCGACCTGCCAGCCCAGACGGCCGTCGCCGTTCGAGGCCAGGCGCAGTTCATAGGTGTTCTGCAGCAGGTCGCTGGAGAGGGTGCCGGACTCGACGTTGAACGGGGTCTTGTAGCCGGAGCCTGCGGGGGCCGAGGCCACGCCGCCGTCGATGTCGCCGTCGCCCTGGCTGGAGCCCTGATAGGAGCCGACCACGCCGGTCAGGGTGGCGGGACCGAAGTCATAGGCGACCTGCAGCGACTGCGAGGTGGTCTGCTGCTTCTGGAAGTTGTTGCGGCCGCCATCGTACCAGACCGTCTCGCGGTCGAAGTTGTCGTTCAGCTTGTTGGAGCCCTTGGTCAGGGCGTTGGCGCGGTTCATCGTGCCCGTCCCCTCGTAGTCGCGGGCCTGCAGGGTCAGCAGGGTCGACAGGCGGTCGGTCGGGGTCCAGGCGACGTGAACGCGGCCGGCGATGTCGTCAAAATTGCCGAGATCCTTGCCGTCCTTCTTGGCGAAGGGGGCGTCATAGGCGTTGTTGATGTAGTCGTCGCGGTGGTTCCACAGGGCGGCGACGCGGACCGACAGGGTGTCCGTGGCGGGCAGGGTGACGGCGGCTTCAGCGCGGGTCGAACCGTAGTTGCCGTAGGTCAGCGAGCCGTAGCCGGTGAAGTCGTCGCCCGGCTTGGTGGTGTCGATCTTGATCACGCCCGCCGGGGTGTTGCGGCCGAACAGGGTGCCTTGCGGACCGCGCAGCACTTCCAGCTGCTTGACGTCGAACAGGGGGAAGCCCTTCAGGTAGACGCTCTCCAGCACGATGTCGTCCATCACCATGGAGACGGGCTGAGAGGCGGTGAAGTCGAAGTCCACATTGCCGAGGCCGCGGATGTAGAAGCGCGGGGCGTAGCGGCCGTTCGAGCTTTCGACCTGCAGGCTGGGCACGCGGCCGGACAGGCTGAGGATGTCGGCGCCGCCGGCCGAGATGGCGGTCAGGGTCTCGGTGTTCATCGCCGTGACGGCGAAGGGCACGTCGCGGATGTTCTCGCTGCGGCGCTGGGCGGTGACGACGATCTCGTCGACGGCGACGGCCTGTTCGGCGGCGGCGTCAGCGGTCTGGGCCATGGCCGGGGCGGCGAGGAGCAGGGCGAGGCCGCTGGCGGAAGCGGCGAGGGCGGAGAGGCGAGGGGACATGGGGGGAGGGTCCTCGTTGAAACTGGCGAGGGGCCTAGGTCTGCGGCGACGCTTTTGCCAGCTTCGATAGCGCTGGCTCGATGAAGCTTTCGCGACACGGACACGCTGCCGGAAAACCTGACGCATCAGGCGATGACGGGGGCGTCCCGGCATTGTGCGGCGCAAAGTCCCATGCGAAACGGCAGGGCTGCGCCGCCTCTGGCGAGGAAACTCTCGACGCGCCGGGCGCGGCCTGACAGGGACCCGCGCATGCCGACTTCCAGCCTTCACCGCCGTCGCCTGTTTCAGCTGATGGCCGTCGCCGTCGTAGCGCCGGGCCTGGGGGCGTCGGCCCCGTCGGCGGGCGCGCAGGCGATCAGTCGGGTTCTGGCCATGTCCGACCTGCACTCGGCCTATGAGCGGACGGGACAGCTGCTGGCGGCGCTGGAGGCCGAAATCGCAGGATCGGATGTTCCGCACCTGATCGCCATCGACGGCGACATCTTCGAGCACGGCAATGTCGTCTCGGTGCGCTCGGGCGGAGCCATTGACTGGGCCTTCCTGGGCGAGTTGCCGAAGCTGGCGCCGACGGTGGTCAACCTGGGCAACCACGACAACGACCTGACGCCGGACCTGCATGAGGTGGTGGCGCGGATGCGGTCGCTGGGCGTTCTGGTGGTCAGCAACATCATCGACGCCCGCACGGGCCAGCCCTACGCCGAGGCCGCCGTGACCGTGCCGTTGGGCCGGCGGTCGCTGCGCATCGTCGGGGCGGGGACGGATTCGCTGAACACCTATCCCAAGGCCAGCCGCGACTGGCTGTCGATCCCCGAACCGGGCGACTGGGCGCAGGCGAACCTGGCCCGGCTGCTGGACGGGGCCGACCTGATGCTGGTGATGAGCCATGCCGGGGTGGCGGGGGATCGCGACATCCTGCCCCTTCTGCCCGAAGGGGCGCTGATGATCGGCGGGCACAACCATCTGCTGTTCCAGCATGAACAGGGCCGCAGCGCCTATGCCCACACTGGATCGTGGAGCAACGCCTACACCACGGCGACCCTGTTCGACGACGGGCGGATCACGGTCGGCTCCACGGCGGTGGATCGCGAAGCCGCGCCATCGGCGCGCATCGCCGATCTGATCGCGACGACCCTGGCGACGCATCTGACCGACGAGGAAAGGGCGGTGCTGGGCGTCAGTCCGCGCGCGATGAGCCTGGGCGAAACCGGCCGGGCCGTCGCCGCCGCGCTGGCGAGAGCGGCGGACGCCGAGGCGGGCTTCATCGGCCACACCACCCTGGGGACCGGCCTGCCGGCGGGGCCGGTGACGCGTTATGAGTTCGACGCCGTGGTGCGCTTCGACGGCAAGCTGATGGTCGCCGAGGTCCCGGTTGAACGCCTGGCGGGCTTCATGGCGCGAGCCAATCAGGATCGACCCATGCCCCTGCCCGAGCGCAACGGCGACTTCGTCTATGGCGCGGCGAGCGATGTCGCGGGCAGGGCAACCATCCGTCTGGTCACTACCGACTGGTGCGCCCTGAATCAGGCCGAGTATTTCGGCGTCGGCGATCTGGTTTTCAGCGAGGTTCCGCAGGTGCGGGTCAAGACGGCAGCGGCCGAAGGCCTGCTGACGGCCTAGGCGGCGCGGCGCACCGCCGATGGGGCCTTCACATACAGGCCCTTGCGGCCGGCGACCGGACGGAAGGCGACGCTGTCGCCCTCGGGGCGTTCATCGACACCGAGGAAGAGGCAGCCGTCATCGACCAGCTGGCGCTCCAGTCGGTCGAGCACCCGGGCGCGGTGCGCCGGCTCCAGGTCGCTGAGAACATGGCGACAGAAGATGACGTCGAACTGGCGCTCGTCGGCTGGTTCGTCGAGCAGGTTGGCGCGTTCGAATTTCACCGCGCTGCGCAGCTCGGGACGGGCGCGCCATTGTTCATCGGCTTGTTCGAACCAGCGCAGCATGGTGCGGGCCGACAGCCCGCGCTGGATTTCGAACGAGGTGTAGAGGCCCGAATGCGCCTTCTCGATCGACAGGCGCGACAGGTCTGTGGCGAGGATTTCCACGTCGGCCCTGTTCTCCAGGGCGGCGATGGCCAGGGAATAGGCCTCCTGACCGGTCGAGGCGCCGGCGGACCACAGTCGCACCTTGCCGCCGGGCCGGGCGGCGGTCAGGGCCGGCATCAGTTCACGCGAAAAGACGTCGAAGACGGCGCGGTCGCGACGGAACCAGGTCTCGCCGTTCAGCAGGGCTTCGATCACCGCCCAGCCGAGCGAGGCGACCGGCTTGTTCCACAGCGTCGCCAGCATGGCCTCGACATTGTGGTAGCCCTCGCGGCGCGCCACGGGGCCCAGCCGATGCTCGGCCAGATGCATCCGGTCGCGCGACAGCCGAAAGCCGGCGCGGGACGCCAGCAAGGTCTGAAGGCGATCGAAATCCTCCGGCGTCATGACGGCGACTGAACAGCTCCCACTTCGGCGAGTTTGGAATGAAGGATCTCGCCGTCGAAGGGTTTCATAACATAATCGTCGGCCCCTGCGGACAGGGCTTCTGCAATCCGGTCGGCGCGGGTCTCGATCGTGCAGAACAACACCTTGGGTACGCGGCCGCCAGGCAGGTCGCGCAGGCGACGAAGGAAGCTGAGACCGTCCATGACCGGCATCTGCCAGTCCAGGAGGACCACCTGGGGCATCAGGCCCATGCAGTAGGTCAGGGCCTCGGCGCCGTCTGCGGCTTCGTCGACCTCGAAGCCAAGGTCCTCGATGATGCGGCGCGCGACCTTGCGGATGATCCGGCTGTCATCGACGATCAAACAGGTCTTGGGGTCCAAGGGCTCTATCCCGCTGCGCGCACAATCAAAGCGCGGCTCGCGCCATGATCGTTCCTGGGGGTTAACGGACGATTGGAACGGGCCGCGATCAGGCCGGAATGCGGGCGATCAGACCGACGCGGCCCTCGTCGCTGGCGACATCGAGGCGTCCGCCCGCCTCGTTGACGGCCAGCCACAGCCAGTAGGGCTGGATCCACTGACCGGCCAGACCCTCGGTCAGGCGTTGCCCCCCGAGCCCGGTCAGGGCCTCGGGCTTGAGCCGCGCGCGGTTCCCCTCGGCCGATCCGATCAGCAGAAGACGGTCGCTTTCGCGGCGAGCGGTGATGGTCGCCACGCCGCCGGTCGGCAGGGCGCCAAGGGCCATCCAGGCCAGATTGATCAGGATGCGGGCCTCGGGCTTGGTGAGCGTCTGGCCGTCGTCGATGCGCCAGTCCAGCGTGGCGCGTCCGCCTTCGGACAGGTTGGCGACCAGGCCGCGCAGCTCGGCCGAGACAAAGTGTTCGCTGGTGGTGGCGGCGCCGAAGGCGACGCGGGCGAAATGGACGTGGGCCACCATCTTCTTCGCGCTCTGGCGGATCAGGCTCATGGCGTCGTCGCGCATATCCTGGGCGGTGGGGTCCTCCAGCAGGTCCAGCCCCGACATGATGGCGCCGGCCGGGCTGATGAAGTCGTGACACAGCTTTCCAGCGATGAAGGCCGCCAGTTCGGCGCCGCCCACGGGCAGGTCGGCGGCGGCGAGGTCGGCCGAGGGAATAGCTAGGTCAGGGAGGGTCATCGTTCGGGCGGTCTTCTGGATGGAATGGTTAAGGCTGACCTGATTTGCCGGTTCTTGAAACCGGTCGCATGGGCTATCGAGGCGAAGACATGACGCACGCTCTTGAGACCGACCTCGCTTCCGGCGCCCTCGCCGAGACCATCGCCGACATCGCCGAGGAGGCTGCGCGTCTGATCCTGCCGTACTGGCGGGCCGACACGGCGGTCGAGACCAAGTCCGACGCCAGCCCGGTGACCGAGGCGGACCGCGCCGCCGAGGCCCTGATCCTGAAGCGGCTGGCCGAGCGCTGGCCCGAGGTCGAGGCTGTGGCCGAGGAAGCCTCCGCCGCCGACGGCGTCCCGACCTCGGTCGGCGAGTGGTTCTGGCTCATCGACCCGCTGGACGGCACCAAGGGCTTTGTCCAGGGCCGCGAGAGCTTCACCGTCAACATCGCCCTGATGCGCGGCGACGCCCCTGTCGCGGGCGTGGTGACGGCCCCAGCCACGGGGGTGACCTGGGCCTCGACCACACCGGGCAAGGGGGCCGTGCGCCGCGCCTTCGGCGAGGCCTGGCGGCCGATCAAGGTGCGCGACCGTCCGGCCGAAGGCGTCGCCTTGCTGAGCCACAGCATGACCGACGATGATGCGGCGCGGCTGGCCGCGCGTCACGGCTGCAGCCGGTGGCAGGGCACGGACTCGTCGTTGAAGTTCTGCCTCATCGCCGAGGGCCGTTTCGACGCCTATCCGCGCACCGGGCCGACATCCGAATGGGATACGGCCGCCGGGCAGGCGGTGCTGGAAGCGGCCGGGGGCCGCGTCCTGGGGGCGGACGGGGCGCGGTTGGCCTATCGCAAGCCGGGCTTCCTCAACGGGCCGTTCGTCGCTGTGGGCGGCTAAGCCGCCGCCGAGCCCACGCGCGCCATCTCGATCTGGGCTGACAGGCCGGGCGGCAGATCGCGCTCAGGAACGGCCGCCAGAGCCTCCATCCGCTCTGGATTGACGGCATCCACCATGACGCTGGCGATGGCCGGGTCGGTCAGGGTGAAGGCCAGGCAGATTTCCTCGGCCTTCCAGTTCGGCGTCTGGTGCAGGAAGGCGAAGGAGCCGGCGTTGGCCAGGCCCGGATCGACGGGCTTGGCGCCGAAGCCGAACAGGCCCTTCTTCTTGGGCGCTGCGCCCGCGCCCGCCGCCTTGCGTTCGGTCGACAGGCTTTCAGGGAAGTAGTCGTAGGTGAAGACCGCCATGTCGCGTTCGCGCGCGGCTCGCATCCGCGAGCGGATGCGCCATTCCACATTGGCGTGGAAGGGGGTGTAGAGAACGTCGAAGGCCCCGGTCGAGACGTAGACGTCCATCACGGGCGCGTCGCCGGATACGCCGAGCAACCTGACGTGACCGGCCTTGCGCTGGGCCTTGAGCACGATCAGCGAAGCCTGGGGCAGTTCGTCGTCGGCGGGTTCGTCCAGCACGGCCACGTCGAACCAGCCCAGACCCGAGGCGTGCAGAGCCTGGTCGATGGCGCCGCTCAGACCCTCGGCCGAGAAGTCGCGGAAGCCCTTTTTGCGGCCGTCGCCGACGCCCAGGGTGACGCCGACGCAGACCAGCCGCCGCTCGACGTGGCCCAGGGCCTCGCCGACGATCTCGGCCAGGACCGGGTCGGCGTTCTCGAGGTGATAGCTGTTCACCCCTGCTTCGAGCGCGGTGAAGATCAGCTCGCTGAGGGCCGCGCGTCCCCGCCCCAGGGCCTCATGCCCGAGGCTGAGGGTCAGGTTCGAGACCGCCGCGCCGGTGCCGCCGAACGGACGATAGCGCATGGGTCAGCCCGCCTCGGCAGGAGCGGAGGTCTCCAGCGCGAGGGCGTGCAACTCGCCGCCCATCTGACCCTTCAACGCGCCGTAGACCAACTGGTGCTGGCGCACACGCGGCAGGCCCTTGAAAGCCGCTGAGACGATCCGGGCGCGATAGTGGTCGCCGTCGCCGGCCAGGTCCTCGATGGCGATGTCCGCATCGGGGAAGGCCTCGACCAGATGGGCGCGAAGGACGTCGACGGACATGGGCATGAAGCTACTCTCGAAACCGGAAGATCGGATCTGAACTGTAAAACCTAGAGAGGTCTGCGCCGTCTGTCAGCCCGCAACCGCGCGGGGTCGTTCAAACAGGGTGACGCGCGAGTCCTTGTAGTCGGCTTCGGCATAGGGGCGGTAGCCGACGCGCTCCGCCAGCTTCACCGAGGGGGCGTTGTCGGGCGAGATCATGCAGACGGTGCGCGGCTCCAGCCGATAGGCGTCGGTCCAGGTCAGGGCCGCCTGCAGGGCTTCGAGCGCCAGGCCTTGACCCTGAAAGGCGGGGGCCACGCCCCAGCCCAGTTCCGGCGCGTCGAACGGCGGCGTCATCTCGCGGCGATAGTCCAGCACCCCGACGCTGCCGACATAGGCGCCCGTATCCGTCTCGCGGATCGACCAGTTGCCGTACCCCTTGGCCTGCCAGTGGCCGATATCGCGCAACAGCCGGAACCAGACCTCTTCCTCCGACAGGCCGCGCCCCATGATGTGGCGGGTGAAGTCGGCGTTGGCCCAGAGCGGGATCAGATCGTCCATGTCGCCGACGGCGACAGGCGTCAGGGTCAGGCGGTCGGTGGTCAGGATGGTCACATCAAACCCAGTTGCTTGAAGCTGGCCACGCCTTCGCGGCCGACGATGAGGTGGTCGTGGACCTGGACAGCGAGCGAGCGCGCGGCCTCGATCACCTGTCTCGTCATGTCGATGTCGGCGCGGCTGGGGGTGGGGTCGCCGGACGGGTGATTGTGGACGATGATCATGGCGCTGGCCGACAGCTCCAGCGCGCGGCGCACCACCTCACGCGGATAGACGGGGGCGTGGTCGACCGTGCCCCGGTTCTGGATCTCGTCGAGGATCAACTGGTTCTTCTTGTCGAGGTAGAGGACGCGGAACTGCTCGCGCGGCTCGTGCTGCAGCGACAGGCGGACATAGGCCAGCAGGGCCGTCCAGGACGAGATGACGGTGCGCTTGTTGGCTTCCTCCTTGGCCACGCGGCGCGAGACCTCATGCAGGGCGGCCAGGTCCAGGGCGGTCTCGGCGCCGACGCCCTTGGAGCGGCCGCGCGAGTCCTCTGCGCGGACGGTCATCAAGTCCTCGACCGAAGCCGCCAGGACCGCCGCCAGTGAGCCGAACCGCGTCAGCAGGGCCTTGGCGATGGGTTTGACGTCGCCCTGGGGCTGGCTGCGGAACAGGAAGAGTTCCAGCAGTTCATAGTCGGGCAGATGGTGGATGCCGGCGCTCCGCGCGCGGTCGCGCAGCCGTTCGCGATGACCGGCGTGGTGCGGCTTGGCCTGCTTTGGAATTGCTCCCGCGACGCCGTCGGACACGATGCCCCCATCCGCTCATCCCCGCGGAGGCGGGGACCCAGTCCTGGGACCGGACGCTAACTTGTCCGTCGCAGGGATCAAGCGCTGGATTGCGGGGCCAAAGCTCTGGGTCCCCGCCTCCGCGGGGATGAGCGGGGTCTAGAATTTCGGGCGGAACAGGCCCTTCGGCGAGGCCGAGAAGATTTCCAGGCCGTCCTCGGTCACGCCAATGGTGTGCTCGCACTGGGCCGACAGGGACTTGTCGCGGGTCACGGCGGTCCAGCCGTCGGACAGCACCTTCACCGCCGGCTTGCCCAGGTTCACCATCGGCTCGACGGTGAAGAACATGCCGGGCTTCAGCACGGCGCCCTCGCCGCGGCGGCCATAGTGCAGGACATTGGGGCTGTCGTGGAAGACGCGGCCGATGCCGTGACCGCAGAAGTCGCGCACCACGCTCATGCGCTGGGCCTCGACGAATTTCTGGATGGCGTAGCCGATGTCGCCGAAGGTGGCGCCGGGCTTGACCTGGGCCAGGCCCAGCTCCAGCGCCTCATAGGTGACGTCGATAAGCTTCTTGGACCGGGCGTTGATCTCGCCGACCGGATACATGCGGCTCGAGTCGCCATGCCAGCCGTCGACGATGACGGTGTGGTCGATGTTGACGATGTCGCCTTCCTTCAGAACCTTGTCGCCGGGAATGCCGTGGCAGACGACGTGGTTGATCGAGGTGCAGATCGTCCGGGTGTAGCCCTTGTAGCCGAGGCAGGCGGGGACGCCGCCGCGCGCCAGGGTGAACTCGCGCACCAGATCGTCCAGTTCGCCGGTGGTGACGCCGGGCTTCACGTGTTCGCCGATCATGTCCAGAGCCTCGGCCACCAGACGTCCGGCCTTGCGCATGCCCTCGAAGGCCTCCGCGTCATGGATGCGGATTTCATGGCTGCGGACGAAGGCGTCGGTATCCAGGTCGGGGGTCTCGTACATGATCTGCTTTCGGGCGCCGCGACGAAAGGGAGGGCGGCTGTTTCTTAGACGTCAGATGGCGAGACTAGCACAAAAGCTCAACCCCGTCAGGCGGAGACGATGACGC
The DNA here is from genome assembly GCF_042869015.1 of Brevundimonas sp. NPDC007368. NCBI lineage: Bacteria > Pseudomonadati > Pseudomonadota > Alphaproteobacteria > Caulobacterales > Caulobacteraceae > Brevundimonas > Brevundimonas sp. NPDC007368. Next base: position 39,657 of record NZ_JBIAFA010000006.1, on the reverse strand, counting down.
GGCGGAAGGCGGCGCCTATCTGCAGATCATGACCGATCAAGCCGCCCCCACCGCCGCCGTTCTGATTATCGGGGATGAAATCCTGTCCGGTCGGACGCGGGACGCCAACCTGAACACCATGGCCCGATTTCTGGCGGCCTTGGGGATCGACCTGATGGAGGCGCGCACGGTCGGCGACCGGCAATCGCAGATCGTGGAGGCGTTGAACGCCCTGCGCGCGACCTATGACTACGTGTTCACGACGGGCGGCATTGGTCCGACCCATGACGACATTACCGCCGACGCCGTCGGGGCCGCCTTCGGCGTGCCGGTGAACGAGCACCCTGACGCCGTGGCCGTTCTGGAGCGACGCTACGGACCTGGCGAGTTCAACGCCGCGCGCCGGCGCATGGCGCGCATTCCTGACGGCGGGACGCTGATCGCCAATCCGGTGACGGATGCGCCGGGGTTCCAGATCGGCAATGTCTTCGTCATGGCCGGCGTGCCGAAGATCATGGAGGCCATGCTGCAGGACGTGGTCCCGCGTCTGCGCACGGGGGCCGTGGTCCATGCCAGGACGATCCGGGTCGAAGGCGTCGGCGAGGGGGTCGTCGCCGAGGTTCTGAGGGCCGCCGCGGAGGCTCGTCCGGACCTGTCGTTCGGCAGCTATCCCTTCGGCTTGGGCGGCGACGGACCGGTCGGAATCGAGCTGGTGATCCGTGGTCGTGATGAAGCGAAAGTTGACCTTGCGGAACACGATCTTTCTCGCGAACTGCGTTATTTGGGAATTAATCTTGCCGTAACGTCACCGTCTCAGGTGTAGAATTGTGCGACAAAGTCGCCACGGTTTCGACGATTTGCGGTCCGAGAGGAGTCTCAGGCGCAACGCTTTCATGACACGAGCGCTGTGGCTGATAGCGTGGCGCCTCTCCCCGAAAAACGACCCGTTCACCAGTAAGAACGGGCGGACTTACATAGGTGAAACAGTATGACCCCCAGGAACACGGCTCGCATCGGCGGCCTCGCTGTCCTCATGGCCTCCGTGGCGGCCCCGGCCTTCGCCGGCTCCTTCTATCTTCAGGAGCAGTCGGTGCGCGGCGCCGGTCGCGCCTTCTCGGGCGAAGCCGCCGATCGCGGCACCGGCTCGATGTGGTGGAACCCCGCCGCCATCGCCCGCAGCGGGCGCGAGCTGTCGTTCGGCATGCACGCCATCCGCATCGACTCCGAAGTGAAGAACGCCGGCTCCTACGTCACCTATCCGGGCGGCGTGAACGTGCCGGTGCGCGACCCGCGCAACACCGAGGTGGATCCGATCGAAAGCGGCCTGGTGCCCAACTTCGCCTTCGCCACCCCGATCGGCGACCGCTTCGCCGTCGGCGTCTCGGTGGCCGCGCCCTACAACTTCACCACCAAATACGAGCCGGGTTCGTTCGCCCGCTATGACGCCCTGACCTCGGAACTGCGCTCGGGCGACGCCAGCCTGACCGTGGCCTATCAGGTCAACGACTGGCTGGACCTCGGCGCCGGCCTGAACGCCCAGTACGTCAAGGCCAAGCTGACCTCGGCCATGCCGTCGGTCTCGCCCCTGCTGCCGGACGGCTCGTCCTCGCTGGAAGGCGACGGATGGGATTTCGGATGGAACGTCGGCGCCCAGGTGCACAAGGGCGCGTGGGACTTCGGCCTGTCCTATCGCTCGGCCATCGAGCATGAACTGGACGGCGACGTGAACATCGTCCTGACCGGCCCCTTGGCGCCCAACAGCGTCTCGACCGGCGGCATGGCCAGCTTCAACACCCCGTGGTTCGCCTCGGCCTCGGTGCGTTACGCCGTCAACGACAAGCTGACCCTGAACGCCCAGGTCAACCGCATCGGCTGGTCCGAGTTCGACGCCATCAACGTCGAATATCCGAACGGCGGCGACTCCATCCATCAGAACTACAAGGACGTGACCACCGGCGCCATCGGCCTGGATTACGCCTACAGCGACAAGACCACCCTGCGCGCCGGCGTCGGCTATGATCCGACCCCGACCCGCGACAGCCTGCGCACGGCCCGCATCCCCGACGCCGACCGTCTGCTGGTCTCGGTCGGCGCCTCGACCGAGGTGAACAAGGGCGTGACCTTCGACGCGGGTCTGACCTACATCGCCTTCAGCGACTCAGACATCTATGACGACCGCACCTTCTACGCCGGCACTCCGGCGGCGACGACGTCGCACCTGCGCGGCACGGCCGAGGGTTCGGCCCTGGTCGCCTCGCTGGGCGCGCGCTGGGCCTTCTGATCCCGGCCCCAGGCTGACATGGAAAGGGCGGCTCCCTTGCGGGAGCCGCCCTTTTTCTTTGGCTTCGGATCGGACGATCCTAGGCGCTGTAGCCCTTGCCGCCGTTCGACGGGCGACGACGGGGGCGGCGCTTCATCTCGCCGACCGGCTTGGGCTCGGCCGCCGGCTGGGCGCGCGGCGACGATTTGGGACGTTCACCCGCCATCGGATCATAGACGGCGGCCGGACGCTCGGCGTGGTGGGTGCGGTCGCGGCCGCCCTTGCGCTGGCGGTGCGGCTGACCGCCGCCCTCCGGCTTGACGCCGTCGCGACGCGGGTTGCGAGGACGATTGCGGCCTTCGCCGCCGCCGCGGCCTTCACGACCTTCGCGCTCGGGCAGGGTCGCCTTCTTGGCCACGCCTGCCGCCATGATCGAGGCGTCCAGCTGGGCCAGGGCCTTGTCGTTGCGGCGATCCACGGCCGGGATCTTCTGGCGCGTGACCTTCTCAATGTCCTTCAGCAGCTTCATCTCGTCGCCGGCGACGAAGCTGATGGCGGTGCCGTCCTTGCCCGCGCGGGCCGTACGGCCGATGCGGTGGACATAGGCTTCCGGCACATAGGGCAGTTCGAAGTTCACCACATGGGTGACCTTGTCGACGTCGATGCCGCGCGCGGCGATGTCGGTGGCGACCAGGACGCGCAGCTTGCCGTTCTTGAAGGCCTCAAGGGCGCGCTCACGTTGGGGTTGGCTCTTGTTGCCGTGGATGGCGCCGGCTTCGACGCCGCCGGCTTCCAGATAGGCCGCGACCTTGTCGGCGCCGTGCTTGGTCTTGGTGAAGACCAGGCAACGCGTATAGGCGGGGTCGCTGAACAGCTCGGTCAGCAGGGCGCGCTTGCGGCCCTGTTCGATATGGATGACCGACTGCTTGATGCGCTCGACCGTGGTCGACTGCGGCGTGACCTGGACCTTGACCGGATCCTTCAGCAGTTCGCCGGCCAGCTTGCCGATCTCCGACGGCATGGTGGCCGAGAAGAAGAGGTTTTGACGCTTGGCCGGGATGCGGCTGACGATCTGACGGATGGGCTTGATGAAGCCCAGGTCCAGCATCTGGTCGGCCTCGTCCAGGACGAAGATCTCACAGGTCGACAGGTCCAGGGTCTTTTGCTGGATGTGGTCCAGCAGGCGGCCGGGGGCGGCCACCAGAACGTCCAGGCCCTGCTGAAGGGCGCGTTCCTGGCCGCCGTACTTCACGCCGCCGAAGATGACGGCGACGCGGAAGCCCAGATGGGCGCCGTACTGCTTGAAGCTCTCGCCGATCTGGGTGGCCAGTTCGCGCGTCGGGCTCAGGATCAGAGCGCGCGTGGTGCGCGGGCGCGGCGGGATGCGGTTCTCGGCCAGGCGATGCAGGATCGGCAGGGCGAAGGCGGCCGTCTTGCCGGTGCCGGTCTGGGCTATGCCCAGCAGGTCCTTGCCGGCCATGACGTCGGGAATGGCCTTGGCCTGGATCGGCGTCGGCTTTTCATAGCCGGTCGCGGCCAGGGCCTGAAGGATGGCCTTGTTCAGGCCCATGGATTCAAAGGTGGTGTTGCTCACGGAGCGTCTTTCGCTTGCGGAAGTGCGCATCCCGCGTGCGTCGGGTCGAGAAGGCGAAGCCTTCTGACCGCACGCAACAAGGAAGACGCACCGCCAGTCCCGATAGAGCTTCGGAATGAAGCCGTCGGGGTGGATCGGGCGCCGCCCCGCGTGTCCGGACGACGTAATGACTCTGAGGTCTGGCCGGCTGCGTCTGCAATCAGGTCTTCGGGGAGGAAGGCCCACACGCGTTGCAGGAAACCGGATACCGCGATTGTGCGGTGCAGCGCAGATGGGCCTCAATAGCGGCCAAGTCAAGGCGGCGCGGGCGCGGCCTTGACTTTTTCAGGCTCAGGTATGGCCGTTCAGAGCAGCGTAGATCTGTTCATAGCGCCCGTCGATCTCGGCGCGGCGCAAGGGTTTGACCCGCTCAACCAGGATCTCGCCGCGCGGGGTTTCGCCACGCTCGATCAGGCCGATCACCTCGGCCGTATAGTCGGCCAAGGGCATGGAGGCGGGGTTTTCGGCGTGGCCGGGCATGAGGTCTGTGGCGACCGCCGGCGGGGCCAGTTCCAGCACCTCGACCGAGGCGCCAGCCAGTTGGGTGCGCAGGGACTGGGTCCAGGAATGGATAGCCGCCTTGGTGGCGTTGTAGGTCGGAGTGGCGGCCAAGGGGATGAAGGCGAGGCCGGAGGTGACCGTGATCACGGTCGAGGCCGGGCGGCGGCGCAGATGCGGCAGCAGGGCCATGGTCAGCCGGATCGGGCCCAGCAGGTTGGTGGCGATGGTGGTCTCAGCCGTCTCCAGCGAGAAGGGCTCGGCGGTCAGGTCCTCGGGCTGCATGATCCCGGCGTTGTTGACGACGACGTTGAGGTCGGGGTGGTCCCGCACGATCCGGTCGGCGAAGGCGCGGATGGCGGCGGCGTCTTCCATGTCCAGCGTCGCCCAGGCCATGCCGGGGTTGGCGGCGGCGACGGCCTTCAGCGGCGCCTCACGGCGGCCGGTGATGATGATGCGGTTTCCGCGCGCGTGCAGGCTTTCGGCCAGGGCGCGGCCGATGCCGCTGCCGCCGCCGGTGATCAGGATGGTGTTGCCGGTGATCTTCATTTCAGGCTCCTTCGGCGTGCGCATTCACGCCGGGGCTCAGCTATGGTCTATGCTCTCCGTTAGAAAGTAGGCACCGGAAACAGCCATACTTACCGGATGGGAAGATTTGGATATGACGCACTATCCGCTCGATCCGCGCGTTGAGGCCTTGGTCAACGAGGTGATCGGCCGTGTGGCGGACAAGTGGACCATGTTGATCCTGGAGGTGCTGGAGCAGCACGGGGAGCAGCGCTTCACCCGCCTGGGCGAACGGGTCGGCGGCATCAGTCAGAAGATGTTGACCCAGACCCTGAGGCAGATGGAGCGCGACGGCCTGGTGGTGCGGACCGTGCATCCGGTCATCCCGCCGCGCGTCGAATACCGGCTGACCGATCTTGGCGTGACCCTGGCCGAAGCCTTCTGCGGGGTCTGGACCTGGGCGGAGAAGAACCTGGATCGTATCGAGGCGGCGAGGCTGGCCTTTGATGAGCGCAAGGCGACGGGCTAGCCCAGCAGGCTCACGGCCATATTGACCGCCAGGGCCAGGATCACCGTGTTGAACAGGAAGGCGACCAGGCTGTGCAGGGTGGCGATCCGGCGCAGCTTCTGGCTGCTGATCTGGATGTCGGCGGTCTGGCTGGCGACGCCGATGATCAGGGCGAAGTGCAGAAAATCCCAGTAGTCGGCGTCGTCCTCGCCGGGGAAGATCAGTCCCTGGCGGTCGCCCTTTCCCGTGTCGGCGGGCGCGTAGAACTCATGCGCGTAATGCAGGGTGAAGATGACATGGACGAACAGCCAGGAGAGGGCGATGACGACGATCGAGAAAAAGGCCGCCGCCGACGGCTTGCCGCCGTCGGCCGCCTCCATGACGATGATGAAGACGCTGGCGGCCGCCGCCAGCAGGCTGAGGGGCAGGACCGCGCCGCCGGCCTGATCCAGTTCGGCGGCGCGCTTGCGAATGGCCTCGACCGAGCGGGCGCGCATCAGTCGCGCGAAGGTCAGGGGCAGAAAGGCGGCGGCGCCCGCGCCCCATCCCGCCGCGATCCGCGTCGGCCAGTCCCGGACGCCGGGCGTCAGGGCGATGACCGCGCCCAGCACCGCCAGCCCCAGCCACAGGGCGGCGTGCAGACGGAACAGGCGGACGGTCCAGGTCATGGACGGATGATTGCGCGGTTCTTCGGCCGGGGCCAGAGGCCTGAACGAATCCGCGCCGCACCCGTTGAAGCGGGCTGGAGGACCGGATCATGGCCGCGCGACCGACTTGGCAGGGGCATCTGAAGCTGTCGCTGGTGACCTGTCCGGTCGCCCTCTACACGGCGACCAGCAGCGCCGCCGACGTGCGCTTTCACCTGATCAACCCGGCGACCAACAACCGCATCCGCATGGTGACGACCGACCCCGACACCGGACCGGTCGAGCGGTCGGATCTGGTCAAGGGCTATGAGGTGTCGAAGGACGAGTACGTCCTGTTCGACGACGCCGACTTCGACAAGGTGAGGCTGGAAAGCACCAAGACCATTTCCATCGACCAGTTCGTCGACGAGAGCGACATCGACCGTCTGTATTGGGACGACCCCTTCTATGTGGTGCCGGAGAAGGGCGTCGGGGTTGAAGCCTTCGCCGTGATCCGCGAGGCGATGAAGACGGCGGGCAAGATCGCCCTGGGGCAACTGGTGCTGCGCGGCAAGGAGCGGCAACTGGCGCTGGAGGTCCACGGCAAGGGGCTGGTCGCCTACACCCTGCGCGCCCACGACGAGGTGCGCGACGCCGACGACTTCTTCGACGACATCCCGGAGGCGAAGGCCGACCCCGACATGGTCGAGATCGCCGCCCGGATCATCGGCCAGAAGGAGGCGGCGTTTGATCCGACCCGCTTCCATGATCGCTACGACGAAGCCCTGCGCGAGATGATCGCGGCCAAGCAGAAGGGCGGAAAGGGCGTGGTCTCGGCCCCCGAGCCGGACGACACCAATGTCATCGACCTGATGGCGGCGCTAAAAGCGAGTTTGAAGGGGGCGGCCTCCAAGGCGGCTCCGGCCAAGCCTGCCGCCAGGAAGGCCGCGCCGAAAAAGAAGATCGGCTGACTAGCGTTTCTTGCCCAGTTCGGCGGCGATGTCCTTGGTCATGCGGCCGACTTTGCGGTGGGCGGTGACGATCTGGTCGCGGGTCACGCCCCAGCGCTTCATCCAGTATTCGACGGCCTGACGTTCGGACAGGTCCAGTCGGTCCTTGTCGATAAAGCCGCGCTTGTCCTTGAGGCCCGCCATGAGGGTGTTCCTTGATCGCAAAGATCAAGCCTAGCACCAAAGCGGCGAAGCGGCCCCTCCTTCGGGTGAAGAAGAGGCCGGTCTTTTGAACTAGCAGCGGGCGGGAGCCGCCGTCGCCTCGCGGGCCTCGCGCCGGACCAGCAGCAGGACCAGGACCAGACCCGAGGCTGCCATCGCCGCCCCGGCCAGGGCCACGGCCGGGTAGCCGAGGTTGAGGCCGATGACCGCTCCGCCCTGGGCTGCGCCGATGGCGTTGCCCAGGTTGAAGGCGCCGATGTTCATGGCCGAGGCCAGGTTGGGCGCGTCGGCGGCGGCCGTCATGACCCGCATCTGCAGCGGCGGCACCAGGGCGAAGCTGGCCACGCCCCACAGGAAGATGACCACGGCGGCGGGCGCCTGCCACGGCATGATAACGGCGAACAGGACCAGCAGGGCGGCGAGCGCGCCGAGCGTGACGATCAGGGTGCGGTCCACCGAGCGGTCGGCGAAGCGGCCGCCCAGCCAGTTGCCCACGGTCAGGCCGACGCCATAGACGACCAGCATGGCGGTGACGAAGGCGCTGGAGGCCAGGGTCTGTTCCTTCAGGATCGGGGCGATGTAGGTGAAGACGGTGAACATGGCGCTGGAGCCGATCACGGTCAGGGCCAGGGCGGCCAGAACGGGGCCGCGTTTCAGCACCGCCAGTTCGGCCTTCATGGCGCCGCCGTCGGCCGAGGCCTCGACCCGGCCATGCGGCAGGGTCAGGCGCAGGGCGATCATGGCCAGGGCGCCGAGACCGGCGATGCCCCAGAAGGAGGCGCGCCAGCCCAGGGTCTCGCCGGCCCAGGCGGCCAGGGGCACGCCGGTGATGTTGGCGATGGTCAGACCCATGAACATGGCCGCCACCGCGCCCGCGCGCCGGTTCGGCGCCACCACGCTGGCTGCGACGATGGAGCCGACGCCGAAGAAGGCGCCGTGGTTGAACGAGGTCACGACCCGCGCCGCCATCAGGCTCCAGTATTCCGGGGCTATGGCCGACAGCAGGTTGCCCAAGGTGAAGATTCCCATCAGGCCGATCAGCAGGGTTCGGCGCGGCACGCGGCCGGTGGTCAGGGTCATCAGCGGCGCGCCGATCAGGACCCCGAAGGCGTAGGCGCTGACCAGCAGACCCGCCGCCGGAATGGAGACGCCCAGGTCGCCGGCGATGACGGGCAGCATGCCCATGGGCGCGAACTCGGTGACGCCGATGCCGAAGGCGCCGACCGCCAGCGCGAGAAGGGGAGGATTGAGTTTCATAAGAGGGGAGGCCTGTCCTGTTTCGAGCGGACAGGTGGCGCGAGCGAGGTGCAGGGAGTAGGGCTGGGTGAGGTCAAACATCTTTGCTCTGGAGGCACGAATGGCCGACATCGAGGTCAATCGCGCAGGCGAGCTGGCGGTATTCGAGGCGGCGGCGCGAGCGGGGAGCTTCTCCGGCGCGGCGCGCGCGTTGAAGCTGACGCCCTCGGCCGTCAGTCGCACGGTGGCGCGGACCGAGGCCCGGTTGGGTGTGCGGCTGGTGATCCGCACCACGCGCAGCCTGACCCTGACGGCGGAGGGCGAGGCCTATCTGCAGGCGGCGCGACGCATCCTGACCGATCTGGACGATGCCGAGCAGGCCATCGCCGACCAAGGCGCGCCGCGCGGGCGGCTGCGGGTCAGCGTGTCCCAGTCGCACGGGCGTCTGCACGTCGTGCCGCTGCTGGGCGATTTCACAGCCCTCTATCCGCACATCCTGGTCGATATCAACCTGACCGACGCGGTGGTGGACATCGCCGCCGGGCAGGCGGACGTGGGCGTCCGTTCGGGCCCCTTGGAAGACAGCGGCCTGACGGCGAAAAAGATCAGCCAGACACGGCGGGTCATCGTGGCCTCGCCCGCCTATCTGGTCCGTCGGGGAACGCCGGTCGTCCCCGAGGACCTGCACGCCCACAACTGCCTGAATTTCAACTTTCGTCGGGCAGAGCCGGTCTGGCCGTTCGTGCGCGACGGGCATGAATTCCGCCTGACGGTGCGGGGAAGCCTAGAGGCCAATAATGGTGAAACCCTGGGCCAGCTTGCGGCTGACGGGGTGGGGATCACCCGGGTCGGCGCCTTCAGCGTGGCGGATGACATCGCCGCCGGTCGGCTGATCCCCCTGCTGGAGGACTTCAATCCCGGCGATGTGGAGAACACCCACGCCGTCTTCATCGGCGGGCCCAACACCCCGGCGCGGGTGCGGGTCTTCGTCGACTTCCTGGCCGAGCGTCTGCAGACCTAGCCGAGCCTCCGCAGTGCGGGTTTCAGCGACGCCGCCGAGGCGCGGAACTCCGCCCACGGATCGGGCGCCTGCAACAGGTCGACGGCCGACGACAGGTTGAAGGCCTTCGGGTCGAGCCCCGGCTTCACCTGATTCCAGGACAGGGGGCAGGCGATCCCGGCCCCGGGCCGGGCGCGGGGCGACCAGGGGGCGACGGCGGTGGCGGCGCGGCCGTTGCGCAGATAGTCGAGGAAGATCTTCCCGCCCCGCGCCTTCTTGGCCAGGGTGGTGGTGAAGCGGTCGGGATGGTCGGCCTTCATCGCTTCGCACAGGGTCTTGGCGAAGGCCTTGGCGGCGTCCCAGTCGATGCTGCTGCGAGCGTCGGCCCTGATCGGGACCACGACGTGCAGGCCCCTGCCGCCGGTGGTCTTCACGAAGGGCGTCAGGCCCAGGGCCTCGAGGCGAGGTTTCAGCATGTTGGCGGCGACGACGACGGCGTCGAAGTCGAGGCCCTCGTCGGGATCAAGATCGAAGGTGATCTGATCCGGCGTCTCGGGATCGCCGGGCTTGCAGCCCCAGGGATGCAGTTCCAGCCCGCCTGACTGACCCACGGCGATCAGGCCGCTTAGGTCGGTGACGGCGAGGTAGGGTTTGCCTTCGCCGACGTCGATCGCCGTCAGGCCCGGATGTCGGCCCGCCAGGGCGTGGCGCTGGAAGAAGCGTTCGCCTTCGATGCCGTCTGGGGCGCGGATGATGGAGACTGGCCGGTCAAGCACATGGGGCAGAAGGCGCTCGGCCACGGCCTCGTAATAGGCGATCAGATCGGCCTTGCTGACGGCGGCGTGGTCGTCGGTCGCGGGCCACAGGATCTTGTCGGGGTGGGTGATGCTCACGCCTGCGACGGTCAGCTTACCGGCTTTGGCGGCGGGCGGTTGGGGCGGGGCGGTCACATCGGCGGGGGCCTTGTCTTCGCGCAGGCCCTTGAAGGCGGCCTGACGCAGGAGGCCATCCTTGGAATAGCCGGCGTGTTCGATCTCGGCGACGAGGACGGGGGTGACCCAGTGCAACTGATCCTCCGCCTCGGGCGGGGCGACGAAGGGCGAGCGCTCGGCGGCGGCGGCTTTCAGCGCGGGCAGAAGGGTCTTGGTCAAGGCGGCGGAATAGCCCGTGCCGACGCGGCCCAGGTAGCGCAGGCCGCCCTTCGCCTTCACCCCGACCAGCAGGGAGCGAAAGCGGCTTCCGTCCTCGGAGGACCAGCCGCCGATCACCACCTCGTCGCGACCCCGGCATTTGGATTTGATCCAGGTCGCCGAGCGGCCGGCGCGATAGGGGGCGTCCAGCTTCTTGGAGATGACGCCCTCCAGCCCAATGCGGCAGGCGCCTTCCAGAACGGCCTGACCTTTGGCGACGAAATGGTCGGCGTAGCGCAGACGCGCTCCATGAGATTTCGTCACGCGGTCGCACCAGGCCTGCAGCCGCGCCTTGCGGTGCGACAGCGGCAGTGGGCGCAGGTCTTCGGCCCCGTCGAACAGCAGGTCGAAGGCAAAGTAGACCAGACGGCCCGTGTCGCCCTCGGCGATGGCGGTTTGCAGCGCCGAGAAGTCCGGCATGGCGTCCTCATCCAGGGCGCACAGTTCGCCATCGACCACGGCGTCGGGCCAATGGGCGGCGTCGTCGGCCAGTTCGGGAAATCGGTCGGTCCAGTCCAGGCCCTTGCGAGTGCGCAGGGACGCTCGCCCGCCGCCGGTCGCGACCTGAATCCGATAGCCGTCGAACTTGATTTCATGCACCCAGCCGGGCGTCGAAAGCGGACGTTCGGCGACCTGGCACAGCTGGATCGGCACGAAGGCGCGGGGCTTGGCGAGGGGTTTGGGAGAGACGGCGGGCTTGGGCGCCGTCTTGCGGGCGGCGGGTTTGGACGATGTCCATTCGGTATGACCTTCGGCGATCTCGGCCAGGCTGCGCCCGCTGACGACCGAGGCGTCGATCTCGGCCAGGGCGTCGCCTTCGCCGTCGACGGCGTAGGCGTCCTTCTCCTTGAGCAACAGCCAGTTCGGGCGCTTGGAGGGTTTGCCGCGATCCGACTTCAGCCGGACCAGGGCCCAGCCGCCCTTCAGCCGCTCGCCGTCGAGGGTCAGCTTGATCACGCCCTTGGCGAAGGCCGCGTCCAGATCGGGGTCCTGGGGCGTCCATTCGCCGACGTCCCACAACTGCACCGTGCCCGCGCCATAGTTCCCGGCCGGGATAGTCCCCTCGAAGCCGCCGTAGTCGAGGGGATGGTCCTCGACCTCGACCGCCAGCCGCTTGATGGCGGGATCGCGGGACGGGGCCTTGGTCACGGCCCAGGACTTGAGCACCCCGTCGTGCTCGATGCGGAAGTCGTAGTGCAGGTGCGAGGCGGCATGGCGCTGGATCAGATAGCGCAGGCCGGTCTGGCGGGCTTTCGCCTTGCGGCCCTTCGGCTCCGGCGTGACGCCGAAGTTCCGTTTGGCCTGATAGGTGTCGAGCTCGCCGCGCGCGGTCATCCGGTGGGAACGCAGAGGGGCGGCGAAGGCTTCATCGACCCACGCCGCCCGCTCGTCAGTGCATGGCCTCGCCGTGCTGGCTGTAGTCGAGGCCCTCGATCTCGGCCTCCTTCTCGACGCGCAGGCCGACGGTGTATTTGCAGATCATCAACACGACGAAGGTGCCGACGGCGCTCCAGACCATGGCGCCGCCCAGGCCGATGGCCTGTTTCCAGACCGTGGCGCCTTCGGCGAGGGGGTTGATCGCGGCGTTGGCGAAGACCCCGGTCAGCAGGGCGCCCGCGATCCCCGCGACGCCGTGCACGCCGAAGGCGTCGAGGCTGTCATCGTACTTGAGTTTGTGCTTCAGCCAGACCGCGCCGATATAGGCGACCGGACCCGAGATCAGACCGATCAGGAAGGCCCCCTTGGGGTCGACGAAGCCGGCGGCGGGGGTGATGGCGACGAGGCCGGCGACCACGCCGGTCAGGAGGCCCAGAAGGGTCGGCTTCTTCTTCAGCGTCCACTCGACCGCGATCCAGCCGACGGCGGCGGCGGCGGGGGCCAGCAGGGTGTTGAAGACGGCGACGGCGGCGATCTCATTGGCGCCGGCCGCCGAGCCGCCGTTGAAGCCCATCCAGCCGACGAACAGCAGGCCGGTGCCGATGGCGGTGAAGGCCAGGTTGTGCGGGGCCATGTTGTCGCGACCCCAGCCGTGGCGCGGGCCGAGCACGATGGCGCAGACCAGACCGGCCACGCCCGCATTGACGTGGACCACGGCCCCGCCCGCGAAGTCGAGCACGCCCAGTTCGCCCATCCAGCCGCCGCCCCAGACCTGATGGCAGATCGGCGCATAGACGATCAGGTGCCACAGGGTGAAGAAGAGGACGCTGGCCGAGAACTTGATCCGCTCGGCGAAGGCGCCCGCGATCAGGGCCGGAGTAATGATGGCGAAGGTCAGCTGATAGCTGACCCACAGGAACTCGGGCAGGCCGGGGGTCAGGGCGTGGGCGGTCTTCACCCCCACGCCGTTGAGGAAGAGGGCCTGAAGACTGCCGATGAAGTCGTTGGCGGGGCCGTCGACGGTGCCGAAGGACAGGGTGTAGCCGGCGACGAACCACAGGACGGTGACGATGGCCATGGCCGCCGTGGAATGGGCGATGGTGGCGATCAGGTTCTTCTTGCGCACCATGCCGCCGTAGAAGAGGGCCAGACCCGGCAGGGTCATCATCAGCACCAGGGCCGTCGAGGTCAGGATCCAGGCCGTGCCGGGACCGTCCAGCGCCAGCGCGACCTGATGCGCGAGCAGGTTCGGCGGCGCGGCGAAGGCGGGCGCCGCGAACGCAAAGGCGAAAAGGCCGCAACAGAATGCTGCGGCCTTGGTGATCGTCGGTGGTGTCATGAAGGTCTCGGGGAGAAGACGCGGGCGAAAAGGGGAGGGCGACGTCAGGCCGGTTGGGCCAGCCTGACGTCGGTCTCAGCGGCCTCGGCGGCGAGGACGGTCTTGGGCGCGATGCGGACGAAGCGCGGTGCGAACTGGGACCAGTCGGCCAGGATGCGTCGGGCCAGGGGCGAGGCGGTGGCGGCGGCGTGGGCCTCGATCAGGGCCTTCAACCGGGCCTCGGCGTCGGCGTCGATGCGGCCGATGCCGGCCAGATCGCCGTTCAGGGCCTGAGCCGCGCGGCCGTCGGCGTCGAGCACGAACAGCTCGCCGCCGCTCATGCCCGCGGCCAGGTTCCAGCCGACCGATCCCAGAACAACGACGCGGCCGCCGGTCATGTATTCGCAGCCGTGCGCGCCTAGACCCTCGACCACGGCCTCGGCGCCGGAGTTGCGGACGGCGAAGCGTTCACCCGCCGCGCCCGCCACGAACAGACGGCCCGAGGTGGCGCCATAGAGGGTGGTGTTGCCGCAGACCTGCTGATCGGCGCGCCACTCATGGGGACGGACATGGATGTCGGCGCCGGACAGGCCCTTGCCGACGTAGTCGTTGACCTCGCCGGTGACGTCGAGGATCAGGCCCTTGGCCCCGAAGGCGCCGAAGCTCTGACCGGCGATGCCTTCCAGCTTCAGCTTCAGACGGCCTTGCGGACCCTGAGGGCCGAACTTGCGGACGATGGCCGAGGAGACGCCGGCGCCGGCGGTGCGCTGGGTGTTGTTCAGCGGATAGGACAGCTCCAGCGTCTGGCCGCGCTCGAGGAAGGGAGCGGCGTCCTTCAGCACCTGAGCGTCCAGGCTCTCGGGGACGGGCTTGCGCACCTTGTCGGCCCAGCGGCCGGGCCGGTCGACGTCGACCTTCATCAGCAGGGGGTTGAGGTCCAGGTCGTCCAGATGCGAGCCGCCGCGCCGGGTCTGACGCAGCAGGTCGGTGCGGCCCACAATCTCGTCGATGGTGCGGGCGCCGATCGAGGCCAGGATTTCGCGCACCTCTTCGGCGATGAAGGTGAAGAGGTTGACCACCTTTTCCGGCGTGCCGGTGAACTTGGCGCGCAGGCGCTCGTCTTGCGAACAGACGCCGACCGGGCAGGTGTTGGAGTGGCACTGACGCACCATCAGACAGCCCATGGCGATCAGGCCCGAGGTGCCGATGCCGTATTCCTCGGCGCCCAGCAGGGCGGCCAGGACCACGTCGCGGCCGGTGCGGATGCCGCCGTCGGAGCGCAAGGACACCGAGGACCGCAGGTGGTTCAGGCTGAGGACCTGGTGCGCCTCGGCCAGACCGATCTCCCACGGCATGCCTGCATGCTTGACGGAGGTCTGGGGCGAGGCGCCCGTGCCGCCGTTGTGGCCGGCGATCAGGATGGCGTCGGCCTTGGCCTTGGCGACCCCGGAGGCAATGGCGCCGATGCCTGTGGCCGAGACCAGCTTGACCGTGACCTTGGCGTCGGGATTGATCGCCTTCAGGTCGTAGATCAGCTGGGCCAGGTCCTCGATCGAATAGATGTCGTGGTGCGGCGGTGGGCTGATCAGGGTCGTGCCCGGAACGGCGTGGCGCATCCGGCCGATGAATTCAGTGACCTTGAAGCCGGGCAGCTGGCCGCCCTCGCCGGGCTTGGCGCCCTGGGCCACCTTGATCTCGATCTCGCGGCACTGGTTCAGGTATTCGGCGGTGACGCCGAAGCGGCCCGAGGCCACCTGCTTGACCGCCGAGTTGGCGTTGTCGCCGTTCGGGCGCGGCACGTAACGCGCCGGGTCTTCGCCGCCCTCGCCGGACACGGCGCGCGCGCCCATCCGGTTCATGGCGATATTCAGGGTCTCATGCGCCTCGGGCGACAGGGCGCCGAGCGACATGGCCTGAGACAGGAAGCGGCGGCGGATGTCCGAGACGCTCTCGACCTCATGCAGTTGCACCGGGGTCAGGCCGTCCTTGAAGTCCAGCAGGTCGCGCAGGGCCAGATCCGGCTGCTCGCGAACGGCGGCGGAGTACTGCTTGAAGCGCTTGTAGTCGCCGCGATTCACCGCGTCCTGCAAGAGGTGGATGGTCCTGGCGTCATGGGCGTGGGCCTCTCCGCCCGCACGGATGCGGAAGAAGCCGCCCATCGACGGAGAGGGGACTGCCGCGCCGAAGGCCAGGGCATGGCGCTTGAGCGCCGCCTGCTCCAGACCGGCCAGGCCGATGCCGGAGATGCGCGACGGGGCGCCGGGGAAGAACTCGGCGGCCAGGGCCCGCGACAGGCCCAGAACCTCGAACTCGCAGCCGCCGCGATAGGCGGAGATGATGCTGATGCCCTTGCGCGCCAGCACCTTCAGCAGGCCCGCCTCGATGCCGTGCTTGTAGTTGAGGCAGGCGTCGTGGAGCGTCAGGCCGGGATAGGCCCCGCGATCCAGACGCTCCTGGAACAGTTCCTGCGCCAGCCACGGGTTGACGGCGGTGGCGCCGACCCCGACCAGAACGGCGAAGGCGTGCGGGTCCAGAGTCTCGGCGGAGCGCACGACCAGCGAGCAATAGGTGCGCAGGCCGGCTTCGATCAGGCGGCCGTGGGTTCCGGCGACAGCCAGGATCATGGGCGCGGCCAGGCGCTCGGCCGAGGCGTGCTCGTCGGTCAGGACGATCAGGGTGGCGCCCTCGCGCGCGGCGGCCTCAGCTTCGTCTCGGATGCGGTCCAGCGCCTGACGCAGGCCGGCGCCGGGGCGATCGCCTTCAGCGGGGACCGGATAGGTGCAGTCGATCACCGTGGTCGAGCCGTCTGCGACGACGCCCAGCAGGCGCTGATACATGCCGGTGGTCAGGACCGGGCTGTCCAGCACGAAGACCTCGGTCTGGGCCTCGTCCTGGGCCAGGATGTTGCCCAGGTTCTTGAAGCGGGTCTTCAGGCTCATGGCCCCGGCTTCGCGCAGGGGATCGATGGGCGGGTTGGTGACCTGGGAGAAGTTCTGGCGGAAGTAGTGGGCCAGGGGGCGAGGCAGGCTGGACAGGACGGCCGGCGGGGCGTCGTCGCCCATGGAGCCGACCGCCTCCTTGCCGTCGCGGACCAGGGCGTCCAGCAGCAGGTCCAGATCCTCGCGGCTGAAGCCGGCGGCGATCTGGCGACGGATCAGGGCCTCGCCGACGGCGGCGCGCGGCTCGGGGCCGGGGCCGATGATGGGCTCCAGATCGACCATGTTCTCCAGCCAGTCCGAATAGGGCTGGGCGGCGGCCAGGGCGTCGACGGCCTCATGCTCGTCATAGATGCGGCCATGCTTCAGATCGACGGCGATCAACTTGCCGGGGCCGATGTGCAGACGGCGCTTGATGCGGCCCTCGGGCAGGGGGACCAGGCCGGCTTCGGAGCCCGCCAGCAGCAGGCCGTCCACGGTCTCGACGGCGCGCAGGGGGCGCAGGCCGTTGCGGTCCTTGCCCGCCACGACCCAGCGGCCATCGACGGCGCACAGGGCGGCGGGACCGTCCCACGGCTCCATCACCGCGTTGCAATAGGCGTAGAGGGCGCGGTGTTCGGGCTTCATCACCACGTCGTCCGAGGACCAGGCCTCGGGCACCAGCAGGGCCTTGGCCAGGGGGGCGGGACGCCCGGCGCGGACCAGAACCTCGAAGACATTGTCCAGAGCCGCCGAGTCCGAGCCGCCCGGCTGGACCACCGGCTTGACCTCCTGATCGCGGTCGCCAAAGGCCGAGGCCGCCATGCGGATCTCGTGGGCGCGCATCCAGTTCAGGTTGCCCTGAAGCGTATTGATCTCGCCGTTGTGGGCCAGCATGCGGAAGGGCTGGGCCAGCTTCCATTCGGGGAAGGTGTTGGTCGAGTAGCGCTGGTGGAAGACGGCGTAGCCGGCCTCGACCGTGGGGTCGTTCAGGTCGTGATACAGCTGGCCCAGCAGCTCGGCGCGGACCATGCCCTTGTAGACGATGGAGCGGGCCGACAGCGAACACAGGTAGAAGCCGTTCAGGCCCGACGCCTGCACCGCCTTTTCGATGCGGCGGCGACACAGGAAGAGCTCGCGCTCCAGCTCCTCGATCTCCATGCCTTCGGGGGCGGCCAGCATGATCTGTTCGATCTCGGGCCGGGTGGCGTCGGCGCGCACGCCGACGACCGACAAATCCAGCGGCGTCTGGCGCCAGCCGTAGATGTAGAAGCCCGAGCGGATGGCCTCGGCCTCGACGATGGCGCGGGCGTGGTCCTGGGCGCCCAGGTCGGTGCGGGGCAGGAAGACCTGACCCACGGCGATGGGGCCGGGGCGCAGGGTCTGGCCGACGGCGCGCACCTGGGCGGCGAAGAAGGCCTGGGGCAGCTCGATCATGACGCCGGCGCCGTCGCCGGACAGGCCGTCGGCGTCGACCGCCCCACGGTGGGCCACGGCCTTCAGCGACTTGATCGCCATCTCGACGATTTCGCGGCGCGGCTTGCCGTCGATGGCGCAGACCAGACCCACGCCGCAGGCGTCGCGTTCCGATGCCGGATCATAGGCCCCCCCTTCGATCAGGCGGGCGCGGTTCTCTTCGTACTGGGCCAGCCAGTTCTGTTGCGATGCGTCGGTCATGCCGCGGCTTCCTCGGTACGCGCGCGCAGGTAGCGGTCGATTTCGGCTGCGGCGTCCTGGCCGTCGCGCACGGCCCAGACGACGAGAGAGGCGCCGCGCACGGCGTCCCCGGCGGCGAACACGCCGGGCAGGGTGGTGGCGAAACCGCCACGCGCCACCTGCAGGGTGTTCCATTTGGTCAGGCCGAGGCCGGCGTCGAGTTGTTCGGCGAAGGCCTCGGGCTCAAAGCCGAGGGCCTCGATCACCAGGTCGGCGGGCAGGTCGAAGTCCGAGCCGGCCACAGAGGCGATGTCGCGACGCTGGCCGGGGGCGGCTTCCGTCAGGGCCATGCGCTGGGCGCGGACGGCGGTGACGGCCTCGCCTTTCGACATCAGGGCCTTGGGCGCGCCCAGCCATTCGAAACGGACGCCTTCCTCCTCGGCGTTCTGCACCTCGCGGGCCGAGCCGGGCATGTTCTCGCGGTCGCGGCGATAGAGGCAGACGACGCTGTTGGCGCCCTGGCGGATAGCCGTGCGGACGCAGTCCATGGCCGTGTCGCCGCCGCCGACGACGACCACGTCGCGACCCGCCGCATGAGGCGCGGACGCATCAGCAGCGTCGCCGCAGTCGACGCGGTTCTGGGCGATCAGGAAGTCGAGGGCGGCGACGGTGTCATTCGGACCGCGACCGGGCACGGCGAGGGTGCGGGCCTGATAGACGCCCATGGCCAGCAGGACGGCGTCATGGCGCGACCGCAGCTCGTCCATCGACACGTCGACGCCGACGTTGGTGCTCAGCACGAACTGGACCCCGCCCTCGACCAGGCGGTCGATGCGGCGCTGGACGATGCGCTTCTCCAGCTTGAAGCCGGGGATGCCGTAGGTCAGCAGGCCGCCGGCGCGGTCGTGACGGTCATAGACCGTGACGGCGTAGCCTTCGCTGCGCAGGCGGTCGGCGGCGGCCAGACCGGCGGGACCTGAGCCGACGATGGCGACGCTCTGGCCGCGGTCGGCCAGGGGGCGGATGGGCTCGACCCAGCCGTTGTCGAAGGCCGTGTCGGCGATCCAGGCCTCGACCGAGCCGATGGTGACGCCGTCCCAGCCGGATTGTTGCAGGGTGCAGGCGCCCTCGCACAGGCGGTCCTGAGGACAGATGCGGCCGCAGATTTCCGGCATGGTCGAGGTTGCCGAGGCGACGCGCCAGGCCTCGCGCAGGTCGCCGTCGGCCGACAGGGCCAGCCAGTCGGGGATGTTGTTCTGCAGCGGGCAGGCGTTCTGGCAGAAGGGCACGCCGCAGTCGGTGCAGCGCGACGCCTGGACCGTCCCGCTGTCGGCGGTCGGTTTGAGCGTGATCTCCGTAAAGGCGCGTACGCGCAGATCAGCGGGCTGTTTCTCCAGCCGACGCTGCTCGATCAGAAAACCACCGGGGTTGGAACGTCCACCTTTTTGCATCTGCTCATTAAGCGAATCCTGCGGCGAGAGCGCAAATATTTTCCGAAGTGAAGCTAAAATTTTATATGCATAGGCATTAATGGGCTTTCAAATCTAAATTTGCGGAATTTATCACCTGGCTGTGGTGTGCGACGCAGCATGTTTTCGCGGGTGCGGACGCGATGGGCGCGGCCCCTGCGGGCATCGCCTTGGGGAAAATGTTGGTTTCAGGCGGCCTTGCGTCATTCCGGGGAGGGCTGTGGCGCTCTCCGGGGGGGGGGGGAAGGCTCAGGGTCGGGTCTGACCCTGACCGCGCACGACGTACTTGTAGGTGGTCAGCTGTTCAGCGCCGACGGGGCCGCGCGCGTGCAGCTTGGAGGTCGAGATGCCGATCTCGCCGCCGAAGCCGAACTCACCGCCGTCGGCGAACTGGGTCGAGGCGTTGATCAGGACGATGGCGCTGTCGACGCCGCCCACGAAGCGTTCGGCGACCTCGGCGTCGGTGGTGATGATGGCCTCGGTGTGGCCCGAGCCGTAGCGGCGGATGTGCTCGACCGCGCCGTTCACGCCATCGACGATTTTCACTGACAGGACGGGAGCCAGGTATTCGGTGGTCCAGTCGGCCTCGGTCGCTTCGGCGGCCTGGGGAACCAGGGCGCGGGTCTCGGCGTCGCCGCGCAGTTCGCAACCGGCCTTGATCAGGTCAGCGGCGACGGCGGGCAGCAGCCGCTCGGCGGCGGCGCGATCGACCAGCAGGGTCTCGGTGGCGCCGCAGACCGAGACGCGGCGCATCTTGGCGTTGACGGCGACGCGGCGGGCGACGTCGAGGTCGGCGGCGGCGTCCAGATAGGTGTGGCACAGGCCTTCGAGGTGGCCCAGGACGGGGGCTTTCGCTTCGGCCTGAACCCGGGCGACCAGGCTCTTGCCGCCGCGCGGGATGATCAGGTCGACGGCGCCCTCAAGCCCCGACAGGATGGCGCCCACAGCTTCGCGATCGGGGACGGGGACCAGCTGGATCGCGTCGGCGGGCAGACCGGCCCCGGTGACGACGCGGGCGACCACGGCGGCGATGGCGCGTGAGGATTCCAGACAGTCCGAGCCGCAGCGCAGAATGGCGGCGTTGCCGGAGCGGAGGCACAGGGCGGCGGCGTCGGCGGTGACGTTGGGCCGGCTCTCGTAGATGACGCCCAGCACGCCGATGGGGGTGCGGACGCGGGCGATGTCCAGACCGTTGGCGGGGGTCCAGCGGGCCATCTCGGCGCCGACGGGATCGGGCTGGGCGGCGATGGTCTCGACGGCGACGGCCATGCCCTCGACGCGCGCGGGCGTCAGGGCGAGGCGGTCGATCAGGGCCTCGGACAGGCCGGAGGCGCGGGCGTTTTCGATGTCGCGGACGTTGGCGGACAGGATCTCGGCCTCGGCGGCGCGCAGGCCCTCGGCCAGACGGGTCAGGGCCTCGGTGCGGGCGGTTGGCGTCGCTGCGCGCAGGGCGTTGGCGGCGGCGCGGGCGCGACGGCCCATGTCCAGCATGAGAGCGTTGATGTCGGTCATCGGGCTTCCAGCACCAGGTCGTCGCGGTGGATCACGACCGAGGGGCCGCGATAGCCCAGCAGGGTTTCGATCTCGTCGGAATGACGGCCCCGGATCAGGGCGATTTCATCGGCCGGATAGGCCGCCAGGCCGACGCCGACCACGGCGCCGGTCGGGTCGAGCAGGCGCAGGCTTTCGCCCTTTTCAAATGCGCCGCTGACGGCGACGACGCCGGAGGGCAGCAGGCTCTTGCCCGACCGCAGCGCGCGCACGGCGCCGTCGTCCAGGGTCAGCGACCCGCCGGGCGCCATGCTGCCGGCGATCCACTGCTTCCACGCGGCCAGGGGCGTGGCCGGGGCGGTGATCAGGGTGGCGCGGGCGCCCTCGGCGACGGCCTTCAGCGGATGCAGCGTCAGGCCCGAGGCGATGACGGTGGCGCAGCCGGCCGAGCGGGCGATCTGGGCGGCGGCCAGCTTGGTGGCCATGCCGCCGGTGCCGACCCCGGCGTCGGCGTTGGCGCCGCTGGCCATGCCGAGGATGTCGGGGCCGAGGCTCTCGACCAGGGGCAGATGGCGGGCCTCGGGATCGCGGCGCGGGTCGGCGGTGTAGAGGCCGTCCACGTCGGACAGCAGGACCAGCAGGTCGGCGCGCGCCAACTGGGCCGCGCGGGCGGCCAGCCGGTCGTTGTCGCCGTAGCGGATTTCCTCGGTGGCGACGGTGTCGTTCTCGTTGACGACGGGGACGACGCCGTGGGCCAGCAGGGCCTCGACCGTGGCGCGGGCGTTGAGCCAGCGGCGGCGGCGCTCGGTGTCGTCGCGGGTCAGCAGCACCTGGGCGGTGATCAGGCCGTGGGGGGCCAGGGCCTCTTCCCAGGCGTGCATCAAGAGGGTCTGGCCGACGGCGGCGGCCGCCTGCTTGTCCTGCAGCCGTCCGGGCGTGGTGTTCAAGCGTCCGCGTCCCAGGGCCACGGCTCCGGAGGAGACAACGATGACTTCGCGGCCTTGCTGGCGCAGGTCGGCAATGTCCTGGGCCAGGGAGGCCAGCCAGTCGCGGGCCACGGCGCGGGTGGCGGCGTCGATCAGCAGGGAGGAGCCGATCTTGACCACCAGGCGGCGGGCGTGGGCCAGCGCTGTCGCAGGCGAGGGGGCGGCCTCGGCGGCGATCTCGGCGGCGGGGGAGGGCGCGGCGGGAACGGTCACCCGTTCTCCCTAGAGCATCAATCGGGCCGGGGTCACGCCCACGGGCGTGAAAATCGTGCGGCGGGCTTCAAAAGAAAACGCCCGGCGGGGTCGAACCTGCCGGGCGTTTGCATTTTCAGTGGTGATCGGACGATCAGGCTTCCGGATCGGGCGCCTGATCCCAGCCGCCGGCCAGGGCCTTGAACAGGGCGATCTGGTAGGTGACGACCTGGGCTTCCGAAGCCGCCAGGGCGGCGTCGGCGCCGGCCAGGGTCCGTTCCGAATCCAGCACCGTCAGGAAGCTGTCGGCGCCGGCGTCGAAACGCAGACGCGACAGACGGGCCGCCGTCGCCGCCTGATCCCGCGCGGTGCGCAGGGCCGTGCGGCGGTCCAGCTCGTTGGCGTAGCTGCTGAGCGCCGTTTCCGTCTCTTGCAGCGCCGTCAGCACGGTCTGGTCGAAGGTGGCCAGGGCCGCGTCGGTCTGGGCTCCGGCCTGCTTGATGCGGGCGCGGGCCACGGCGATGTTGGGGAAGTTCCAGCTGATCAGCGGGCCGACGCTGAAGCGGAAGTTGGCGTCGTCGCCCAGACCCGAGGAATCCAGCGAGGTCGAGCCCAGCGAGCCCCCCAGGCTGATCGACGGATAGAGGCTGGCGGTGGCCACGTTCACGCGGGCGGCGGCCGCGGCCAGACGGGCCTCGGCCTGACGCACATCGGGACGACGGGCCAGAAGGGCCGCGCCGTCGCCGATGGGGATCGGCTGCGACAGTTGCGGCGGCGACTGGCAACCGCGCGCCGCCTCGCTGGCCTCGGCCGGGGTGCGCCCGGTCAGGGTGGCGAGGCGATAGAGGGCGCCGTCGCGAGAGGCCCGCAGAGGCGGCAGGCTGGCGCGGGTCTGCTCCAGGGCCGCGCGGGCGCGGGCCACGTCCAGGCCATTGCCCGATCCGCCGTCGAGCAGACGCTGGGTCAGATCGACGGTCTTGCCCTGCAGGTCGATGGTGCGTTCGGCCACCGCGATCTGGGCGTTGGCCGAGCAGGTGTCGGCATAGGCCCGGGCGGTTTCAGCGGCGACCGAGATGCGAACGATCTCCAGCGCCTCGGCGGCGGCGGCGGCGTCGCCACGCGCGGCGCGGATGGAGGACTCCACCCGACCGAACAGGTCGACCTCGTAGGAGACGTCCAGGCCGAGGCTGTAGGTGTCGACGTCGTCCAGCTTGGCCCCGTTGGCGGCGGGGTTGGTGATGGTCGAGGCCTGGCTGCGGTTGAAGGCGGCGTTGGCGTTGGTCGTGGGCAGACGGCCGGCGCGAGCCTCGGACAGCGAGGCCCGGACGGCGCGCAGATTGGCCGCGGCCGCCTCCAGCTCGTTGTTCTCGGTCAGCGCCTGCTGGATCAGGCCGTCCAGCGTGGCGTCGTTATAGAGCCGCCACCAGTCGGCGCGGGCCGCCTCGGTCGAAACCGAGGCGGATTGCGAGCCGATGAAGGCACCCTGGCCCTGCGCCGGGATCGTAGCGTCCGGCGCCTTGGGCCCGACCGCGCAGGCGGCGAGCAAAAGCGCGGCGCCGGAAGCGGTCAGGAGCGAGAGGGCTTTACGGTTCATCAGGCGTCTCCCAGGCGCGGGCTGGCCGTGGGGGCCGTCGGCGCGGGGTCGTTGGGGTCGTACGGATCATGCGGAGGCGCGCCGTAGGTCGTCGGCAGCTCGCGCGGCTTCTCCGGCGTCTTGGGCAGCTTGGCCGAAAGCCAACGCATCATCACGTAGAAGACCGGGGTGAAGATCAGGCCGAAGAAGGTCACGCCCAGCATGCCGGAGAAGACCGACGTGCCCAGCGACTGGCGCATTTCGGCGCCGGGGCCGGTCGCCAGCATCAGCGGCACGACGCCGAAGATGAAGGCGAAGGAGGTCATCAGGATCGGACGCAGGCGCACCTTGGCGGCGTAAACAGCCGCTTCGAAGCGATCCATGCCCTCTTCTTCTTCCGCCTGCTTGGCGAACTCGACGATCAGGATGGCGTTCTTGGCCGCCAGGGCGATCAGGACGACCAGACCGATCTGGACCAGGATGTTGTTGTCCAGACCGCGGATGTTCACCCCGATCATGGCCGCCAGCAGACACATGGGGACGATCAGCACCACCGCGAGCGGCAGGGTGAAGGCCTCATACTGCGCGGCCAGCACCAGGAAGACGAAGACCACGGCCATGATGAAGATCATCGAGGCGCCGCCCGAGGCCTGCTTCTCCTGCAGGGCCAGTTCGGTCCACTCGTAGCTGAAGCCTTGCGGCAGGGCTTGAGAGGCCAGTTGCTCCATCGCCGCGATGCCCTGGCCGGACGAGACGCCCGCCGCGGCCTGGCCCTGAAGCTCGGAAGCGGGGAACAGGTTGTAGCGGACGACGCGGGCCGGACCGGAATCCTCGCGCAGGTTGGCGACGGCGCCGATCGGCACCATGGCGCCGGAGGCGGAGCGGGTCTTCAGGTTGGCGATGTCGGCGATGTCGTCGCGGGCCGAGGGTTCAGCCTGGGCGGTGACGCGGAAGGTGCGACCCAGCAGGTTGAAGTCGTTGATGTAGGAGGAGCCCAGATAGACGCCGAGGGTGTCGAACACCGCCGACGGCTGGACGCCCATCATCAGGGCCTTGTTGCGATCGACGTCGGCGGCGATGCGGGGCGAGCCGGTGTTGTAGGTCGAGAAGACCTGCTGCACCTGTTCAGGCATCTGGGCCGCGCCGCCCATCATGGCGAAGGTGGCGCCTTCCAGCGCGCGGTAGCCCGCGCCGGAACGGTCCTGGATCATCATCTTGAAGCCGTTGCCGTTGCCCAGGCCCTGAACGGCCGGGGGGGCGATGACGAAGATGTTGGCTTCCTCGATGCCGCCGGTGGCGCCCGTGATGGCGCCGGCCAGGGCCGTGGCGGCCTGTTCCTTGGTGCGGTTCTCGAAGGCGTCGAGGCGCACGAAGATGGTCGCGGCGTTCGAACCGAACGAGAAGCTGGAGCCGTCGAGACCAGCGAAGGCCACGGTGCCGTCGACACCCTCGGTCTTCTGGATGATCTCGTTGGCGCGCTTCATCACCGCCTCGGTGCGGTCAAGCGAAGCGCCGGCCGGAAGCTGGATGACGCCGATCAGGAAGCCCTGGTCCTGCTCCGGAATGAAGCCCGAGGGCGTGTCCATCAGGCGCCAGCCGGTGAGGGCCAACAGGCCCGCATAGATGATCATGACGACCATCAGCGAGCGGACCAGACGGGCGGTCAGACGACCATACTTGTCCGACAGCCAGTCGAAGCCCTGGTTGAACTTGTCGCCGGCCCAACGGACGTAATAGACGACCGCGCCCCAGAGGCCCGGCTTGCGCACGTTGTCGTGCTCTGTGTGCGGCTTGAGCAGCAGGGCGGCCATGGCCGGGGACAGCGTCAGGGACACCAGCAGCGAGATCAGAGCCGCCGAGGCGATGGTGACGGCGAACTGACGGTAGAAAATGCCGGGGATGCCGGGGACGAAGGCGGTCGGAACGAACACCGCCGTCAGCACCAGGCCGATGGCGATCAGGGCGCCGGAGACCTCCTGCATGGAGCGATAGGCGGCCTCCTTGGGCGTCAGGCCTTGTCTCAGGTAGCGCTCGACGTTCTCGACCACGACGATGGCGTCGTCGACGACGATGCCGACGGCGAGGACCAGAGCGAACAGCGACAGGGAGTTGATGGAATAGCCGAGCGCCAGTTGCACCGCGAAGGTGCCGACCAGGGCGACGGGGATGGCGACGATGGGAATGATGGCCGCGCGCCAGGTCTGCAGGAAGACCATGACAACGATGACGACGAGGACGACGGCTTCCAGAAGAGTGTGCTGCACCGCTTCGACCGAGGCGGCGACGAATTCCGTCGGGTTGTAGGGGATGGAGACGGCCATGCCGGCCGGCAGTTCGGTCTTGATGGCCTCGACCTCGGCCAGGACGCGGTTGGCAGTGCCCAGGGCGTTGGCGCCCGGCTGCTGGACGACCGCGACGCCGACGCCGCGCTCTCCGTCGAAGAAGCCGCGGATACCGTAGTCCTGAGCTCCCAGTTCGACGCGGGCGACGTCACGGACGCGGGTCACGCGCCCTTGAGCATCGGTTTTGATGACGACGTCGGCGAACTGGTCAGGGTCGGACAGACGGCCCTGGACCTGAACCGGCAGCTGGAAGGCGGCGGCGTTGGTGGCGAAGGGCGGCTGACCGATGGCGCCGGCGGCGGCCTGGACGTTCTGGGCGCGCAGGGCGGCGACGATGTCAGGACCCGTCAGGCCGCGCTCGGCCGCCTTGGCCGGGTCGATCCAGATCCGCATCGAATAGTTGCCGCCGCCGAACACCTGGACCTGACCGACACCGTCGATCCGCAGCAGGCGGTCGCGCAGCGTCGAGTTGGCGAAGTTGCCGACATAGTCGTTGTCCAGGCTGCCGTCGGGCGAAGTCAGGCCCACGATCATCAGGAAGCCGCTTTCGGCCTTGTTGACCGTCACGCCGATCTGGCGGACCTGTTCAGGCAGCTTGGGCTCGGCCAGGGCGACGCGGTTCTGCACCAGCACCTGGGCGGAATCGAGATCCGTGCCTGGCTGGAAGGTCACCGTGATCGCCACTGCCCCGTCGGAGGTGGACGAGGAGGTCAGGTACAGCATCTTCTCGACGCCGTTGACCTCTTGCTCGATGGGGGCGGCGACCGTCTCGGCCAGGGTCTCGGCCGAGGCGCCCGGATAGGCCGCGTTGATGGTGATGGTGGGCGGCGCGATCTCCGGATACTGCGACAGGGGCAGCATCGGATAGGCGAACAGGCCGATCAGGGTGATGAACACCGAGATCACGCCTGCAAAGATCGGCCGATCGATGAAGAAGCGTGAGAAATTCATGAGCTATCAGCCGGCGTTGGCGAAGGAGGCGCTGGAAGCCGGCGCCGCCTGGGTGACCGGGGCGCCGCCAGCCTGCGGCGCGACCGGAGCGATGGTGCCGTTCTTGGGTGCGACCTTCATGCCCGGCATCTGGATGCGCTGACCGCCGGCGATGATGACGCGATCGGTCGGTTTCAGGCCGGAACGGATGACACGCAGGCCGTCGACCAGAGGTCCGGTCTGGACCGCCCGCGGCTCGGTCGTGCCATCAGGCTTGACCACGATGACCACGCGGCGCGCTGCGTCGGTGGCGATGGCGGCGTCGGGCACCAGCAGGGCTTGATAGGCGCCCGCTCCGGCGAGTTGGGCCTGACCGAACATGCCGGGCTTCAGGAAGCCGTCGGCGTTCGGCACCACGGCGCGCAGGCGGATAGTGCCCGAGGCCGGGTCGATGGCGTTGTCGGTGAAGTCCAGCGTGCCGACGCGGTCATAGCTGGTCTCGTCTTGCAGGCGGATGCGGATCGGGGCCGCGCCGCCGGAGCGGGCGTCGCGCTGATACTTGAGCGCCAGGGCTTCGGAACCGTCGAAGACGAAGTAGATCGGCGAGGCTGAAACCACGGTCGTCAGCACGTCGCCGGCGGAGGAGCCGCCGCCGACCAGGTTGCCGGGATCGACGCGGCGGTCGGACACACGGCCGGAAATCGGGGCCGTGACGCGGGTGAACTCGACGTCCAGCTGACGCGCGCGGATGGCGGCGTTGGCGGCCGAGACGGCGGCCTGGGCCTGGGCCACGGCGCCGCGCTTGGCGTCGACCTCGGCCTGGGACACGGCCTGCGAGGCCAGCAGGCCTTCGGCGCGTGCGAACTCGGTGCGGGCCAGGGTCAGCTGGGCCTGGGCCTGCGACAGCTGGGCCTGGGCCGAGGCCAGGGCGGCCTGGGCCGGGCGCGGGTCAAGCGTGAACAGCAGCTGGCCCTGACGCACGAAGTCGCCGTCCTTGAAATGGACCGACTGGATGTAGCCGCCGACGCGCGCGCGCACATCGACCGTGCGGGGGGCTTCAAAGCGACCCGTGACTTCGTCCCAGTCCACCACCTGGCGGGCCAGGGGCAGGGCCACCGTCACCGGCGGGGCTTGGGGGGCGGGGGCTTCGCCGCCCTTGGAACAGCCGTAGAGGGCGGTCGCCATCAGTACGGACGCGGCCGCGATCTTCACCGTGCGCATCGGCGCATTCTCCTTGGGAGGGAATTGAATCTGGAAGACCGTCGCTCTTTGGGGAGGGAGCGTCCAGTCAACGCTGGGTGACTTAAAGAACGGCGGCAGCGCTTGTCAACGTCTGATGACAAAGCCATATAGGGTTTAAGGTTTATTGGAGTAGGTTCCGTTGGTCCTTTGCGACGCCCCTCGACCGCGTAACGCCAACGCGACGCGCCAGGCGATTCTGGAAGCGGCGCGGGAGCGTTTTTGTTCCGACAGCTACGATGACGTCGGCATGCGAGACGTCGCGCGCGACGTCGGCGTGGATGCCGCTCTGATCAGCCGCTACTTCGGGTCCAAGGAAGACCTGTTCGTCGCCGTGCTGGACAGCTGCAAGAACGGTCGCGACCTGATGGACGGCCCGCGCGAGGACTTCGGCGAGCGGCTGGCGCGCGAGATCGTCTACGGGGAGGTCATGCCCTGTCAGGATGACGGCGCGGGCGCCAAGATGCGAGGTCTGTTGATCCTGCTGCGATCAGTCGGTTCGGCCAAAGCGATGGACGTCATGCAGCGCACGTCCAACAACCGCTTCTTCGACCCTTTGGCCGCCTGGATCGGCGGTCCCGAGGCCCCGGTGCGTGCGCGTCTGGCGGCGGGCCTGATCATGGGCATGGCGATCGGGCGCGAACTGTCGGACGGCTATTCTTCGCTGGATGAGACGCAGAAGGCGGAGTTGGCGCGGCGCATGGCCGTGGCCTTGCAGGGCCTGATCGACAACTGAAACGCCAAAAGGGCGGACCGCGAGGCCCGCCCTTTCTTTGTGCGCCGACGTCGGGGCTCAGGCCCAGTGCATCGGCACGTGGCGGGCGGCGGCCCAGTGGATGGCGCGGATGGCGTCGACGATGGCGCGGGTGGCCTCGACCGTGCCCAGGGCGCCGCCCAGATCGGCGGTGACCGCGCCCGAGGCCAGAACCGCCGCAACGGCGGCTTCGATCGAGTCCGCTTCGTCCTCCAGATCGAAGCTGTGGCGCAGCATCATGGCCGCTGACAGCACCATGCCGACCGGGTTGGCCAGATCCTGACCGGCGATGTCCGGGGCCGAGCCATGGATCGGCTCGAACAGGCCGGGGCCGTCCGCGCCCAGCGAGGCCGAGGGCAGCAGGCCGATGGAGCCGCCCAGCACCGAGATCTCGTCCGACAGGATGTCGCCGAACATGTTCTCGGTCAGGATGACGTCGTAGTCGCGCGGCTTCCTGATCAGGTGCATGGCCATGGAGTCGACCAGGGCGTGTTCCAGGGTGATCTGCGGATATTCCTCGGCGTGGATGCGGGTCACCACCTCGCGCCACAGGCGGCTGGTCTCCATGACATTGGCCTTGTCGACCGAAGTGACCTTGCCGCGACGCTGAGCAGCGGCCTGGAAGGCGGCGCGGGCGACGCGTTCGATCTCCTCGACCGTATAGACGCACAGGTCCGAGGCGCTGGTCGCGGTGCGGGTCTTCTCGCCGAAATAGACGCCGCTGGTCAGTTCGCGGAAGACGATCAGATCGACGCCCTCGACGATCTCCTTCTTCAGCGGGGAGCGGTGGGCCAGGACCGGCGAGACCTGCAGCGGGCGCAGATTGGCGTACAGGCCCATGGCCTTGCGGATGGCCAGCAGACCCTGTTCAGGGCGGACCGGGGCGCCGTCCCACTTGGGACCGCCGACCGCGCCCAGCAGGACGGCGTCGGAGGCCAGGCAGGCGGCCTTGGTGTCCTCGGGCAGGGCCTCCCCGGTCGCGTCGATGGCGGCGCCGCCGATCAGGTGCTCGGTGAAGTCGAAGCGGTGGCCGTAGATATCGCCGATGCAGGTCAGGACGCGCTCTGCGGCCAGGGCAACCTCAGGCCCGACGCCGTCGCCGGGCAGGACCACGATGTTGAAGGTACGGGGAGCGGGGTGGGCTTCATGGTGGGGCATCAGGCGGTCTCCGGCTGATAGGAATCTTGGCGCAGGCGTTCAAAGGTTTCGACGTAGGGCAGCTTCGCTTGCAGCCAGCCGAGGGTGTCGACCCCGTCGAGCAGGCACTGGCGGGCGAAGGCCTCGACCTTGAAGGGGACGGGGGCGACGTTGCCGCGACGGATCTCGCCGGCTTCCAGATCGACGGTGACGGCCTGTTCCGGGTGGGCGGCCAGGTCGTCCCAGGTCGCCTGATCGACGACGATGGGCAGCAGGCCGTTCTTCAGCGCGTTGGAGGTGAAGATGTCGGCGATCTCGGTCGAGATCACCGCGCGAAAGCCATAGTCCAGCAGGGCCCAGGGCGCGTGCTCGCGCGACGAGCCGCAGGCGAAGTTGGGGCCGGCCAGCAGGATGCGGTGCTCGCTCGGGTCGATGCGGTTCAGCACGGACTCGGGCTTGGGCGAGCCGTCGGCTTCATAGCGCCAGTCATAGAAGGCGTGGGTGCCCAGACCCTCGCGCGTCGTGGTGGTCAGGAAGCGCGCCGGGATGATCTGATCGGTGTCGATATTGGCCTGGCTCAGCGTCAGGGTCTGCGACGTCAGCGTTTTAAAGGGCTCAGACATGAGCGGCCTCCAGATAGGCGCGCGGGTCGGTCAGGACGCCGGCGACGGCGCTGGCCGCGGCGGTCGCCGGGCTGGCCAGGATGGTGCGGGCGCCCTTGCCCTGGCGGCCTTCGAAATTGCGGTTGGAGGTCGAGACCGCCAACTGACCGGGAGCGACGAAATCGCCGTTCATGGCGATGCACATGGAGCAGCCGGGGATGCGCCATTCGGCGCCGGCCTCGGTGAAGACCTTGTCTAGACCCTCGGCCTCGGCGTCGCGACGCACGGCCTCGGAGCCGGGAACGACCAGCATCCGCACGCCCGGCTGGACCTTGCGGCCGCGCAGGACGTCGGCGGCGGCGCGCAGGTCGGGCAGGCGGCCGTTGGTGCAACTGCCGATGAAGACCACGTCGACCTTGTGGCCGGTCGTCGCCTCGCCGGCGGTGAAGCCCATGTAGTCGATGGCCTTGCGGTCCGAGTCCGAGCGCGGTTGCGGGACGGGCGCGCCGACGGGAGCGCCCGCGTCGGGGGTGGTGCCCCAGGTGGCCATCGGGCGGATGGCGGCGCCGTCCAGCACGACTTCCTTGTCGAAGGTCGCGCCGGGGTCGGAGGCCAGACTCAGCCAGTCGGCGGCGGCGCTCTCATAGTCGGCGGGGACGTGTTTGCGGCCGCGCAGCCAGTCGATGGTGACGCGGTCGGGGGCGATCATGCCCGCCCGCGCGCCTGCCTCGATGGACATGTTGCACAGGGTCATGCGCCCTTCCATGTCCAGCGATCGCACGGCCTCGCCGGCGTATTCGATGACGTAGCCGGTGCCGCCGCCGAAGCCGATGGCGGCGATGACGGCCAGGGCGACATCCTTGCCCGAGACGCCGGGACGCAGACGGCCATCGACGGTCACGCGCATGGATTTGGCGCGGCGCTGCAACAGACACTGGGTCGCCAGAACATGGCCGACCTCGGAGGTGCCGATGCCGAATGCCAGGGCGCCGAAGGCCCCGTGGGTGGCGGTGTGGCTGTCGCCGCAGACCACGGTCATGCCCGGCTGGGTCAGGCCCAGTTCAGGCCCCATGACGTGGACGACGCCGCGCTGGTCGGAATCCCAGCCGGCCAGCTCAACGCCGTGGCGGGCGCAGTTGGTCTCCAGGGTCTCGACCTGGGCCTTGGCGGCCTGGGTGAAATAGGGCCGCTGGCCGTCCGGCCCGGCGGGCAGGGTCGGGGTGGAGTGGTCCAGGGTGGCGAAGGTGCGGTCGGGGCGGCGGACCTTCAGTCCGCGCGCCTCGATTTCGGAAAAGGCCTGGGGCGAGGTGACCTCGTGAACCAGATGCAGGTCCACATACATGACGCCCGGCGTTTCGGCCGTTTCCGGCACGACGACGTGCCGGTCCCAGACCTTTTCGTACAGGGTTTTCGGGCCGGTCTTAGGCGGGCTCATGCACGCGTTCTTTCGTGGCGACGATGGCGGTGTCGTGGATGGGCTCCAGCCAGCCGAAGCGGTCGGGCGTCGTGCCGTCGAACAGGCCGCGGAAGGCCTTGTTGACCGCCTTCGTGATCGGGCCGGGGCCGGCGGCGCGGGTCGTGATGCCGTCGATGGAGCGCACCGGAGTGATCTCGGCGGCGGTGCCGGTCATGAAGACTTCGTCGGCGACGTAGAGAGCTTCGCGCGGGAGGATCTGCTCGCGGGCTTCGTAGCCCAGACCGCGCGCCAGCTTCATCACGCTGTCGCGCGTGATGCCCTGCAGGATGGAGGCGGCGGCGGGGGGCGTCATCAGCACCCCGTCCTTGACCACGAACAGGTTCTCGCCGGCGCCTTCAGACAGGCGGCCGTCGACGCCCAGGGCGATGCCTTCGCCGAAGCCGCCGACGCGGGCTTCACGGCCGATCAGGTAGCCGGACAAATAGTTGCCGCCCGCCTTGGCGCCCGCCGGGATGGTGTTCGGAGCGACGCGGTTCCAGCTGGAGACGCAGGCGTCGACGCCCTTCTCCAAGGCTTCCTCGCCCAGATAGGCGCCCCAGGGGAAGGCCGAGATCATGACGTCGGTGCGGATGCTTTCCGGCGACGGGGTCACGCCCATGCCGCACTCGCCCAGGAAGGCCAGCGGGCGCAGGTAGGCCGAACGCAGGCCCTCGGAACTGACCACGTCCTTGCAGGCCTGGACCAGCTCGTCCTCGGTGAAGGGCAGGGGGAAGTGATAGATGCGCGCGCTGTCGAACAGGCGGCGGATGTGGTCGGTCAGTCGAAAGCCGCACGGGCCGTTGGGGGTGTCATAGACACGGATGCCCTCGAACACCGAGGTGCCGTAGTGCAGGGCATGGCTCATGACGTGGATCTTGGCGTCGGCCCAGGGCGTCAGGTCGCCGTTGATCCAGATATTCTTAGCCAGCGGTTGCATAGGTCTTGTCCATTTGTGCGGAGGCGCCGGCGGCTGTCACAGCCGTGATGATGGCGGTCAGCTCCGCGTCATTGATTTCGCCGATCTGGTCGGCGCGTTGTTTGAAGCCGGCGAAGACGTCGGCCAGGCGCTGGCCTTCCAGCACATGGCCCAGGGCCTCGGCCCGCTTGCCGACCGCGTGGCGGCCGGAATGCTTGCCCAGCACGAAGTAGCTGCCCTCGAAACCGACGTCCTCGGGACGCATGATCTCGTAGGTGCGGGCGTCGGCCATCATGCCGTGCTGGTGGATCCCGGCCTCGTGGGCGAAGGCGTTCAGGCCGACGATGGCCTTGTTGCGGGCGATGACCGTCTCGGTCACTTCGCGCAGGGTCTGCGAGGCGCGCACCAGATGGCGGCTCTCGGCGGATACGGTGACGCCATAGCGGTCCGCGCGGGTGCGCAGGGCCATGATGATCTCCTCGATCGAGGCGTTGCCGGCCCGTTCGCCGATGCCGTTGATCGCGCCCTCGATCTGACGCGCGCCGCCCTCGACGGCGGCCAGGGAGTTGGCCACGGCCAGGCCCAGGTCGTTGTGCGCGTGCGACGAGAAGATGATGTCGGCGTGTCGCGGACGGATGATCCCGTCCAGATAGGCGAAGCGCTGGCGCGCTTCTTCCGGCGTGGCGTAGCCGACGGTGTCGGGCAC
This sequence comes from Brevundimonas sp. NPDC007368, assembly GCF_042869015.1. Classification (NCBI taxonomy): domain Bacteria; kingdom Pseudomonadati; phylum Pseudomonadota; class Alphaproteobacteria; order Caulobacterales; family Caulobacteraceae; genus Brevundimonas; species Brevundimonas sp. NPDC007368. Next base: position 5,989 of record NZ_JBIAFA010000006.1, on the reverse strand, counting down.
GTTCAGCGTTTGGGCGCCCGCATCGGCGGCGGCCATCAGGGCCTCGGCCAGGAACTCGGGCTCGGTGCGGAAGGCGTCCTCGGCCGAGAACTCGACGTCGTCGAACATCGAGGCGGCGTATTCCACCGTGCGCGAGATGGTGGCCAGCACCTCGTTGGTGCTCATCCGCAGCTTGGCCGAGCGGTGGATCGGGCTGGTGGCCAGGAAGACGTGGCAGCGGCGATGCGATTTGGGCGCCGGCGCCAGAGCCCGGAACGAGGCGTCGATGTCCTTCTCGTTGGCGCGGTTCAGCGAGGCGAAGATCGGTCCCTCGATCTCGCCGCAGACGCGTCGGATGCATTCCTCGTCGCCCGGCGAGGCGGCGGCGAAGCCGGCCTCGATCACGTCCACGCCCAGGTCGCGCAGGACATGGGCCATCTTCAGCTTGGCCTCGGCCGACATGGAGAAGCCGGGGGCCTGTTCGCCGTCGCGCAGGGTGGTGTCGAAGATGATGACGCGGTTGGGATCCGACGCCGTAATCTCGGCGGTTCTGGATACTCGTTCTACTCGGGACATTAGGCGGCCTCGGACTGATAGGCAGGGGTGCTGATGCGAGCGACGCCGAACAGGCGGTCGATCTGGCAACCCAGATTGTCGATGGAGCGCGCGGCGTCGCGCCCGCGCACGGTCAGGGCGATGCGGCGCGAGGGGCCTTCGTCAGCCATGCTCATGCCGTCGATGTGGAAGCCGCGGCGTTCCACCAGGCCGATGAGACGCTGAAGCGAGCCGTCGGCCCGGTCGATCTGGATGTGAATGGTGTCGCTCATGCTCATGCGCCTTCCATCATTTCAGCGTTGCTCTTGCCCGGCGGAACCAGAGGCCAGACGTTCTCTTTGGGGTTGATGACGACGTGGGCCAGGCAGGGGCCGTCGGCGGCCAGCAGACGGGCGATGCCGGCCTCGACCTGATCGCGTTGGTCGATGCGGAAGGCCTCGATGCGGAAGGCCTCGGCCACCTTCACGAAGTCCGGGTTGTCGGACAGGTCGACCTCGGAATAGTTCTCCTCGAAGAACAGCTCCTGCCACTGGCGCACCAGGCCCAGCGAGGAGTTGTCCAGCAGGACGATCTTCAGGGCGACGCCGTAGCGCTTCAGGGTCGCCAGCTCCTGGATGTTCATCATGAAGCCGCCGTCGCCGGCAATGGTGACGACCGTGGCCGACGGATCGGCCAGCTTGGCGCCCAGACCGGCGGGCAGGCCGAAGCCCATGGCCCCCAGACCGCCCGAGGTGATGTGGGCTTCCGGCTTGGAGAAGCGGCAATGTTGAGCCGCCCACATCTGATGCTGGCCGACGTCGCAGGCGGCGACGAAGCGGTCGCCGGCGGCTTCTGACAATTGCTTCAGCAGGGCGGGCGCATAGACGCCTTCGCCAGGTGCGTCATAGCGGGCGGCGTGACGCTCGGCGGTCGTGGCGCAGCGGATGACCCAGGGATCGATGGCCAGAGACGCCGTCGCCAGACGCGCGGTCAGGGCCTCGACGCCCGGCTTCAGCTCGCCGGCGACCGCGACATGGGTCTCGCGCAGCTTGCCGATCTCGGAGGCGTCGACGTCGAAATGGACGACGCGGGCGTGGGGCGCGAACTCGGCCAGCTTGCCCGTGGCGCGGTCGTCGAAACGGGCGCCCAGGACGATCAGCAGGTCGGACGCCTGGACCGCTTCGTTGGCGGCGCGCGTGCCGTGCATGCCCAGCATGCCCAGATAGCCCGGGGCGTCGGTGGCGACCGTGCCCAGGGCGTTCAGGGTGGAGACGGTCGGGATGCCGGTGGTCTCGGCGAAGGTGCGGACGGCCTCGGTCGCGCGGCCGATCTTCACCCCGCCGCCGATGTAGATCAGGGGTCGTTCAGCGGCGCGGATGAAGCGTTCGGCCTCGGCGATGGCGTCGTGGTCGACGTCGGCGGTCTCATTGGGGATGTTGAAGCCGAAGGGGGCGGTCGCCGTGGCGAACTGGACGTCTTTTGGCAGGTCGACCAGGACCGGACCGGGACGGCCCGAGGCGGCGATGTGGAAGGCCTGTTCGACGGCGGCCGGAATCTCGGCCGCGTCGCGCACCAATATAGAGTGCTTCACGATCGGCAGGGTGACGCCCAGGATGTCGATCTCCTGGAAGGCGTCGGTGCCCATGACGCCCTGGGGGACGTTGCCGGTGATGCAGACCATCGGCACAGAATCCATCATGGCGTTGGCGATGCCGGTGATCAGATTGGTGGCGCCGGGGCCGGAGGTGGCCATGCAGACGCCGACCTTGCCCGAGGCGCGGGCATAGGCGTCGGCGGCGAAGGCCGCGCCCTGTTCGTGGCGGACCAGGATATGCTTCAGGCCCGTGCCGGTCAGGGCGTCATAGATGGGCATGATGGCGCCGCCGGGGTAGCCGAAGACCACCTCCACGCCCATCCGCTCCAGGCTGGAGACGAGCAGGCGCGCGCCGGTGGCCGTGTCGTTCACGGACGCCGGGGCGGAGGCGGGTTTCGGGGCGGGCGCGACGGCGCTCATCGGGTCAGTCTCTCTTTATATATGTGCGGGTCAGGCGGCTTCAGACTTGGGGGTCTGCAGCCAGGCCATCCGCTCGCGCAGGCGGGCGCCCGTCTGTTCGATGTGGGATTGGCGATCCGCGTCCAGCCAGGCCTGGTACTGCGGCTTGCCGGTCTCGTTCTCGGCGATCCAGTTGCGGGCGAAGGTGCCGTCCTGGATCTCGGTCAGGACCTCCTTCATGCGGGCGCGGGTCTCGTCGGTGATGACGCGCGGGCCCGAGGCGACGGCGCCCCACTTGGCCGTTTCCGAGATGAAGTGGTGCATCTTGGAGATGCCGCCCTCGTAGAACAGGTCCACGATCAGCTTCAGCTCATGCAGGCATTCGAAGTAGGCGATCTCGGGCTGGTAGCCGGCTTCGACCAGGGTGTTGAAGCCCGAGATGACCAGCTCCTTGGCACCGCCGCACAGCACAGCCTGTTCGCCGAACAGGTCGGTTTCGGTCTCTTCGCGGAAGCTGGTCTCCAGCAGGCCGCCGGTCGCGCCGCCGATGCCCTTGGCGTAGCCCATGGCGCGGTCGCGCGCCTTGCCGGTCGCGTCCTTCTCGATGGCGAACAGCGAGGGGACGCCGCGGCCACGGGCGAACTCGCGGCGGACCAGATCTCCCGGACCCTTGGGGGCGACCAGGATGACGTCCATGTCGTCGCGCGGCGTGATGCGGTCGTAGATGATCGAGAAGCCGTGGGCGAACAGCAGGGCGGCGCCCGGCTTGGCGTTGGGCTCGATGATGTCGCGATAGACCTCGTTCTGGATCATGTCCGGGGTCAGGATGGCGATGATGTCGGCGCCGCGAACGGCCTCGGCCGGCTCGGCGGTGGGGACGCCGTCGGCGGTGGCGTGCTTCCAGCCCGTGCCGCCGTGGCGAACGCCGACGATGACGTCATGGCCCGAGTCCTTCAGGTTCTGGGCGTGGGCGCGGCCCTGCGAGCCATAGCCGATGACGGCGATGCGCTGGCCGGCGATGGCGCCCGGCTTGATGTCGTCGTTGGTGTAGATGGTGATGGCCATGGGTCAGGCGTCCTCAGAGATGGCGGCGTTGGAATAGGTTTCGGCGGTTTGAGCCGGCGGCGGATTGGGGATGGTCACGGCCCCTTGCGAGGCGGAGGCGACGGCGGCGCGGTATTTCGCGAAAACGCCTTGCGCCGGGCGGACACGGTTGGGGGCGAAGTCCGCCCGGCGCGCCTCCAGATCGACGAGCACGTCGATCCTTCGGTTGGTGACGTCGATGACGATCGGATCGCCATCGCGAATAAGAGCAATCGGGCCGCCGACCGCCGCTTCGGGCGAGACGTGGCCGGCGACGAAGCCGTAGCTGGCGCCCGAGAAGCGGCCGTCGGTCAGCAGGGCGACGTTCTCGACCTTGCGGCCCTTCAGGGCGGCGGTGACCTGCAGCATCTCGCGCATGCCGGGACCGCCCTTGGGTCCTTCGTAGCGGATGATGATGACGTCGCCTTCGCCGACCGAGCCGTCCTGAACCGCGTGGAAGGCGTCCTCCTCGCAGTCGAAGACGGCGGCGGGGCCTTCAAAGCGGTCGACCTTGTGGCCGGTCAGCTTGATGACCGCGCCTTCGGGGGCCACGTCGCCATAGATGACGGCGTAGGAGCCGCGCGCCATGACCGGGGCGTCCATGCTGGTGACGACCTGCTGGCCGGGCGTCTCCTCGGCCTCGGCGGCTTCGGCGAACAGGCTGCGGCCGCTGACGGTCGGCGTGTTGACGATCTTGCCCGCCTCGGCCAGCCGCTGGGCGACCAGACGCGTGCCGCCCGCCGCGAACAGGTGCGAGGCCAGGAAGCGGCCGCCGGGCTTCAGGTCGCAGATGACCGGGGCCTCGACGCAGGCCTGGTGGCAGTCCTCGATGCCGAAGTCGACGCCGGCCTCGGCGGCGATGGCGGTCAGGTGCATGACGGCGTTGGTCGATCCGCCCGAGGCCGAGACGGCGACGGCGGCGTTCTTCAGGCTGGCCTTGGTGATGTATTTTCGGGCGGTGTCGCCGGCGAAGACGCGCTCGACGATCAGGCGACCGCAGCGCTCGCCTTCCGCGCGCTTGCCGGGATCGACGGCGGGGACGTCATTGGCGCCCATGGGGCTGATGCCCATGATCGACAGGGCCATGGCCATGGTGTTGGCCGTGAACTGACCGCCGCAGGCGCCGGCGCCGGGGCAGACCGCGCTCTCGACCGCCTTCAGGCCCTCGTCGGACAGGGCGCCCGCGCCGTGGGCGCCGATGGCCTCGAACACCTCCTGGACCGAGACCTCCTTCTCGCCGATCCGGCCGGGCAGGATGGTGCCGCCGTAATAGACCAGGCCGGGGATATCCATCCGCGCCAGGGCCATGGCCGCCGCCGGGATGGTCTTGTCGCAGCCGACGATGCAGACGACGCCGTCCAGCTGATGGCCCTCGACCGCCAGCTCGATGGAGTCGGCGACGACCTCGCGGCTGATCAACGAGGCCTTCATGCCCGCCGTGCCCATGGAGATGCCGTCGGTGACGACGATGGTGTTGAAGTCGACGGGATAGCCGCCCGCCGCGATGATGCCGGCGCGGACGTCCTTGGCCAGGCGATCCAAGTGCATGTTGCACGGCGTGACGGTCGACCAGGTGTTGACGATGGCGATCATCGGCTTGTCGAAGTCGGCGTCCTGCATGCCCGCCGCCCGCAGATAGGAGCGCGCGGCGGCGCGGTTCGGGCCCTGGGTGACGGCCGAACTGCGCGTATTGGGTCGATTATTGCTGCCTGGCGTCTTGGTCATCGGGTTATTGGAAGTTTCTGTCTGTCGGGTCTGGGCTGAGCACATGAAAAACCCCGCTGCCGGGAGGGAGCGGGGTGAAGCGGGCGATTTTGACGGGGTCAGGTCAGGTCGCAGGCATCCACACCGCTCGGCTAAGCGGAATAAGAATTACCGAAAGAAGGAGTACGCCCAGCGACAGCACGCGCAGATCAGCCGCCGCTTTCGCGGGGCTCAGGATCGCAGCAGTGGCGGCGCGGTGGGACACAGGAGAACCTTTCAACTGGGCGCTCTTATGCCGCCGTCGATGCTGCGTTGCAACCCGCAGCGGCCCGAATGTGGAATAAAAGTGCGTCATGCCGTCTTTCGGTCCTTCCAGCGCGCGTCTGTGCTCTGAAGCGGTGTCCTCGGCGCAACATTTTACCGCGTCGTGGCGGCGGGCCTATTATTGTGTGGGTCTGGCGGGCTCGGCTCCACCGGGGCGGGCGGCCTCAGCGCGGGGGTGGCGAGGGCTGTTGTGCGCTGAGTGGGGAGGCCTAGGGGCGGGGCTGCAGTCTCCCTGTATGTGCAGGGGCGTGGCGGTCAGCGGCCGCATCCTTTCCGGGACTCTCGTTCGTTGAGATAGTTTGTGAAACTGTCATTCAGGGCTTGTGGACTCGGGGTGGTGTCCGTATATCCGCCGCTCGCTCGGAGACGGGC